>CASFXH010000007.1:0-70181 GCA_949298575.1 uncultured Parabacteroides sp.
TGAAGAAGATCTTCACCGATAATGGTTTCTATGTCGTCTACGATCACGACCTGGACCAGCCCATCGCCGACGGCTTCTATTTCACGATCGGTTACCCAGGCATGACCGGCAGCAAGTTGATGGAAGAACTGATCTACTACGGCGTCAGCGCGATCTCCCTGAGCACGACCGGTAGCCATCAAGAAGGCCTCCGGGCTTGCACCTCGTTTATCAAAGACCACCAGTACGCCCTCCTGGAAGAACGCTTGAAGCAATTCCACGCGGACCACGCCTAATCGGTTCTCAAGAAAGGTAATTCCCGTTATTTGTTGCGCATTAACAATAAATAACGGGAATCTCATCCCCTCCTGTCTTAATTTTCCCTATACTTGTCAAACGATTTAAAAAAACAAATAAACAAGCAAGAAAATGAGTTCCTCGAAAAACATGTTCAAGATCGTACATAACGATCTACTGCCGAAACAAGGCTGCATCCTCATTTCGGAACCGTTCCTACAAGACGTCTACTTTCAAAGAGCTGTCGTCTTGCTTGTTGAATATGTAGACAGCAGAGCGTTAGGTTTCGTTTTAAACAAACGCACCAGCCTGCTGGTCAATTCCTTCTTTCCCGAACTGGAACATGAGTCACCCATGCCGATTTACTTGGGGGGACCCGTATGTCCAGACCGGTTATTCTTCATCCATTCTTTAGGCGACTTAGTGATTCCTGACACGATAAAAGTAGGCGAAGGCCTATTTTTCGATGGCGACTTCACTCTTTTAAAAGATTACATCCTCGCGGGCAATCCAATCGAAGGAAAAGTTCGTTTCTTCCTGGGTTATTCCGGGTGGGACAAAGGACAGTTGGCCCATGAGATTTCCCAAAACTCCTGGGCGATCAGCCACACGAACCTTGACATCTTCACGGCTGAGGGTGAAGACTATTGGAAACGTTCCGTCAAGCTCTTAGGCAAAAGCTACGAGAACTGGGTGAAATACCCTAAAGATCCATACTTGAATTAATCCGCTGCAAAACGTAGACATCCGTGTAATGACGGTTTCCCGTCACGACCCAATCTTTCAAGACAGCCGTGCGTTCAAAACCACAATGTTCACACAAATGAAGGCAAGCGATGTTATGGGCGGGAATATGCACATAGACTTGCCGCAAACCAAGGAACGAGAAAGCGTAATCGACAAGTAACGCCATTCCCCGGCTTCCAAATCCTTTCCCTTGGTAAGCCTGAGCGACCAAAATTCCGCAAGCGGCGCGCCGATTGTGAGGGTCAAAATCAAAAAGATCCAGCAAGCCAATCGTCTCACGAGCTTCCCGAAGCTCCAAGATCAGTCGCAATTGCCGGGATTCATAAAGGCTCTGATGGGAATTCTCGATATATTCCCTCAAGATATAACGGGAAAAAGGCGCCAATGTCGAACCAAACTCCCATAAAGAGGAATCATTCTCGCAGTTATAAAGGAATTCCAAGTCCTCTGGCTCCAATGCCCGTAGCCGGACCTGGTCATCTTCCAAATATCCCGTTCTTTTTGTCATCTTCCCCATGCTTTAAGGAAATGAGATTAAACGATCTTGCGCCTTAATATATAAATGGTAGAAAGAACTCTTATTCGGCTGCCTCTCCATGAAAAGGAACAGCTGGTCCAATCGCACGTCAGGCACGGCAAACAAATAATCCGTATAACCCTTCATTTGATTACGTCGACTGATGGCCCCCATCACACGTTCCTCACCCAAGTTCCAATGACTCACCGAACGCAAATTAGGAATTTTCTCCTCCGCCAAACTTTTCAATCGTGGGAAATTCTCCTCCACCGAAAGGATCAGCAGACGACGAGTGGCAGCCGGAGCGAAACGATGGGTAGACTTGATCAATCGTCTCCGCAAGGGATAAAGGAAAAGGCCGAGAGAGATCAATAACCGATTCAAGCCATCAATCGCCTCACCATTTTTCGCGTAAAAGTCTTTCACCGCTTCAAATAAGCGTTTCCAATCCTCACCAGTCATCTCCTTCTCAACCGACTGACCGCACAAGACCCGCTCAGGCATATACATCACCCGATAGTCCGCCTGCCAAAGGCGAAACGAGAGGTCTATATCCAGCATCCACTCATCGAGACGCTCGTCAAAAAGCCCCGCTTTCTCTAAAGCTTCCCGCCGCACGAGCATATATTGAGTCGATAAAACATCCACCTCATAAGCTTTGTCCGCGACGCAGTCGGGCAAGAAATAAGCGCCATAGCGTTTCGAGTTTGGATACAAATCCGAAAGACCATAAAGACGGTAAAGCAATAAATCCAAATGCGGGAAAGCCCGCTTGCTCAAACGGCATAACTCGCCATGCGTATCCAAGATCCGCAAGCCAATCGCCCCGATATTCCGTTCCTGATCCAGTTGGAAAAAGAAACGACGCAATGTCTCTTCACCCACCAAAACAGATGGCGCCAAGAAAAGCACGAACTCACCATGGCTCTTCCGGATCGCGGTATTCAATGACACCGCCCGATTCCCAAGCGAGCTTTCCAAAAACCGTGCCTTCGGATATGCGAAAGCGATCGTTTCCCGTTCCGTTTTCGGCAATCCCCCATCGACAATGAAGACCTCAACATCCATCCCGTACAGCGCATTATAAACCGAATAAAGGCTTGCCGCCAAATAAGGGCAATCCCCATCAGCTACCATAATGACTGACAATACGATCGAATCCATCTTTTCCCTCCTTTAAAATCGAAGTGAGTCCTTGAAATCGGTCCGGTTCAAGATCGAACGCCCCAATGTCACCTCATCCGCGTATTCAATCTCATCACCAATCGAGATTCCACGAGCGATCACCGAGACCTTCACCGGATAAGCTGACAACTTCTTATAAATAAAGTAATTTGTCGTATCACCTTCCATTGTCGTGCTTAACGCCAAGATCACTTCCGCGATCTCACCACTCGCCACACGATTCACCAAGCTATCGATCTCCAAATCATTGGGCCCAATCCCGTCAATTGGCGAGATCACCCCACCTAGGACATGGTACAGTCCATGAAACTGCCCCGTATTCTCGATCGCCATGACTTCACGTATGCTCTCCACGACACAAACCAATCGATGATCACGTGCCGGATTCAAACAGATCGAACAAACCGCCTTGTCGCTAATATTATGACAGACCTCGCAATAACGCACCTGTGTCCGCAAATCATGGATCGCCAATGAAAGCTTTTCAGCATAATCCACATCACGTTTCAGCAAATATAAAGCCAACCGTAAGGCTGTTTTACGCCCCACGCCCGGCAAGGCCGACAACTCACTCACCGCATTTTCAAGTAATGTGGAAGGATATTTTTGAATCATGGCAAAGCATTATTCTTTCCCAAGCAAGAACTTATCAATCTGCTCGCGAATGACCTCACGAGGAAGCGCTCCCATCGACAACTGTGGCTGTCCCTCTTTCGGGATAAACAGGATCGTCGGGATACTTCGGATCCCAAAAGCGGCAGCAAGCTCCTTCTCTTGGTCTACATTGACCTTATAAACAATGATATCATTTTTATATAAAACAGCCATATCGCTCAAGATCGGAGCTACTTGCCGGCAAGGGCCACACCAATCCGCATAGAAATCAATGATGCAAGGTTTGTCACCCGCATAAGCCCATTCCGTCTTATTCTCGTAATCAAATACTTTCGATAAGAAATCGGCCTTATTCATCATAACGACTTCTCCTTTCGCGACTGTCGACTCACCGCCGTCACCTTTATGATCACTCGTCTTGGCGGACATGGAGCAACTCAGCATCAAAAGCGCCATCAGCGCCATACAGACATTTTTTAAACTTTTCATTTCCATCTTGTTTTCTAATTAATTATGAATTCGGAATCCTTTCCTCATTTTGGCGGACGAAATTAACGAAAAGGAAGACATCGCCATCCTTATCCTTTCGCTTTTTGGAAAGTTTAAGATCTTTCACTTCCAATACCGTTCCATTTCCTCCAAAGTTTTCCCTTTCGTCTCCGGAATCATTTTCCAAATGAAAAGCGCCGCCAAAATGCCCATTAAGCCATAAATCCAATAAGCCATTCCATGATTAAAGTGCTCAGTCAAATACGCACTCTTATCCAACATCGGGAAGCTCCAGGACACCAAGAAATTTGCGATCCACTGGGCTGCCACAGCTATACTCATAACTGTCGAACGAACGGAATTCGGAAAGATTTCCGCCAACAATACCCAACATACCGGTCCCCATGACATAGCGAAACCGGCCGTATAAACCAACATACAAACCAATGATCCAAGCCCTACCGCATGATTATAGAACGTCGTCCCTAAAATAAGCATGGAAACAGCCATAATCGAAGCGCCAATAATCATCAACGGACGACGCCCAAAACGATCAACCGTGAAAATAGCCAATACCGTAAACGACAAGTTGACCGCGCCCACGACGATCTGTTGCAACAATGCCGCGTCCGTGGCCGCTCCCATCGTCTTGAAAATCTCTGGCGCATAATACAAGACCACGTTAATGCCCACAAACTGTTGAAAAGCGGAAAGCAAAACGCCAACCACGATAATTCGCACGCCAAACGAACGAATCGGGAACAACAACGCCAAGCCAAAACTCAACAACAAAGCGATCTCCAACGCGCTCGTGCTCCCCAGCAACGAAAGCGAGCCATAGCCTACAAGAAAGAGGACAAGCCAAGTACCCATAAACTGGAAATAAGGCTTCATCGAAGGTGCTTTTACCTTGAAACTCTCTTGGATGTCGCCCAATTCACGACGAGCGTCTTCCGCGGTCATCATTCGTTCCAAAATGGATTGGGCACGCCCCTCACGATGGCGCATCACAAGATAACGAGGTGTCTCAGGCACAAACATCAAAAGGAAAAGGAACAACGACGCGGGTATGATACCAGAAGCGAACATCCAACGCCAACCAATTGTATGAAGCCATTCCGCGTCGCCCTGCAACGCGATAGAATAGTTCACGAAATAAACCACCAACATTCCAAAAATGATCGCGAACTGATTCCATGCCACCAAGTTTCCCCGCCGATCAGCTGGTGCCATTTCAGCGATATACATGGGCGAGACCATCGAGGCCAAACCGACACCGATACCGCCCAAAATACGATAAGCCACAAAATTATACATGAACGTATGATCACCACTTCCAGGCATGCCTACAAAAAGTTCCGGCCAAGCCGAACCGATCGCCGACAAAAGGAAAAGAATAGCCGCCAAGATCAAGGTCGGCTTCCGTCCATAACGCTGGCTGATCCAGCCCGCGAAAGAAGCGCCAAGGATACAACCGATCAAGGCACTGCTGACCACGAATCCTTCCAATGCGCTCGCTTGCCCAAGAGGCAGACCTAGAGGCTCTATAAAGAAAATTCGTAACGACTCAACCGCCCCTGAAATCACGGCCGTATCATATCCAAACAACAACCCACCGAGCGTCGCGACCAGCGTCACCCCGAGAATGTAAATATTATTATTCTTCATGGATTTATAGATTTAAGAAAAAGCCGCGAAAGCTCATCCGAGCCCTCGCGACCTTTGGCGTTAATACCAATTATGATCAAATCGAAAAATTGACCAGCATCTCATACAATTCTTGTTTACCACTGATTTGCTTCGGTTCGCCATCACGGAAAGCGATCTTCTGCAAATCCTCAAGTGTCAGTTTACCCTCCTCGAAAGCCTTGCCTTCTCCACTGTCGAAACTGCCGTAACGCTCAGCCCGCATCTTCTTGTAATCGGAATTCTCCAGCATATCGGCCGCGGCCATCAATGCACGAGCGAAAGTATCCATTCCGCCGATGTGAGCGATGAAAATATCATCCAGATCCGTAGAATTGCGGCGTGTCTTAGCGTCAAAGTTGGTACCACCAGTCTTGAAACCACCCGCTTGGAGAATCACCAACCAGGCTTGTGTCAACTCATAAACATCAACGGGGAACTGATCCGTATCCCAACCATTTTGATAATCTCCGCGGTTCGCGTCAATGCTACCCAACATACCCGCATCCGCGGCCGCCTGCAATTCATGATCAAACGTATGACCCGCCAATGTCGCGTGATTCACCTCGATATTCAAGGCGAAGTCCTTATCCAATCCATAATGGCGCAAGAAACCGATCACCGTCTCGGCATCCACATCGTATTGATGTTTTGTCGGTTCCATCGGTTTCGGTTCAATCAGGAACGTACCCTTGAAACCATTTTTACGGGCATAATCGCGAGCCATGGTCAACATCATCGCCAAATGATCTTTCTCTCGCTTCATATCCGTATTCAAAAGCGACATATAGCCCTCACGACCACCCCAAAACACATAATTCTCGCCTCCTAAAGCGATGCAAGCGTCGATCGCGTTCTTGATTTGCGTACCCGCGCAAGCGACCGCAGGGAAATAAGGATTCGTTGCCGCGCCATTCATGTAACGCTTATGTCCAAACACATTGGCGGTCGACCAAAGCAACTTCTTGCCCGTCGCTTCTTGCAAACCTTTCGCGTGTTCCACCATGATTCCCAAGTTTTTCTCAAACTCCGCCAACGAATTGCCTTCCTCGACCACATCAACATCGTGGAAACAATAATAAGGAATGCCACACTTGGTCATGAACTCGAAAGCGGCATCCATCTTATACTTCGCGCGAGAAATCACGTCAGCGCCTTCGTTCCACGGGAATGTCTTCGTTCCCCCGCCAAACTGATCGCTTCCTTCAGCGCACAACGTATGCCAATAAGCCATTGAGAAGCGCAGGTGCTCTTTCAAGGTCTTGCCCATGACCACCTTATTCTCATCATAATAATGGAAAGCAAACGGATTTCTCGATTCCTTCCCCTCAAATTGGATCTTCCCGATCCCCGGGAAAAATTCCTTTTCGCCTTTATAAAAACTCATCGCTTTATTATTTTAATTATGTAATTAATCTTGATTAACAACTTGATTCAACCGCTCTTTCCAGATCGAATAAGCGCCACAATACTCGTTCGCCTTCAAGCCGTCCGGTTCAATCACCTCAACCCTTTTCAGGGAAGCGAACGCCTCCCGCGGGGTCTTATAGATTCCCGCGCCAATACCCGCGCCTTTCGCCGCGCCTACCGCGCCATTCGTGTCGTACAACTCGATCACCGAGCCCGTCACGCAAGCCAAGGCTTCGCAAAAGATCGGGCTGAGGAACATGTTCGCCTTACCTGCCCGGATCACCTGGATATCTATTCCCATCTCGTTCATGATGTCCATCCCATATTTAAAGGAATAGACTATGCCCTCTTGGGCGGCGCGAGCCACGTGAGCCTTCGTATGGATATTGAAATTCAATCCCAAAATCGAGCAATCCACCTGACGATTCCGCAACATCCGCTCCGCGCCATTGCCAAAAGGCAAGACCGAGAGCCCTTGACAACCGATCGGCACCGTCGCGGCCAAATCGTTCAACGCGGGATAATCGACACACTCATTGGCGACATTCCGTTTGATCCAAGAGTTGAGAATACCCACCCCATTGACGCAAAGCAATACGCCCAGCCTGGGGGTATCCGCCGTATGATTGACATGCGCGAACGTATTGACCCGCGAATAAGGATCATAATTGACCTTGTCGTTCACGCCATAAACCACGCCTGAAGTTCCTCCGGTCGACGCGATCTCACCCGGATTCAGCACATTCAACGAAAGCGCGTTGTTCGGTTGATCGCCGGCCCGGTAAGTGACCGGCGTCCCTTTGCGGAGCCCCAACTCCGAGGCGACGCTCGCTTGCACCTCGCCTTGTACGCCAAATGTCGGACGGATCTCCGGGATCAAGCGCTCCTCAAAACCGAAATAGCCCATCAATTTTTCCGAGACCCGATTCTCTTGAAAATCCCAAAAGACACCCTCGGAAAGGCCAGAGACCGTCGTCGTCGCGTCGCCGGTCAGGCGCAAAGCGATGTAATCGCCCGGCAACAAGATCTTATGGATCGCCTTGAAAACATCCGGTTCATATTCCTTCACCCAAGCCAGCTTGGAGGCGGTGAAATTACCCGGCGAATTCAAGAGATGAGAAAGGCAATACTCCTCCCCCATATTCTTGAACGCCAAATTGCCATAAGTGACGGCACGGCTATCGCACCAAATCAACGAAGGCCGCAACACCCGCGATTTCGAGTCCACAAGCACCAAGCCATGCATCTGGTAAGAGATTCCTATCGCTTTCACGTCCTTACCCGATACATGCGCCTTGCTTAAGGCACCTTTCATCGCGCTTTTCAAGTACGACCACCAATCTTCCGGATCCTGTTCCGCCCAACCTGGCCGCTTGGCCAAAATCGGCGCCTCTTCTTTCGGATAAAAATCTGATCCGATAATCAAGCCCGTATCGGAGTCGATCACCGAAACCTTTACCGACGAACTTCCTACGTCACATCCCAATAAGCACATATCTATCTTCCTTTATTTTCATGGTTTCACTTCCCGTCGGCGGACGAGCTCTCCCCTGACGGGGTTTCTTTATCCTCCTTGTCTTTTCTCGTCACCAAGACCTTGTCGATCCGCGCGCCATCCATATCGACGATCTCAAACTCAAAATTGAGCCACGACAATTTCTCCCCGGTCTTCGGCACACGTTCCAGGATCTCCAGGATCAAGCCGCTCAGCGTGTTGTAATCATGCTCGGTATAAAGATCCTCCAGATCGAAATACTCCAAGAAATCGTAGAAGGAAAACTGGCCATCCACCAACCAAGTGCCATCCGCCCGAGGGACAATCTCTTCCTGCTCCTCGCCAATCTCCGGAAGCTGGCCGATCAATCCTTCCATGATATCTTTTAAGGTAACGATCCCTTGCACGCCGCCGAACTCGTCCGTGACGATGCCATATTTCACCCGCGCTTGCTTAAATTGCGCCAACGCGTTATACACGCTTTGGTTCTCGGGCACGTATTGCGCGGGACGGACAACCTGGCGGATCGAAAAATCCGGATTGTCGATCCGGCCGAACAAGTCTTTCAAATAAACCACACCGATAATATTGTCAAAACTTTGAGAAGCCACCGGATAGATATTGAACAGGTTCTCTTCCACCTTCTCCTTGATCTTCTCCGTGCTGTCCGTCACGTCCAGCCAAACCAATTCGCTCCGGTGCGTCATGATGGAACCCACGTCGCGATCGCCCAAGTTGAAGACGCGCTCCACGATATCCTGTTCCACTTCCTGGACCTCGCCGCCATCCAAGCCTTCCTTGACGATCGCCTTGATCTCTTCTTCCGTCACCTTGTTCTCCTCGGTCGTATTGATGCCCAAGATCCGAACCGCCAACGCCGTGCTTTTCGAAAGCAACCAGACGAAAGGCGAAGCGACGAACGACAAGAAGTTCATGGGCTTCGCGATGATCATCGAGACCCGCTCGGCGCATCCCATCCCAACGCGTTTCGGGACCAGCTCCCCGAAGATCAATGTTAAATAGGTAATGATGATCACGATCGCCGACTTCGAGATCACCAACGCGTAAGGCGCCAACGCGGGAACTTGGGAGATCACCTCCGCCAAGTCGTACGCGAACGCGTCACCCGAATACAAACCCGTGAGGATACCGATCAACGTAATCCCTATCTGTATCGTCGACAAGAATTTATCCGGTTCATTCGATAAGGCGAGCGCGGTCTCCGCGGACTTGTTGCCTTTCTTCATCTCCGCTTCCAAGCGCGCCTTGCGGGCGGAAACCAAAGCGATCTCCGACATCGACAGCACGCCATTCAATAAAATAAGACCTACAATTATAAGTATTTCCATTCAATAAAAAGAAACGATATTTGATTAGGTTGCGAAGATAAACATTCCTGACGAATCGCGCCGCGCTTCCCCATAAAAAAGAATCAAATTGAGAAAACCACCCCAATCAATTGCCATTTCAAAAAGAAAGGCGTACTTTCGCGGGGAATAAAAATTTAAGGAAAGAAAATGCTTGATAAAATTAAATCTCTCCTAGAAGAGGTCGAAAAGATGGAAGCGCATCGCGCCGACGAATTGGAAGCTTTAAGGATTAAATATTTGGGAAAGAAAGGCGAGATCGCCGCTTTGATGAATGATTTCCGCCAAGTCCCTGCCGACCAGAAACGGGAGGTCGGCATGCGCCTCAACGAACTGAAAGAGGCCGCCCAACAGAAGATCAACGAGATCCGGGCCAACCTTGAAGAAGGCGCGACCGCCAACGACGCGATCGACTTGACGCGCACGCCCTATCCCATCGAGTTGGGGACGCGCCACCCGCTCTCCATCGTCGAGAAAGAGATCTGCGACATCTTCGGCCGACTCGGCTTCAGCGTCGCGCAAGGCCCCGAGGTGGAAGATGATTGGCATGTCTTCTCCTCCTTGAATTTCGCGGAAGACCATCCGGCGCGCGACATGCAAGACACGTTCTTCATCCAGCACAGCCCCGACATCCTGCTCCGCACCCACACGTCGTCCGTCCAGACGCGGGTCATGGAACGGCAACAACCGCCCATCCGCATCATCTGCCCCGGGCGCGTCTACCGCAACGAGGCCATCTCCTACCGGGCGCACTGCTTCTTCCATCAAGTGGAAGGGCTTTACGTCGACAAGAACGTCTCCTTCGCCGACCTGAAGCAAGCCCTGCTTTTCTTCGCGAAAGAAATGTTCAGCGCGGACACCAAGATCCGCCTTCGCCCCTCCTACTTCCCCTTCACCGAGCCCTCCGCGGAGATGGACATCTCCTGCAACATCTGTGGCGGGAAAGGCTGCCCCTTCTGCAAGGGCACGGGGTGGGTCGAGATCCTGGGATGCGGCATGGTCGATCCGGCCGTCCTCGAGAACTGCGGCATCGACAGCAACATCTATTCCGGCTACGCGCTGGGAATGGGTATCGAACGAATCACAAACCTAAAATACCAAGTCAAAGACTTAAGAATGTTCTCCGAGAACGATATCCGTTTCTTGGAAGAATTTAAATCAGCCAATTAAAATTGAGAACCTAAAAATCAGATGTACCAAGAGATCCTCCCCCGGACTTTCTAACCTGAGTCCGGGGGAAACACACTCTCTTGGAGAAACCTCAAACCACCTCCGGCGACCCGTCGCCATCCGTATCCTCGCCAGGCTTAGGCCCTTCCGTCTCGTCGCCGTCGGGCTCGGTGGGAGGGGTTTGCTCGCCGCCCTCGCCGTCGGGGTTCTCGCCTTCCGTGCCGCCGGGCGTCTGCTCGCCGCCGGGGTTCTCGCTCGTGCCGGGATCCGTCCCGGGGATTTCCGTCTCCTCGTCCTCCTTGTCCTCTTTACCCATCCGCTTATTGTAGAGCTGGTTGACTTCCTTGATCGTCTCGTTCAAGACGGCCATGAACTCCGCCGTCGTCTCCGTCGGCTCGAGGACGTTTTTCGATTGGGCGATGATGGTAAGCGTTTGATACATCGGGTCGAGCGCCGCGCGCATCTCGGCCACCGTCTCGACTTCGTTCAAGCCCTTTGCCCGCGTGCGAGCCTTGGTCTGCGCCGCGTATTCGTCGTTCAACGATTTCAGCTTGGCCACGATCGCCGTCAGGTTCATCGTCGCCAGATGCGCCTTCGCCGCCTCCTCGTCGAGCTTCAGCAACAGGCCCGCGATGGCCACGGTCTCTTGCTGCTCGGGCATACGTTGGAGCCCCGCGTAGAGACTAGTGATCTTTTCCAAGGCTTTCGCCGCCTCGGCCTGCTCCTCGATAGGCAAGCTGATGCCGTTGCGGACGCTTTGGAAAAGGTACGTGATCACCGCGTCGCGCTGCCCCTCCAAGTCGTTGAGCGAATCCGTCAATTCGTTGCCCTCCGGGAAATAAATCCGTTGGTAAAACTTGTCCACTAAGGCGGAAAACTCCGCGAACTCCTCGTCCGTCATGCCGAGGGCCGTCGCTGTCGCGTCCTCGATCAGGCTTTTCATCCGGGTCATCAGATTCAAATACTCTTTCGCGTTCAATCGAGCCAACGCGATTTCTCTTGTCAATAAAACCTTTCTCATTACACTCTATTTATTTAAAAATTAAACGTTAATGCCTTTCTCATGCTTGCGAATTTACGATTAAATACCGCAAAATCCCATCGCGTTCACGCAAGTTAACAATTCAAGCCCGCGAAACCCCATCGCGTTCACGCGAGTTAACAATTCAAGCCCGCGAAACCCCATCGCGTTCACGCGAGCTAACAATTCAAGCCCGCGAAACCCCATCGCGTTCACGCGAGTTAACAATTCAAGCCCGCGAAATCCCATCGCGTTCACGCGAGCTAACAATTCAAGTTCGCAAAATCCCATCGCGCACACGCGATGCCCTACAACCGGATCCCCTCCTCCAGCGCGTCCACTTTCTGCCGCTCGCGCATCTGCTTGCCCCGGTTCTTGCGGAACGTGTAGCGGATCAGGATCCACGGGCTGAAGGAAGCGCTGACTTGCTTGAGGGCGGTCCGCGACGAATAGGGGCCGCTCCGGTAGTCGGTGACGGAGCGGAGGTAGCCCAGCGTGTTCTCGATCGCCGCCGAGATGTAGAAGTCTTTCGTGAAATAATACGAGACTTGCAACATCGAGAACGAGGGCGCCCGGTAGCTCTTCCGCGAGAGCGCCGTGTACTCGTAGTTCGTGTAAACGACATCCGCCCCGAAATACCATTTCTTGATCATCCCGTTGACGCTCAGCCCGCATTGGAAAGCTTTCTTGGGCGATTGGTCGGCGAAATAATCGACCAGGTGGTAGCCGTAGACGCCCGCGTAGCCCCAATCGCCCAAGCGATAAGAGAGGCTGCCCCCCAAGCGGAGGTTCGACAGGCGACGGCTGTTCCGGTAGGTCGAGACATAGACGCCGTCCGCGTCGTTGTAGCCATACGCCTCCACGCCGTCGGCGCTCAGCCGGTAGCGTGCGCTGGGGTTGAGGTAAAATCCTTTTAAATTATAGGTGGAAGAAAAGCTCCACTCGTGGTCGCGGCTCGGCAGGAGGTAAGGGTTGCCCGCCGTCCGCGTCAAGGAGTCCGTGGAGAGGTTATAGGGGTTCAACTGGCTGATGTCGGGCGAGGTGTTGCCCAGCTGGTAGCCCAGGCGGGCGGAAAGGTTTTCGCTGAAATTGTAAGTCCCGCTCAACGAGACGCGGGGGCGGAAATAGCGGTTGTCCGCGTCGCCCGCCCGCAGCCAGATGCCTTCCGCGCCGGCCGAGAGCATGTAGGAGAGGCGGCCCAGGCTATGCGTGTAGTCGGCGTAAAGGTACTCGTCCCAGCGACGATGCTTAAAAAGGGGCAGCTGGTCGCTGACCTGGTGGATCCGGTCGTTCGTGAAGCGCGTCTGGCTGCCGACGGCCAAGTTCGCGCCGTTCGCGAGGTCGAGGCTGTAGTCGATGTCCAGCCGGCCCGAATGGCGGTGGTTTTTATAAAGGTAATAGTCCTCGAAAAGGTCGTCGGCGTAGGTCTCAAGCCGCCCGCCGTCGGTCTCGTTGCCGTTCTTGTTGTAGGCGAGGGTGGTCTCCAGGACGCTCGACTCCGAGAAGGTGTGCTTGTGGAAGAGGCTGGCCGTAAGGACGTAGGAGTCGTCGTTGCCCGTGGTCGAGTAGGTGAACGGGCGCTCGTCGGGGGCCGCGAGGAGGCCCTCGCCCCGGCCTTGGTCCTCGGTGATGGCTTTCGTCCCGTAAACGTGGGCCACAATATAGTCCTTGTCGGTCGCCATCCAGCGGAACTGGAGCTCGCCCAGGTAATCGTGGCCGTCCTGCCGCGTCGTCCCCGACTGGCGCTTCAGGTAGCCGACGTTCGCCTGCGTTTGGCCCAACTCCGCGTGCTCGTCGTGGAGGTAATTATAGACCGCGCGGCCGTAGAGGGCGTAGCGCGTGTTGCCCACCTCGAAATAGGCCACCCCCAGGCCCTTCCGCCAAGGGACGTTATGCCGCGTGGCCACTTCCCAATAGATAAACGGGTTGGCTTTCTTTTTCAACTTGATGTTCACGATCTTCTGGTAGCCTTCCTTCAGGTAGCGGGCCTTGACAACGTCGATGACCTCGACCGACTCGATCTCCCGGGGGTCGATGGCCGCGATGTCCTGGTGATAGCGGTTACCGTTGACGAGGATGAGCGGCCGCTCGCCGTCCGCCATCCGGATCTGCCGGTTGGCCATGTCGGAATACAACCGCGGGATCTCCCGCAGGGCGAGGAAAGGATCGCCGCTCGCTTTCGCCTTCTCGGAGAGGTGGAAAATCTCGCCCGTGGCCGTGCGCGTCACTTGGTCGGCGCGGTTGCCCGTGATCGTGACCTCGGCCAGGTCGACGTTCACCTCCGGCGTGAGGAGGAAATCCTTGCGGACCGCCCTCCCGCCGACCGTCACGGAATCCTCCGCGCCGTTGTAGCCCGCGAAAAGGGCCACGAGCCGGTAGCGCCCCGGCCGCAATCCTTCCATCTCGTAACGCCCCCGCCCGTCGGTCAAGGACAGGGCCACCAGCGAGTCGCCCACGCTCAGCGCGACCTGCGCCCCGTCGATCGTCCCGTTCCGCTCGTCCGTGATCGCGCCATAGAGACGGCTGGTCTGGGCGTGAATCATTGCCAAACTTCCAAAATAAGACATGAAAATCAAAAAGAAAAAACGCATAGAAAAATCATTTTAATCACGCCGCGAATATATACTCAAAAACCCGGAGTCCACCTAACAAAATCCTAACATTTTCGTACCCTAATTGTTATTTTGTCATAAACTCGTTATATTTGCCGCCAATTTAATTATGATATGTGAGACATGAAACGAGAGATCGGAATAGTTTTGTTCGCTTTGCTGGCCCTGCTTTTTACGCAAGGGTATGAATTGGCCTATCGCTATCATCAGGAAGACGAGGACATGAAAGAGGAAATGAAAGACGCCTTCCAAGCCGCTATCCGGCAAGAGCTTTCCAGACGGATGCACGACAATCGGATAAAAGACCCCAATAACCCCAAATTCATCATCCGCCGCGCCCAGGACATGACGCCCGAAGAGCGGGCCAACCTGAAAGGGGATACGATCCAACTGAGCGAGGCGAGGGAAAAAGGATTGGGCGAAAGCCTGGTGGACCTTCTCCAACACCGGATGCAAGACGGCCTGTTGGCCGATGGCCGGGAACCGAGAATCAAGACACTCGACAGCCTCTTCACGCTCCAGATGGCGAAGCGGGAGTTGCGGGTCGAGACGGGCGTGGCCTTGCTCGACTCGTCGCGCCAGGTGATCGCCTCCGCGGGCCGTCTCTCGCCCGACGATCGGGGTATCCCGATCTCCCTGATCGAGCCGATCGGCACGCAAGGTTTGCGCTACGTCCAAGCCTACGCGAAGCTTTCCCCTTTCCGGCCGTTCACTTACATGCTTTTCGCCTTGATCCTCTCCGGGGTGCTTGTCGTGGTCGCTTGCGGAACCTTCTTTTACCTTTTACATAAGATAAACAAGGCCCACCGCGAACTGACCGAGCGGGAACGGGCGACCCACAGCGCCATCCACGACCTGAAAAGCCCGCTGAACACCACCTATGCCGCCATCGACCTGATCGCCCTCACGGAGAAAGATCCGGCAAGGCTCCGCCTGCTCGACGAAGGCAAGAAACGGCTGCGAGGATTGACCTCCACGATCGAGTCGATGCTCAGCTTGCTGAAACAACCGGCGCGCGAGGCCCATTTGACCTACGAGACCATCGATCCCGCGGCCTTCGCCCAGCGCATTTACGACGAGGTCGCCTCGCTGCATCCCGATAAGCATGCCGTCTTTCACTTGGAAAAAACGCCCGATACGCCCCGGCTGGTCGAGACCGATCCCGTCCGTTTGGAACGCTGCTTGCGCAACCTGATCGAGAACGCCTTGAATTATTCCGACGAGCATGTCCGCGTCGCGATCCGGATCGCCGCCGACCGGAAAGGGTGGCACCTCAGCGTCAGCGACACGGGTTGGGGCATCCCGCGTAAAGCCATCCGGCGGTTGGGCCAACAATTTTTCCGGATAAACCCGAAAGGCAAGCCCCACGTCGCGGGCTATGGCTTGGGCTTGAGCAGTGTCTACTTGCTCGTGAAGGAAATGGGCGGCCAGACACGGGTCGAGAGCCAAGAGCGCGAAGGATCGACGTTCACCCTAAGTTTTCCACTAACCCTCCATAAACAAAGCGCATGAGAATTTTATTCGTAGAAGACGATCACGAACTGAGTGGCTTGATCCTTCAAGGATTGACCCTGCTCGGCCATGAGACACGCCTTTTGGACAGCCTGGACAACCTATTGGAACATCTCAATGAAAGCCAACCGGAGCTGCTGTTGCTCGACTTGGAGATCGGCGAGCGAAACGCGGCGCACCTGTTGCCCTTCATTCACGACCGCTATCCGGAATTGCCCGTGATCGTCGCCTCCTCGCATGTCGAAGGCGAAATCATCGCCCATTGCTACGAATCCGGCGCTTGCCATTACGTCAAGAAACCTTACGACCTGAAAGAACTCGATTACCTGATCCGGAGCTTATCCCCCCAGCCCTCCCCCGCGAGCCAAACGGACACGATCCGCTTGGGCGCCTACACGCTCGACCTCTCCACCCATGAACTCGCGTCGGACGGAAATCCGCGCATAAAACTCGACAAAAAGACGTTCCACCTCCTCCGCCTCTTGATGGCGAAACCGGGACAGGTCATTTCCCGCGAGACCATCTTTGAACAAATCTGGAACGGGAAAGCATCAAGCGACAGCCTCAACAACCACGTCTCCCGCCTGCGCAAATACTTCAATCCGGCTTCCGGCGTCACGATAGAAAACATCAAGGGGATAGGCTTCAAATTATCAGTTGGCCTATAAACCATTCCCCCATCAAAAAGAGGGCGCCCCTCACCTCGGGAACGCCCTCTTATCCTATTAAAACCAAACAAAAAACGATATTCCTTGATTGCCCCGGAGAGATCAATATCCCGGGTTTTGCTTCCAGTTCGTGTTGGCGTTCAAGACGTCTTGCGGCACGGGGAAGACGCGGCATTCCTTGTCGAAGCGCGCGGTCGGGAAGCCTTGCGTATGGAAGCCGTACTCGCTCTCGAACGTCCCGAAACGGATCATGTCGTTGCGGCGCCAGTTCTCGTCGAAGAACTCGCGGCCCCGCTCGTCGAGGATGTCGTCGAGCGTCGGGTCTTGCTCCAGCAAGGGCGCGTTCACGTAAGAACGGATCTGGTTGAACAACGAGAGGGGCGAGTCGCCGTTCGTCGCCGTCGCGCCGCGCAAGATGGCCTCCGCTTTCGTCAGCAGGATGTCCGCGTAACGGAAGATGGGCACGTCGTTGCTCTGGTTGCGCGAATGCTCGCGGTATTCCATCGGGTTGGGATAGAACTTGATGGAGCGGTAGCCTTGACGCCAGCCGTCGAAGTCGGCGCCCGTGTTCAGCTGGTCGTTCACTTCCTTGAGGGTGATCGTTTTCGTCAAGACCAGCGGCAGCTCGTTTTGATAGAGGAAGACCTCGTCGGTCGGCTCGTAGGTCGCGCCATCGAATTTATAGACCGTATCGCGGAGGACGCAATTGTTGCGCTCGTCGCCCGCCAAGGTGAAGAGGTCCGAGAACTCGGGGTTCATGGCGTAATTGCCGGCGCACGAGTTGCCCATCTCGCCGCCATAATAGCCGCCATTGCCGTCGTCGATGCGGCGGAAGGTGCGGTATCTACCGTAATACATGCCTTGCGCGGAAGTGCAGTCGAAAGGCATGGCGTAGATGAAGTCTTTCACCTGGTCGCCGTTATCGGGGAAGAATTTCCGGCGATAATCGTAATCGAGGTTGAAAAGGCCGCTCTGGATGATCTCGTCGCAATAGCGTACGCAGTCGGCCAGCTTCTCGTTGGCCATGCTGGGCTCGTAGGTCGTGACGTCGCCGCACGTATAGACCGGCCAGTTGATGTAGAGCTTCACCAGCAAAGCCTCGGCCATCCACTTGTTGGGCTTGCCGTAGGTCGCCGCGTTGTTCTCCTCGCTCAGATAAGGGAGGCAATCGATCAGCTCGCTTTCGATGAAGCGGGCCACGTCGGCACGGGGCGCCCGCTCAATGGCCTCATCCTCATCTGGGATCGCGTCGAGGATGGGCACGTCGCCAAAGCTATCCATCAAGATAAAGTGGTAGAAGGCCCGCATCGCCTTGGCCGGCGCGACGATCGTAGGATCCGCCTCGTCGCCCCCGAAGTCGTTGATCACCTGGTTGCATCGCGTGATGCCGCTCGAGAGGTCCGTCCAATAGCTCAAGCCGCCATCGCTCGGCATGAAGTTGTGCAACGAGAGGTGGCAATAAGTCCCACCGTCGTAGTAATCGCCGTCGAAACTGATGCCCGTCGCCTCATCGGAAGAGAGGGTTTGCGTCCGGTTGTAATTATTGCCCAGGGCGGAACGGAAAGCGTAATAGACATCCGCCATCTTCGCCTCGATGGCGACTTCCGAATCGGAAGGATACTCGGTGTATTGCGATTTCACGTCGACATCCAGGTCGGTGCAGCTCGCCATCCCGAAGAGGAAGGCCGCCGCGAACAGTATGTTGATGTTCTTTCTCATCTCTTTAAATCTTCTTGTGTGATAAATGATATGCTATGTTTTAGAAATTCAGTTTCAAGCCGATCATGTAAGAACGGGTTTTCGGGTAATACGTGTTGCTCCAGTCGATGCCCGGCGTCAAGCCTCCCAGGGAGACTTCCGGGTCGGTGCCGTCGTAGCCCGTGATCGTGAAGACGTTGTTGCATGTCGCGTAGAGCGTCAAATTGTTGACCCAATCCCCGAAGTTGCCGAAGTTGTAGGCCAGCGAGAGCGTCGACAAGCGGAGGTAACTGCCGTTCTCGAGGTAACGGTCGGAGGGCGTTTGCGCGTTCACGTCGCTGAACTTTTGCTCGGTGATGTTCGACATGACGTTCTTGCCCGAAGTCACGAGCGAGATCGCGTTGTATTGGGCGTGCATCGCGTTGAAGATCTGGTTGCCCAGAACGCCTTGGAAGAAGAGGTTGAGCGACCAGTTCTTGTAAGTCAGGGCGTTGTTCCAGCCGTATGTCAATTTCGGTTGCGCGCTGCCGGTCTTGGTCTGGTCGGTCTCTTGCGGAGCGGTCGTCACCTCGCCCGTGCGCTCACCCGTCTCCGGATCGTGGACGTAGAATTGCGAGACGCCTTCCTCGTTATACCCGGCCCATTCCAAGGTATAGAATTGTCCGATGGGCGATCCTTCCATCAGGCGCTGCACGTACTTGTCGCTATTGCCGGCGATCCCGGGGTAAGCCATCGGGATATAGTCGACCGAGAATTGCTCGTTCGAAAGTTTCTCGACCACGTTGCTGTTATGCGCCAGGTTGAGGGTCGTGCTCCATTGGAAATCTTTCGTGCGGACAGGCACGGCGTTGATCGTGATCTCAATACCTTGGTTGCGAATGTCGCCCACGTTCGCGGTCATCGTGTTGAAAGGATAACGGTTCGTGGAGACGGGATAGTAGTAGATCAAATCGCTCGTGCGCTTGTCGTAATACTCGATCGTACCATTCAAACGGCTATTGAAGAAGGCGAAATCCAAACCGATGTTGAGCATGCCCGTACGCTCCCACTTGAGGTCCGGATTGGCGTTGTTCGTCGCCGCGAGCGTATGCTTGTTCGACGTGTTCCCGTTCGAGTCGGTGTAGCTGAACCAGCCCGAGGCGCCGTAGGTCTCGATCGCCGTGTACGCGTCGAAGCCCAGCGAGTTACCGCTGACACCATAGCCCACGCGCAACTTCAAGTCGTCGAATACGTCCAGATCCTTGATAAAATCTTCCTCGCTCAAGCGCCATGCCGCGGAAACAGAGGGGAAGGTCGCCCAACGATTGTTCACGCCGAAAGCCGAGGAGCCATCCCGGCGGACTGTCGCCTGAAAGCTATACTTGCTGTTGAAGACATAATTCAAACGACCGTAGAAAGAGATCATGCGCAAGGTGGATTCCGCCCCGCTCTGCACGCCGTCGATGCCATCGATCGTATTCGCGTAAGTCAGGTTGTAGTACTTGACATCATCGTTGTAAAAATCACGAACCGTCAAGCCAAAGCCATCGTTGCTGTTATTCTCTTCCCAGGAATATCCCAACATGACGCCCAAGCGATGCTTCTCGGCGATCGTCACGTCGTAATTCACATAAGTCTCAAACACGCTCCGGTTGTCAAAATAAGTATTACGGGTCGCCTGGCCGTTGTTGCGGACATATTGCGACTTCGTGGAGTGGTATTCGCTGTAGGTGCTTTGATCCGTACTGTAAGAGTAGTTGGCACTCCACGTCAGGCCATCGATAATCTTCAAGTCGGCCTTACCCGTGAACATCAAATTCTTATTGACCGTCTTCTGGACATCCTCGTTGATGAGGGACAGGGGGTTGTAATAATTCGTGACGCCAAAAGACTCATACCACGAGCCATCCTCATCGCGGATCGGCTGCGTCGGGGAATAATAGAGCATCGCGTCGATCACGTTCTGCGAGCCGCGCTCGTCGTCGTTGCGGATCGCGTTGTTGCCACCGCTCTCGTGGTGCGTGGACTGGCTGGCGTTCACGCCCAACGCTAACGTCAGGTGGTCATTCAAGACCGTCGATTGCGCCAATGCCCGAGCGTTAAAACGGTTCATGTCCGAACCCCGGATCACGCCTTGCCGGTCGATATAGTTCAAGCTGACACTGTAGTTGGACTTTTCATTACCACCACTCACGGAGAGGTTATGGTTGTGCGAGACGCCAAGACGCTGCACCTCGTCTTGCCAATTGGTATCCGCGCCCTCGTCGTTCGGCAAGGTGTAATTATTGGCTTGCGCGTAAGCCCGGACTTCCGACGCCGACATCATGTCGATATTCTTCATCACCTTGTCGAAAGCGACATACGCGTTGTAGTTCACGCTGACCCGACCGGCCTTGCCCCGTTTGGTGGTGATGATGATGACACCGTTCGCCGCCTTCGATCCGTAGATCGCGGTAGCCGTCGCGTCGCGCAAGACATCGATCGTCTCGATATCGTCCGGCGAGACAAAAGAAAGATCCATACCCGGTACGCCATCAATAATATAATAAGGTTCCATCGCCGCGCCCTCACGAAGGGTCGAAGCGCCACGAAGGGTAATGGACGACGACTGGTTCGGGTCGCTCGATTGCGTAATGGTCAAACCGGCGACTTTACCTTGCAACAATTGCGAGGGATCAGTATACACACCCACATTCATGTCTTCCGACTGGATCGTGGAGATGGAGCTGGTCACATCTTTCCGACGCATCGTACCGTAACCGACGACAACGACCTCATCGAGCAGTTCCAAATCTTCTTTTAACGTAACCTGTACGGAAACGCCCGCCGCGACCTCCGTGGTCTGATAACCAATATAGGAAACGACCAATGTCGCTCCAGCATCCACGTTCGACAAGCTGAAATGGCCATCGATGTCCGTAACCACACCATTCGTCGTACCCGCCACGACCACGTTGGCGCCGATCACCGGCAGGCCCGCCTCGTCAACCACCGTACCTTGCACGGTAATTTTCTCTTGCGATCCAACCGCGAACATCTCGCTCCGGTTATCGTCGCCATTTCGTTCTGGCATCGCGTAAATAGAATAGGGCGTGGCGACCGCGAGGAGGGTCGCGGCAACAGCCGCTTTCTTCAAGTTTCTCATACTCTTTTCAATATTTATAAATGATATTTCGTCTTAGTTGATCTCACAAAATATGGGGTTGGAATAAAACCATTGGTCGTTGAGGGCTTTCTCCGCCGTATTGACACCCTCGTCGGGCAAGGGATTCCCCTCGGCGTCGGTCTCGCCCGGCGTATTGGGCGCGAGATGAGTGCCCCGGAGGCGATAATAAGTCTTTTTCGCTTGGGGCGTCAAGGAATATTCGATCGTGAGGAAACCATCGTCGGTCCGTTTCCAATCCTTTTCGGTGAAACGGGCGATAACTTCGGTCGTCGCGACGTGATCCTGTTGATAGGCTTCCGTTCCCGGAGCGGCTTTCGGAGAAACTTTCCCGGCGATCAGATCGATATGATGAAGAGGATGTCCGGATTGGGGATTCTCTTTAACCTTTATCGTCAAGACGACCTTCTCGCCCGACTTGACTTTCGCCGTCTCGCCCATCGTCGAACGCCCTAGCGTGAAACGCAAATCTTGAATGAAATTACCGCCCACCACGAAGCAATTGCCCGAACGCAAATAGTCCGCGAGTCGCGTCGGTTCGATTCGCTCCGGCAAGAACAGATAGGTCTTGTTGTATTCGCCCGGCAAGAAATCCGAATTCAGGTTATGAAAATCAGAGCAGGTGAACAACCACCAATGACGGCCTTCCGAAAGGAGCGCGTCCCACAAACCTCCGACTTGGGCGACCATCAAGCCGGCGCCACCGTAAGTATAAGTGCCATACGTATTGTTTCTCGACGCGTATTCCCCGCGGTCCTTGCTGCGTTGATGTCCCGGAATGCCTTCAAAGCCAAAACAGATGGTCGGCGCGAGATCGTTCATCTCCCGGAAATCAGCGGCGCTCCAGCGGTTCTTCCGATCGGGGTGGGCAGGAATGACCCAACTGGTCATCGGGTAGTTTTCCTTCAGCCAAGCGATGGCCTCGATGGCTTTCTCGTGCCCGTCGGACGTGGACTTCTTCCAACCATGGCGACTCGTTCCTCCTTCCTCATCACGATCGCGGAGGTCGAAACGGTACTCAAACTCAGCGAGCGGAAGGCAATTGGGCTTCGCCGCGTCGAACTGCCCGTCAAGGATCGTCACGCTGGCATGTTCATGTCCCGGCACGTTCCACTCGACGCCTTGAATCAAGGTCTTTTGGGGATAGACCTCAGCCCGCAGCCGCAGGATTTCCGGGAAAGTGTATTCTGTCAAGGTCTGCCAGCGCCACATGGCGATCCGGTCTGGTTCCTCGGGATTGGGGCCGCCGATCACCTGGTCCGCGGTCCAACGAATGAATTGTCCCTTGTCTTTTCCGGAGATCAAGCCATTATAAGGAGAGGGCCCCCCATGTTCACTGTTGGCCCACCAAGCCAGCCCAATGCTGTCGCACGCCTCGAAATCGAAACCTAAACTATGTTCTCCATCGCTGAAAGTGGTGTGTTGATGGAAATCACACAAACGGTAAGCGCCTTCCCGTTCTTGGGCGTAAACCGCCACCGCGCTCATGACATATCCCAATGTCAAGATGTTAATGAATCGCCAAATTCTTTTCATTTCATTTATTTTTACGACCGCGAAAGTAAAGGGGGCATATTTCTTCGTTTTGACGGGATCTTGACAGGCCAATAACGATCACTTTAATTTCATGTAACAAACACCGCTCCTTGGGGGAACCGGAAAAAGGGCGTAATTTCGCGTGCTCCTTCCCGGAGCGAGCGTGTAGAGGATTTCAAATATGGCTATCGTAAAAATTTTGTACTCGAAAATCAAGGGGCATCCCCAACTGACCGAGGGAACGGCCTACATGGTCTTGTTCGCCATCAGTCTTTCCCATTTGTTGAACGACATGATCCAATCGGTGATCCCGGCGATCTACCCGATCCTGAAAGACAAGTTCGGCTTCACCTTCGCGCAGATCGGGCTGATCACGCTGGTCTTCCAAACCACCTCGTCGATCCTGCAACCCTTCACGGGCTGGTATGCCGACAAGCATCCCAAGCCTTATGCCTTGTCGATCGGGATGCTCTTCACGCTGACGGGGCTTTGCCTGCTGGCCTCCGCGCGTACCTTCGCGTTGATCCTGCTCTCGGTGAGTGTCATCGGATGGGGATCGTCGGTGTTTCATCCGGAAGCGACCCGGATCACGCGACTGGCCTCGGGCGGGAAGAAGAGTTTGGCGCAGTCGATCTTTCAAGTCGGGGGCAATGGGGGAAGCGCTTTAGGTCCCTTGCTAGCCGCCTTGATCGTCCTGCCTTATGGCCAAGGGGCGATCGGCTGGTTCGCCTTGGCGGCGATTCTCGCGGCGTTGGTCCTGGCCCGGATCGGAAGCTGGTATCAAGAGAAGCTCGCGGATGGCGTCCGGCATCCCAAGCGCACGGCCGCGTCCCTCACGCCTCCTTTCTCAAGACAGACAACCCGGCGGGCCTTGCTCATCCTCGTCCTGCTCGTCTTCTCGAAATATTTCTATAACGCCTGCATGACGAGCTATTTCACCTTCTTCCTGATGGACAAGTTCAGCGTCTCCGTGCAAGACGCGCAGTTCTGTCTTTTCGTCTACCTGCTCGCTTTCGCGATCGGAACGCTGGCGGGAGGCGTCTTGGGCGACCGGTTCGATCGCAAGTACGTCATCTGGGGTTCTATCCTGGGCGCCGCGCCCTTCGCGTTGCTGTTGCCCTATGTCAACCTGTTCTGGACGATCGTCCTGGCGGGACTGACGGGCTTGATCATCGCTTCGGCCTTCTCCGCGATCGTAGTCTACGCGACCGACTTGCTTCCCCATAAGGTCGGGCTGGTCGCCGGGGTCTTCTTCGGGTTGATGTTCGGCTTGGGCGGCTTAGGCTCCACTTTCTTCGGCTGGCTCGCCGACCAGACGAGCGTCGGGTTCATCTTCGAGGTGAGCGCTTGGCTACCTTTGCTCGGCATCGTGGCGGGCTTCCTTCCGAATGGACGGACGAAGGTGGGTATATAATATATAGGTAGTCCACATACTATCCAATAATCCAAACTATCCGGTATCCGGCGCGAAAAGGAATCAATAAAAAAGCCGGGCACCATGGCCCGGCCAGACAAATCAAACTAATCTCAATTGGGTGAACTCATGCCCCAACGCATGAATTCCATCTTCTATCCTTTTCATCTGCGATTCGGAGATGTACGTCCCCCCTTTTTTGTATTGCCTTAAAAGAGCTTCGTTTATGCCAAGATACCTCGCGAAAGCGCTCACGTTAATCATGTTGTAATACTCGAAAAGGGATGAGACATCAAAACGGAAGGTAGGCTCCTCATCCAATGCGGCAGGAGGAACGATTCCAGCTTCCTCGCAAGCCGATTTGGTCTCTTGGACGGAATTGAAGAAATCGTCTTTCGCCTCCCTGACCGTATCACCGGATCCGATGATCGACAAACCTTCTTCATCCGTATTGTACGCGATATAAGATCCATCTTTCTGTTTTTCGATAGCCACATTCATAATCTCAAATCTTAATTAAATAGTTATCATAAACAGGGAACCGGGATCAGAACCCGATTTCCTTTTTAATTTTCGCATCAAGCCCGGACGCACCTCTTGCGACCAGTGCCGCTCGATCAAGATGATTTTCCAACTTTGACGGTTCACATAAATATCGTGTTTTCCACCGTGCTTCAGAAGCTCAAACCCTTTCTCGACAGCTTTCTTTCTTATCTCGTTCCAATTCATGCGCTCTTTTCTTGATTTTCAGCACTCGCCACAAAAGTATAACATTTCCGTAATACAAACAAGCGATTTCTCGTTTCAATCATGGCGTCAATCCAAATTCCTCCAAATAGAATGATACGCCGAATAGCATTTTCACAGCGTTTCTCTTGGGAAAGCTACCCCTATTGGCTAAATTCGCGTATCACTTTAAACATGACGCTTATGCATGATTTACGGATACTCGATGTCGACTATTTAGGCGAGTACACCTTAAAGATTAAATTCAGCGACGGGGTGGTCAAAATCGTGGACCTGAAGCCATACCTTACCGGCGAGGTGTTCGGCGAGTTGCTGGATAAGGAGAAATTCATCCAGTATGGCCTGACCCGTGTCACGATCGAATGGGCTAACGGGGCTGATCTGGCTCCCGAATTCCTGTACGAGATCGGGACCGCGGCGTAGCCCCACTTCATCTAATAAAACAAATAACACAACGATCATGACACCATCCCTCTCACTCTACCCCCTCTCTACCCCCTGCGGCCAATTGGTGCTGGGGGCTTTTGGAGATGAGCTTTGCTTTTGCGACTGGGCGGAAAGCCGTCACCACGCGCGCAACCTGCAACGTTTACGGCAAGCTTTTGGCGCCCAAGAAGAGATCGGTCTCTCGCCCGTGATCGAGGAGGCCGGCCGACAGCTCAAGGCTTACTTCAACCGCCAACTCTCCACGTTCGACTTGCCCTTGCGCCTCTTCGGGACGCCTTTCCAGGAAAGCGTCTGGCGCGAGTTGACACGCGTTCCATACGGCAAGACCATCAGCTACGGCGAGCTGGCCACCCGTGTGGGGCACCCGACCGCCTACCGGGCCGTGGCCAACGCGAACGGGGCGAACCGGATTTCCATCATCATCCCTTGCCACCGGGTGATCGAGCGCGGCGGAGGACTGGGCGGCTACGCTGGCGGACTGCCGGCCAAGCGTTTTTTGCTTCAACTGGAGCGGTAATCTCGCCGCGATCGCGTACATTTGCCCGCGATAAGTCTAATCTTAAATTCAAGAACATCATGTTAATGACAACAACCAGTACCCTCGAAGGGAAACAAATCGTGACTTACTACGGCATCGCCTCCGGCGAGACCATCATCGGCGCCAACGTCTTCAAGGACTTCTTCGCCAGCATCCGCGACATCGTGGGTGGCCGCTCCGGCTCTTACGAGAAAGTCTTGCGAGAGGCTAAGGAGATCGCGCTCCGCGAGATGTGCGACCAAGCCGAGCGCATGGGCGCCAACGCCGTCATTGGGGTCGACCTCGATTATGAGACAGTTGGCGAATCCGGCTCCATGCTGATGGTCACCGCCGCCGGAACTGCCGTGCGCTATCAATAAAGGAAGAATGGCACGCGGATGACACGGATGAGGCTGATTTACGCTGATTATTTTTTGATTTACAGAGATTAAATAAATCCGCATAAATCCGCTTGATCCGTGTCATTCGTGTGCCATTCTGGATGGACAGATTCACTCGGCAACGCTTCCCGTATTCGTAACGATTCTTCCAGCCGCTTCATCTTCTTCCGCGTTTTTAAACCATCGTAATACCGTGCGATAATGCGCGAGCCTGATTTCCCGCTCTTCCGGGCTTTCCTTGCGTACCTGCCGCATGCGCGCCTCGAACCGACGCGCGTCTTCCCCGAAAAGGATCGGGGTCTCCTTGATTGGTCTTGCCATAAGCTTTTTCCTTATTAATGTTTTGATCATTGACGCGAAAATAAACGATCGGCACGGTTTCCGCAATGTTTGAGGCCATTAAAAATCCCTCGCAAGGGAATTTTCAGTCCCTCTAGAGGCGTTGGCAAACGCTTGCGCAAGCATCGGCCTACGCTTGCGGTAGCGTAAGGCTTCACTTGCGGTACTGTAGGCAAACGCTACCGCAAGCATAAGCCGATGCTTGCGCAAGCGTTATCAGAAGCCAGACATGCCGGAATCCCAATGTTAAAATTACGACTCCTTTTATTTACGATTCCTATATAAACCAATACAAATCAAGCCACTTCCGAAGTCATGCGGTTAAATATGTTTTATAACATACCGAATATCGGGAAGAAAGAAGGAAAAAACTTTGAAAAAACATTTGCGTTTCTCAAAAAAGCGGTACTTTTGCGGTGTGCCCATGAAGGCACGTTAATGTTTTACGTTAACCTATTTTGTAAATATGATGAACAATCAGTTGGCTTTTATTAAGAGTGGTCTTGGATTAGCGCTCTGCTTCCTGATGGTAGGGGCCGGATCGGCGGAAGCCGCCGCCAGCAACCTAGTCGGGGCGAATGTCACGGCTAATCAACAGACCCGGACGGTGACTGGTTCTGTCACCGACCAAAGAGGTGAGCCCCTTTTGGGCGTGAATGTCATGGTGGTGGGTACCACGACGGGTACCATCACGGATCTGGACGGTAAGTTTACCCTTGAGGTACCCGACAACGCCGTCTTGCAAATCTCTTACATCGGTTTCGTCACGCAAGAGATTACGGTGACGAGCGATGTCGTGAATGTAACCCTCCGCGAGGACACCCAGAACTTGGATGAGGTCGTCGTCGTCGGTTACGGTACGCAGGCGAAGAAGGATATCACCGGTTCAGTCGCCGTCGTCGACACGGAGGAATTGTTGGCGTCGTCCGGTTCGTCCGCTACGCAACAGTTGCAAGGTAAGGCCGCCGGTGTCTACATCGGACAGACCGGTTCGCCGGGTTCGCCTTCCATGGTCCGTATCCGTGGTATCAACACGGTCAACGACAACGGTCCGCTTTATGTCATCGATGGTGTCTCTACCCGTAACCAGGACTTGAGCTCCTTGAACCCGAACGATATCGAGAGCATGCAGGTCTTGAAGGATGCCTCCTCGGCCGCGATCTATGGCGCGCAGGCCGCGAACGGTGTCATCTTGATCACCACCAAGCAAGGTACGCGCTCCGGACAACCGCGCGTGACATACGATGGCTACATCGGCTTCCAAAAGACGGGCAAACGCTATGACGTCCTTAACTCAGCCGATCGTCTGCAATTGGAGTGGGACGCGAAGAAGAATCAGATCGCCTTGACTGGCGCGGGTGGTTATCCTTCCCACGTACAATTTGGTACGGGAGAAAATCCCTCAATTCCTAATTATTTGACCCAATCAGGTGCCAATGGTTTGACCAACATTGATCCGAGCGACTACAGCTGGCCGAACAACACTTACGTGCCGTTCTCCGACACGAACTGGTGGGACGAGATCGACCGCGTGGCCATGATCCAGAACCACCAGATCGGTTTGGCCGGTGGTAACGAAAAGGGTACCTACAACCTGAGCGCGAACTACTTCAAGCAGGACGGTACGGTCATCGAGTCCTTCTACCAACGCTATCAAGTACGTGTCAACACCACGTTCAACGTCCGCGACTGGTTGCGGGTCGGCGAGAACTTGACTTACGCCTACACGAAAGACAACGGTCTGAACGCGACGGGCGCCGAGTCGAACCCCTATTCTTGGACCTACCGTGCGTCTCCTTACGTACCGGTCTATGACATCGCCGGCAACTTCGCCGGATCGAAATTCGCGGGTACCGGTAACTTCCAGAACCCGGTGGCGAACCAGATCCGCAACAAGGACAACCATTACATCAACAACCGTCTCTTCGGTAACCTCTGGGCCGAGGCCGACATCATCGATGGCTTGACCTTCCGCACCAACTTCGGTATGGACTACACGAACGGCCATTCCTACAACATGTCGAAATACAACCCCGAGTTCTCGGAGACGACCGGCGTCAACTACCTCAACGAAAGCGCGAACTACAACTACCGCTGGGTTTGGACCAACACGTTGACCTACAAGAAGACCTTCAACGAGGTACACGACTTGACCGTCCTCCTCGGTACGGAGGCCATCCGCGACGGTCTGGGCCGCACGTTGACCGGACGCCGCTATACCTATCTTTATGAGGACAACACCGACACGTGGGAGTTGAACATGGGTGAGAACGACAACCAACGCATCGCCGAGTCTACGTACAAGGGTGAGTTCGCGTTGTTCGGTATGTTCGCCCGCGTCGACTACGCGTATGCCGACAAGTACCTCTTCACGGGTATCGTCCGTCGGGACGGTGTCTCCCGCTTCTCCGAGTCGAACCGCTACGGTGTCTTCCCCTCCTTCTCTCTGGGTTGGCGTCTCTCGCAAGAGTCGTTCATGGAGAACACCCGCGATTGGCTCGACGACTTGAAACTCCGCGTCGGTTACGGTCAGACCGGTAACTCCGAGGTGCCCCGTATCACGAACTACGCGTATGAGTATCGTACCTATCCGAAGCGTACACGCTACGACTTCAACGGCATGAACACTTCGACCGTCAACGGCTTCATCCTCGACAAGTATGGCAACGAGGACACCAAGTGGGAGGCCACCGAGATGTGGAACGTCGGTTTGGACGGTACCTTCCTGAACGGCAAGTTCAACTTCGGATTTGAGTGGTATTGGAAGAAAACGACCGACATGTTGATCGAGGCGCAATACTCCGCGTTGGCTAACCCGGAGATCGGCAAGCCGTACATCAACTTCGGTGATATCAAGAATACCGGTGTCGACTTCAACTTCAACTATCGCGACTCGAAGGGCGACTGGTCATGGGACGTCAACCTCAACCTCTCGCACTACAAAAATGAGGTGCTCCGCATCTCCGAGTCTGACGACGCTTCCCTCTGGGGCGGTGGTACGCGTATCTCGGGTAACGTCACCCGTACGACAAAGGGCCACGCGATCTCCGAATTCTATGGCTACCAAGTGGACGGCTTCTACGAGAACGAGCAAGAGGTGCTTGCCCTCCCGCCGCTGGGCCAAAGCGTCAACGAGGATAACGCTTCCGCTTGGGTCGGTAAGTTCAAGTTCGCCGACGTCAATAACGACGGACGCTTGACCGAAGACGACCGTACGTTCATCGGCTCGCCGCACCCCGACCTGATCGCCGGCTTGAACGCGACCATCACTTGGAAGAACTGGGACTTCACGATGTTCTGGTACTCCACCATCGGTAACGACCTGTTCAACAACAACAAGTACTTTACGGACTTCTGGTTGTTCGAGGGTAACAAGTCGTCGCGTATGCGCGACCTGTCTTGGAAACCGGGCGCCGACAACAGCAACGCGATCCTCCCAATCTTGGACTATGGCGATACCTACTCGGGTACGAACTCCAGCTCTTACTACGTGGAAGACGCTTCGTTCTTGCGCTTGAAGAACTTGGTTTTGGGTTACACCTTCCCGAAGACCATGCTCTCGAAGGCCGGGATCTCGAACCTCCGTCTTTATCTGCAAGCGGAGAACGTCTTGACCATCACCGGCTACAGCGGTCTGGATCCGGAATACACCAATGTCGACCCGTCTCAAAGCAGTGGTGGCGACCTTCGCCGTGGTATCGATATGGGTGGTTGGCCGACGACGATGCGTTTCTTGTTTGGCGTGAACTTCTCGTTCTAACCTGTGGATGATGTTAAATGTTGAATAACCATTAAGAAAGGAAACAAAGTATGAACTACAAATTCAATAAATATTTCTTGGCTTTGGCTTTCGCGAGTACGTTGACGCTCGTATCCTGCGGCGACGACTTCCTGACCAAGGCCCCGCAAGGCGCCCTCGACGCGGACGCCTTGGCGAACGCGCAGGGTGTGGAGTTGCTGACAACCAGCGCTTACGCGGCCCTGTCCACTCCGGTAGAGGGAAAAGACCCCTACCAAGCCTCGCCCTTCAACTGGGTTTGGGGTAGTGTCTACGGCGGCGACGCCAACAAGGGTTCCGACCCGGGTGACCAGTCGACCGTAAACGAGATTGAGTTGTATAATACCTTGGCCACGAACGGCTACCTGGATCAGAAGTGGGCGTGGGTCTACATGACCAGCAACCGCGTGAACCGGGCTTTGCAAACGGTTGCCGTAGCGGAAGACATTGACGAAGCGACCGCTACCCGCCGGACGGCTGAGTTGAAGTTTATCCGGGCATTGGCTTACTTCGAGGGAATGCGTGTCTTCGGACGCACCAGCTGCCCTTATATTGATGAGACCCATACGGAAAACAACCCGATGGTAAGCAATGGCGTGGATATCTCCGATAAAGTATTGGCGGATGTGGATGCCGCGATCGCCGGTCTGCCAGAAACCGTAACGGATACAGATCCAGGTGAAGTAGGTCGTGTGACCTATTGGGCCGCTCAAGCTTTGAAAGCAAAGATTTTGATGTACTTGAATCGTGAAAGCGAGGCAAAACCGATCTTAGCGGATCTGTTGACCAATGGTGTCACCAGTCAAGGCGCAGCTTTGGGCTTGGAAGACCATATTTATGATAACTTCAACGCATTGACTGAGAACGGTAAAGAGTCGATCTTCTCGATTCAATATTCCGCGGCCGATGAGAACAACGCGCAAGCCTGCTTGACGTTGTGCTACCCGCACAACTCAGGTCCCGGTGGATGTTGTGGATTCTTCCAACCTTCATATGAATTGGCGAACTCATTTAAAGTGGACGAGAACGGTCTGCCTTATTTGAACAATGAGTACAGACAAACGCCTTCTGTCTCCACGCGCAACGAGGATCCGGAAGGTATCTTAGCCTTAAATTCGGATGCGGCGGTTGACCCGCGTTTGGATATCGCGGTCGGACGTTACGGTGTCCCGTACAAGGATTGGGGTGAGCCCGCCAACGACTGGGTCCGTAACCCTGTGAACGGTGGTATCTTCTTACCGAAGAAGTTTGTCTTGAGCAAGGCTGAGGAAGACGCGGGTATGTATCGTATGTATGGTGGCTGGGCACCGGGTTCGGCCATGAACATCCAATACCTGAATGTCCGCGACATGAAGTTGCTCTATGCGGAGTGCTTAGCGGAGGATGGGCAATTGGCCGAGGCCATGGCACAGGTGAACGATATCCGTCGCCGTGCGGGCTTGGAGACCAATATCACCACGAAAGCCGACGGTACACCGGCCGCCAACTATAAGATCTCCGAGTATCCCTCCAGCCACGCCGCTTTCTCCGACAAGGAGACTTGCATCAAGGCGATCCGCATGGAGCGCAAGCTGGAGTTGGCGATGGAAGGTGAGCGCTGGTTTGACCTCGTCCGTTGGGGTGGCGACTACATGGCGCAAACACTTCGGGATTATATCGACTACGAGAAACAATACATTACGAAGTTTGCGGGTGCATCTTACCTGCCGGCTTCCAAGACAATGCTTCCCGTTCCGGATAACGAAATCCTGACCATGGGTACGAATCCTGAAACAGGAGAGCCGTACTTGGTTCAACCGGAACCGTGGAGATAAAAATCGAAAGAAAATAGATACAATCGTATCTTTGTTCATTATTAGTTTGAAAATAAGAGAGGGTCGAGCCTGTGAAGGTTCGGCCCTTTTGTTATAATGCCCATTGTAAGATCGTTATAATAGGCATTATGAGGTGCTTACAATAGGCATTATGAAGAGGTCATAATAGGCATTATAATAAAGGCATGGTGGGCATTGTCATTTCCCCTCTGAATCAGCTTTATACCGTTACACGTTTCCCCATGCCATCAGGAGGAAGGGCGTCCTTATCTCTTCATGACTCCCTATGCCGCGCGAAGAAAGTCGCGGTTATCATTCCTTAGGGATAAGCCCCAAAACTACTTATTAAGTAGTTGGGCAACTACTTACCGACGCGTCACGCGACAGCTTAGTAAGCAGTGAGGGGTACTGCTTATCGAGTAGTTTTCGCGCCGCTTATCGAGTAGTTTTCGCGTTATTTATCGATCATAAATCTTGGACATTGGTCTTATTCCTTCTTACCCCCTCTGCCCGTTGGGCTCGCATCCTAATAGCTCCCCCGAGAGGGGAGCTGGCAGCGAAGCTGACTGAGGGGGTTACAACTCACCAAAGAAAGCGAAAAGCCAGGAAAATTCAATTCCCAATTGTCCAACTGATAAACTCTTTATACCTTTGTACATGGAAAGGAAAATTATCGCATACGAAAATTACTATAAAGATTTTTTCGATTCGCTTGATAAAGGCGCACAAGAGAAGGTCCTTTATGGTTTGCTCTTATTAAAGACGCAAGATAGATTACCCGCCAAATACGTCAAATTCATTAGAGAAGGCCTTTATGAATTAAGAATAGAATGGCAAGGAAATATCTATCGATTGTTCTTTTGCTATGATGACGGACGAATAATTATATTATTCAATGGCTTTCAAAAGAAATCAATGAAAACGCCCAGCAGGGAAATCGATAAAGCATTAAAACTGAAAAAAGAATATGAATCACGAAGAAGAAATAAGAATATTTGACGTCGACGCGCAACTCGATGCGGCGTTCGGTGAAGAAGGCACACCCGAACGCAAAGCCGCAGAGGACCGGGCTTACGCTTTTTTCATGGGACAAATGATAGAGGACGCTCGAAAAAAAGCGCACATGACACAAGAAGAACTCGCCGCAAGGATTGGGACGAACAAATCATATATTTCTCGCGTAGAAACCGGAAAGACAGAACCAAAGATTTCCACATTCTACCGGATCGTTTCCGCGCTAGGTTTAGCTATAGAATTAACGCCATCTACCTAAGAATCGCGGGGAGGCGCAAGCGTCGCGCCCCTACAGAGGCATTGATCTTCGTGGGGCTTTACGTCTACGCCCCCCTCTGCCCGTTGGGCTCGCATCCTAATAGCTCCCCCGAGAGGGGAGCTGGCAGCGAAGCTGACTGAGGGGTTGAAAAAACAAGCTCAACATGCTCATAAGACTGTTACGACCCCTCACCCGCTTCGCGGGAGCTCCCCTCCCGGGGGAGCTTTTAGAATGTGAGGAGGGTACGACTCACCAAAGCGTAATCTTCCCCAACGGCCCCAATTCGAGGCTTCCGCCTTGGACTCCCAGCGCCTTGAAGGCACGGCGGATAGCATTGATCGAAAGGTTCTTCCCGTGCTCGATGCGGGAGACTTGGGCGCGGGTAATCCCCATCCGCTCGGCCAATTGCTCTTGCGTAAGATGCTTGGCCTCGCGAGCCTTACGAATCTCCACTCCAACCAAGAAATCCTGGATATTGGCCTCATAACGATCACGGGCTGGGGTGCCGAGGGAGCCGATCAACTTATCTTCAACTTCTTCAAGTGTGTAAAATTTCATTTCTTCCATCTTGTTTATCCTTTCTTTGATTGAAAATATTGTGACATTATCCTTTGCGCTCTCTCAATTTCTTTTCTCGGTATCTTCGAGGTCTTCTTAACAAAGCCGTGCGTGGTGAATACCAATGTCGCCGAAGTATCAGTCTTGTCCCAAAAAGCCAAGATCCGATAATGGATACCTTCATATAAAGTCCGGAATTCCCAAATCTCCGAACGATCTAGCTTCTTAAATAACTTCGGATCCAAAACCTGCGTGGCCATACGAATATTTGAAATGATCTTATTCTTGACCGCAGGCTTTAATCCATTTAAAAAAGCATAAACCTCTTCTGATAACACCACATTAAATCTAGTGAATCTCTCCATAATTACGATTTTGAATGATACGCGAAGAAAGCGAAAAGCCGGGAGAAGCGCAAGGGAATGACTTGGATTTTGGCGCTTAAACATAAAAAAGAGGGACGCGTTTCTCACGAAACACGTCCCCAACTATGACTATAACCCTACCAGAAGGCCTTATGGCCCTCTTTATTGTTTACTTAAAGTAACGGTTGTAAAGACCTTCGAAGCCCTTGCCATGGCGAGCCTCGTCTTTCGCCATCTCATGAACCGTGTCATGGATCGCGTCGAGGTTCTGTTGCTTAGCCAAAGTCGCGATACGCTTCTTATCCTCGCAGGCGCCCGCTTCCGCTTCCATCCGTTTCTTCAAGTTGGTCTTCGTATCCCATACGACCTCGCCGATCAACTCAGCGAACTTCGCGGCATGCTCCGCCTCTTCCCAAGCGTAGCGCTTGAAAGCCTCAGCGACTTCGGGATAGCCCTCACGATCCGCCTGACGGCTCATGGCCAAATACATACCGACCTCGGTACACTCACCCGTGAAATGCGCTTGCAGGCCTTCCCAAATTACAGGATCAACGCCCTTCGCGACACCAATCACGTGTTCGTCAACAAACTTCAACGCGCCCTCCGTCTCCACGAGCTCTTTAAACTTGCTCTTCGGTTGCTTACATTGAGGACAAAATTCTGGAGCCTCCGGCCCTTCGTGCACGTATCCACATACTGTGCAAATCCATTTCTTCTGCATAACTATTCCTATTTTAAAATATCAGTATACCGCTTATCTTAAGCTTCCACAAATGTACAGAATCTTTTTGGAACCCCGCGCCAATCTTTATCGATTTATTTTATCAGCTCATTGAAAAAAACAATCGACATACGCTAAGTCCTTAATATTTCAACCACTTATCCAGCCATTCGAAGAAAACCCTTTGCCAAAGGATCGCGTTTTGAGGTTTCAAGACCCAATGGTTTTCATCCGGATAAATCAACAACTCGGCCGGGACGCCGCGGAGGACCGCCGCGTTGAAAGCGGCCATGCCCTGGTTGGCCAAGATCCGATAGTCTTTCTCGCCGTGAATACACAAGATCGGCGTATCCCAACGGTCGACGAAACGATGCGGCGAATTGGCGAAAGTCCGTTGGGCGACAGGATTCCGCTTTTCCCAATAAGCGCCTCCCATATCCCAGTTCGCGAACCACATCTCTTCCGTCTCAAGATACTGCATCTCCATGTTGAAGATTCCATCGTGGGCGATGAACGCCTTGAAACGCTTGTCGTGATGCCCGGCGAGCCAATAGACGGAGAATCCCCCGAAGCTGGCGCCCACGCAACCGAGCCGATCCTTGTCGACAAAAGGCTCACGGGCCATCTCGTCGATCGCCGTGAAATAGTCTTTCATGCATTGCCCCCCATAATCGCCACTGACAGCCTCGTTCCATTCCTTCCCAAAGCCCGGCAACCCCCGGCGGTTAGGCGCCACGACAATGTAATCGTTGGCGGCCATCAGCTGCAAGTTCCATCGGTAAGACCAGAACTGGCTGACCGCGCTCTGAGGCCCACCTTGGCAGAACAGCAACGTAGGATATTTCTTGTTCGGATCGAAATGAGGAGGATAAACGACCCAAACCAGCATTTCCTTGCCATCGGTCGTCTTCATCCAACGCTCCTCGACCTTGCCCATCGCTACCTTATTATATATATGGTCGTTCTCGTGGGTCAGTTGGGTGACGGCACGCGTATCGTCGAGGCTGAGGGCATAGAACTCATCGCCCATGCTCAAGGAATGCCGCTGGACCAGCAAACGGTTCTCGCCGAGAAGCGCCACGGAAGCGTAGTCGTACATCCCCTCGGTGAGCGGCGAGAGATGGTCGCCAGCCTGAAGATCGATCTCATAGACCTGCGTCTCGCCATGCCAAACACCCGTGAAGTAAAGTTTCTGGCTGTCCGCGCTCCAACAATAGCTCTCGACATTCGAGTCGAACGCCCGGCTGACGAAGCGCTTTTCGCCCGTCTCGAGATCCATCGTCATCAAGCGGTTCTGATCAGCCTCATAGCCATCGCGCTCCATGCTCAACCAAGCGAGGCGCGTGCCATCGGGCGAGAAAACCGGATTCGTGTCGTAGCCTAAGTTCTCCTCGGTGACATTCACGGTCTCACCCGTTTCCAAGTCGTAAACATAAATATCGGAATTCGTGGAAACGGCATAGTCTTTACCGACCTTTTTCCGGGAAGTGTAAGCGACCTTATCGGAAGTCGTATTCCAAGCCAATTGCTCGATTCCGCCGAAAGGCTTCATCGGCGACTCGTAAGGCTCGCCCGCCATCAGGTCGATCGCCTCCCCCATCCGCTCGCCATCAAAATCGGCCACGAAGGGATGCGGCGCCGTCGTCACCCACTCATCCCAATGCTTATACATCAGGTCCGTGACGACAATCCCCGTTGTCTTATCGAGATCCGGATACTTATCCCTCGTGCTAGGCACGGTCTTTACCTGCGCGATGAAAAGGATCTTTTGGCCATCGGGCGAGAAAGCGAATCCCTCCACGTTCTCCGGATAAAAAGAGATTTGGCGCCGCCCGCTCCCATCGGGATTCATCTCCCAGATCTGGCTGCTCCCGCTCTCGTTGGAGAGGAAAGCGATCCTCGTCCCTTCCTTGATCCAGACCGCGTTGTTCTCGGCGAAAGGCGTCGAAGTGATCTGACGGTTTTCCGAGCCGTCGGCATTCATCACGAAGACCTCGCGGTTGCTCTTGTCCTGTTCCACGCTGTAATAGGCCACCGTATAAACGACTCGCTTCCCATCTGGCGAGACATTCGCCCCGCCCAGACGGCCCATCGTCCAAAGCGCCTCGGGTGTCATCCGCCCATCGGGCAACTCAATTTCCGTGCGACCGATCAGGGGCGCGTCGCCACCCGTCCGCTCCGGGACGCCGCACGAGCCTAACCATAAGGAGGTAGCCATAACCATAATACCGAATGTTTTGTCCATCATGTTACAATAAATTTTTCTGGGTGCGAAAATAGTAAATATAATTTATATCTTCGCGTCATAATAATTCTAAGAGAGAAGAACATGAACAAGATTTGGTTATTAGGGGCCGCCGCGTGCCTAGTGCTTTCGTTTGGCTCGTGCAAGCCCAAACAGAGCGCTTACAAAGCCGCGTACGAAGCGGCGAAAGAGAGGGAATCCGCGGCGCCAGTCGCCAAGACGGACGACGTCGACGTGGTCGCCGAGGCGAACAATGATGGCGAAGTCGTCGCCGTCTCAAAGCCGTTGACAACCCCTGTCAACGAGACTCCTCGTACGGAAAAGATCGAAGCCGCTGAAGGTGAGGATGCCAGCCGCCTGAAAAGATACAGTGTAGTCGTTGGAAGCTTCAAGAATAAGACCAACGCTTATTCCCTGAAAGAGCGGATGCAAAACGATGGCTACGACGCGGTCTTGGGCGAGAACGAGCAAGGTATGCTCCGTGTGATCGTCGCCAGCTTCGACAACAAGCCTGACGCCGCCGCCAGCCGCGACGCGATCAAGGCGAAATACGTTCCCAATTTCCAAGACGCTTGGTTGCTCGAGAAGATCGACTGACCCCGTCCATTGGATTCCATCATTTAACGACGCGATTCATCATTCGCCCTCATGGCGGAAGATGGATCGCGTCGCTCATTTTCCTTGATCCGCGCAGAGAACCGCTACAATCTTAAGGGCACAAAAAAAGGAGCTACCTTTTACGGTAACCCCTCTTACACGCTTTCGTCGGGGTGAAAGGATTCGAACCTTCGACCCTCTGCTCCCAAAGCAGATGCGCTAACCGGACTGCGCTACACCCCGTTGCCCTATTGGGTAGGTAACTTCCCTCAAAAGCGACGCGAAGATACGACTTTTTTCTTCCATACCAAAGCGGATCTCATTTTTTCTTATAAAACCGATAGATCATCAGGAATCCCGCTCACCGGAGCTCACCCGCCTCGATGCGCTCGTTCAGCTCCCGCACGATATCCTTGTATTGATAGCGGTTACCCAGGAAATGAATCTCCAGGAGCGGATGCTTGTCGATCACTTTCTCCAACAATTCCTCGGGGGAAGGCGTGGCAGGCAATGCGGCGTACTCCTCGTATGTGTAGGAAAGGAACGCCACGTCGCGCCCGATGCCTCGGTTATCCAGCAGGTAGCCTTCCGCGAGGGGCGTGGGATAAGGCAACCCGCGTACGTCGCTCACCGCCGGATAGGATACGACTCGCGTGCCGTCCGCGCTCAGGCCGACCGGCACGTTGCGGCTATAGTCTTTCGTGGTCTTATAAACGACAACGGGCGGCCCGGCTTGCGTAGGCGTGGAAGGTTGCCGGGAAATGGGCCCGGAAGGAACCATCGTGACACGCGCCGTTCCGTTGCCGCTGGCCTCACTGGAGGCTACCCGCTTGCCGGAGGAGCATCCCATGCTTCCTCCGATAACGGCCATCAGGCAAATAACGATCGCTTGTCTCATTGCAGCTTCACCTTTCTCGCCTCGTTTTCCGACGCGGTTTCTATGTGAACGATATAAATGTCCGTGGGCAGACCGGCGACACTCACTTCCGCCTCATCGCCCATGCGAACCAAGCGGCCCGAACGGTCGTACAGGCGGATGGACCGGATAGGCTCGTCCGTGCGGACGATCAGGCGCTCGCCAGACTGATAGACCATCGTGGGATTCGCCTCGATCTGCTCCGTAGCGGTCAGGTCGTCCACCGTGAAAGTGGTGAGCGTTCCCTCTATCGCATATAAGTAAGATCCTAACGCATTGTTTGCCAGTAATTCAATTGTGTATTCCCCCGGTTCTAATTGGATCGTGAGTGGATGCCATATGTCGAGCGCTTCCGAGGGAGACAGATAAACGCCTCCCGTGTAGAAGATCGTGTCCATCTCCAACGCTTCGGAGGTGATACGCGCCAACAAGTCGGCTTGAGTCTCCTCGGTGTCGGACTCGTTGTAAAGTGTTGTATGGGCGATCCAAGTATAGGAACCTATTTCCGAGCGCTCCATCTCGACAGGCTCTCCACTGAGCATCCGGCCATCCGATTCCCAATAGATGCTATCTTCGGTGGCGGTCAGCGTGAAATCGAACGTCACGGCATCTTCCGTAGGCGTCATCGCTTTCCATTCCTCATCGCCTTCCATACGGTAGAAAAGACGCAGCTCGTACGTGCCAGGGTCAAGGCGCAAGTCGTCGATGTACCAAGAATTATTCATCCAATAATCCAACGGAAGCGCCTCGGATTTCATTGTCTCATGAATTACGACTTCCTCCCCGTCCTTGAGGAGGGCGTATCCATGCTCGACCGATTTCGTAGAAAGCGTACCAATATATTGATAATGATAAGTGAACCACAACGTATCGCCTTGCGCGATCGACTCTTTCTCCGGCTCAAGGCCCATCATGCCCACCTTCTCGATGGGTTCGGATCGCTCAGTTGGCTTTTGGATACCGATCACGGCGGTTTGCATCCACGAGAATCCGGTGAGAGCCGCTGAGGGGTCGTACTCGTTCAGCAAATCCAACTTGAAATAGTTGTCCATATATCCACCCCAACCCCAGTTGATGTGGAAGAAGTTATCAGCCGCATAACCATCGCAAATGAATAAATGTCCTCCCTCAATCGATTGCGCCATATATAAAATGGGCCTTCCCGCCGCCAACTCCTTCTTTAGGAGCGTGCTCCAGCTTTCCGAGTCGTAAAAAGAGCGCTTTACGTACGCCGCGTTCTTGTCGTATCCCATGTATTGAACGAAGCCGATGGGAATCATGGCGAAATAAGCATTACTGACCCATGAGCCATACATCATGCCGATAGCGGCTCCCGCGGCGGCCATCAGTTCCGCCACCGCCTCGCGTTGTTCGGGGGTGGTGTTCTCGTCGTACGTATCCGCCATGTTCGCCCAATCGAAAGTGTATTGGCTCAAGTCGACCCACGTCGTATCCGCACCCAGTTCCGGAATGGTGTAATAACCCTTGCCGGTCACCTTCTCCGGCCATTGGTAGTAGTTCATGATTTGCGCCATCGCCGTCGCCCCGCATCCGGTTTGAGCATGCAAGTCGCCAATCATCGGACAAAGGTCGTTGTAAGGAGCGCCTTGGTTCCACTTGGTTTGGATCAATGGTTCCACTCGGTTCGGCAAGCCATCGTCCGCGGAAACGGAAGCCTTCGCGGGAAGAACGTTCTCCGGCAGCGTGCGGGCGAAATCGATTTGCCGCTCGTATTCCTTGAACCAACCCGCCATGTTCGCCGGAATATTAGTAGGATCGAACGCTCCGGACATACCATAACCAATGACCGGATCGACCCGATCATCACCCGATACCATCACGAAGCCTCCGTCCTCGCCTACATTATAAATATAATAATACGGCTCGGACGCGGAGCGCAACCCCTTACTCTCGCCTGTGTACACCAAGCGGAAATCCGCGTCGGAGACGGAACGCAGCAGATTCCGTTCCTGGTAAAACGACTGGGCGACCTTCAACGCGCTCTCCGCCGAGCGCGGGGCGGCGTTCAAGCTCCAAGCGAGGCAAGCCGCACCTAAAACGATTAAAGTAAAAAGCTTTCTCATTCCAGATCAAAATATGAATTCGTGAATTATATTAAATTAAAAGAGGCAGATAAGAAAAAATCAATCCCATGGATAGCGCCTCTTGGGATTCCGGGGAAACCATCCTTTCCGCACTCGTTCTTCCTGCTCGAAAATCTCCTTGATCGACCAAAAAGAAGAGAAAGCGAACACGCCACAAAGCGATGAGAGCAAGACATGATCAATCAAAAGGGAAGCGACGACTCCCCCTAATCCCAAAATCAGGAAAAGCCACCAGCACCGTGTCCCCCAATAAAACTCCGCCTTGATGACCACCGGGTGGAACAATCCAATGGTCAGGAATGTCAGCACACCAATAATCAGCCCATTCCAATTCATCCATTCCATAAGTTTCTATATTACCCTAAAATTATTTCCACAAAAATAAGGGAAAAAGGGAAACGGCACAAAAAAAGCGTCGCAAAGTCGCGACGCTTTTTTAATCCTTATTATCTCTCGTGCGGTATCCGCTTCACCCTTTCCGGCTAACCGATCAATTCGCTTCGGCGGGCGTTTCAGTTGCCGCCGGAGCCTCTTCAGTAGAAGCTGGCGCTTCCGAAGGTTGAGCGGTTCCGAAATCGGGCGCGATCGTACTCGGATCGATCGCGACAGCGTCTTGCACTTGTTGCCTGATCTCCGATTGGTTGGCTTGCTCATGTCTTGGGATGAAAGCAGTAATCACGATACAAAGGACAATCACTGTTCCCGCCAACGTCCATGTCGCTTTCTCCAGGAAATCGGTCGTCTTACGGACGCCCATGATTTGGTTGGAAGAAGAGAATCCCGCCGCCAAGCCACCACCTTTCGAATTCTGGATCAAGACGATCAAGATCAAAAGGATGGATGCGATCAAGATCAGGATAGAAATAAATACATACATTGTTACTCTGATTTTTTAGTGTTAATAATCAACTTTTCCAAGAATCTGATTTGGTCTGCAAAGTAAATATTTTTTTCCGGATATTTCAAACTTAAATTTTTAATAATTTGCAGAGCCTTCTCGTATCGCTTTTGCTTAATATAAATACGTGCCAATGTCTCGGTAAAATAGGAATCATCGAGCGACTTTGGCGAGTCTTCCTCCGTCTCTTCCGATAACGCTGGAGCCTGTGGCTCATCGGGCAACTTCCCTCCCAACCGGATGGGTCCCACTAAACCTTTCCGCTCGTTCTCTATAAAAGAATCGATCAAGTCCTGGTGCTTCAAACGTCCTGTCGACTCGTTAGCCGACTTCTCCTCATCTTTGGCCCTAGACCAAAACAAATAATCCGAAGAGACTGTGGGTTGAATCAGCTCATCCCGTCCCGATAAACGATCCGTCTTCTCCTCATGCACTGACAAGAAATTATCAATCAACGAAAAAGAATCAAACGCCGGCCCCTTATCCTCGCTTTTTCTTTCAACCAAAGCCCAATCTTCTCCCTCAAGCCACACAAAAAGCTTCCGCAAATCCGGCATACGAACCGCCAATCGCTTCAACTCCGCCTCAAAACCATGCTCACCCAATACGTGAAGATTTTTCAAATAGAGCATACATGCGCCCTGAAAATAAGGACACTTTTCTACGACGGCACGCAACCGCTCTACCGAATCCTTATCCAGTGTCGACGGATCGCGCAAGAATCCATATAGATCTACGGTTTCTTCCATGTTTTACCAATTCGCAACCGTTCCATTATAGATTTGATCCACCAATTCGCCGATGATCTCCTCGCACAAGGAACTCTCCACCGTCTCGGGCATCAACGAGCTATCGAATTCCCGATAAGCCGAAAAGGTCTGTTCAAAATCTTCTTCCGGATTGACTTGATTGGCATAACGAACCCGGACCGTGATCGTCAAACGAGTTTGCGCGGACATCGCGTCTTCCTGAATCGCCATTGGAGAGAAAACATAATCCGTGATCTCCCCTTCCAAATTCAAGTCCCCATTGTTTGTCACCATCTGCAAACGGGTCTGCCGCAAATAAATATCCTTCAAATCTTCCGTAAATTGCGGCGCGAGCGTAGGATTCACCAACGACGCTTGATTCGTGAAATCCTGGATCGCGATCGTCTTGATCTTGGAATAATCAATCGAAGCGCCATTAAAAGTATAAGAAATGGAGCAACTTACCGCCAATAAAAGAAAGGCCAGTCCCCATACGATTCTTTTCGCTCCCTCGCGAACGTTAGACGAGATCATCCGCCACATAAATTTCATTATTCCAAATTGTATTCCTTTATTTTCCGATATAATGTCCGTTCCGAGATTTTCAAGTCCGCCGCCGCGTTCTTCCGACGACCATTATTTTTCTCCAAGGCTTTACGGATCATTTCTTTCTCCGCCTCTTCCAATGACATAGGTTCATCCTCCTCGACTGTTTCCGCCTCTTGAATCGAAGAGGCACTCATCGTTGGCATTGAAGCCTGATGAATTGGCGCGTAAGTGGTTGTCGATCCATTTTGTATCGTCGGCACTTGCAAGTTTCCTTCTATGATATCGTGAACCAATTTCTTCAACTCATTCACGTCCTTCTTCATGTCGAACAACACTTGGTAAAGGATCTCCCGTTCGCTACTAAACATCTTCTGATCCGTCTCCTGAGCCGATTTCACCAAAACCGGATATTTCTCCATATTCAAGTTCGGCAAATAGACCTTCAGGACATCCGCCGTAACATCTCGTTTCTCTTCGATCACGGAAATACGTTCGGTCACGTTCTTCAATTCACGAATGTTTCCTGGCCAACGATAGGCGGTCAACACACGCCGAGCCTCTTCATCCAGCCGAATCGCGGGCATCCGATATTTATTCGCGCAATCACTCGCGAATTTCCGAAACAACAAGACAATGTCATCAGGTCGTTCACGCAATGGCGGGATATAAACCGGCACCGTATTCAAGCGATAATAAAGATCCTCCCGAAACTTATTCTCCGAAACCGCCTGGACCAAATTCACGTTCGTGGCGGCCACGATACGGACATTCGTTTTCTGTACTTTCGAAGAACCGACCTTGATAAACTCACCCGTTTCCAGCACACGCAAAAGACGAGCTTGAGTCGGCGTTGGCAACTCTCCCACTTCATCCAAAAAGATCGTTCCCCCATCCGCGACCTCAAAATAGCCTTTACGATCCGATAAAGCGCCCGTAAATGAGCCTTTCTCATGGCCAAACAATTCAGAATCGATCGTTCCTTCAGGGATCGCGCCACAGTTCACCGCGATATAAGGCCCATGTTTCCGTAAGCTATTCTGATGAATGATCTGAGGAAAGAATTCCTTTCCCACACCACTTTCTCCCGTGATCAAAACAGATAAATCCGTGGGCGCCACTTGTAAGGCGACATCAATCGCCCGGTCCAAAGCCGGCGCGTTGCCTATGATTCCAAAGCGTTGCTTGAGTTGTTGCAAATCAGTCTTCATCCTTTTTCTTCTCTTTTACGTATCCACATCTTAATCATACGCGAGGGGTAAAGGTACAAATCTTACCACAAACAAGAAATTCCCGATAAGATTTCATGCGTTTCTTTTTACTTTTTTACGTTATAAGTGCGCTGATACAAATAGTTCGCCAAATCTGTATCGTCCGAACAAGTCCGCATCTCCTCTACGGTAATGGGTTCCCCAATATAGACATCCACCGTCTTTCCACGTTTGTTAAACACTTCCGCGGGAATACGCAATGTCCTCAATTGCCAACTAATCATTCCCAAGAAATAGAAGAACCATGAGTTTTGAAAATCAAAATAGACAGGGTAAACCGGCACGTTCCCTTTCCGGATCAAACGAATCACGCTATGGGCCCATGTCAAATCGCGAACCCGCCATCGCTTATCGTAAAAGGAAATAGCGCCCGCCGGGAAAAAGCCCATCGGATGCCCCTCTCTCAACCGTTTAAGCGAAAGGCGAACGCCATTGACATTCTCCGGATTCGCCCCCCGCTTATGGGAATCTGGCACAACCGAGATAAAGGAATCGCGCATGGCGCCAATCCTCCCCAGGATTCCATTGACCATCACTTTAAAGTCAGGTCGACGCTTCGAGAACAAATCGATCAAGATAATCCCATCCAAAGAACCGATCGGATGATTCGATACCGTAATGAAAGCGCCTTCAGGCAAACTCTCCAATAACGCCTCATTATGCACACGATAACGAATATCAATCAACGGATCCCGCAGCAAAGCGGTCGTAAACGACTCTCCTCGCGGATGGCAATTGCGCTGATGAGCCAAATTCACTTTATCGATACATAACACTTTCAGCAAGAACTTCCCCAAAGGTTTCCCCAACCTTGTCTTAAAGAAGGGAAGCATCTCACCCAAATCGTCAATATCTATTACACTTTCTTTCATTCAAACCTATTTGATGAACTTGGCGCACATCGCCTCATGTTTACGCATGGAAATAAAGAGAACGATATTCAAGACAATGATCTCATATAAGAAATATGCCCAGACCTCGCCCGTCAGCACGATCACGAACATGATCAACGTCCGGCCATTGAAGGTCATCAAATCGATCCAACGCATCAAACGATGGCTTTCCTTCCTAAACGCCAAACGAATATCACTTGGGATGTCATCGCCATATCGCTCATGCAAGGAATGGAGCATCCGCTGTAAAGTCGGCGTAGCGTTCACTTGAAACATCGTGTACCAACTATACAAGAAATAAAACGCCTTGTTAACGCCATAGCGCATCGACTTATGTTTCGCTTTTACCTGCTCAACCGACTGGAATTCGGCGCCCTTATCCTTACTGATAAAATAAAGGTGAAGGGTCTTATAATAATCCGTGATATTCGCTTGCGTCAAATGCGACAATCCGGAAAGCACCGCCAACGCGAAAAACCAATACGTTCCATATTCATGCGAAAGACGTAAAGCGAAACCAATATAAATCGACGCGAACCAAATATCCCCGGCAAAGCCATCCAAGATACGGCCTATCGCCGACTTAATACCGGTCAAACGAGCCAACTGGCCATCCACACAATCCAGGATATTGGCGAAAACCAACAGCAAGATGCCGCCTATCGCCATCCGGATACTATCAAAATGAAATAAATAACCCGCTCCCGCTCCCACAAAAATGGAGACTACGGTCACCATGTTAGGAGTAATTCCCGTTCCTCTAAGCCGTCTCGCGATTTGGAACCCGACTGGCCGATAAAAAAGCCGATCAATGACGTTCTCCGTCTCGATCGACTTCAGTGAAGCCTCATACTCCTTATTCAACTCTCCCATCGCAATTTTATTAAAAGCACTTATCCTCGGTTAAATCTCGATCTTCTTGTCCTTTATCTGTAGGAATAACCTCCATCAACCACCAAGATCTCGCCTGTCAAATAATTATTTTCTATCAGTAATTTATAAACTTCCGCCAATTCCGAAGGCTCACAAAAACGGCCTAAACTAATCTTACGCTCAATATTCTTCCGGATCTCCGCGGGCTTTGTCTTCTGCCACTCCGTATCCACGAAGCCCGGAGCGACCGCGTTGACCCGGATCGATCTTGGGGAAAGGAACTTCACCAGGTTTTTCACCAACGCGTGAACCGCGCTTTTAGTCACGCCGTATGCCAACGAGACGGAATGCGGATGGATCCCCATCAAAGATCCTGTAAAGATCACGCTTCCACCCGCCACGATCCGATCGATCACCCGTCGCAAAAGGAAGACAGGAAAATGCACATTCGCGAAAAAGACCCGCTCCCAATCCTCAAAAGCGATCGACTCAAACGGATCGCGGCAAGTGATGCCGGCGTTCAAGATCAAGCCTTTCAAATAAAGGTCCCGTTCGTTCAGGAAATCCGCGATCCGATCAATCGAAGCCCGCTCCGTCGCGTCCGCCCGAAGCAATAGGGGCTTCTCGCCATACAACCGCTTAAATTCTGTCCGGACCGACTCTGCCGCCTCCTCATCCGAGGCGTAAGTCAGCATTAAAGAATAACCCGCCTTCGCCAGACAAGCGGCCACCGCTTTTCCGATGCCCTTTGTCCCTCCGGTGATTAGCACACACGTATTCATTTTCTTCATCACTTTTCGGAAAATCCTTTTACGGAATCGGGCTTAGCTTGTCTTTGCGAGCGCAAATTCGCCTCATACGAATCATGGATCGTTTTCTTCAAGCTGGAAGACGAGATTCCCGTTCCATAGGGGAAATAAAAGACTTGGACGCCCAATTCCTTCAGATAGTCATATTTGCCATACCAATCGTCGCCAACCACAAACGCGTCGATATTCAGTTTCTTAACGACTTCCGTATGATCCAAGGAATGCTGCGGGATCACGATGTCCGGCGTTTTCAAGGCCTCGATAATCTGCAAACGCTCGTTGAAAGGAATTATCGGTTTCGCCTTATAGGAAGCGACCAACTCATCCGTACTTACCCCCACGATCAAAATATCCGCCAAACTCCTCGCGTAGTTGATCATCCGGAGATGGTTGTAATGAAACATATCAAATGTCCCTGACGTATATACGATTGTCTTATCTTTAAACATGATTCATTTCTTTTTTGAAAACGCAAATATATAAAAAAACCTCATACGTATAACTGATCTCACCAAGTATGGCCCCCTCTCTTTTCATTTGGAAATATTTTGGCATGATGTAGCCCAAATCGAACGCGGCTGCCTTCTTTTCAAAAAGGCCAGGATACGAGAATCGACCGCATAAACAACCAGAAAAACTTTTTCGAGCCCCAATCAACTGTGTAAGCAACTAGAAAATCTTTTTCTAGCCTCCGCAAATTGTGTAAACAACTAGAAAATCTTTTTCTAGCTTCAATACACCGCGTAAACAACCCTCTTAAAGCTTTTCTAGCTTCCGACGACTGTGTAAGCAACCTTCCTAAAAAAGGGAAGGCCTTTCCCTCGTTGCCGCGGGAAAGGCCCTCTTTCTATCATCTACGCGCGTCAAGGCTTTTTACAAATCGACCTCATCCTCGTCTTTCGTCAAGTCAAGTTTCTCGTTGTCTCCGCCTTTCTCAAAATATTGGCGGCGCAAAGGATGGGCGTTCGCCTCCATAAAACGCTGACGATTCCGGTAAATATCCAAAGCCGCATAAAGCGCTTGGCGGAAAGATTCTTCCGACGCCTGGTTCTTTCCCGCGATATCGTAAGCGGTCCCATGGGCGGGAGAAGTCCTCACGATCGGCAAGCCGGCGGTATAGTTCACGCCCTCATCCATCGACAAAGCCTTGAATGGCGCCAAACCTTGATCATGGTACATCGCCAAGACCCCATCAAACTTCTGATACATCCCTGAGCCGAAGAAGCCATCCGCGGCGTAAGGGCCGAAGCTCATCACGCCTTTCTTGTCCGCTTCCCGCATGGCTGGAATGATAATCTCTTGCTCTTCCGTACCCAACAAACCTTCATCGCCCGCGTGCGGATTCAAGGAAAGGACTGCGATACGAGGTTTTATGATCCCGAAATCCTGCTTCAAAGAGCGGTTAAAAATCAAAAGCTTGGAGATAATCGCCTCTTGGGTGACCGCCGACGCGACCGCCGACAAAGGTAAATGCCCCGTCACCAACGCCACTCTCAAAGAGCCTTTCATCAGGATCATCAAAGCCTTCCGGCCACTTTTCCCCACGAAGCTTTGTTCCAAATATTCGGTATGCCCGGGGAAATGGAACTCCTCATTTTGAATATTATGCTTATTGATCGGGGCGGTCAACAAGACATCCACCGCGCCCCGCTTCAAGTCGGCTACCGCGGCATCGAGCGCCTTATAAGCGGCCTCACCCGCGGCGGGAGTCGATTTCGAGATCTCGACCTTCGTATCGTCACTCACGCAGTTGATGATGTTCACCCGGTTCAAGCCCGCCTCTTCCGCGCTCGTAATCACGTTGACATTGACCGAAGGCAATTCCATCAACTTCCGATGATAAGCGGCGATCTTAGACGAGCCATAAATGATCGGCGTACACAATTCCGAGACGCGCGCGTCCGACAATGTTTTCAAAATCACCTCATATCCCACGCCATTAATATCACCATGGGTTATTCCTACACGAATCAATCGTTCTTCCATCCTTTTCTATAATCTAATCATTTCTCCTTTTGAACGTCAGCCAATTTCTCTTCGCTCGCCAATTCGGCAGGTAAGCGTAAGGTGTATAATGAGGCTTCTATCCGTCGGATATAATTCCTTTTCTCTGATTCCGGCGCGTAGACGAATCCTTCAACCACCACGACCCGATTGTTCTCCTCGTCCAAGCGCGTCAAGCTGACGAACGGACCGCCCATCATATCGCCCTCGACACGCCACAAGCCGCGCATCAGGCCCGCGTATTCACCATTCAACGTGATCGCTTCATAATCAATGCCACCCCGGCGTTCCGTCTGCATATACGAATTCGGCAAAGAGCCCGGCATATTCCGCTTCATGACCGAATCCCGCTTCGCGACCAAGTATTCTTCCGTGAAAGTGTTCGTGTCACGATATGGGAAGGTATAGACCACCAAATCCGTACGGCCGACAGTCGCATTATTCGACGACCAGAAGAAATCGGTCGTATCCTTATATGAATAAAAATTCGCCGGCGCATTCACTTCGACGCCAAATTTCTCCCGCAACTTTTCCATGACCAAGCTGCTGTAAGTCTCTTTCAATTGCTCGACAGCCCGTCCTTTCTCAACCCTCTCAAAGAAACGGTTCAATACCTCAGGATTCGATCGTAAAAAAGCGGTAATCGAGTCACGATGAGGAGCCCTCAACGATACGACTACTTGATTGCGAGCCCAACGATCATTATCAAAAGCAAGCGACGTTTTCGTATACGAAGCCGGATCAATATTGACAATCAATATATTCCGGACATACTCCAATAGTCCATTAAACACGGCCGGCTCGGCATAAGTGATTTTCAAAGACGCTTCCGCTTGCGGTAATCCCCGTACAGGAGCCGCCAAATCCGCTTTTACGGCTTCGCCCGCCTCCGATTTCCAATCGTCCGAATCCATCACGACCACCACCTCATAGGCAAAACCAGTCGCTTGTGATTGGACCGGGCCAGAACTACACGCGTTCAACCCTACAACCAACGCCAAAAGGGCGCTCCAAATCAAACCACTTCTCTTCATAATTTCCATTCTTTTTTATTTTCCACAAAAGTACGACTTTTCGCGGTAGATAACATGCCACAAGCGGCGAAAATATCTTCGCCCCGAGAAGCCCGAATCGTACAAATCATTCCCCTACGATTCAAGTCATCTCGAAACGCCACCATACGCGCCATATCCGTCGGCTGAAGCGGCACGTTAGGAATCGCGTGAAAACGAATCAAGTTAACCCGACAAGGGATTCCCCGAAGCAACTCGGCCAAGGCTTTCGCGTGACGAGGGCTATCGTTCAAGTCTTTAAACAGGATGTATTCAAAAGATACCCGCCGCTGATGAGAAAAGTCATATTGCCGGATCAGCTCCACGACCCGCTCAATTGGCGCCACCCGCTCCATGGGCATCAACGTCTGCCGCTCATCGGGTAGAGGAGAATGCAAACTCACGGCGAGATGACAATCACTCTCCTCCAAAAAGCGGCGCAAACCTTTCAGTAAACCGATCGTCGAAACGGTGATCCGCTTTGGGCTCCAAGCGTAACCATAAGGCGCCGTCAAGATTTCCATGGCCTTAAAAACCTCATTGAGGTTGTCCAATGGCTCTCCCATTCCCATGAAGACCACGTTGGTCAGTCGCTCGCGCTCCGGCAAGGCTTGGATCTGGTTCATGATCTGGCTTGCCGTCAGGTTCGCCTTGAAGCCTTGCTTGCCAGTCATACAGAACAAGCAATTCATCTTGCAGCCTACCTGCGAGGAAACACAAAGCGTCGCCCGCTCGTCTGCCGGGATAAACACCGACTCCACGAAACGCTCCGGTCCGGCGGAGAAAAGATACTTCACCGTCCCATCGACCGATCGCACGAAGTCGACCGGTGGACAAGCGCCTACCTCATATCGCTCGGACAGCGCTTCCCGTTTCGCCTTGGCGATATTCGTCATCTCCGAGATTTGGGTCACCTTTTTCTTATAAAGCCAATCCGCCAACTGCTTCGCCGCGAAAGCGGGCAGCCCTACTTCGCTTGCCACCTCTCGCAACTCGTCCAACGTCATTCCCAATAAAGGTATTTTCTCGTTTTCCATCGTTTTATCCCCTATACTTCATTCGCGAATGTACGAATAATCACTGAAAGAATAACAAGTCTGGTCATCATGGAAAAACAGCCTGTCCATTATGCCTTTCTTACAATAGGGTTATAAGCTCCTTATAATTGGATTATAAGCACCTTATGATAGGCATTATGACAACCTTATGATAGGCATTATAATAGATTCTGAATATCAGTTATTTGCGAACCACGACATCACATCTGATCGCGTGAAAAAAAATCCGAACCGCCCCACGGGGAGACGATCCGGATTCAAACTTATGGAAACGTGTTATTATGAATGATCAATAGAAACGGATGCGATTATCTTCCACATCAGCCCGATCGACAAGCGCTTGGATGGCTTGATAAGCGATCCGATAAGCATTAGTCGCGTCGATTGAACGGATTTCTGAAGCCTCATCGTATTCTCTCGCGTCCTTATTCCGGGCCGTTACCTTGAAGACATAAACACCGTTGTTGCCCTTCACCGGCTCGCTCAACTGATCAACCGGAGCGATCGAAACCGCCGCGTTCAAGTTCGGTTCAATCCCAATCCCCGCGATCCGACGAGTGGAGAAATTGATGAATTTCACGGAGTCCACTTTCGCGCCCATTGCTTCAGCATAAGCCTCAAGCGAAGTCAAATTCTTTGCCTTCAACTCCGAGACGATCTGATCACCCTTCTTTTGAGCCGCGATCTCAGAACGCAACGACGAAGCGACCGCATCCACCGGACGATATCCCTCCTCCAAAGAAGAGACGACGCCCACTACGATAAACTTATCGTCACACTCAAAGATTTCAGAAACCGTCCCATTCCCATTTTGGAAAGCCCAACGAACCACCTGACGGGAATCACGAATCGTTCCGACCGTTTGGTCATTCTTGTTGACTGTCACTTTCGACGATAAGTTATAACCCGCCTCTTGCGCGTTCGCGTTCATCTTATCAAGGGTATTGTTCGCCGAAACGAATTGGTTCAAAGCGTTATAAATATCGCTATATGTTTTCGAGCTAGCGGAAACCGTCATGTCAATATCAGCGACCTTATATTTCGGGACATTAGCCGTCCGTTCCGTCACCTTAATGATATGTGTACCATAATTGGATTTCACGCTGGCCAATTGATTAACAGACGTCGAGAAAAGCGCGTTCTTGAAGTCCTCATTCACGCCCCGCAAAGCGGTCGCTTCCGTAAACCACCCCAATTCACCACCATTCTCAGCCGCTTGGTCAACAGAATACTGCCGAGCCAACGCCGCAAAATCAGCGCCACCTTTCAACGCGTCCATGATACTATCCGTCAATGTCGCCAACTCCGCTTCCGTCCTGCCGGCCAACATAATGTGGCTTACCTTCACGGAATCCGGACCCGTAGTCTTATCCACCAACTTAAACATCCGATACCTATCATTCGCGAATACCGGGCCATAAATGTCGCCTACCTCAGCGGTCGTCGCGAATTGGCGCATCTCCGCGTCGAAAGCGTTCTCCGTAAAGAAAGCGTCCAAATAAGGCACTTCCGAATTCTCGTTCACCAAATCTTCGACTTGCACGCTTGCTTGAAGCTCTTTTTTCAAACTCTCGATGTCCGCCTCCGCGTTATCATAATCTTCCTTGCTCGGACGGATATCTACGGCGATATAATCAATCACACGACCTTCTTGTTGCTTGAATTGCTCTTTCCGCTCGTTATACAATTGCTGGATCTCACTATCGCTCACCGCGATCGTCGAGTCGGGGATCGTGGAATAAGCCTGCATCGCATAGACGATATCCGAGTTCTCGGAACTCTCCTCAAAAGCGTCTTTCGCGTCCAACGCGTTCGTGGTCATCGCTTTGCTCAACAAAGTCGTATATTTTTGCTCCAAACGTTGACGTTTGATATTTTTCTCCATGAACAACCAGAAATTACGGGCTTGCAACAATTGCGCCTGTTGGTCGGCCGGATAGGTCGCGATATTCTCATCATCGATCGCTTTCAAGAAATTGAGCAGCGCGACCTTATCAAAGGCGCCAGTCTGCGGATTCACGAACATTTGCGTCTGCTGGATAATCGGGGAAATGTTCTCTCCCTGTACCATATCGAACAACTCTTCCGGAGAAACCACCATTCCCAAGGCTTCTGTCGCCTCATCCATAACGATTTCTTGCACCATGCCATCGAACACCGACTGACGGATTTGCGTCATATACTCTTCCGGAAGGCTCGCCGACCCGGATTGCATCTTATAGACTTCCGTCATCTCATCAATGCGTTGTTGATAATCCTGAATTTGAATCGCATGTCCATCTATTTCAGCGATCTTCTCTTGCGATTGCCGGAAAAAAGTTGAACCCGAATTCAAAAAGTCTCCAATAATAAAAGCGAACAAAGCTACGCCCACAACAGCCACCAGCAATCCCGCTTTACTTCTAATCTTTTCTAGCGTTGCCATTTATCTTTCTTCTTTCTTATATTTTGAATTTATTATTTTCCATTTCCAAAGCCGCGAAGATACGAAAAAAGCAATTTGTGCGTCATATTCCCATGTTTTTTTCTTATTCCTCTATTGTCAACCGAACCAAGTCAATCTTCGTGGCCGATATCTTGACGATCCGAAACACGTATTTCCCGATCCGAATCGACTCATTCATCTGGGGAAATTTCTGATAAGCGTGCAAAATATAACCCGCCACCGTCACATAATCCTCCGACTCCGGCAAATCCAACCCGAACTTCTCATTCAAGACATCAATCTCCACCCGTCCAGAGAGCAAGAAATCATGATCGGAAATCCGCCGGCAAACACATGAGTTCATATCGTGCTCATCCTCTATCTCTCCAAAAATCTCCTCTACCAAATCTTCAAGCGTGACAATTCCCGCCACACCCCCAAACTCATCGACCACGACCGCCATACTCCTTTTCTCCTTCATCAATATTTTCATCAATTTATTGGCGGACATGGTTTCCGGGACAATCGGCATTTTCCGGACATGGAGCGTCCAGTCTTCCGGGTTCTTAAACAATTCCGAAGAATGAATATAGCCTACCACCCGATCGATATTCCCTTCATAAACCAAGATCTTGGACAAACCCGTCTCGACAAAGCGCAACCGGAGTTTCTCCAACGGTGTTTTCAAGTCACAAGCTACAATCTCCGTACGAGGAACCGTACAATCCCGGATTTTCACCTTTGAGAAATCCAATACTTTCTGAAATATCTTAACCTCCGTATCCAAATCCGGATTCTCGGAAGCCTGCTCCAAATGCTGTTGAATATAAAGATCCAAATCAACCTTACCCAAAGCGGAAACAATCAAACCGGATTCCTTCATTCCCTTCCTTCTCAAAATAAAAGAAGACAACAAAGCGACAACCCTTGAAAACGGGTAAAACAAGATATTGATCAGGCTCAACGGAAAAGAAAAGAAGCGAAGGATTTGCTCTGCATAAACCTTAAAGACCGGTTTCAATAAAAACTCACAAAAGAACAATAGCCCAATGGAAATGGCACATGCCGCGATAAGCAACCTTATGATCGGAGAATTATCCAAAAACCACGGACAATTCCAGAAAATGGCATACCACAAAAAGCTATAGCCTGTCAACGATAAAAAACCTCCAAAAAGCAAGGTTGACAAAAACTGACGAGGATGACGATCAAAATAACGAGTCATCCTATTTCGCTCCTCCCCTTCCGCATCCTCATCGCCAAGTCTCCAATGAGAAAGCGAGATAAATGAGACCTCTATCCCCGTGAACAAAGCGAATAAGAGCACAACCAACGCTATACTTATCAATTCCTCCACCTCTCTATCCTATCCTTTTCGTTGAATCCGAAACGGCCACCACCAAAGTATCTCTTGGAGTAGCTTTCTCCTCTACAGGGAAAATACCCTGCGAATTAAAAATTTTATATTGAGTCATATTCTGGTTCGACTCGAAACCTATTCCTGTCACGATTTTATCTTCTTGCTCGATACGAATATAACGAGATGAATAGATCTGCTCCTTCTTTTGATCCCAAAAAAGTTGAGAGGTCTCAAAACGTTCGCCTTGCAAACTTTCTATTTCCACATTACCAACCAACTCCCAAAGTCCTCGCTTATCATAATAATAAGCCGTATCCGCCTTGATGCTGGCATCCGTATTAAACAAGGTATCAAATTTCTCCACGTAAATGCCCTCAGGGAAATACCAATAAGGATCCTCAGCCTTTCCATAGACCAACCAATCCTTGGCTTTCAACCGATAGCGAGTCACTCCCGAATCCGAGATCAAGGAGACAACGTCCGTCGCCTTCATCGTATAAGTCGTATTCGGATCAAACTTCACATCCACCACATCTTTCGTCTCATCTTCGCAAGACAAAATCGTTCCTAAAAAAAGAAGCATAAGAGCTATCTTACCGATAGCCCTTATGCCTAATATCCGAGCCGTTTCATTAAGAAAACGTCGTCTCATACAAAATCATCTCACAACGGTGCTCTCGCCGATCCAGCCACCAATAGTCACCGCTTTACCTTTCTCCAAATCCGGATGCATAAAGATCTCCTCTGTTGAAGGTAAATGCGCACGATAAGAACTGATCAAGCTATTTGCCTCTTCCGCAACCGTCGGATCTACTTGTTTAGCCTTCTCGAATTTATCGATCGCGGCGTAATAGACGGCTCTTGCCATCACCGCGTCGTCCGGATAAACAGACTTGGAAGTCGCCGCGTACATCTTACCCATCAGCATGTAAGCGTTACCATAATTCGGATTCTCCTCCAAAGCCTTACGGCAATATTGTCTAGCTTGCGTATAGCTGTTCCGCTCAAACTGCAACAAAGCGATCATATAAAAATCTTCAGCTTTCGCGTTCGGATCAGTCTCCATCGTCGTAGCTTCCTCGAAATACTTCATAGCCGTATCAAAATCTTGCGCCTTAACCGCTTGCCGAGCCAAACCAACAGCAGCCTCCGCACTCGGCTCCAACTTATAAGCGTAACCAGAAGCGGCGAAGTAAACATCAATCTCTTGACAACGGACACGTCTCAACAAAGCGATCGTCGATTTCAAATATTCCAAATCGTCCTTTTTCTCCTCAACCTTGGAAGCGTACATATTCTGCAAAGTCTCGCAGTCGGCAGCTCCACTGTTCGCGAACACATTATCAATACCACTCTTATAGCTTTCCAAATTCGTTTGCTCTTTCGTATTGTTAGCTGCTTGGGCCGCCGCGATTTGAGCATCCAGACCAGCTGACGCTTTCAAATAATCCTGAATGTACTGTTCCTTAAAGTTCGGATCAGCCACCATTTTCTTCATTGAAGCGAAAGCGAACAAAGACAAGCCTAAAGCCTCCGTATTATTTCCTTTCTCATCCACAATTTCTTTCAACCAATCATAAGCCAAATTGTAATCCGCGTTCTCACCCATCAAACGGAAATAGTCTTGCGCCTTTCTAGATACAATCCAATCTTTAGGATAACGACTATCGTTTCCGAAATATTGAACACGTTTATCATAGACCTTCATCAAGTTATCGATCAGCTCTTTCTTCTTCGCTGGATCTTGCTCATTAGCAATAAGCCAATCAACAATACGAACACCATACAGATAAATGTCCTTCGTCGCGCCCGGACACTCGTCATAAACAATCTTCCAGAACTCATAAGCATCCTTATAGTTCCCGGACTTCGCATACGGAACAAACAAGCTGATATTGGTTATACAACGTACGCTATCCTCTCCGGATCCAAACGGAGTACCATTATCAACTCCCTTTTGAGCATAAGCGCCCAATGTACCCACCGTACATCCCAACGCCAATAGTAAAACTTTGATCTTCATTTCTTTTTCTATTAAAGTTAGCCAAATAATTTCAATCCACTTTTCTCTTAAAGAACCAGAACTCATTAAATGTATAGCTCAGGCTAAAACGAAAATACTGTTCATCAATCATTGTCCGCAATTCCGGACGCACCTTCACGTATTCAAAAGCCACATTCACGAACGAACGATTATCGATCATCGGAAAGCCAAAACCGATCGTCGCGCCTATTTCTTTATAGCCATATCCTTCATAAGCATTCTCTCCCGAAGGGTTCACGCGCAAATAAGAGTTACTATAATGAACTCCCACACGATAACTCACGTTAGCCAAATAATTTCGACTTCGCATATTCGGGATGTACTCTCCGCCCAACGCGAGTCGAACCCTATTTTTGAACTGTCCCTTTTCATTATTAAAATAACACTTATTCCATGTTTCATAAATCATATCCGCCCCCACTGTCCATTGATTGGAGCGAACAAAAGAAACACCCAAGCCATAAGAATCCGGCATACCAAACTTTGATGTGGTCACCGTATCTTGTCGTGAATAAGCGGAAGTAGACGTTCCCACTATTTGTTCCTCATAAACCGTCGTATTCAAGCTGTTCCGAGGCGAATAAGTAGCGCCAATCACCAATTGATCCGTCGCACTGAAAGGATGAACATATTGAATGCCGAAATCCAACTTCAAGTCACGTATACGATACTTCTGCCGGCGAGTGACATCATCTCCGCCTGTCGCTTCGGAAAAGACCAAAGCTCTTGAATGAGTAATACTACCAAACAAGAATCCCGCGTTCACGCCCACCGCCAAACGCTTTTTCCAAATCTCATAAGAGATTCCCGCATACAGATCATTCAAACCTCCTTGTCCAGCAAACGCCTCTGTCCAGACCAGATCATTTTGCTCAGCAATCTCTCCAAACTCATAACCGACGAAAGAATAAGGCAAAAGGCCTATACTCATCGCCAATCCCCGAGCCAAGGGAAATTGCATCGCGAGAGATTCAATATTTCCATTCAGCTTCCTTTCGCTCTGATCACCTTCCTTGAACCAAGAAACTTGCCCCGAGGCCCCTATATCAAATATAAATGTCATTGAATCCATACAACTATAAGAAGCGGGATTCATGGGATTAATTTGTTGCTTAGATCGCAAACCAATACCAATACCCCCCATCGCCTTGCCCGCGCCTAAGGCACGGTCAGCCAATCCTCCATAACCGAATCTCGTGTAGGGCGAATTGGTATTGTTTTGTCCCCACAATGCCACCTGTGTAAAAATAAGAAAACTTATTATTACTAGTCTATTAATCCTCAACATTATACTCTAAGATTCTATTTAATCCTATCAACACTAAATTAATGTCTGCAAAGATGGAATTTTTTAACCGGCTTTCAAAATAAAAAGAATGACCTCCCGTTAAAAAAACGAAAAGATTCGGATATCTCGCTTTCAGTTCATCTATATATCCATCCATCTCGTAAATAATTCCTTTCACGACCCCGGCCTGTATGGCTGTCTCCGTACTTACCCCTATCGCAGGTAACACTTCCGGTTCTGACACCAAAGGCAACTGGCTCGTATAAGCATTAAGCGCATGAAAACGCGTAGACATACCAGGAGAGATGTTCCCTCCTAAATAACAACCTGACGCGTCGAGCAATTCATAAGTGATCGCCGTACCCGCATCGATCACTAAGACATTTTGCCGCGGCTTCAAAGTATAAGCTCCTACAACAGCCGCCAATCGATCACGGCCTAATGTATTTGGCGTCTCATACTTCACTTGAATCGGCAACGCGACATGCTCATCCAAAACAAGCAATCGCTTCAACCGGCTTTTCAAAAACGAGATCAAATCCCGATCCTCTTCAACGACTGAAGAAAAAATACCTCGATCGCAAGCATGATCCCGCAAAACCTCTTCCAAAAAGGAACGATCCAAGCATTTGCGTACGAAATAGGCCTCAATTTCACCATTCTCGTACACCGCAACTTTCGATGCTGAATTTCCCTGCTCGATTATTAGATTCACCCTGCTCAATTTTTTCGCAAAGAAAAACAAAAATGCTGAGACAAGAAACAAAATTACTCAATTATTCGCCTTTCCTCCTCCGAGAAAAGGCGGCACGACGATTTTCCTCATGCCAACAATAAAGACTTCATTCTTCTTTAAAGGTTTAAAATCTCAAGAAAAATTGTTTGACTCGACACAAAACATCGTATCTTCGCAACCATAAACCAATAAAGAAAAAATATGAAGACTTTAAACAACACCATCTTGCGAGGAAGCTTTTCCATTTTACTCGGCTTGCTTCTTATCCTATGGCCGGAAGTAGCGCTCAATTACCTTATCATGTCTATTGGCGCTTTATTTATCATACCTGGTATCATTTCCATTTTCGCTTACTTCTCTCGTCCGAAAAGCGCATTCGATACTCGCCCCATCTTTCCGATTGACGCGGCAGGCAGTATCCTTCTCGGAGCTTGGCTGATGATTATGCCGACTTTCTTTATTAATATATTAATGTATGTCTTGGGCGGGTTACTTGTCTTAGCGGGTGCACAACAACTGACACGGCTTACCTTGGCCCGCAAGTGGGCAACTGTCCCATTGGGTTTCTATTTGTTGCCCCTGCTTATCCTTATAACGGGTATCATGATTTTGCTTTATCCATTGGAAATCATGGAAAACACGTTCGTCATTTTCGGAATCGCGATACTTTTCTATGGATGCTGTGAGCTTATCACTTGGTATAAGTTCAGACGGCGAGACTATATTTCTTGATTGTCAACGAGATCTACGGTATTCCAATGGCGACATTCCCACGTGTTTCTTGAAAAACTTCCCGAACGTGGATTGATCAGAAAAACACAATTGATTGGCCACTTGCTGGACAGTCACATCCGGCGCTTTCAAGAAAACTTTCGCTTCCTTGATCAGGTAGTCGTCAATCCATTTGCTTGCTGGCTTCCCCGTGAGATTTTTCAAAATCACTGAAAGGTATTGAGAAGAGATACACATCTTTCCCGCATAGAAATCCACGCCATGCTGTTCTTTACAATGCTCAAATAACAATCGGAAAAATTGCTCCAACAGGTTTTCTTTTCGTGTCAACGCCGGCGACAAGGTCAGCTCCTTTTTCAGCGTAAAAATATGACCCAAATCCAGGAAGAGACCCATCAGCGTATTCTGAATCATCTCTTTATAAAAAGTATGGCTCGTTTGAGCCAACGCCTGCCGAATCCGCGCCATACCCGACAAGACGGTCTCCGCTTCCTGAGGCGTTAATAGCTCACACGGATGTTTACGGATCTCCATATAACTCAACATTGAACCACCTTTTTTAGGGAACCAGCCATAATCATCCATGAATGATTTCGACACCGCGATCATATAACCCCGAAAATTGGCGGCCTGGCTTAGCGTTCGCAAAGCATGAGAAGGAATCAAGGTCAACAAATTATTCTGACTTATGTGATAAGCCTTATAATCAATCGTCAGTTCCGCCTCACCTTCCACCACAAGAAACAAAGCCAAGACATTCAAGCGCACGTCCAAAAAGGCTTCCTGGCCTTTCCCATTCAAGGCATCATCTACTTCAAGGAAAAGCAAATCATACTCGTAGTGCTCTTGCAAACCCATGCTTTTCACCATACTTTCAATCCCAAACAAGGGCAAATCAGCTATACCCATCTAATCCTTATTTTATATTATATTGGCGACAAACATACAACAAATATCGTTATGCATAAAAGTCGAATCCCCAAATATTTTTAACAGCGCAAGAAATATGAAGAAAAGCTAGCCATTTCAATAAAAAGCACTATCTTTGCGCCGCTTTTTACGCCCCGTACGTGTGATGGGAAATTAGGAAGCGATTGATCTAATTTTGAGTAACACATTAAAATTGAAAAAGAAATGAAGACATTCCAATTGACAGGAACAGGCCGTACGATCGCGGAGCGCTCGTGTGACCAAAAGAGAGCATTAAAGGCATTGCGCAAAGAGGACAAGATCCCCGCCGTTCTTTACGGAGGTGAAAAAGTCATCCACTTCTACGTGACGAATGAGAGCGTACGCAAATTAATCTATACGCCTGAGATCTACGCGGTCGAATTGACAATCGACGGCCAGACAACGATGGCGATCATCAAGGAGTTGCAATTCCATCCGGTAAATGACAAGATCCTTCACATCGATTTCTTGGAAGTGACGAAAGAGAAGCCGGTCGTTATGGAAGTTCCGGTTGTCTTGGAGGGTCACGCGGAAGGTGTGAAAGCCGGTGGTAAGTTGAATCTCAGCATGAGAAAGCTGAAAGTGAAAGCTACTTACGACAACATCCCCGAGAAACTGTTTATCAACATCGACCACCTGGGATTGGGCAAGACGCTGCAAGTTGGCGAATTGCATTTCGAAGGCTTGGAGTTGATGAACGCCAAGAACGCTGTAGTCTGCGCCGTTCAATTGACGCGTGCGGCTCGTGGCGCGCAAGCCGCTCAGGCAAAAGCCTAATGACAACTGTATCTCAATAACACTCTATCGAAAGGGAGGGATGTTCGGCCGAACGTTCTTCCCTTTCTCTTATCTAGATCGACAAAAACGATGAAGTACTTAATTACTGGATTAGGAAACATAGGGCCAGAATACTTAGGCACACGGCACAATATCGGTTTCCGTATTGTCAATCGCTTGGTAGATAGCCAAGGCGCCTTTTTTACGGAAGAGCGCTATGGCGCCATCGCCCGAACAAGGGTCAAGAACCGTGAACTGGTCGTCTTGAAGCCAAACACGTTCATGAACCTCAGCGGAAACGCGGTACGCTATTGGCTGCAAAAAGAGAATATCCCCATCGAGAACCTCTTGGTGGTGGTCGACGATATCGCCCTTCCTTTCGGCGCCCTGCGACTAAAACCCCAAGGGAGCGACGCGGGACATAATGGGCTGAAAAATATAGCTCAAATGCTCGGCACGCAAAACTATGCCCGTCTGCGTTTCGGGATCGGCAACGATTTCCCGAGAGGGGCACAGATCGACTACGTTCTGGGGAAATTTCCAGAAGAGCAACTCCAGCAAATGCCCCCCCTATTAGACGAGGCGGTCGAGATCATCAAGAGCTTCTGCCTCGCGGGCATACAAATCACGATGAATCAATTCAACCATAAATAAAAACAAAAAGGCATGGACGAAGTTCGCATCGATAAATGGCTTTGGGCCACCCGCGTGTTCAAGACACGCACCATCGCGGCAGAGGCTTGCAAGAAAGGACGGATCATGATCAACAACACCCCCATCAAGCCCTCACGCATGATCAAGGTGGGCGATACCATCCAGGTACGCAAGCCGCCGGTCACGTTCTCGTTCAAGGTCCTGGCGTTGGCCCAGAATCGCATGGGCGCGAAACTCGTCCCCCAATACTTGGAGAACGTCACCACGCCTGACCAATACGAGATCCTCGAGATGAACAAGATTTCCGGATTCGTCAACCGGGCGAAAGGTCTGGGACGGCCAACCAAAAAGGAACGCCGGGAACTGGAGCAATTCACCGAACCTTCTTACGGTTACGACCTCTTCGACTTCGATCAGGACTGGGACGAGGACGACGAGGAATGAGGAATCAACATATTTTACTACATTCGCGCACATATCAATCAACAAAATAGTACGTATTGACATGAAGAACATCAAGATTTATCCTAAAGACTGGATGACTTTACATCCTTATAAACAGAGCACGCCCGTCGACGCTTACTATGCCGGCTTGGCCAACCGCATCCACGAGATGATGGTACGCACCGAGCTGATCAACTCGTTCGAGCCCGACGACGCCAAGCAAATCTGCCTCCGCATGGCCGCTTATTTCGAAGACGTCATCTCCGGACTCGGCATCTGGCGGGCGTTCATCACGAAACATCAACAACTGTTTGGCAAATACTTGCCTTTCTATACGACTGACGATCACTACTACGACGACGAGGTGAACTACGAGGATGTCCGTTTCCTCCTTTGGCATTTCACCCAGTTCTATCATGGGCTGAAAAAAGGCACGTTCGTCAGCCCTGACAATCCCGCGAACGAGTCGACCTCTTTGCTGATCTATAACATGTTTTGCGATGAGTGGACCACGGCGCCCGACAATCCGCGGATGAAGGCTTTCTTCGAGCAAGAGGCTCGCTACGGCGATCAGGAACACTACGAGCCGCTGCTTTTCTGGTTCCACTACCACTCGTACCTCTTCCCCGACGCGAACATGGAGCTGACCGAATACACGCAAGCGCTTTGGAGGGAGAACAATCGTACTCAAGAGCAACTGAACGAGATGATCATGGACACGCACCAGAAACTGGCCTATGTCGGGAAAACACCCTTGCTGGCCTTGACCTCGCCCCAATGGCTGGCTCTCATCTTCCCTGAAAGCCATCCGGACTACGCGTTCATCCGCGAGGTGGCCGAGCAATCGCAAGCCGTCCTGCCGCAAGAGTTGATCGACCGCAACAAGCAGGAATACGAGCAGTTCACGACCATCGCCAACGGGCAGCCCATCCTCTACTTCCCAAAAGCGGATGAGCTGGAAAGTTTCTTGAAAGAGAAAATGCCCGACATCGCCGGACCGGATTACCACTTGCCCACCAACCTGCGTGGTCGCCGGCTCGCCCTCTACGCGACGCCCGAGGAAGGCGCGCAGATCATGTCGTCGGACCTCGACCTCATCAAGGATCCCGCCAACCCGTCTTACAACGCCGAGCGGGCGGCCAAGCAAGCCCTGTCGTTCTTCATCGTCAAGCATTGCAGCGTTTATATGCTGAAAGAGATGGTCGAACGGGGATTCCTGGCCGACGCCCAGACCAAGAGCCTCGCCAACGAGGAACGCGGAAAGGCGATCATCCAAGACAACTGGCAATTCCTCACGCGCTATTTCCAAAAGGAATACCCGAAGGAATAATAAGGACATAAAAAACGGGGGGCCAAAGCTTCACAGCTTCGTACCCCCCTTTCCACAAGCATTTATAAATAAATTAAATTGTCAAACCACCACAAAGGTAAGCGCTCTTCGCGAAATACCAAACTGTCCTCTTCCGCTCCTTTCACAAATCGAAACATCGAAACCAACACGAACCAACACGGACCGACACCCGGCATCATTCGGCATCTCTTCCCCAAAAACAGGAAAAGATTAATTAACCATCATCGGAAAGCATTTAATATTTATTTCAAACTCGCCCTCGGCTAGCAAAAAGCCCGTGCGGCACGTTGTCCACACGGGCTTCCCCTTTTTTTCGATCCATTAAGCATCAGAAGCAAATGCCGGCCCGAAGGCCCAAGCTGCTCCGCCCCGTCTCCTTGATGTTCAGCAAACGCGTCTCGTTCGTCCCGTAGCTGTAGTAGGCGGCGACGTGGAATCCGAAGCGGCCCCATTTCAGGGGATGGATATTCACGCCGACCTCGGGCGAGACGTAGAATCCCCACGGCTTCTCATAGTAACCGACGGTCGAGAAATAGCTCGTGTTCCGCTGCCACATCGCGCCGACCTTGGCGGTCACGTAGGGCTGGACATAACCATTGTCGTAAAGCGAGTAGCTAACCAACGCGCCAAAAGGCACCTGAAAAGCCGACTGCTGCTGGTCGGTCGTCAACGCCTCAGTGGGCGAGAGGGCGATGGTCTGCCGCCCCACGTAGCGATGGTTCGTATGGAAGCTGGCGAAAGCGCCCAACGACCACGGCCCGACGACCTCATACCCCACCTCGAAACTCATGCCATAACCACTCAAATGGTTCGCGAAATCCGAACCGATGGGGGCGTTCAACTGCCAATCCAAGTTGAAATGCAGCTCATCCGGAAGATGCTGCGCGCGGACCTCGAAGCCCGCCACGAGCGAAATCATCATCACAAGGGCCAAGCTACGGGCCCATCCGCGATTCTCTCTTGTTTTCATCACTTACGCTCCTTTCTTTTTTAATGGTTAATATACGACGACTGGTCGAACGATTGCTCGATGGCCCGCTGGACGAGCGTCATGTTCACCCGCGAGCTCGACGAGAGGTAACCTTCCGAGCTGGCTCGCCAGACGATAGGCAGCTGGTTGCGCGAGGGATCGCCGGCGTCGGCGCTGGCCAAGTCGACCATCTCCAGCACGATCGAGCCTGTATCGTATTGATAGGATATGGGGAAAGGCATATACCAACCGCCGCCCCAATAGGGACCCCAGAAACCGGAGCTCCACCAACCGTCCCAATAGCCGCCGACGAAGCCGACCATATTGACCGTCGTCTCCACGTAAGTCATCTGCACGCCCACGTCGGCCGCGTCCTTATCGTTCGAACGGACATAGCCGCGCCGCGTCAGCTCTTGCGCGACTTGGTCGACCAGCGTCTGGGCGTTCTCGTCTTTCCAATATTCCCGCTTCAGGCCCTCGCCTGCCGTCAGGATGCTGTCGGGCAGGTAGAACGTCGTGGCTTGGGAGAAATCAAAATCCGGGTCGTACTGCGTATAGACCGCGAAGTCGCTGTCCAGCTCGCTCATGTCCGGATCTTTCTCGCAACTTCCCAACGCGCACGCCACCAACAAGCATGCCAATACTTTTTTCATCATCTCTAAATCCTCCTCTAAAAATTAAATCCGTTAAAAAAATCACAAGGCCCGTCCCTTGTAGACGTTGCTCAACTCCACGGGCAGGATATGCCCGTCCAGGGTCAGACGATTCGAGTTGAAGGTGGGCAGGATCGAGACGGAAGCCGTGCTGCTCCCCTTCGGCAAATTGATCGTCACACGGGCCGAGATGCCCACGCCCGAGACGTTGAACTCGACCGACAAATCGCCTTTCTTGCTTTCTTTCAACTCAAATCGGGATACATTGCCATCGACCGTAATGCCGCCAATCCCGTTCGCGCCGCTGGCCGGGACGTTGAAAGCGACCTGAACCGTCGCCTCGTCGCCCTCCAATCGCACGAAATTGGTGTTGGCGTTGACATAGGCCGTCGTGCCATTCTTGAAAATCACCCGGTCCGCCTCCAAGACGAACCGCTTTTCCTCAACCGCCCGCTTAGCCATCTCGAAATTCAGGGAATCAAGTCTTTCCTGTTCCATCCGGCGCTCCGCGCGCGTCTTCGCCCTCTCCTCTTTCTTGTCGTCCTGCGCCTGAGCGACGCCTCCGAACAACACGAGGGCCATCAACATCAAAATCCACTTTTTCATCATAAAAACCTCCTAGCTTTTTAACTTAAATCGTCGCGAATGTAAAACATTTCCCCGCTCGATCAACCCGTCAACCGATAAAATAGGGAATGTTATAGATCAAATAGGTTTTTTTATAGACAAAAAAGGGGGCGTGACCCCCTCAGCCGGCGGAGCCGACTGCTCAAGATAAAACTGATCATAAGCCTATGTTTCAGCCCCTTATTATATGGTGGCAATGTAGAGACGATGTGCACATCGTCTCTACGACAAACACGAAACAGCAAGAATATCAGACCACCTCCGGCGACCCGTCGCCATCGTTGTCCACGCCGGGCTGCGGCTGTTCCGTCTCGTCGCCACCGGGTTCGGTCGGGGTGGTTTGCTCGCCGCCTTGGCCGTCGGGATTCTCCGTATCGGGCGTTTCCGTACCGGGAGTTTCCGTGTCAGGTTCTTTTTCCTCGTCTTTCGAGGAGGAACTGCCGATCACCTTGCGGAAGCGGACGATCACCGCGTTCAGGTCGCCGATCACCTGAGTCAGGGCCGTACGCGTCTCCTCGTCGTTCGTCGCCAGCTCGTTGGCGAGGTAAAGCGCGTTTATAGCTTTCACCAGCGCGTCATATGTCTGATCCGTCGTGGCGCGCAAGGTTTTCATGTCAGAAGACAACGCACGGTCGCGCTCCACGAGCGTCCGTTGTTGATAAATCTCATGGAACGCGTCGTTGGCCGCCGCGATATCAGCGGGCGCGTTCTCGATCCCAAGTTTCGCCAACGCCGAAGCGTATGGCTCCGTTTGCAATTTCTCCGCCAAATCAGCCAAGAGGCTCGTCTCCGACGCGTAATCCGCCTTGGCGACGTCGCCCGCTTCCTGAAACGCGAACGCCAAGGTTTTGCCCGCCAACTGCTTGTCGGCGTCGGGGCAATAGTCCCGATAAACCTCGGAAAGTCCTTTGTAAAAATAATACCTCGTGTCTCGCCCACGGTCGCCGCCTTCCAGCGATTCGGTGTCCAGGTAGCCCTTCTCCGGCTTGAAGTAAGCTACCTCATCGGCCACCGCCTCGGCGAATGCCGACCGTTGTTTGGCGAAACCATACGTCGTGGCCACCGCCTCGGGAATGGCTTTCAGCGCGTCTTTGGCGAACAACACGTGTTGCGCGTTCTTCGCCCGGCTTTTCGCGACTGTCGTGATGATTTCATCCATTTTGTTAATAATTTATTTGTTAAAAAATATGTCTACAAATCTCCTTTGGCCTACGAAACACCGCTCCCGGCGGCGGCAGGCCTTCGTACCCCTACGAAACGTCGCTCCCGGCGGCGGCGGGCTTTCGTACCCCTACGAAACGTCGCTCCCGGCGGCGGCGAACTTTCGTACCCCTACGAAATGCCGCTCCCGACGGCAGCGAACTTTCGTACCCCTACGAAACGCCGCTCCCGACGGCGGCGGATTTCGTAGGCTTTTCATCAATTCGCCACCTTGAAGCTCTCGCCCTCGACCCAGACGACGTAGAAACCTCTCGGAAGCTCATACCGCCGCTTCCCGATCTGCTCGCCGTTCGCCTTCAGGACGCCGTTCATCGCCACGATCATGACGCGCTTTTCCGTCGGGGTGTAGACGTAGATCGCGCCCTCGTGAGCGTAGACTTGAACGCCTTCAATATCTTCCATGCCGACCGGCGTCGCCTCTTTCACGCCATAAACCGTGATCGTTACGAGGCCGTCGACGTTTTTAATCGTATAGATTCCTTCCTCATCCGGTTTCACCTCGACCGCCTTGCCAATGCCCTGCGAGACCGTGACCATCATGCTGTCCGCCACGTAGCCCTCCTCGATCTCAATCGTGAAAGTCAACGTGCCGCCTTCCTCGACCACTCGGGAAGAGGGGATGATTGTCGCGCCCGTCATGGGGCGGAGGTCGACGCGGTAGTAGGTGGGCTCCGGTTCGGGAGCGGGGCTGGGTTCGGGGGTTGGTTCCGGTTCCGGTTCGGGTTCCGGATCATCAGTTCCTGGATCTGGTTCGGGCTCAATTTTCGTGAAAGTCGCCGCCACCGTTACATCTCTGGCGGGCATCGCGAATTCAATTTCCGCATCAGTCTCTTCTATCTCCACCCCTTCAATACTCCAACCGGAAAACTCATAACCATCTTTCGCTGTAGCGACCAACTTAACCGTGGCGCCAAATTCCACCATTTCGCCAATTTCTTCTCCACTCGCTGTAGTTATGCTTCCACCCTCAGGTTGGGTAATCGTGAGGGCATAACTCTTCTTCTTGAAAGTCGCCGTGACCGTCACGTCGCCGGCGGGCATCGTGAAGGCATTGTCCGTAACCTCTACCGTTTCCCCTTCGTCGCCATCACTTTTCGTCACAAACCATTCAACAAACTCGTAACCCGCGGCTGGAATGGCTTCGAGGGTGACAGTCGCACTTTCGGCTACCTTATCCTCTGTTATTCCCGCGTTTGCCGTGGCGGTTATCGTGCCACTCTCAGTGGGTTGGGTGATGGTGGTAAGCGTATAGACTTTGTTCGTATAGCTACCGTCGTCATTCCGCACCACTTCAGGACCGCCCAATACGGGGTATTCATCCACACCGATAAGTTGCCCCCATATTAACTGCTCCGTCTGTTCGCCTTGCAGCAGGAAGGCCACCTCGCCGCTCTCATATTCTTCCGGGGTTTTCTCCGTAACGCCCTCCGAACCAGATCCTAAACCCGTCTCGCAAGTTCCCTTTAAGTAGAAACAGTCCGACACCGTACCATTTATTCCCACGATGCCGCCGACAAAAACAGCAGCGTTACCTGTACCACTAACCTCAGCACTGTTGGAGCAGTTCGTCACCATACCAGAACCATTCCCCGCAATGCCGCCGACATAAACATAGTAAGCAGTTCCTGTCACCGCACCACTATTGGAGCAATTCGACACCGTACCGTTATTATTATACCCCACGATGCCGCCAACATAAACATGGACGCCAGTTCCTATCATCGTACCGCTGTTGGAGCAATTCGACACCGTACCGCCATTTTCCCCCACGATGCCGCCAACAGTAGTGCCGATTCCTATCACCGTACCGCTATTGGAGCAATTCGACACCGTACCATAGTTCTGTCCCACGATGCCGCCAGCACTGTAATTCACATCGATATAACTGTCCTCCACACGGACATTCGTTATCTCTCCTTTGTTATCAACGTACCCAAACAGGCCTTGATCATCCACGTTCTCATTATTAATATAAATCCCGCTGACCGTATGGCCATTGCCATCGAAAGAGCCTTTGAATTGAAAGGAAAAGTCGTTGCCTATCGGGGTCCATTGCTTGAAATTCGAACCATCGTCATTTAATTCCCCATTCTCATCCAAGACACCTTCATTCAAGACGATGTCATTCGCGAGCGTAACGGTCTTGCCCTCGAAGGTATTGCCGCCGTTCACCAACTGCGCCAAGCCCGCCAGTTGTTCGGGGGTAGTGATTTCAAATGAGGATTTCGAATCAGTATACCAAGTTACATCAGCCGTACCATCCCAAACATCCTGCCCCCACGCCGCGAACGGACAAAGGAGCAACCACAAGAAAACGAGAAGCCCGGCCAGAGAGCGAACCGCTCCCCGCCCGGGCTTCTCGTTATACCTTATTATATTATATAAGTGCTTGCTTGCTTGCTTGCTTGCTTG
>CASFXH010000007.1:70200-88161 GCA_949298575.1 uncultured Parabacteroides sp.
AATTATCCTCTCCCGCCAAAGGATTTAGCATAAAAGACGTTAACATGTTATTGATTTTATAATTCATCCTGTTTTTCTTTTGATCCGCCGCCAAAGGTACGGATTAATTTGAAAAGGGAAAGGGGATGAGGGAAAATTATTTGAAGGGAAGGAAGATCTTTCAAGAAAACCACCTAGATTCGCGATACTGATATTCAACATTAATTATGAAAAAATGAATACGTTGGAAAAACAACAAAAACTACTGAAAGAGGAAAAAGAATAATTGAGAAAAGAGATCTTGGCCAAATACCTGTTCGACTTGACAAAGATTTCTTTTACGGGATTGGTGATAGGCTTTGTTTTCGCAAACAGGAACCATCAAACAGCCTTATTTGGTATATGTCGTTATCGCAGGATCCATTCTCTCTTTCATTTTCGCATGGATTGGTAACAGAATATTAAAATAAAAACTCATTGATTATGCTTGGATTAGTATTTACAGTCGGTCTGATCATCGCGGGAGGCTTTTTGGCTTGGACTTATACGAAGGCCGGGAAGAAATGGTTGAAAGATCTTTAGCGGCGCGAAACTTAAGCCGAGAATCCCTACCTTCGCGGGAGTAAAAAAAGAAGAATGACATGAAAAAGATGATTCGAATCTGTGGATGGATGATGGGGCTGGCCCTTCTCTGCGGGCCGGCGTGGGGACAATCGCTGAAGGATATCCTGCAATCATCGGTCGTGAAAGACGTGATCTCGTCGACAACGGGCCTCTCGACCCCCCTGAACGCGAAAAGCATCTGCGGGAAATGGGAATACACCGCACCCGCCGTCCAGCTGGAGGGCGACAACGCCCTGAAGAACGCCGCCGCCAGCGTCGCCGCCGGCGAGATCGAGAAAAAGATCGACGACATGTGCGAGAAAGTCGGCATCCGGGCCGGCGCCTTCTCGATCACCTTCGAGGAGGACAGCCATTTCGTCATGACCCTCAAAGGCAAAGACTTGAAAGGCACCTACACGCTCGACGACGAGGCGAAGACCGCGACCCTCGACTTCTCGAACGGGCGTGAGTTCGCGCTGACGACGGTCAACGCCCACGTCGTCCTCCTGGGCGACGAGCTGAACCTCCTTTTCCAAGCCGACAAGCTGCTCGACCTGCTGGGCAAGCTCTCCTCGTGGTCGAGCAACACGACCCTGCAAGCGGCCAACAACCTGCTGGAGCAATACGACGGGCTACGCTTCGGCTTTGGGTTCAAGAAATGACGAGGGGGAGGGAAAAGGTGCATCGCTACTTCATTTACTTAAGCTATAACGGCCTGCGCTACAACGGGTGGCAGACGCAGCCGCGGGGCGAGACCGTCCAGCGGACGATCGAGACGGCCCTCTCGACCCTCTTGCGAGAGCCCGTCGCGATCGTCGGCGCCGGTCGGACCGACGCCGGGGTACACGCCCGGCTGATGGTGGCCCACTTCGACTGGCGGGAAGAGATCGCCGACCGGGCTTATTTGGTCTATAAGCTGAACAGCCTTCTGCCCAAGGACATCGCCGTGGAGCGGATCGTCGGCGTGAAGCCCGAGGCTCATGCCCGTTTCGACGCCACCTCGCGCACCTACCGCTACCTCCTGACGGCCCGCAAGGACCCTTTCCTCTCCGACTTGGTCTACCGCTACCCCGCCCCGCTAGACTTCGAGGCGATGCGAGCGGCCTGCCCTATCCTGCTCGAATACCGCGACTTCACGAGCTTCAGCAAGCTGCATACGGACGTGAAGACCAACAACTGCCGCATTACCCGGGCCGACTGGACGCGTGAGGGCGACACGTGGGTCTTCACCATCACCGCCGACCGCTTCCTGCGCAACATGGTGCGGGCCATCGTCGGGACCATGCTGGAGATCGGGCGAGGGCGACTCGACGGCGAGGGCCTGCGACGGATCATCGAGGCGAAAGACCGTTGCCGGGCGGGCATGTCGGTCCCCGGACACGCGCTCTACTTGGTCGACGTGACCTATCCCGCCGATCTCTTTTTGGATAACCCCTTAAATGAACAAGCCGTATGTGGCTAGCCTTAGCGTTCCTCTCGGCCTTTCTCCTGGGCTGCTACGAGGTGAACAAGAAAATGTCGCTTAACGGGAACGCCGTGATCCCCGTGCTGTTCATCAATACGTTGGTGTGCAGCCTGATCTTCGTTCCCTTCATCTGCCTCTCCCGCTGGACGGGATGGCTGGACGGGACGATGCTCTACGTGCCGCGGGTCCCGCTGGAGACGCATCTGGCCGTCTTGTTGAAAGCGGTGATCGTCCTCACCTCGTGGATATCCGGTTATTTCGCCCTGAAGCATCTGCCGCTCACCCTCACCGGGCCGATCAAGGCGACACAGCCCGTCCTGACGCTGGTAGGCGCCCTGCTGATCTTCGGCGAGCGGCTGAACCTGTACCAATGGATCGGCGTACTGTTCGCCATCGCCTCCTTCTACCTGCTCTCGGCCTCGGGGAAAAAGGAGGGGATCAATTTCGCCCATAACAAGTGGATCTTCCTGACCGTCCTCTCGGTGATGGCCGGGGCGGCGAGCGGGCTCTACGACAAGCACCTGATGCGCGACTTGGACGTGATGACGGTGCAGGTCTGGTTCAATCTCTACCAATGCGCCATCATGGCCTTCATCCTGCTCTTCCTGTGGTATCCGAAGCGGAAGAAGAGCACGCCGTTCCAGTGGCGATGGAATATCCTGCTGATCTCGGTCTTCCTCTGCGTGGCCGATTGGGTGTACTTTTACGCGCTGAGCTTCCCCGACTCCATGATCTCCATCGTCTCGATGGTGCGGCGGAGCAACGTGGTGGTCACCTTCATCGCCGGCGCGCTCTTCTTCCATGAAAAAAACTTAAAGAGCAAGGCGATCGACCTCGCTCTCGTGTTGATTGGGATGATTTTCCTATTTTTGGGCAGTCAATGAACAAAGGTTTAGTATGAAACAAATGTATGTAAAACGAATAGCGATGTCGATCATCGCCTTGGCCCTCGCCGGAGGGATGGGGGCCCAAACGATGGAGGCGGTCTTCACGGGCATGCCTGACTCTTACATTCCCCAGTTGGAAAACGCCTGGCGGAAAGATCTCGTGGATCTCTATCGAGCGGGCAAAGAAGCGAAATTGAAGAACGTGATGGAAGGCTACTCCTCCTTGGAACAGCTGAACGACACCTACCTCCGCCTCCGCACGACAACCCGGAGCGTGGTCGAGATGAAACTCCTTCCGCTGGTCAACAACACCTCGGTCATCTGCATGGTCACGACCGTCGAGGGGCCGGTGGCCGACAGCCGCTTGGCCTTCTACACGACCGACTGGCAGCCCCTGCCCCTCGATGACCTGATCGAGCCCCTCGCCGGGGAGTGGTATCTCAAGACCGACGCCCCCGCCGACCAGCTGGACGACGCACGAGCCCTCCTCGACATGGACCTGATCCGCTACGACCTCCACGCCGACAACCTCACCCTGACCGCCACCTACACCACCCCGCTCTACCTGAGCGAGGAGGACCGCGAGCGCGTCGAGCCCTGCCTCGCCGCCCCGGTTGTCTACGAGTGGCGAAGGGCTCATTTCGAGCGCAAGCGCTAGAGCAAGGGGGCGATATCTTCCAAGCTCAACCGCCCTTCCTCGCTGTGGGGCAAGACAATGATGGGGATCGACGGATAGCGTGCCCGGAGATACGCCAAGCTGTTCGCCTCGATCGCCTCGTCCTCGATAGGATAGCGGTTATAGATGAGCGCCCTCACCGGGATGCCGTAGCGCTCGCAAGCGTAGAGGCTCAGAAGCGTATGGTTCAGGCTACCTAACTTGGCCGACGTGACGAGGAGAAGGGGGTAACCTCGCTCACGGACGTAATCAATCACCAGTGATGTCTCCTCTATCGGTACCATCAATCCACCGACACCTTCGAGCAAGACATACTCATAACGCTTTCGCAAACGCTCGGTCGCCTCCGTGATGACGCGGAGATCGACTTCCCGCCCGTCGCGCTCGGCGGCCATGTGGGGCGAGCAGGGGTAGGTGAAGACATAGGGGCAGGTCAGCCCCGACAAATCCTCCTCCTGGAGGGGGATGCCCTGAAGGCGGCGATGCGCCTCGATGTCTTCCGACCCCCCCGGGCAACCCGTCTGGATCATCTTTTGGGTAATGACTTTACGGCCGGCCACTTCCGCCAAGGCTCTCGCCAGCAGACCCGTCGCCACCGTCTTGCCGACATTCGTATCAATGCCGGCCACAAAGAATATTTTTCCTTCCATACTTTTTTCTTTTACTTATTATAACATATTATACAATCGTTTCCTTCCTACGGGCTATCACGAAGAGGGGGTGATAGGTCAACACGACCCGCCCGTCGGCCACTCCGAACCGTGCCCGGTACGCCCTGAGGAAGCCGTTGAGCCGCCCAGGAGTCCAAACCGACGAGGAAGTTCCCGTCACGCCCGTATATCTCATATGCCGCAAGACTTCGAGCGGGTCGGCAAAAGCAAGCGGAATAAACCGTTCCTCAAGACGCTCGATCACGAAATCCCGTTCCACCCATCGCCGCCAGCTCGACAGCTCGGCGTAGGCCAAACCCTCGCCTGTCAGGGCCCGAACCTCCTTCAGGTTGTCAGGTCCGAAGGTGCTAAGCAGAAGCAGTCCCCCCGGCCGCAGCGCATGGGCCAACTTCGTCACGAAGGCTGACTGGTCACGCAGCCATTGGACGGCCGAGGCCGTAGCCACCAAACCATAGTCCTCGCCCAAGGGCAACGTCTCAGCGTCGCCGAAGAGATAGGTCGCCCGCCGCCCCACCATCAGCCGCTCGAGAGCGGGCCGCCAGCTCTCGCACAAGTCGTTGAGAACCCATTCCCCGCCCCGCTCACGTGCCAGGAGCCAGCGCGTCAGGCCACCACCGCCACACCCGACCTCCAGAATCTTCCGCCCCGCCGGAGGCTCAGGCTCGACCTCGCTCCACAACCGTGCGAGGTGCTGGCAAATCTCTCGTTGCGCCAAGGCGTGGTCGTTGTACGTACCAATGGCGCGGGTAAAGCGGCGGCAAGCCGAGGCGGTCAAGTCCATAGTTCCTCCCAACTCCGCAAACGAGGGAAAGGGCAATGAGAGGCATCGATCTCCCGCGCCATGACGCCCCGCGAACGCCAGTAAGCCTGCTGATTCTGTGGCGGGAATATACGGTCGCGCCGGCCAATGATCGCCCGGTTCCAAAGTCGCCCCTCGGCGATGCGAGCAGCCTCGGCAGGAGCGAGCGAGCGGACAGCGTCGCGCAGGGCGCGCAGCTCGGCGCGGACTCGCTCGAGAGGTGGCTGAGGCAGAGCGAGAAAGGCGTCGAGGGTAGGGCGATCGTCACACATTCGCCGGTCGAAGCGGGCTTTGGCGGCGGCGCTGAGGTGGGCCAACGTGCCCTCGAAAACGGCCTCGGGGATGCCTAAGCGATCATCGATTGGGATGGGCGTGCCGTTCACGGCCGTAGCGGAAAGGATGTTTTCCCCGCCTTCCTGAAAGAGACGGCTCGCCACCCATACGCCCATCGACCACCCCACGACGCGCACGGCCCGAAAAGCGTGGAGCGAGGCGTCGAACGTCAGGTCTCTATAATCGCTCACCACCCAAACCTCGTGTCCCTCGGGGACGTGAAGGTGGCAGAAGAGTTGGCTCGTCGAAGCCCAACCCGAAAAGCAAAGGATCAGCGTCTCACCGCCCTGTCCTTCTGTTATCATTCTATCTATCTTCATATCTTTTAATTACTTATTCCAAATTAGACATTCCTCTCGATGGAGACTGAAACTCGACCGAGGTTGACCTCCAATTTCCTTGAAGCTCCTCCAGAGTTCGCCGCAGGCGCCCGAAATCCTCGTCCGGAAGGTGGGCTGTCAGGGAGAAGCGGAGACGGGCCGTCCCCAGCGGAACGGTCGGCGGGCGGACGGGTAGGCAGTAGAAGCCTTTCCGTCGAAGCGCGTCGGCCAAGCGGACCGTGGCCTCATTGCCGCCTACGATCCAAGGGACGATGTGACTCCGGCTTGTTTCCCCACCCCACCCCCGTAACGTCTCGGCGAGAGTTTGGGCAAGGTGAGCCAAACGCCTACGCTCGGCTTCCATCGCACCGAGACGCCGCCAGACGAAGTGACTCCACGCAACCAAAAGAGGCGGCAGGGCAGTACTGAATATAAGCGGTCTAGACTTATTGACGAGCACCTCACGCGCCATCTTCGAGCACGCTACATAAGCCCCCATCGAGGCTAAGGCTTTGCCCAAGGTACCCACAAGAAAGTCCACGTCGGGCAAGCATCCCTGTTCCTCGGCAAGGCCCAGGCCACGGCGGCCCCGGACACCGATGGCATGCGCCTCGTCGACATAGAGCAAGACGTTGGGGAAGCGGCGTTTGAGGCCGACGAGGCGGGGCAATTCCGCCGTGTCGCCATCCATGCTATAGACGCTCTCGACGACGACAAAGACGCGTCCGTGGTCCTTGGCCTCGGTTTCAAGAAGGCGTTCGAGCTGGTCATAGTCATTGTGGCGGAAGCGTTTGTAAGGGGCTTCGGTGAGCCTCAAGCCGTCGATCAGGCTCGCGTGTACGAGCTTGTCGGCCAATATTAAATCATGCTTGCCGGCCAAAGCGGGGAGAATGCCCGTATTGGCGTGGTAGCCGCTGTTGAAGAGGAGCGCGGCCTCGTGTCCCAAATCACTCGCGAGGTCGGCCTCGAAAGCCTCACAAGCCTCGCAATTGCCCGTCAAGAGGCGCGAGGACGACGAGGAGAAGCGACACCCTCGGGCCTCTTCCGAGTCGAGGAACGACCGTGTCCAATCCGCCCTTGCGGCGAGGCCAAGGTAGTCGTTCGAGGAGAGGTTGAGCAAGCGGTTTCCTCCGGCGAGGATCCAAGGACCGTCGTGGCGGATCAGGGGGATCGTGCGCAATCTTCCCTCCGCTTGGAGCTTAACTAAAATAGCTTGATCATCGTTCATCGTTTCTGTTTTTCTTATTTTTCTGGGTTAATCACTCGCAGGAGCCCGCCCGTCAGCTTCGTCAGCTCCTCGGGGGTGATGATATAGGGGGGCATGAGGTAGACCAGGCGGCCGAAGGGGCGCACCCAGATACCTTCGTCGACAAAGCGTCGCTGGAGCGTGGCCATATCGACTGGCTCATTCATCTCCACCACACCGATAGCCCCTAGGACACGAACCTCCCGCACCGTGGAGAAAGCCTTGGCCGGGGCTAATTCCTCCCTCAGTTGCCGCTCGATAGCCCGCACCTGCCCCTGCCAATCACTTTCCAAGAGCAAGGAGACGGCCGCCTTCCCGACGGCGCAGGCCAAGGGATTGGCCATGAACGTTGGCCCGTGCATAAAGCACCCCGAAGGGCCGGAACAGATCGCCGTGGCCACCGGCTCAGTCGTGGCGGTAGCGGCGAGGGTCATGTAGCCACCGGTCAGGGCTTTTCCTACGCAGATAATATCGGGCTCCACACCGGCGTGCTCCCAAGCGAAGAGCTTGCCCGTGCGACCAAAGCCCGTCGCGATCTCGTCAAAGATCAGGAGGACGCCGTAGCGGTCGCAGAGCTCGCGGGCCCGCTTCAAGTAAGTGGGCGAGTAAAAATACATCCCACCCGCCCCTTGGACGACTGGCTCGAGGATGAGGGCAGCCAACTCCGACGCGTGGGCTTCCAAAAGCGAGCGCAGGGGTTCGATGGCCTCCTCGCGCCACGCCTCGCCAAAGCGCACGGGCGGCTGAGGCAAGAAATATTGAACAGGGAGGCTTCCGGCGAAGAGCCCGTGCATCCCCGTCACCGGATCGCAGACCGACATGGCATGCCACGTGTCGCCGTGGTAGCCGCTCCGGATGGTAGCGAACCGGCATTTCCCCGCCTCACCCTTCGCCCGCCAGTACTGGATGGCCATCTTCATCGCCACCTCGACCGCCACCGAGCCGCTATCGGCGAAGAAGAGCTTGTCCATCGAGGGGGGAAGGATCGACAAAAGCAGTCGGGCCAGCTCGACAGCGGGCCGGTGGGTAAGCCCCCCGAACATAATGTGACTCATGTGTCTGAGCTGCTCCTCCACCGCGGCGTTGAGGACGGGGTGGTTGTAGCCATGGATCGCCGCCCACCAAGACGACATGCCGTCGATCAGCTCACGCCCGTCGGCCAACTTGATCGTTACTCCCCTCGCCTCCGCTACCGGGAAGACAGGTAGAGGGTCGATGGTGGAAGTGTAGGGGTGCCAAAGGTGTTCCCGGTCGTATCGCAAGAGTTCTTCCGTCGTCATCATATCGCCCAATCCGTGTTTTCGTTCAAGGAATAGCCCGCTTCTTGGAAGAGGACTCGATCTCGCTCAAAGCGGCTCCCGACGGTCGTCAAGAGGTCGCCGACGATGGCGGCGTTGATGCCCACGTAGAGGGCCTTTCGCTGGGTCGCCTCGCTCAGCTGCCCCCTGCCGCCGGAAAAGCGGAGATAGGCGTGCGGGTTGATCAGGCGGAAGAGGGCGATGGTCGTGAGCACCTCCTCGTCTGTCAGAGGCTTCCTGTTTTCCAAGGGAGTGCCGGGGATGGGCTGCAGGAGGTTCAGCGGAATGGAGAGGATCCCTTCCCGCCGAAGAAGGCAGGCCATCTCAACCCGCTGCGCCATCGTCTCCCCCATGCCAATGATGCCCCCCGAACAGATACGGAAGCCAAGGCTTCGGGCCGCGCGGATGGTCTCCAGTTTCTGCTCGATCGTGTGGGTCGTGCAGAGAGTCTTGAAGTAAGAGGGGGCGGTCTCGATGTTGCAGTGATAATTCTCCACGCCACTCTCACGCAGTGTCCTCAAAGCCTCCTCGCCCAGCAGGCCCATCGAGGCGCAGCACTTGATGTCGCACGCTTCCCGAACGCGCCGGACGATCGTCGCCACGGCCGGCATCTCCCGGTCGCTCATCCGCTTCCCGCTCGTCACCAGGGCGAAGCGTCCGACGCCTTGGCGACGGTTGTAGACAGCATGACGCACGCACTCCTCGGCAGAAAGTAAGGGGTAAAGCTCCGCCTTCGTCCGGTAATGGGCCGACTGGGCGCACCATTTGCAATCCTCCCCGCAATTGCCGCTCCGGGCGTTGATGATGGAGCACGTATCGAACTTACGGCCCATGCAATGACGCGTCACCTCATGCGCCAACTCATAAAGCGCTTCCTTGTCGGCGGTCTGGGCCAAGGCCACCGCCCGCGCTTCCTCCAACGGCTCACCGTCGAGGATCTCTCGCTTGATTTCTTTCCAATTCATAAGCTCATCGAATCAAAAAAAGTGAGGCGACCCACCCCCATCGGGATGAATCGCCTCGCGTATATAAATAATATGTATAATCTTTGGATAGGCCCGCGGGATAGGCCGGGTCTTGGAGCAAAGGAAGGGACATGAGGCTAGGAGCGGTCAAAAGGATCTCATCCTCCCGCTCCTCTTCCGGGTCCACGAAGACTTGGTCGCGGCTCGCCTCTACGCGATCCGAGACACAGTCCATCGCACTCTTCCGCGCCAGCCGATCGGCGAGCCGACCCGCCAACTGGCCGATCGACACGCAATGAGTCACGCTGACGAACGCCGCGTACCGTTTCCGGCTCCAGCGCCTGAACCGCAGGACTGTCGTCTTTCCTATTTCGCGACCCGCTCTAACCATTTCAACATCGCCAACATCGTGAACATCGAGATGCAGCAAGCGAGCACGAAGACGCCCCACGTCATCCAGATCGGGATCGACTCATAGAGCACGGCGCCGATCACGAGCAACTGGTTACCCAACGCTGTCGCGCCCAACCAGCCTCCTTGCATGATGCCCTGGTATTTCGGAGGCGCCACCTTCGAGACGAACGAGATGCCCAGCGGCGAGATATAAAGCTCGGCGACCGTCAGGATGAAATAGGTCACGATCAAGAGCAAAGGCGTCACCTTCACCGGCGAGGTCCCCGCCGCGATGATGTCCTTATGCAATGGCAGGTTCGAGAAGTAAGAAACGATCGTCATCACCAAGAAAGCCGTCGCCGCGATGCCCATACCGATGGCGATCTTCTTCGGCGTCGAAGGCTCGGCGCCCCGTTTCCGCTGCCACTCAAAGATCGCCATCACCAACGGCGTGAGGAAGACCACGAAGAAGGGGTTCAGCGACTGGAACAACTCGGCCGTAATGTCCATGCCGAAGAGGTTCAGCTCGGTGTATTCTTTCGCGAAATACGTCAAGGTCAGACCGTTCTGGTGGAACGAGAACCAGAAGAAGATCACCACGCCAAACACGGCGAAGAGGGCCAACAACCGCTGGCGCACCTCGGCGGCGCTCATCTCGACCTCGGGCGCTTGCTTGTTGGCTCGCGTCGCGGCCTTCTGGCTTGGGTCGGGGAAGTTTTTCTTATTCCATAAATAAATGAGCAACGAGATAGCCATCGCGCCGATCGCCGCGCCGAACGCGTAGTGGAAACCGGTGACGAAGACGCTCAGGTACTCGTTGGCGAAAGCCGCCATGTCCGTCACGGGCTGGCCTGACACCTCGGCCGCCAGGCGCGAGAACGTCTCGCTCGCCTCGGGCGTCAGCGTGCCCTCCAGCTGGCCGTGGCACAGGGCGGGAAGGTCGGCGTTGTACGCGAAGCCGCATTGCCGCAACCACCAGTTACGGATGCCGACCGCCAGCATCGGGGCGAAGATCGCGCCCACGTTGATGAACATATAGAACAGCGAGAAGCCCGAGTCGCGCATCTTGCTGTATTTCTCGTTGTCATACATCTGTCCGACGAGGGCTTGCAAGTTTCCTTTAAACAAACCGTTGCCAAACGCGATCACGAAGAGGCCGACGCACGTGATGGTCAAGAAGAGCGGCACGTTCGACACCGGCGTCGGCGTCGGGATGGCGATCAAAAGATAGCCCAAGGCCATCAGCAAGATGCCCGCCATGATCGTCCCCTTGAAATTGCGGGTCTTGTCGGCGATCACGCCACCCACGAGGGCCAGGATGTAAATCGAGAAATAAAAAGTGGAATAGATGTATCCCGCGTTCGTCCCGTTCAAGCCGTATTTCGCTTGCAGGAAGAGCACCAGGATCGCCATCATGGTGTAGAAACCAAAACGTTCGCCCATATTCGCGAGGGCGGCGGCCAAAAGGCCTTTCGGATGATTCTTAAACATGTGTTTTAGGAGTATTAGTGTTTATAATTATTGAATAATCTGCTTGATCGCGCCCGTCTCGGGATAGAAGTAAACTTTCACCGGCGCTTTCTTGTCCTCGAACATGACGGGGGCCAGGCCTTCGCACGTGCCGAACTGCGTCACCATCACGTCGCCCTCCCACAGGGGCTTGCCGCCCATCGACAGCTCGACGCTGGCCTTGCCCGGGATGTTGTAGACGATGCCTTTCAAGGACTTTTCCTTCTTCTCGGCCTCTTTCTCGTCGAGCGCCGGCGCGCGGTCGATCGCCGTCAGGTTCATGTAGACGGGCTCGCCGCCCAAGTCGTCGGCGTCGACAATGCCCATCCGGCGCGAGAAGCGGAAGATGATCTCGTCCGACAGGTCGGTCTCGGGGACGATCGTCACCTCATACTCGCTTGTCTCCGTGCGCGTCACGCCCGTGAAGAGGTTCGTGAGGGCTCGCTCCTGGCTTTCCAGCTCGCTGATGACGATCTTCATCGCCTCGCCGTCGGGGGGGAGGTTATCGGCGTCGCCCGTCAGGATGCCCATGCGGCTCTCGCGGATGCGATAGATTTGCCGCGCCGCCACCTCGGCCTGCCGGGCCGTCGAGCCCGCCATCAGCAATTCCTCGGAGAAGACCGACGGGTCGGTCAGCGCGGTGGAGCTGGTGGAGGCGCTCGCCTCGGCGGCGGGTTCCTCATCCTCGGGCGTGTACTCGGCGTTGATGGCGCAGAGGAGGCCGTCCTCCGTCAGGTAGGCGTAGGGGGCGACGGTGCCCGAGCGGAACTCGACGATGTAGGTGCGGTCCGGATTGGGGACGCCGCGGTTGAGGAGGTTGACGTCGGTCAGCTCGTAGGTCGTCTCGTCGTGGGTGATCACGTCGCGCACGCCCAAATATTTTTCCGCGTATTGGTAATAAGGCCCGGCCTCGCGGGTCGTCTTAGTCACCTCGGCCACCACCACCAGCGTGGTCTTGGGCAGGGAATAAGTGATTCCGAAATCGTTCGCCTTGACCGCGTTCCGCTTCACCACCTTTGTCTGCGCCAGGAGGGGGGACGCGATCAATAAACAGGCCGCTAAGATTAGATTTTTCATTCTGTCGTTTGCTTAGGATAAAAATTTCGACAAAAATAAGCGTTTTTTTCGTTTCCCCTTGCCTCTTGCCTTCGTTTTTTAAGCCCCACCTCGCCCGGAAGGCCGGAAAACGACCGTCCGCCGCTTGGCTTCCCGCTACGTCGACCGGAAAATATGTCTATTCTACTCAAAAAAAATATTTTCAGAGCAGAAAAGACGTCTATCCTACTCAAAAAAAATATCCGCCGAGCAGAAAAGACGTCTATCCTAATCAGAAAAAATATCCGCCGAGCAGAAAAGACGTCTATCCTACTCAGAAAAAATATCCGCTGAGCAGAAAAGACGTCTATCCTACTCAGAAAAATATCCGCCAAGCAGAAAAGACGTCTATCCTAATCAAAAAACTAATATATGGAATAGAAAACGAGTGTTTTCTGGTCGAAAAACTATTTTTCCAACCGGAAAACGCTCGTTTCCTGAGTCGCGAACGGACTTAGTGGGCTGAGTATCACTTACTGACGTCCTTTCAAGCCCTTGACGGGGTCGCGATTGGCCGCCTGCCAGCTTTGGTAGATCACGGCGCAGAAGGCGACGACGAGGCAGAAGCCCCCGGCGGCCAGCGGCATCCACGGGCTGAGCGAGACGCGGTAGGCGTAGTCGGACAGCCACCGGCTGAGGGCCCACCAGGCGACGGGGGCGGCGAAGACGAAGGCGATCCCCACGTAGACCAGGAAGGAACGGACCAAGCGCACGAGAATCTCCCCGTTTTCAGACCCATAGACCTTGCGCACGGCGATCTCGACCTCGCGCTGCCGCACGAAATAGGTCGACATGGCCACCAGCCCCAGGAGCGAGATGAGGATGGCCACGCAGGTGAACACGCCCACGATCTTCGTCAGGCGGATCTGCGAGGCGAACGTCTGGCGGAGGGTTTGGTCGAGGAAATCGCCCTTCATTTCCAAGCCGCCGGAAAGCTCGGCGTAAATCGAGCGCAACTGTTCGAGCGTCGCGACGGGATCGCTCGTGATCTCGAACAGCGCGTGCCACCCCGTCTCGTCCGGCTTCAGGAAATGGAACAAGACCGAGGAGACCCGGGTGTTGATGTTGCCCTCATAGAAATCGGAAACGACTCCCGCGATCGAGTAAGTCTCGTCGGCCGTGAAGCTCCGCGCGTCGTCGATCGAGAGATTCATCTCGCGCATGGCGTGCTCGTTGAGGAACAAATCGGGATCGGCCAAGTGGTTGTCGCGGATGATCTTCAGGCCGAGCATGTCGAAGACCTCGCGGTCCATCCGATAGACCTGGAAGCTGATGTTGGTGGGGGTGCCGCCATTGTCGAAGGTGGTAGTCCAGTTATTGCTTCCCAACAAGGGCAAGCCGCGGGTCAATCCGGCGCGCGAGATGCCAGCGATGGTCCGCGCGCGCTCCAGGAAGGTCCGATGGGCATTCGCGTCGAGTTGGTGAAGCTCGACCCAATAGAGCCCTTTCGTCTGGTAGCCCAACGGGGCGTGGAGCATGTGGTTGATCTGAAGAACCATCACCAGCGAGGCGGAGAGCATGATGATCGTGATGAAGTTTTGGAAGGTGATGAATACCTTGCTGAAGACCATCTTCGTCCGCCGGCGGAACGAGCCCCGCACGACCTCGATAGGCTCCGCCGCCGAGATGATCACCGCCGGGAACCATCCCGCCAGCCCGCCGACCAGCACGACGAAGCCCAGCAAGACCGCCAGGCTGGCGGGCCGAGCGAGGAGCGTCAAGTCCAGCTTGGCCTGAAGCAGATCGCTCGCGTAAGGCTCGAAAGCGGCGGCCAAGAGAATCGCGATGGCCAAGGCGATGAGGCAAAGCATCATCGACTCCTGCACGAGGCGCCAGAAAAGCTCCACCCGCGTGGCGCCGAAGAGCCGCCGGGCCGCCATCTCCTTCGCCCGGAAGCCCGCCTGGGCGACCGTCAAATTAATGTAGTTGAAAACGGCGAAGACGAGGATCAGCACGCCCACCGAGAGGAGCACCATCACGAAGCGGCGATCGCCCCCGCGCAACGGGGTCCACCCATCTCGCCAATCGGAGAAGTAGTAATCGTCCACGCGTTCCATCCGCACCTCCTTGTAAATGCCCCGCTCATAGATCCAGAAGAAACCCTTCATCCACTCGGCGATCTCGGCGAGCTTCGGTTTAAGGTCGGCCCCCTCGCGGAGCAAGGCGCAACAGACCGTGCCGCCCGCGTTCGACAGCTGGTCTTCCGCCAAGCTCGGATTGAAAGCTTTAACCTGTCGCCAAGGCAAGATCACGTCCGCTTCCGGGATACAGGAATTACGAATCTCCTCCATCACGCCGACCACGGTAAATCGCGAGGAGTCTATCCGTAAGCTTTGCCCCATCGCCGGCCGGTCGCCGAAAACACGCCGGGCATACTCGCGCGTGACGACCGCGCCCCCCGACGACTCCAGCGCCCGCCGCGGATCGCCCTCCAAAAGCCGGAACGAGAAGAGGTCGAAGAAGGTAGAGTCCGCGAACATCAGCCGAGCGGAATATTTGTTTCCCCCCCATTCGACCACGAAATTAGCGTCATCATCGACCACGAGGGGACAAACTTTCTCGATCTCCGGGTAACGTTCCTTCAACATGTAGGGAATGGCCGCGCCCGTAAGAGGAGATTCCTCGCTCCCGATGAGGTAGACGCGGTCCCGCTTCTCATGGAAGCGATCCGTGGAGAGCTCTTGACTCACGTAAACCCCGATCAAGATCACGAACATGAGCGAGACCGAGAGGCCAAAGAGCTCGATCGCCGTATAACCCTGGTTGCGTTCGAGAAACTTCAGGTAGGATTTCCAATTCGATAAGACATTCATCGCGTGCCTCCTTTCATTTAATTTAAAACCAACACCTCGCTATCGCCATAACTCTCATAGCCCGAGACGATCACCCGCTCGCCCGGTTCCAATCCTTCCAGCACCTCGTAATATTGGGGGTTCTGGCGCCCGATCTTGATCTGCCGGCGGTAGGCCCGTTGGCCGTCGGCGTCGAGGACGAAGATCCAGTTGCCGCCCGTGTTCTGGAAGAAGGTGCCTTTCGGGATAATGACGCTCTCGGTGGGCTGGCCCAGCTCCAGGTTGATGTAATAGGTCTGGCCGCTGCGGATGTTGTCGGGGCGCTCGCCGGTGAAGACGAAATCGGTCCGGAACTTACCGTCGCGCACCTCGGGATAGACCTTGCGCACCGTGAGGGCGAAATCGCTCCCTTGCCGCTCGAACGAGGCGGAAAGGCCGGCGCGCACGCGGTCGATGTAATGCTCGTCGATCATCGCCTCGATCTTATAGTCGGAGAGGTCGTTGACTTGGCCGATCATTTGTCCGGAAGAAATGTTCTGCCCCAGCACCACGTCGAGCAAGCCCAGCTCCCCGTCGATCTGCGAGCGGACGTCGAGGTTCGCCTTGCGCTGGTGGATGAGCTGGATGTTGCGGCGCATGTTGGCCAAGCTGAATTCCATCTCCTCCATCTGGATACCGCGCGAGATGGAATCCTGGCGAAGACGCTCGACGACGAGGGCCGATTTCTTCTCGGCCAGCTCATAATCTTCTTTCGCTTTCAAATAATCCTCGCGGGCGATCAGCTTTTCCTCGTAAAGGCGTTTCTGCTGCTCGTAAGCGCGGCGGGCACGGGCGGTCTCCATGTCCAATTGCGCTTCCTCGAGCTGGTTGTTGAGCTTGTCTTGCTCCATCGTCACCTGCGTGTTGCGCAAAAGGTTCTGTTTTTCGGCCAACTCCGCCTCGGCGTTCAGGATCTCCAAGTCAAGATTGGAGTTGGATAGGCGGACGATGATGTCGCCCTTCTTGACCCGAGCGCCTTCCTCGACGACTTTCTCGCGCACGATGCCGCCCTCCTCCGGACTCAACTGGACCACCGTGATGGGCTGCACCTGCCCATCGACCCGCACGAAATCATTGAACAATTCCCGCTTGACCTCGCCCACGCTCACCCCTCGCCCATCGATCCGGAGCGTCGACGCGTGATCTCCCCAAAAGATCCATCCGAGCAACGCGATAAACAACACGCCGCCCACGACGTAAGGAATATGCTTCTTCTGAAGCCCTTTCTTTTTCTCTAACTGAATATCCATGACATATTTCCTTTATTTTATAATTGACTAAGAAAAACTATTCCACGCCGATGAGCGGGATGCCTTTGTAATAATCAACCAGCTTGCGCTTGATGACATACATGAGACGTTTTTGGAGCAACTCCGCCCGGGAATTGAGAAGCGTATTGGCGCTCGTCTGGACATCGATCGAGCTCATCAGGCCCTCCTCATACTTGCGGAGCGTCACCTCGTAGGCCAAAGCGTCGGCCTTCGTTTTCTTCTCCATCTGGATCGCCTCCTTCGCGTAGCCTTCCCTGTCGAGCACCGCTTGCTCAATAGCCGTCCGGAGCTGGCGGAGCACTTCCGTCTTCGTTTCTTCAGCGATCCTCCGGTTATTGCGAGCCCGCCGCACCTCCGTAATCCGGCTCAAACCATCGAAAAGAGGGAAACTCAAAGTGAAGGCTATATATTCCCCCCTGTTGTTCCGAAACTGATCGCCAAATCCTTGTGGAGCCGTAGCGGCTTGTAAATTTTCAAAATAATTGGTGGAAATTCCCGCGCCAAAGTAAATCGAAGGCAACAACTTTCCCTTGGCGATCCGGTGCTGGAAGACCGATTGCTTCCATTGGAAATCAGCCTGGAGAGCGGTAGGGTTCGCGTAAGCCGCATAGTCGAAAATCGCCGCCACGTTCTCCCCTTCGTTTGAATAAAGAATTTCTGGAAGCACCGTATCGACCTTCAATTCCTGGTCGGCCGGATAATTCATGTGGTCTTTCAAAGCGAGAAGAGCCGTATTGTAAAGATTCCGCTGATGGGTTAACGAATAATCATCAGTCGCCACTTGCGCCTCGAACTGAGCGACATCCGCCGGGCTCTTCAACCCCAACTCCTCTTGGCGGCGAGTCTTGTAAAGATTGCGGGAACTCTCGGCCAGCTTCTCCTCCGCCAAGCGGATTGTTCCCCGATAATAAACCACGTCCATAAACGCTTGCATGGTCTGGAGCGCCAAGTCATCTTTCGCCTTCTGGACATCATTAAGCCCCATCCGCCGATTCGACTTCGCCATCAACCATTGATTAATCAATTGCCCACCCGTAAAAATCGGGATCTGCGCATCCACCCCATAAGAGTTGTTGAACGTCGAGACATTATTATAAGTATTCGTCTCCGGATCGATCGAGCGTCCATAACTAAACTGCGCTCCCACCCCCAACGATGCCGCTGGAAAAAAAGAAGCGACTGCCGCATTTCGCTCCGCTTTATAAGTATCCGCCGCATAAACTTGCTTTTTCACGGCCGTACTGTGGTCAATCGCGTAACGCATACAAGCGTCCAATGTCCAGACCCTCTCTTGCCCCACTCCCGAGGAAACGAATCCCCAAATGAGTATAGTCGTAATTACTATCTTTTTCATTGTCTTAAACATTACTGCCTAAAACAACGCAAAGAATGTGCCAAATCACATAAACAATTATTATTTAGAGGCTTCCTTTTCCACTTCACTCCGCAAAGTGTCCAATTTTTTGACACTTGTGTCCAATTTTTTGACACCTGCTGGAACGCAAATAAAAACGAAAAAGATCCATGCCTGCTTTTGTCATTATTGCACACATCTTTTTTATATTGAAGGCAATGGCAAGGAAGGAGAAGTCCATAAGGGCCTTGTCCTTCCCAAAATGG
>CASFXH010000008.1 GCA_949298575.1 uncultured Parabacteroides sp.
ATACCTTGAAGTCCGCCCTGACCGGAGTGGTCACGGAGACGGACATCGACCTGATCCGGCAGTATCGCGAGGAAATCGAATTGGACGACAAGCATTTGAAAGAATGCCAGGAGAAACTGACGGGCATTTGTGAAAAGGAATTCCCCGGGGAGTTCCAGAACCTGCAGACCATCCCCGGCGTGAAGGAACGCTCGGCAACCTCCATACTTGCAGAAATAGGAGCCGATATGAAAATGTTCATCACGGCCGCGGCACTGGTCTCCTGGTGCGGGCTCAAGCCCCGGAACGAGGAAAGCGCGGGGAAAATCAAGTCCCGCAGAATCACCCATGGGAACAAGTATATCCGTAAAACAATGATTGAATGCGCATGGGGAGCGAGCCGCACACAGGATTGTTTCTATTCCAAATTCAGTTACACACAAACTGTGGTCCGAAAGAAGAACGCGATGAAAGTGAAAGTGGCGATTGCGCGCAAAATGCTCACGGCCGTCTGGCACGTGTTGAATGAAGGTGTTCCGTTTATTGTAAGGCCAGTATCTTTGTGGTGTTGACAACCCGTCTTGCAAATTGACTGATGCTTTAAGCGGCTTGGGATACCAGTGTTGGGAATTGAAGCCCGAAGAGGAAAATTGGATTTATTGAAACAAAAGCAGACCGCACCGATAGGTACGGTCAGACTTATTATGTATTTACATTTGCAGGAAAGACCGTTGGAGCCATAAAGACAGGGGGGCCTTGACTCTTTCTTAGAGGAAAGTAAGGAATTAATCGGAATCTATCTCATTGTCTCGTTTCGTTTGTTTTCCCAGCTTGTATTATTGCGGGTTCGCCTGATATGGGCATTTTTAATCCAAATCGGTCATTAGTGATTCTCACAAATGAAGTTTAGAATTTCCTTGCGAGGAAACTTTTATTCCCCCGCAAGGAAATTTCCATTTCCCTGCGAGGGAATTTCCGTGGCATAGGCAATTCCTAATGACCGATTGAAGTTCAATTATTTATGGCGGGAATGCTTTTGAGCAATTCTGTCAAGTGGCGCCACCATAGGCCGACGCTTGCGATTTCCAGTCGTTCATTGGGCGAATGCACGTCGCGCATTGTCGGGCCGAAGGAGATCATGTCGAGATAAGGGTATTTCTCGAGGAAAAGGCCGCATTCCAAACCTGCGTGGATCGCCATGATTTGGGCTTCTTTATGGAAAAGCGTTTGGTATGTTTCACGGGCGATTTTCAAGATCTTCGAATCGGGGTTCGGGGCCCATCCGGGATAGCCGTCGCCTTGCGTGACTTCGGCGCCCGCCAGCAGGAACGTGGCGACTACTTGGTTGGCTACAGCCGTTTTGCAGGATTCGATAGAACTGCGTTGGCTGGTGCCGACGAGGATCGTGTTGCCTTCTTTCATCTTGACGGAAGCCAGGTTGGTGGATGTCTCAACCAACCCCTCGATGTCGTGGCTCATGCCGATGACGCCGTGCGGGCAGGCGTGTAGGGCATAAATGAGTCGTTCGGCCGTGTTCTCGTCGATGTAAGTCGCGGGTTGCTCGGTGGTGGTCATCTCGAGGCGGACAGCAGGATCAACGTGTTTCAATTCGTTTTCGATGTCGGCCGCAAAGTGATTCAGCATGACGCGGGCTTCTTCTTTCCATTCGGAGTCGATGCCGATGACGGCGTGCGCCTCTCGGGCGATGGCGTTCCGCAAATTGCCTCCATCGATAGCACAGAGGATGAACGGATATTTTTTCTTCAGAAGGAAAAGGTAGCGGACTAGGATCTTGTTGGCGTTGCCTAATCCCTTGTGGATTTCGCCACCAGAGTGTCCGCCGTTGAGCCCCTTGACGTCGACGCGAAGGTAAACCTTGTCGGCCGGCGCTTCGGTCGGCGTGTAGTGGAAGATGGCTTGGGTGTCTTTGCCCCCCGCGCATCCCATGAAAATCTGGCCCTCGTCTTCGCTATCGAGGTTGAGGAGGATTTCGCCGGTCATGAATCCCTCTTTGATGGCCTTAGCGCCTGTGAGTCCGGTTTCCTCATCGACAGTGAAAAGGCATTCGATCGGGCCGTGCGCGAGATCGTCGGAGGCTAGCAACGCCAGCTCGGCGGCGATACCGATCCCATTGTCGGCTCCAAGGGTTGTCCCCTTGGCATGGATCCATTCGCCATCTACTATGGTCTCGATCGGATCGTTTTCGAAATCGTGTTTGATGTCGTTGTTTTTCTCGCAGACCATATCCATGTGGGATTGGAGGATTACCGTGGGCCGGTTTTCCATCCCTTTCGTGGCCGGCTTGGCGATCAAGACGTTGCCCGCCTCGTCCTTTTTCCACTCCAAGTGGTGCTCGCGCGCGAAGTTGAGGAGGAACTCGATGATCTGTCCTTCTTTCTTCGAGGGACGCGGCACTTTCGTGATCTCATTGAAATACTTCCAGACAATTTCCGGTTTTAAATCTGTTATTTTCATTCCTTTATGTTTTTTAAAATAAAAAAGTCTGTCAATCAGTCCAAACGGACATGGCATAAAAAAGTTAAGTTAGGAAAAAAGAAGCATTAATCTGTCAAAAAGGCATGTTCTATTCCACTAAACTCTTATATTTGCGCCCACAAATATAGAAAAGAAAATGCTTACAACATTATTCATCACATTCCTAATTGTCGCGATCAGTGTCGCGTTATTGTCGATCAAGGTCCTGCTGAAGAAGGACGGTCGCTTCCCGAATACTCATATTGAAGGCAATCGAGCGTTGGCCAAGAAAGGGATTTTTTGCGCCAAGACGATGGACCGGCTCGAGGCGAGGAAGAAAGGTTTGTATGATTTGATCAAGGAGAATTAAAAACAGATATTATCAATAAAGTATAAGATTAAATTTTCATTGGGGATATGAAGAATATTAACTACGTGATTAATGGTGTCTTGGCGGTGGCGATTATTGTTTTGTATATCTTGCATTTCTCGAGCCCGAAGGAATCGAAGATCACGAGAACTTTTACGGCGGGGAGCGATTCGACGGTCCTGTTGCCGGTGGCTTATGTCAATGTGGATTCCTTGTTGTTGAACTATAATTATTCGATCGACTTGAACGAGGTGATCTTGAAGAAGCAAGAGAATTCACGGGCGAATATTACGCAAAAGGCCCGTTCGCTCCAGAGCGAGATGCAAGATTTCCAACGCAAGGTGGAGAATAACGCGTTCTTGACTCGTGAGCGTGCCGAGCAGGAGCAGCAACGGCTGATCAAGAAGCAACAAGAATTGCAAGACTTGGATAATCAATTGGCGCAAGAGTTGCTGCAAGAACAACAAAAGTTGAACGAGCAGCTGCGCGACACGATCGTCTCCCAATTGAAAGCTTTCAACGCGAACCGCGGTTACCAGATGGTCTTCAGCAATACGATGGGAGACAATATTCTCTTGGCGGGTGACGTTTACGATATCACGGCTGATTTATTGGAGTATTTGAATAAGAATTACTCTTCGCCGGAAGAATAAAAATTTGAAAATAGGAAAAATGAAAAAAAGCCCTGTCGCTGTTTCCGGACGGCGATAGGGCTTTTTGCATACTTTCTTACTTGAAAACTTTCTAGCGGTCTTTGGTTGTGTTCTTGGTTGCGGCGGACTTTCATGTGATGGGGAGAAAAGTTTATTTTAAATTTGTTCGCTTTCGAAAGTATAGAATATAGAAGTGGCTCTATTGAGGGATTTTCTAAGGGAAGATTTCCAATTTACGAAAGGCTATGAGAAGCATCATTGTCTCATGAAAATTCGCTATTTTTGTCCGCCAAATTTTTAGACTAAGAATAATATATTAAGTTTGTGCGCATGGACAGCAAGACGAAAAAACAGATAATCAAATTGATCCATCGGGAGGTGATCCCGGCGATCGGCTGCACGGAGCCGATCGCGGTGGCTTTGGCTTCGGCGAAGGCCGCAGAGACCTTGGGGCAAGAACCCACTTCAATTGAGGTTTATTTGAGCGCGAATATCTTGAAGAACGCGATGGGCGTCGGGATCCCGGGGACAGGGATGGTCGGCTTGCCGATCGCCATCGCTTTGGGGGCGCTGATCGGGAAATCGGCCTATGGCTTGGAGGTCTTGAAGGATTTGACTCCTGAGGCCGTGGAGCGAGGCAAGGGGTTGATTGAGCGGAAAGCGATCTCGATTCATTTGAAAGAGAAGGTCGATAAGCTTTATATCGAGGTGATTTGCCGGGCGGGCGAATCGTCGGCGACGGCGGTGATCAGTCATGCCCATACGCGATTCGTTTATGTGGAGAAAGACGGTTTCGCCTTGATGGATACCCGGCAGGAATCGAAAGAGTCGGACGAGTCCCATGAGGACGATTTGCGTCTCTCGTTCTCGATGGTCTATGAGTTCGCGATGGATACGCCGCTTGACGAGATCCGTTTCATTCTCGACACGGCCCGGTTGAACGAGGCGGCCGCGAAGGCTTCCGCACGAGGGAATTACGGGCACACGGTGAGCAAGACGGTGGCGGGCGAGTTTGGCCGGAAATATTTGGGCGACTCGCCTTATACGCACATGTTGGCCATGACTTCCGCCGCATGCGACGCCCGGATGGATGGGGCGATGATCCCCGTCATGAGCAATTCCGGGAGCGGCAACCAGGGCATCGCCGCGACCCTGCCCGTGCTCTCGTTCGCCGAGGACATCCATTGCTCGGAGGAACAATTGATCCGGGCCTTGATGTTGAGCCATTTGATGGTGATTTACATTAAGCAAAGCTTGGGGCGGCTCTCGGCCTTGTGTGGCTGCGTGGTGGCGGCCACGGGCGCGAGTTGCGCGATCACTTACTTGATGGGAGGGAGCAAGACGCAAATTTCTTACGCGATCAAGAACATGATTGGCAATATCACCGGCATGATCTGCGACGGGGCGAAACCGAGCTGCGCGATGAAAGTCTCCAGCGGCGTCTCGACCGCGATGCTCTCGGCGTTGATGGCGATGGAAAACAAGGTCGTGACGCCCATGGAAGGGATCATCGACGAGGACGTTGACCAATCGATCGTCAACCTCACGTCGATCGGCTCGCGGGGAATGGAGGAGACCGACAGGCTGGTGCTCGACATCATGACGCACAAGACGTGCTGACGCGTTTGGGGCCGGAAGGCTTCTTTTTAAATAAGAATGATTTATGACGACGATTAAGAAGCGAGAGGGGGCGATTACCCGCGTCACCCTGCTCGGTTCGCTGGTGAACGTGTTGTTGCTGGCGTTCAAGTTCGTGGCGGGTTTCGTGGGTAACAGTAGCGCGATGATTGCGGACGCGGTCCATTCGCTTTCCGATTTCCTCACGGACGTGGTCGTGCTGGTTTTCGTGAAGATTTCCGCCAAGCCGGAAGACGAGACGCACGATTACGGGCATGGGAAATACGAGACGCTGGCCACTTCCATCATCGGAGCGGTCTTGCTTTTCGTGGGATTCGGCCTTTTGTGGGATGGCGGCGACCGGATTTGGAAGCATTACTTCGAGGGCGTGCCGCTGGAAAGCCCGACGAGCATAGCCCTTTACGCCGCCTTGGTTTCCATCGTGGTGAAAGAGCTGTTGTTCCAGGTGACGCTTCGGGTGGGAAGGCGGCAGGATAGCCAAGTCGTAATCGCCAACGCGTGGCATCACCGTTCGGACGCGTTCTCGTCGATCGGGACGGCCTTGGGCATTGGCGGGGCGATCTTGTTGGGCGAGGATTGGCGCATACTCGATCCGTTGGCGGCGGTGATCGTCAGCTTGTTTATTATCCGGGTCAGTTTGCGGTTGATGCTTCCGGCGGTACGCGACTTGCTGGACGTCTCGTTGCCTCGGGAGGTGGAGGAGGAGATCCTCTCGATCATCACCCGCTCGCCGGAGGTGAAAGACCCGCATCATTTGCGCACGCGCCGCATCGGCAACTTGTTCTCGATCGAGGCGCATATCCGGGTCGACGGGCGGATGACGGTCTACGACGCCCATCAGTTGACGCGGGAGATCGAGCGGGATTTGCGGGAGAAGTTCGGGGCGTCCACCTACGTGGTCTTGCACGTGGAGCCACTTAAATGAGCGTTTGAAAGAAATAAATATTAGGAAGGAAAAGAAACATGAACCATCAGAAAGAAATTCCGGTCTTGCTGCTGACGGGTTATCTGGGCAGCGGCAAGACGACGTTGGTGAATCATATCCTGACGAACAGGCGGGGCATTCGCTTCGCTGTTATCGTCAATGATTTGGGCGAGGTGAATATCGATGCCGCCCTGATCCAGAAAGGTGGTGTCGTCGACCAGAAAGACGATAGCTTGGTCGCGCTCCAGAACGGTTGCATTTGTTGCACGTTGAAGATGGATCTCGTGGAGCAACTTCGCGACCTGGCGCGGTCGGGTCGTTTTGATTATATCGTGATTGAGGCCAGCGGAATCTGTGAGCCGGAGCCGATCGCGCGGACCATCAGCGCCATTCCCCAAATGGGCGAGGAATATACGCGTTATGGCGTCTGCCGCCTTGACGCGGTCGTGACCGTGGTCGACGCGCTCCGGATGCGTGATGAGTTCCTTTGTGGGGAAGGGCTGACGCGGGAGGACATCGACGAGGATGATATCGAGAATTTGCTCATCCAGCAGATCGAGTTCTGCGACATGGTGCTTCTGAACAAGGCCTCGATGGTCAGCGAGGAGGAGTTGGCCCATGTGGAGCGGATCATCCGGGCGCTGCAACCCGACGCGGAAATCCTGCGATGCGACTACGCGAAGGTCGATCTCGATCGCCTGATCCACACGAACCGTTTTGATTATGAGCGGGCGGTTACCTCGGCGGGCTGGATTCGCGAGCTGGAACGGCCGATCCACGCGCATGAGGATCACGACCATGACCACGATCATGAGGAAGGCGAGGCCGAGGAATATGGCGTCAGCACGTTCGTCTATTACCGGCGTCCCGCTTTTAATATTCATCGCTTCGATCGCTTCGTGGCGACGAAATGGCCGAAAAACGTGATCCGGGCCAAGGGCGTTTGTTATTTCAGCCACAATCGCGACATGTCGTTCCTTTTCGAGCAAGCGGGCACGCAAAAGCAACTGAGCAACGCCGGCCTCTGGTACGCCACGGCGCCCAAGGAGGAACTGGAGGAGATCATGCGCCGCGAGCCGGGCTTGCGCCAGGATTGGGACGAGCGTTATGGCGACCGGATGGAAAAAATCGTCTTCATCGGCCAGCGTCTCGACAAGGAGCAACTGACGAAAGACCTGGACGAATGTTTGGAATCTATTTAAACAAGAATCATGAAATCGACACATCATTACTGCGTGATCATGGCGGGCGGGATCGGCTCCCGCTTCTGGCCCTTGAGCCGCGTGGAGAAACCGAAGCAATTTGTCGACGCCTTGGGCATCGGCAAGACCTTTATCCAACTGACATACGAGCGTTTCGCCCGTTTCATCCCCGCCAAGAACTTCTTGGTCATGACGGGCGAGAATTACAAGGACATGGTGCTCGAGCAATTGCCCGCCCTCAGCCCCGACCAGGTGCTGACCGAGCCCTGCCGCCGCAACACGGCCCCGTGCGTGGCCTACGCCATGTACAAGCTGCGCCAGATGGATCCCGAGGCGGTCGCCGTCGTGACGCCTTCCGACCAATACATCGGCAACGACGAGGCTTTTTTGCGGGTCATGCGGGGCTGCATGGATTTCGCCCGCGAGCGGCCCGTCTTGCTGACGATCGGCATCTCGCCCACCTATCCGGCGACGGGCTACGGCTACATCCAGGCCCGGCGCGAGGAGGGGCAGGACTTTACGCCCGTCATGCGTTTTAAGGAAAAGCCCGACTCGCGGACGGCGATGACCTATCTTTCCGAAGGGAACTATTATTGGAACTCAGGAATGTTCGTCTGGTCGGTCGGCGCGATCATTGAAGCGTTGCGCGACCATTTGCCTGAAGTGGCGACCCGCTTCGAGTCCGTGGGCATGGCCTACAACACGCCGATGGAGCGCGCGTTAGTGAACCAAGCTTTCACCGATTGCCCGAGCATCTCGATCGACTACGGCGTGATGGAAAAGTCGGACCGCGTCTACGTGCGTTGCACCAACGACTTGGCTTGGAGCGACGTGGGCTCATGGGGGGCGCTCTATGGCTTGCTGGAGAAAGACATCCGGGAAAACTCGGCCTCGGGCGCTTCGCGCGTCAATCTGACCGACTCGAACCACAACCTGATCAAGGTGACCAACCCGAAGAAGCAGGTGGTGATCGACGGCCTGTCGGGTTTCCTCGTGGCCGATACGGACGATGTCCTGATGATCTGCCCCTTGAGCGACGAGAACCGCATCAAGGCCGTCATCGAGAAGGCTTCGTCGAAAGATTGAGCTTTGACAGGTCGCGCACGGGATGCGCGAGGCGTTAGAGGGCTTTGACAGGCCGCGCACGGGATGCGCGAGGCGTTAGAGGGCTTTGACAGGCCGCGCATGGGATGCGCGAGGCGTTAGAGGGCTTTGACGGGCCGCGCACGGGATGCGCGAGGCGTTGGAGGGCTTTGACAGGTCGCGCACGGGATGCGCGGGCTATCCGAATCCCGGAGATTTCATTAACTTCGCGAGTCGTTCCGCCGGGGAAACACGCGGGACGATGAAAAACGATAAAAGGAAGGAAATAAGAGTATGGTAATATTGGTAACAGGCGCGAACGGGCAGTTGGGCAACGAGATGCGCCGCGTTTCCGCCCAAACGGGCGATCGCTATATCTATACCGACGTGGCGGAGCTGGACATTACGGACCGCGCCGCCATCCGCCGGCTAGTGAAGGCCGAGGGCGTCGAGACGATCGTGAATTGCGTGGCCTATACGAACGTGGAGAAAGCGGAAGACGATTACGCGACGGCCGACTTGCTCAACAACCGGGCCGTGGAGAACTTGGCCCTCGTGGCCAAGGAAGTCGACGCGACGCTGATCCACGTCTCGACGGATTATGTCTTTAAAGGCAATCAAAGCGTGCCTTATTTCGAGGACATGGAGACGGATCCGCTGGGTGTCTATGGCGCGACGAAGTTGGCGGGCGAGCGGAGCCTCATCGCGACGGGCTGCCGCTACCTGATTTTCCGGACGGCTTGGCTCTATTCCGCTTTCGGAAATAATTTCGTGAAAACGATGCGACGGCTGACGGTCGAGCGGGATCGCCTCAACGTGGTGTTCGACCAAGTGGGCACGCCGACCTACGCGGCCGACTTGGCGGCGCTGATCGCCCACGTGATCGCCACCCGGCAACTCGACAAGGAAGGCATCTATCATTATAGCGACGAGGGCGTTTGCTCGTGGTACGATTTCGCCGTGGCCATCCGCGACATGAGTGGGCACACGTGCGCGATCAACCCCTGCCATAGCGACGAGTTCCCCAGCCGTGTCGAGCGGCCTCATTTCTCGGTGCTCGACAAGACGAAAGTGAAAAAGACGTTCGGCGTTGAGGTGCCTTATTGGCGCGATTCGCTGGCGAAATGCGTAGAGGAGTTAAGCCGATGAAAAACGAGGCGCTGGAAGAGGGGCGCGTTTCCGTCTGGGGGGCCCGGGTCCATAATTTGAAAAACATCGATGTCGAGATTCCTCGCAACAAGTTGACCGTGATCACGGGCATGAGCGGGAGCGGGAAATCGTCGTTGGCTTTCGATACGATCTTCGCCGAGGGGCAACGGCGTTATGTGGAGACTTTCTCCGCCTACGCCCGCAATTTCTTGGGCAACATGGAGCGTCCCGACGTGGACAAGATCACCGGCCTGAGTCCCGTGATCTCCATCGAGCAGAAGACGACGAACAAGAATCCGCGCTCGACCGTCGGGACAACCACCGAGATCTATGATTTCTTCCGCTTGCTTTATGCCCGCGCGGGCGAGGCTTATTCCTACCTGAGCGGCGAGAAGATGGTGAAATACACCGAAGAGCAAGTGCTCGAACTGATACTCAAGCATTATAATGGCAAGCGGATCTATCTTCTCGCCCCATTGGTGAAAAACCGGAAAGGCCATTACAAGGAATTGTTCGAGCAAATCCGGAAGAAAGGCTATTTGAACGTGCGGGTCGACGGCGTGATGCGCGAGATCCTGCATGGCATGAAACTCGATCGCTATAAGATGCACAGCATCGAGGTGGTGATCGACAAACTGGTCGTCTCGGACACCGACGAGCGGCGTTTGAAAGAGAGCCTGAAAGTGGCGATGAAGCAAGGCGATGGCCTCGTGATGGTGCTCGACGCCGATCATGAGGAGATCCGCCATTACAGCCGCCGGTTGATGGATCCCGTGACGGGCCTCTCGTACAGCGAGCCGGCGCCCCACAATTTCTCGTTCAATTCTCCCTATGGCGCTTGCCCGCGTTGCAAAGGTTTGGGGCAAGTCAATATCTTGGACATGGACAAGATCGTGCCCGATCCGTCGGTCAGCATTTACGATGGCGGGATCCTCTCTTTGGGCAAATACAAGAATACCCTGATCTTCTGGCAAATTGATGGGATTTGCGAAAAATATGGCGTGACGCTGAAGACGCCGATCCGCGACATTCCCCCCGAGGCGCTGGACGAGATCATGAACGGCACCGAGGAGCAAGTGCGCGTCAAGAACAACGCGTTGCTCGCCGAGAACTATTTCGCGAGCTATGATGGCGTGGCGAAATATATTTATATGCAACAAAGCGAATTCGCCTCGCCCGAAGCGCAGAGATGGGCGGAGCAGTTCGTCAAGATGGACGTCTGCCCCGATTGTGGCGGGCAAAGGCTCAACCGGGAAGCCTTGAGCTACCGGATCGACGGTAAAAATATCTCTGATTTGGCCGGGATGGATCTCTCGAAGTTAAGCGAGTGGTTGGATGGCCTCGAGGAACGTTTGGACTCGAGGCGCCGGGCCATCGCGGTCGAGATCCTGAAGGAGATCCGTTCGAGGATTGGCTTCTTGTTGGAGGTCGGCTTGGGTTATCTTTCCATGAATCGCCCGGCGGGAACGCTCTCGGGCGGGGAGAGCCAGCGCATCCGGTTGGCCACCCAGATCGGTAGCCAGTTGGTGAATGTCTTATACATTCTTGATGAGCCAAGCATCGGGCTCCATCAGCGTGACAATATGCGACTGATCAATTCGCTGAAGGAATTGCGCGACTTGGGAAATTCGGTCATCGTCGTCGAGCATGACAAGGATATGATGCTTAACGCCGATTACGTGGTCGATCTGGGGCCGCGGGCGGGGCGCTTGGGAGGCGAGGTGGTTTTTGCCGGAACGCCTCAAGAAATGCTGACGCGTGACACGCTCACGTCGCGTTATTTGAATCATCAGCTGGAGATCGCGGTGCCCACGACACGCCGGACGGGCAATGGTTGCTGGCTGAAGCTTTTCGGGGCACGGGGCAATACGTTGAAAAACGTGGACGTGGCTTTTCCCTTAGGGACGTTCATTTGTGTCACCGGCGTTTCGGGAAGCGGCAAGTCGACCTTGATTAACCAAACTTTGCGCCCGATCTTGAGCCATGTCTATTACCGCACGCTGGAAAAGCCCCTTCCATACGATTCGATCGAGGGATTGAAATATGTCGATAAGGTCGTTTTTGTCGATCAGGCGCCGATTGGTCGCACGCCACGGAGTAACCCGGCCACTTATACGGGCGTTTTCTCTGATATCCGGAACTTGTTTGTCGAGTTGCCCGAGTCCAAGATCCGGGGCTACAAGCCGGGGCGTTTTTCTTTCAATGTCGCTGGCGGCCGTTGCGAGACGTGTAAGGGGAATGGTTATAAGACGATCGAGATGAATTTCTTGCCCGACGTGTTCGTCCCTTGCGAGGAGTGTCAAGGCAAGCGTTACAATCGCGAGACGTTGGAAGTGCGTTACCGGGGCAAGTCGATCGCCGACGTGCTCGACATGACCATCAATATGGCCGTGGAGTTTTTCGAGAACATTCCGTCGATCCTCTCGAAGATCAAGGTGCTCCAAGACGTGGGCTTGGGTTACATTAAATTGGGGCAACCCTCGACGACCCTTTCCGGCGGTGAGAGCCAGCGGGTCAAGTTGGCCACCGAATTGGCGAAGCGCGATACGGGAAAAACGCTCTATATCCTCGACGAGCCGACGACCGGCCTCCATTTCGAGGACATCCGTGTCCTCCTTGGCGTCTTGAACCGCTTGGTCGACAAAGGCAACACGGTCATCGTGATTGAGCACAACCTCGACGTGATCAAATGCGCCGACTACGTGATCGACATGGGCCCGGAGGGGGGGCGCGATGGGGGGCAAATCCTCTTCAGCGGAACGCCCGAGGCCTTGGCCGAGAGTGGCATAGGTTACACGGCGCCTTTCCTGAAAGCCGAATTATCTCATTCATTAAAATAAGAAGAAATGAAGAATCCGATACAAATGATCAAGCAATGCGTCGAGAAAGAGGAGCCTTATTTCCTCCTTCGGGGGCAAGACCTGTGCGCCCTCGCGGCCATCGAAACCTATTATGAGGAAGTGAAGAAACACGTCAAGAATCCTTATTTCATCGAGGAGATCGAGGAGATCATGAAAGATTTCCGGGCTTATCGCGAGGAAGAGGAGCGGACGAAAATCCCCGATTAAACGCTATGGAAGGGGATACTTATCGCACCATAAAAGCCGTCGCGCAAGGCTATTACACGGAGAAGCGAAGCCGCTTCATCTCCTACGCCATCCCCGTGCGGACAGTCGACGAGGTGAAGGAGGAGCTCGATCGCTATCGCAAGCGTTATTACGACGCCCGCCATGTCTGCTGGGCCTATATGCTGGGGCCTGAACGCCTGACGTTTCGCGCCAACGACGATGGCGAGCCTTCCTCGACCGCCGGGAAGCCCATCCTGGGACAAATCAATTCCAATACGTTGACGGATATCCTCGTGATCGTCGTGCGTTATTTCGGGGGGATCGAGCTGGGCACGAGCGGGCTGATCGTCGCCTATCGCACCGCCGCGGCCGAGGCGATCGCCGCCGCGGAAGTGGAAGAACGGACGGTCGACGAGGTGTTCACGGTCGTTTTTGAATATCCTTATCTCAACAGCGTCATGCGGATCGTGAAGGAAGACCATCCCACCATCCTTTCCCAAAAATTCGAGATGGATTGCGAGATGACGCTCCAGATCCGCAAGGGCGAGGCCGAGCGGGTGAAGAATCGTCTCCGGAAAGTGGAGACCGCTTATTTGAAAGAAGATCAAAATGATAAATCTCTCTGACGAGACGCTCGCCTTTATCCGGGCCCATCAGGATGACGATTTGGAACGTTTGCTCCTTTCCGCTTCCCGTTATTCCTCGGTCGACGTGCCTTTTGCGGTCGACCAAATTCGTGCCCGCCGGCGAATCCGGGAGAAGCTCCCGACTTGGTTCGCCAACGAGCGGCTCATTTTCCCTTCCCGCCTTTCGGTGGAGCAATGCTCGTCCGAGCGGACGGCCGATTACAAGTGTCGGCTGGTCGCGCCCGCCGACGTGGTGTGCGACCTGACCGGTGGGCTGGGGGTCGATAGTTATTTCCTTTCTCGCCAAGCGGCCCGGGTGATCTATATTGAGCGTTTTGAAGATTATTGCGCGGCGGCTCAGGCCAATTTCCAAGCGTTGAGGGCGGATAACATCGAGGTCCGAAGGGGAGACGCCGTCCGGATGGTAGACGAGATGGAGGCCGTAGATTGTTTCTATGTCGACCCGGCGCGGCGGGGCGAGGGCGACAAACGGCTTTTCGCCTTGGCCGATTGCGAGCCCGACCTGCCCGCCCTTCTCCCGGCGTTGTGGCGGAAGGCACCGAGGGTGATCGCGAAGCTTTCGCCCATGGCTGACTTGAAGAAAACGCTCGAAGCCTTGCCCGCGACGGTGGCGATCCACATCCTCTCGGTCCGCAACGAATGCAAGGAGTTGCTTTTCGAGATGGAGCGGGAGGCCCAGGTGGAAAGCCCCCGGATCGAGTGCGTGAATTTTCGGGCGGATGGCGAGGAGGAACGTTTCGTCTATTCATGGATGGATGAGGCCGCCGCGTCGGTCTCGTTCGCGCCGGCGGTAGCGGCCTACCTTTACGAGCCCAACGCCTCGATTCTGAAAGCGGGCGCCTTCAAGCGGCTCGCGCTTGATTGGGACGTGCGGCCGTTGCACGCGAATAGTCATTTGTACACCAGCCCTGCCGCGCGAACCGATTTCCCGGGGCGCGTCTTTCGGGTGGTTTCGTTTATGCCTTTCAACAATAAGCTTTGCAAAACCTTGCGCCGGACCATCCCCCAAGCGAACATCACGGTCCGCAATTTTCCCCTTTCGGTAAAGGAATTGCGGGCCAAGACCCGGATCGCGGAGGGGGGAGATCGCTATCTGTTCGCCACGACGATGGCCGACGGGGCGCGGGCGCTTATCCTCGCGGCCAAGCTCCAGACTGGCGATTGAAATGAAGAATGATACGCTGATGACGCCGATAAGGCAGATTTAAGTGGATATCTTCCGTATGCCTATTGTTTTCTCGGCATGGCGGAAATTCGGGCTTATCCGGCCACCACCCACCGCTCGATGTTCTTGACTGAGGAAGAGAAATTGACTCCGACCTTGATCACCTGCCGCCCGTCGTGGGCGAAAGGCTCGGCGTAACCTTTCTCCTCGATCTGCCGTAAGGCCTCGTCCGCCGTGCCGTCCAATTTGAACTCCATCACGTAGATATAACGGTCCGTTTTCAAGACCAGATCGATCCGCCCCCGGTTCGTGTGGTATTCCACTTGGGTGTAGAGGCCCACCAAGCGGAAGACGATGAACAGGACATTCTGGTAATGCAACTCCAAATCGCGGGCCAGCTCATAGGGCGTGTCGGCGAAGAAAGACTGGAGGCGCTCAAGGAAGGCGTCCACGTCGCCCTGGCGGACCTCTCGTACGAAACGCTGGATCTCGAAAGCGGTATCGACCGTGTTGACTGAAGTATAATAAGGCAACAAGTATTTGACAAACCCTTCCTCCACCTCCCGGTTCGGGAACCCCAGCGTATAAACGCCAAATTCCGGATCGTAAGCCTTGATCGTCAGGTAGCCGCTTTGGTAGATCACCGGGATGGGATTATAGGAGGCGGCGTCGATGCTGTTCAAGACGCTCGCGTCGGTCTCCGTGTGGGCCATGTCATAGAGATTGTACTTCGTGCGTTTTAGCAATTCCACCAAGTAGGTCGGCGTGCCCGTCTCGAACCAATAATCATCGAATTTCCGTTTGGCGAAAGTGTTCAACAGGCTGAATGGGTTATAAATCCCAACCGTGTTTTCCGCGAAATGATAACCGTCATAACGTGTTTTCAATTCCCGCATCGCCACTTCTATGGTTGTCCCCTGGCTCGCGGCCAGATTTTGGACATCCTCCATCAATTGGCCCCGGATTTCCTCCTCCGTAATCCCGCAAATCCCCGCGTAAGGCTCATCCATCGAGATATCATTCAGGTTATTCAAATCGCTGAAGACGCTCACCTTCCCGAACTTCGTCACGCCGGTCAGCAGGGCGAAACGGATGCAACCGTCCATCGTCTTCAGCACGCCGTAGAAAGGTTTCAGCGTCGAGCGCATTTCCTCCTGAAGCTTCTCGTCGTGAGTCGTACTCGTCGACCAGGATGACCACCTTGCGGCCCGTTCGCTCGTAGGCCCGGCGGATTACTCTTACAAAACGGTCGGAAATCGTCTCATCACGCTCATCTTTTCCCCATTGGTCTTCCCAAAAATTCAGGTGACGGCGCAAGATACTCTCCAAAGAGGCCACATCCGAGTATTTCTCCGCGTTCAAATCCATGTGGAAGATCGGATGCTCCAGCCATTCCTTCTCCAAACGCGCCATCGCCAAGCCCTCGAACAGTTCTTTCTTTCCTTGGAAATAGGCCTCCAGCGTAGAGACCAGCAAGCTCTTGCCGAAGCGGCGGGGACGGCTCAGGAAATAATAACTGCCCGTAGACACCAACTGATGGATCAGGGCGGTCTTGTCGACATAGAGATAACCCTCCTTGCGGATCTTCTCGAAGTTCTGGATCCCGATGGGATATAATCTGGGGCTCATAAGCGATTCATAAGCGATTGTTTTTTAATGTGACTTCTTTGACGCGAAGATAAGCTTTTCTCCGTAAAAAACGGGGCTCGATCATTCAAACCCTTCCTTGAACACTTTCCGCATGGGGGCGACAAGGCGCTCGATGAGGCGGCGGTCGTCGGTCACGATCTCGGCGGTCGCGCGGGCCTCGTAGGCGATGGGGAGGCGGTGGCCGTAGTTCGTGAGCAGACCTTGCGGGAAACGGATCTCCACTCGGTAATGGTCCGCCTCCGGGACGAGCGACAGGGAGCCGACCCGCCCCTCGACCACGCCAAACTCTTGGTCGGGAAAGTTCTCGAAGCGGACGATCACCCGCTGGCCCACCCGGACCTTCCCCGAACGGGCCAAGGGCAACGAGGAGACGCCCAGCAACTCGCTCGTCCCCTCGGGCACGACGCTGAAGAGCGCGTCGCCCGTCGTGACGTGCTGGCTCTCGCTCCAATAGTTGGTCAGCGTGACGGTGCCCGCGATCGGGCTGCGGGGGCGGTAGGAGAGTTCCCACCCCCCCAAGGCGTTCACCAGGGTTTCCCAGGCGTTGCGGTAGGCTTGGCGGGATTCCCGTTCCCGCTCGTCGCGGGCCAGCTCCAGATCCAGCAAGGTCTCCTCCAGCGTCCCGATCTGGATGTTCACGTTCTCCAGGGCGCCCCGGGCACCTTCCAACGTCTGGAGGCTGCCCAGCCAGGTCCCGCGGGCGGTCTCCCGCTCCTCGGTCGCGATGATGCCTTGCTCGTGCAGGAGGGAGTCGCGGTGGTATTGCCGGCCGGCGATCTCGTGCTGGGCGGCGCTGGCCTCCGCCTGCCGCTCCAGGCTCGCCCGGTACGCCTCGTAGCGGGCCATCTGCCGCCGGGTCGCCGCGATCTTTTGGGGGTAATAATCCAGTTCCCGGTAGTTCCGGTAGTCTTGCAGGGCTTGGATGAATTGGGTGAAGGAAGACTGGATATCGCCCAAGGCCAGCTCGCCCACCGTGGCGAAACGCCGGAGGGCCGTGTCGGGGTCCAAGTAGCCATCGCCCAAGAGCGCCCCCAGCCGGTCCACGTCGGCCGTCGAGGCGGCGTTCTCGATCAGGGCCAGGGGCTCGCCGGGAGCCACCGTTTGCCGGTCGCGGACATAGAGCGCGACGAGCCGCCCCGAGGCCCGGGCGACGATGGGCGTCGCCGGCCGCGTGTTGGTCAGCGTCATTTCCGTCGTGATCACGTCCGGATAGCGGAAGAAACAGCTCACGCCCAGCAAGGCGACCACCACGAGGAACAGGAGCGTGACGCCCCACCGCACGATCCACGAGGGGACGGCCCCCATGATCTCCTCGACCTCCTCGCTCCGCAGTTCCACCGGCTTACGCTCTTCCATCCGTGTTCCCTTTCTTATTGAATGAATAATACCGATCCGCTAATTCCCCAATTCCAACTGGTTCTTCACCAAGCGGTAGTAGTGGCCGCGGAGGGCCGTCAGCTCCTCGTGCGTACCTTCCTCCACCACGCGGCCGTGGTCCAGGACGACGATCTTGTCGGCGTCGCGCACCGTGCTCAGGCGGTGGGCCACGACCACCACCGTGCGCCCCTCGTAGAAAGCCCTGAGGTGGGTCATGATCGCCCGCTCGTTGTTCGCGTCGAGGGCGTTCGTCGCCTCGTCGAGGAAGATGAACTCCGGGTTCTTGTAGACCGCCCGGGCGATCAGCAACCGCTGCTTCTGCCCTTGGCTCAGCCCGTTGCCCTCCATGCCGATCCGCGTGTCGTAGCCTAGCGGCAGGCCGTCCACGTACGAGCGGATGTTGGCCACCTCCACGGCCCGCAGCAGCCGCTCGCGGTCGATCCGCTCCTCGCCGGGCGCCACGTTGCGGGCGATCGTGTCGGAGAAGATGAACCCGTCTTGCATCACCGCCCCCGTTCTCGCCCGCCAGACGTGCGGGTTGAGGTCGCGCAGCCGGGTGTCGCCCACCCACACCTCGCCCCGGTTCGGCTCGTAGAAGCCCAGGAGGAGCTTCACGATCGTCGTCTTGCCGCTCCCGCTCGCCCCGACGATGGCCGTCACCCGGTGGTGCGGGATGGTCAGGCTCACGCCCTCGAGGGCGTAGTCGCGGTCCGCCCCGTCGTAGCTGAAGAAGACGTTCTCCAGCCGCAGCGAGCGGTCGGCGGGCAGCTCCGTTCGTTTCGCCCCTGGCGCCTGCTCCTCGTCCTCCCGCTCGTGGATCTCGCCCAGCCGCTCCAGGCTGATCTTGGCGTCTTGCAGGGCGCGGGCGAAGGTGATGAACTGCTCGACCGGCGCCGAGAGCTGGCCCACGATGTAGGTGAGCGACATCATCATGCCCAGCGTCATGCTCCCCTCCACCACCGCCCGGGCGGCGACGAACGAGACGAGGATGTTGGTCGTCTGGTTGAAAAAGAGGCCGCCCAGTTGCTGGTATTGCTCCAGCGCCAGTCCCTTCACGCTGATCTTGAACAGCTTCACCTGAATCCGCTCCCACTGCCAGCGCATCCGCGTCTCGCAGTTGTTCAGCTTGATCTCTTGCATTCCCGTCACCAGTTGGATCAGGTTGCTCCGCTCGCCCGCCGCCTGGGCGAAGCGCTTGATGTCGAGCTCCCGCCGGTAGCGCATGAAGGCCAGCACCCACGCCACGTAAAGCCCGTTGCCCACCAGGAAGAGGGCCAGCACGCCCAGGTCGTAGTAGGCCAGGACGAGCCCGAAGACGATGAAGTTGACGAACGAGAAGAGGGCGTTGAGCGACGTGCCGGTCATAAACGTCTCGATCCGGTCGTGGTCGCCCACCCGTTGCAGCAGGTCGCCCACCATCTTCGTGTCAAAGAAACGCAACGGCAGCCGCGTCAGCTTCGCCAGGAAGTCGGAGATCAGCGCGATGTTGATCCGGCTGTTCACGTGCAGCAGGATCCAGCTCCGGATGAACTCCACCGAGAGCTTGGCGGCGACGATCACCAGCTGGGCGATCAGGACGAGGGTGATGAAGCTCAAGTTGTTGTCGCGCACGCCCACGTCGACCAGGCTCTGCGTCAGGAAGGGCAGGATCAGCTCCAGCAGGCTGGCCGTCACCATGCCCAGCACCAGCTGCCCCAGCTCGCGGCGGTAGGGCGTCAGGTAGCGGAAGAAATAGCGCATGCCCCGCCGCCGCGTCCGCTCCTCCTCGCCCAGCGTCAGGAAGTCGGGCCCCGGCTCCAGCAGCAAGGCCGTCCCCGTGTCCTGCCCCGACACCCGGGCGCTTAGCCAGCAGCGTTGGAACTCCTCCCGGCGGTAGACCGCCCGCCCCGCCGCGGGGTCGGCGATGTGGAAACGCCCCTTCTCGGCGCGGTAGCAGACCACGAAATGCGTCTGGTTCCAATGCAGGATGCAGGGCAGGGGGCAGGCCCGCTCCAGCTCGTCGACCGTCACCCGCACGCCCCGCGTCCGGAAGCCGATCGCCTCCGCCGCCTCGCTGATGCCCAGCATCGAGACGCCCTCGCGGGTGATGAACGCTTTCTCGCGCAGGCTCTCGATCGAATAATTCCGCCCGTAATAGCGGGCGATCATCCGCAAGCAGGTCGGGCCGCAGTCCATCGCGTCGAGCTGGTGGTCTATGGGGAAGGAGTGGAACATGGGTATGAGAATTAAAAATGGATTAATAATGCGCTGAACCCATGGATTTAACCTCTAAGTCACAAACATGGCACAAATTCGGTTTGCCTATCGCTAATTCATAATTTGATAAGGATGGGCACAAATACCTATACAAGCATTGACTGCAAGTCGTTTGGTCTCGGGTTTTTAACCAAATTGGAGATTCTGACTTGATTTCCATATAAACAAGCTCTTTCAATTTCTTATCCTTGATATTGCCAATCGGTTGCTCATTCATATTAGAATATGCGTCACCTTTCGCGTCAATATAAAGTTTCCCAAAGAAGTTTTCATTTAAGACTTGTCTCCTGAAAATAGTTTTTCGATCAATCGGTTCAGAAAAAATGTCTTCCAAATTTGTATATACGCATTCCTCAAAAAATGAAATATTCTCTCCCGTATAGAAAGGCAATATTGAGCTATTTATTGAGCTCATATTGAGTAGGGCATTAATTTTTCTCAGATCTTCCTTGTCCGAAATAATAAATTGATACTCTATCTTAGGATCTCTATATTTGGAGATGAACTCAGAAATCATTGTATCCATATCTTCCGAATGTATATTAATGATCAGATTTATGCCTAATTCTAATGCGTTGCGCATAAAGACGTCATCACATTTTTTGTAGGGGATATGAATATGAATGTTTAATTCAAGTCCTAAAAGGTCATTCGCATATTCTAAGGCAGATTGATCACCAACCAAATTTATTTTTGAGACACCTGAGAAATAGATGTCATCGAATAATTTTTCATATTCCTCCCTCGACAGTGTTTCACCATTCTGTCTATAGCAGTGAAGGAATTGTTTGTGATATTTTCCACAATGAGAACAGTCAAGATTACATTGTGTTGGCAAGAATAAAGTAATCTCATCTAAATTCTTCAAAACTTTATCACCATCATAATCTCGATCATTACTATTCTTCCTCAAAATATCATTATTAAGGAACAATATCGGTTTAAATATAAACGGTTTGTTCTTTCCCTCTTCAAATAGAACACAATCTCCAGAAAATGAGGTTTTAACATCCTTAACTAATTGTTTCACATAAGGATTTAAAATATCTTTTTCTTGTAAAAACATCGAATATCCATTGACTGGATCATTTAGGAAGTTTAATAACCAAGTAATTTCACAAATATGGCTCACCTCAATATGGGCGGAATTTAAAGTATTATAAATCAAGAAATCCGAATCATTCCGAAACAAAAAAACATAGGATTCCAAATAGAATAAGTAGTTTGCCATAATCAATCTATTGCAATATTAGACATTAATTCAAAATAAAGTTGAGGATTTTCTTCCGAGTAAGATAGAAGCCAATCCAAATAATTATTCAACTTTTTTTCTGTAAAAATATTGGGACAAGATATTTTCTCGTCATTAGGATTCAAAAAATAAAAACATTGTGAACATGAAGTACTCCATTTACATCTAGCGCAATTTGAAACAAGTTTTCTGTATACGTTAGAATAGAAATCAGATATTTGCTTTGTATCTATATTTAATTTCCCATCCGCAATAGTACCTAAGTAAAATTCTTGTCCAATACGCTCACAAGGGAGTAACTTACCATTCACTGTTAAAAACATTTTCTTCTCAAAAGGTTTACATGTCCCAGATGGAATATATCGACTCCTTTCAGTTTTACTGAATAAATCAAAATAGTTTTTATAGTAATTCCCAGTATAAGACATCAACATACGGTGGTAGTACATTTTATTATCACCTTCTTTATCAAAAATGTCTTCGTCTATATTATTATCTGAAAATTCTTTAAAGCTCGATAATTTTGATTTAAACATACGGTTAAATACTTCAACTTTGTCTTTTGATATTCCGGATGAATTCAATTCTGTTATTCGAGGTATTTTGCCAAATTCATCTCTTATATATTTTGTTGAAGTATATACAGAATTTCGATCATGAAGAACAACATTAAAGTTTACGTTTTCATTAAAATAATCTGGATACTTTTCTCGCAATTTGTGAACATTGGAAACAACTTCATTAAATGATTCCTTTCCATTTTTATCCACTCGATAACTAGATCCATATTTGTCTCCATCTAAACTAATGAGAAGACGTATTTTCTTTTCTGCTATAAAATCCATATATTGATCCAATAATATGGCATTGGTTGTCATATTATAATCAAAGGAAAGCTTCACGTCAGTTTTATTTTCCAAATATTCAATTATTTGTTTTATTAGTTTTACATTAAGAAGTGGTTCTCCCCCATAAAAACCAACTGAGAAGATATTATTGACAGAAATGTTATATTTTGAATTCCATAAATCAATTAAATAATCTATTACGATTTTTGTATTTTCAAAAGTTTGATTTTTGGTTTCTCGTCTATCATGATTTGAATATAATTCACCATATCCACAATATTTACATTTTAAATTACAGTGATCTGTAACTTCAATTAATATTTGACGTAAATTCGCCAAATTCAATAGTACATTATATTCTTTATAGTTTGTCTCAAATTCAATTTTCCTTTCTGAGAAAAATCCTTTCTCTTTCAAGAATTCATATTTCTTTTGATAGTATAAATTCTCACTAAAACTTTGGGACTCAAGTAATGGATTGGGCACAAAAATAGCATATTTATTCTTTTCTGAATAAATATATCTATTCTTGCTATTCGATAATAAAATTGGCATAATATTTCTATTTAAGATTTGCGATTAATAATACAGGGTTACTATCCGGATCGGCTAAGCCCTCCACGGCATGGAGCAAAATTTGTCGTTGACTCTCATTTTGAGCTGAACCGGTTTGAAAAGCCTCTTCCGTAGCCCATTCCGTGTCGCTATCTAGGACACAAACCCAATAATTTCCTGAAGTGTAGTTCACGCGATAAGGCCCTCCTGCGTAGTCGTTCTCCAAAATGAAATCGCGCTCGATTCTTTTGTATGTCACGCTCATGGTCGGAATTTGGTTCTCCTTGATTTTCTCCTTGCGAGTCGCCAGCGCCAGTTCACTGGTCGAGGGGGCGTAGCGCCATGTGTAGAGCGTTTCACCCTTATTGCCGATCAAGTAAATATAATCTTTTGTGTGGTAGAAATTGTAAATGAAGAGATTGTTAAAAACAGAGCGGTCTTTCAGCCACCAGTGGGAATGGACATAATCGTCGCTCTTGAGATTTCCCAAATCGATGGAATAACATGGAATGAATGCCTGGGTCGCTGAGTCATAACGATAGATCGTATCCGTATCTGCGTATTTCATCCAGAACTCACCCCCATAAAAATCAGTAGTAGGGGCAATTTCCAGCAGGTAGTTTTTCCATCCACCTGTCATTACCGGAGCCATGTTTTCCACCATTTCCCGCTCATGTCCTTGGCGAGCCGGATTCAGGAAAATTGTAGAGGGCTTCAGGTTCTTATCTGCCAAGGCGAAGGCCCACAAGGAGTCTTCCGGATGATTGACTGGTTGATAAACAGGGCCGGATTGTTGGAAAAAGATCTCGGAGCCATACCGGAAAATTTGTGGCGAGAACATCTTGAAAATCGCGTCCGGATTCATATCCGAATAGCTCCTCACGTAAGAACCATCGTACTTATAGACTTGTACACGACCCATCGTCGGGAACACATAAACTTCCTCGTTCGTTTCATCCAGGAAGAAGCTGTATAGCCGTATGTATTCCTCAGGACCTTGGCCGACTTTTCCGATCGTATTCAGGAATTTTCCACTCCGTGAAAAGCGAAAAACACGCTGATCTCGATTATGGTGTACAAAGATCGACTGGTCCGTCACGAAAATTTGTTCGATTGAGGCGATCATAGAAACGTCTGTGACTTCAAGTGGCACGATATCGACTGACGAGGCTGCATCGCTCAATTTCAGTCTCGTATCCGGTAAGTCAAGATGGTTAGCTAGATCAATGTGTGGAAGACGTTCACTTTCTGCTTCTTCTGCGACACTTTCCTTCGCCTTGTTTCCACAGGAAAGAAATGCTATAAGTGAAAAAGTATAAAGACAAAAATGAATAAGCTCCTTGTATTTCATATTATTTTATATGTGAAAATTATTAATCAATGTAATGAAGGTATATGCGATTGATCATCGCATATACCTTCTCCCTCAAGCAGAATTATCCACCATAACTACCAACAGGTCCTCCACCTCCTGGTCCCATAATACCCAACGCTTGATTTGCGTTCGCATTATCAAAGGAAGAGGAAGGTCCTTGGCAACCGCATGCGCAGCAACTACCGCCGCCCAACACTTTGTTCATCTCTTTTTTACTCAACTCAACCTTGCTCAGTTGAGTCAATTTGAGTTGTTTTAATTCTTTCATGATAACGATGTGTTATTAATTTATAATACAAAACACTTAATCCCCGAATGGAGACTTTCAATAGGATACTATCCAAGTATAGCTCTTCATCTTTACAATGAATGTTTTTATACTCTTCAAGCGGAACTTTGTCCGCTATCCCCTCATCGTGAGCTCCCAATAAGAAAATAGCGGAACCAACATTTCTTCATTTACGGCCACGCGAATAGGCCTCAGACCGTCCCAGGCGAACCGCCGTCGTCCGGATCCTCTTCATCCGTCGTGGTGGAACCCGAGCCATTACCTGTCAAGCCCTTTACTTCCTTGTAGTTCGTCAAAGAGCCGTAGTAAACGCCGTCTTCCTCGACGCCCGCGTCCTCGAAAGAGATGTTCTGCTTAACGCGGGCCCGCAAGTTCGAGTCCGGGATGAAAGAGATCTTGATGTTGCGGATCAGGCCCGTGTGGAAATCGAGGATATCGTCCACGCCCTCACTGCCAAACGTGATGCGGAACGTACCCAGGCCTTCTACTTTGGCCCGTTTCCCGTTCATGAATTGGTTGTAGATCCATTTGGAAATGAGCTTGGCTGCCCCTTCCAACTCAAAGTCGGCCATTGTCGTGTCGGCCGTAGCCATTTGCGACATGACATCTTCGTCCATCGGCCCCCCAGTTTTGGGGACCGCGTACCACTTCGACGGCGCCTGGCGGTCTTGTGGATTTTTACGTTTCAGTAATTTGTAGGGTGTTCCCATAGCAAAAAACTTTTAATTGTTAATGTATCAGTTAATTATATAGATCAGACAAACATCGGCCGACAGATCCCAAACTCTCCTCCGGACACATACGTAAGTGTCGGCTGGACACATACGTAAGTGTCGGCCGGACACATACGTAAGTGTCGACCGGACACTTTCGAATGTCTCCGGGAGCGAGTTTCGTATCGGTCATTCCTTGTTGTCATATCTCTTCCTATTTTATCTTCGCCAAAAACAGAACCGGATTGCTCTCCTCCTCCAGCCCAGGAAAACGCTGGGCGAAGGCGGCGTTAAGCAAGATGTCCTCAGGGTAAAGGAGGAAGGCGCACCAGCCGTCTTCCAAGGAATAAAGGATCGGGGGCTTGAACACGAAGCCATCCTCGAAGATGAACTTCCGGATTACCTTCGTCTCCCGGGTCGACTTATCCACGAAGGCGTAAGCGCGGTCTTCCGCGTTTCCACCTTCATAATAAAGCAAGATCGAGCGGTCCGACTCCACGTAATAGGGGATGTGGTCGATGTAGCCCGCCTCTTGCCATTCGGAAATGACTCGCATCCGGTCGCTCCGCTCGCGCCACCAAAAGTCCTCGGGCGGGATCTTGTTGTCCACATTGATCCTGTAACGAAACTTGGCGCTGTCACGACTTACCTCATAGATGTCATTGCTTTGGTAACCATGCCAAATGATCTTCCCGTCATATTTATAAAAGAAATCTTCCATCATATAAACCATTTGATTGACATGCTCAACCTTCCGATAGGCATTCAACTCCTGACCCGTGTAGCGGTTCAGGACATGATACGCGAAAAGGCCCACCCGTTCTTCCGCGATACGCACCAACATCAAACTATCGTCCAAGGCTGTCACGTTCCTCATGTTCCATGCTATAAAAGGGAAGCGAGAAATAAAGTTTCCCTCTTTCGTATAAGTAATGATCGACCGAGACCCTATGTCCACCATCGAGATGTCTCCATTTCCCCACAGCGTGAAATTCTTTAGGAAACCGTATGATTCAGGCCCATCTCCTCTCTTATTATAGACATAATCCACTAAACCGTTAAGGCGAAAGCGCATGACTTTTTCTTTATCCAAAATATAGATCAAACTGTCTTTTGAGACCAAGATCCTACTTGTTTTCTCCCAATCCATGACCAGCGATTCATCCGTCGTCTCCAGAGGCACATAGCGCCATTCGCTAAAGACTTCCCCAATCGGCACGTCTCCCTTATGGGCGCTAGAGATGAAAATCTCCTCGCCGGGCTGGATGGGCGTGACGGTTTCCTTTTCCTCGCAAGAAAGCAGGAGCCCTAACAAAAACAGTCCTATCCCTATTTTATAAAAGAATTCCATCGATACCGCTTTTTTAGAGAATTGGATTTAAAATCCAATTCTCTGAATTCAACTAGCTATGAGAGATGTAATTGCAATTTTGCATACCTCCTGAATAACTGCAAAGCTGTCTACATTCATCACAATCTTTCACTGGGAATCCTGGACTTGTGTCATTCCTACAGAAGCAATAAGCACTACCACCTTTGAGGTGCTTCATTTCCTGCGACGTCAAAACCTTGGCGTCATTCAGATTTAAACTTTTTAGATTCTTCATGTCTTTAAAAATTTAATTAAACAATATGATCATTGTGATGATCTTCTATAAGAAAACTTTTCCCTCAATTCCTCCGCAGTATAGTTGACAATCGCGTTCATGTCATGAACCGCCTTCTCGTGATGGTCATTCGAGCGGAAGCGACCGTTTTGGTCGCGGGGATGCGAGAGGTGGAAAAGGCAACCGTCGCTCCGGTAGACGCGATAGCCGAAACAGAGCCAGCGGTAGTGGCGCTCGCCGTCTTCCAAGCCCCAACCATAGAAGTCTTCGTTCTCGCCGCCGGCCTCGAGGTATTTCTTGGTCTTGGCGAGGATGGCGCCGCCCACCGCCCCGATCACGCCCTCTACGGTATAGAGGGAGAGCATCTTGTCGCGATGCGTCCGCAAGAAGTCGAGGTCGCGGCGCGTGAAATAGTGGGCCCGGAGCACGTCGGACGTATCGAGGAAGTCGCCGTCGTAGGGATAGGCGATGTCGCAACGGTCGGCCCGGAGGCATTCGGCGGCGTCCACGATCTGCCGATAGTCCATGACGACGTCGGCGTCCCAGATCCCGACAAGCGGGGTCGTCACCTGCCGGGCCAGGAGATTCAAATACTTGGTCTTATAGAAAACGGGATCCTTGTCTTCCACGAATTGGTAGGCCACGTCGTCGCCTTGGATCAAGGTGGGGATAAAGCGGTTCGCGTAGGGCGCCGCTTCCAGGATGTGAATCCGCGTCAGGAAATGCCGTTGGAGGTATTCCACCGTCATCAGCAGGTTCTCCAGACGGACGACCGAGTCGACCCGGACGGGGATGATAAACGTGGTGTCCGATAGGTCTATTCGCATAAGTATTTGCTTTTAAGGTTCAACAGGGTCAAGACCACGCCCGGGAAGCCGTTGAGCAAGCCCCGGTGGATCTGGAAATAGAACTCGTCGCGGAGGAGGGCGTCCCAAGCGTCGGACGTGGTCAGGCGCTCATAGACTTCCCGCGGGGAATAATCGAACCGGTATCCGGGGCGGGTCGCCTGCAGGTTTTCCACCAGCGCATAGAAGAAGGAAAGGCCGTCGCTCGCGTAGATATGGCGTTCCCGGAGCTCTTCGCGCGAGATTCTTGTCAAGTCGATGTTCCGGTAAAGTGCTTCCGCGTAGCTTGTCCATGCCGGGGATTGGAGCTCCGCCTCGACCGCCCAGACGCCCCACAGCAAGTAAAGCCGGTTCAGGTGGAGGCGGGGCATTTGGGAAAAGAGGTCCAGACTGAACCGCTCCAAGATTTTCCGTGTGCGCTCACGGTAGAAACCCAAGCGCATGACCTCGGCCAAGACACGCAGCAGCACCGGCACGTGGTAATGATAGACCGAGAAAGCGTAATACTCCCGGTAGAACGCCGCGTCTACCAAAGTATCCAATTTGTTGACCAGCTTGATCGCCAGCTCTTGATAGACGTAGGCCTCGTCCGGCATCGCTTGCGCCCGCAGGCGGGTCGCGACGTAATAGAGCAGGTGGACGATCTGGCTGGTGGAATAGTGGTTTTCCACTTGTCCGAAAACGACCCGTTTGAACAGCAAGGCGTCGATGTCGCCCAACAACGCGTTGATGTCGCCCTCGGCGAAGCCTTCCCGGATCAGGAAATCCAAGCCCAGGCCCACGCCGCAAAGGCCTTCTTCCACGTCCAGCGAGGCGTTTTTGGAGAGGTCGTTGCCCATCAATTGGTCCAGCAGGTCTTCCGCGACGCGCTTGGCCCGCTCGTCGCCCAAGGCCCGATGCAGGCAGTAGAAATAGATGACCAAGCCCATCTTGCCTTGCGCCAATCCGAAGGGGTAATGCTCGTGAACCGAGGCGAGCAGCTTTTGATTCAAGTGTTCGATCCGCTTATCCATCATTTCGTCAGGCTATTTGTGTGTCCGTGAAATAAGCCAAATCCTCCAGCGCGTAGTGCTCCGGCAAGAGGTGGCCGTTGAGCAAAAGGGTGGGCGTCCGGGTGATGCCCGCCGTCTCGACCCAATCCTTTTGGGCCTTCCATTCGGCGAGCGTCCGGGCATCGGACGTGTCCAGGTGGTATTTTTCGTAGTAAGCGAGCCGCCGATCCTTGCCTTCCCGATACCATTGGTCGAGGAAAGCGAGAAACGCCGCCTCGTCGTCCGCCAAATATTGGGCCACCAGCAGCTGGGCGCTCGCTTCCAACTCTTCCCCAAAAGAAGTCAAGAGAATCTGGACCCGGAAGTTCGTCGCGTGCGCCTCCAAGAAGCGTTTGAGCCGCTCATGCAAACGGGCGCAAGGGCCGCAATGCGGGTTCGAGACGATCGTGAGCCATTTGTCCGCCTCCGGGTTGCCCAGTTGAAGGCCGATCCGCTTATTGAGGGCATAGCGCGGCCGCCCGGCCAACAAGGTCGTGAAGACAGCCTCGTTCGCCTTGAGGCATTGGAACTTGTAGCGCGTTTGCCGGTATTCCGCCGAGCGCGCCAGGAGGTCGGCCGTCTTTTGAAGCGCCAAGATCGACAAGCCATAAAGACAGCCCGTCGCGATCCAAGTGGCCCAATCGAAGGAAGCGCCGCGGAAATCGAACAGGAAAACAAACGCCAAAGCGGAGATCCACAAGGTGGCCTGGACGATCAGGCACAAGGAGCACCACGCGCGCAGCCGGAACTTCTGGTACCAAACGCTCCACAACGTATAGGGCAAGGCCAAGAAATTGAAGAGGATGACGTTCAACAGGGAGGAAGGGGCGAAGAGGATCACGCCCACGTTGACCAGGAAATAGCCCAAGCCGAAGCAACTCCAGCTAATCCCGAACAACCGGGAAGCCGACGAGCTGAGGGCCGACCCGCAGTCGGAGGACTTCAGGAAGAGGGAACAAATCTTGTCCGCGTAGGGGCTCGCGCCCGACAAGTCTTTTTGTACCAAGAGCGCGCTGATAAAGGCGCCCACCAAGTTAATCAAGAAAAAAAGATAGTTCGCCAATGGCCGATCGGTCTCCCGGATCAAGCCATAACCCAGCAAGAAGGCCAGCGCGATTGCCGCTAACGCGATGACTACGCGCCCCTCTCGCCGCTCGCGAAGATGCGCCCGGTAGTTGGGCTCGATCGCCTCGTCCGTCGCCTCCATCAGCAGGACGACGCCCGACCAACGCGCCAAGAATCGCTCGGCCGGGAAGGTACGGGTTTGGCCAAACCAATCCGCCGTCACCTTCCGTTCCGAAGCCTCGCGCACCAAAACAAACTGCTCATCGTAGTAGGCGATCAGCGGGGGTTCGAACTTCAACAGTTCGGGGATCTTCCGCTTCACCTCCAGTCCCAGCGTCTCCACTCCATAGGCGTTCAGCATCTTCGAGAGCCCATAAAGGTTGTCCTTATTGGGATTCTCCTCGTAGAAGGCTGTCGCGTATTCCGGAGTGTATTTCACAGAAAGCGCGTCCAGGATTTGGATGAGTAGATTCTTTCTCATGAAAACCTTGAAAGTTGGATACAATAATTAATGTATACAGATGTGATTCCTATTTCTCGAACTCCCCATAGAGATAGTCTCCCCATTGGTTGGTCAGTTCCAGCCCATAAGTTCCGTCCTCCAATTGATCCAAGGGAATCGCGATAAACGTATCCGGCGCGTAGAGCGTCGCTTCATAGACGACTGTCACGCCATCCAGGATCCGGATTTGGATGTCCGAGCGGGCCGAGGTCGTTTCTATATATAAGAAAGCTTCGTCGTAAGATGCCGTTACGGGATAATCTTGTATCAGGCTTCGATAGCCCTCATCCCATTTTCCATCCCAATCCACTTGGTCCGCCTTCATCTCCGGCGACCAAATGAAACCGCATGCCAATAGGCACAATAAATAGAGCCACCGATGGCTCCGCCTTTTTACTTTTTGAAATTGCTTGTTCATGGTATTCGATTTTTTTGAATTTCACAATCGCAAAGGTAAAGTGCCGCCCATAGTCCCTCCAAATTTTTTAGGGGGACAAATGAAATCAGCGTAAAAATGGCTTTATGATAATATTTTCGCCTAAATATTAATGATTTATATATAAACAAGAGGCTTATCGCAGGGGGACAAGGTTTAATTTTTTTCGTATTCTGAGGGAAAATCTTGAATATATTGGACCAAGTCCTTATATGTTTCTAAACGAAGCGGCAAGAATTTTTCGCGCAATCTGTAAAAACGCTTTTTGATCGAGTCCCTTTGGATACTCAAAACACATGCCAATTTTTCCTTATTCGTAAAATCCCAACGAATCAGGCAAGCGATTAAAAGATCATCTTCCGTAAGGGAGCTATGCTTTTCTTTCAACCGTTTTAAGAAATAAGGGTAAAGAACTTTCGTTCCTAGCATGATCTCTCTTTGTTCGTCTTGGGAAATCACGTGAGGGGACTTATTTAGTTTATCTAACAGAAGTTTTGCGCGATTGGGAGAATCCAGTAGCCACTTATCGACATTTTCCTCTATTTGTTTTTTCTTCAGCGCCAAGTCTTGGCAACGCTTTTCCAATTGATTAATAGCTTTTTTCGCTTCAGTGACCTCTTTTTGGGCGTTTTCCAATTTTTCCTGATAGACCTTTAATTGAGCTTTTCCCTGAGCCACCTTTTCTTGAGCGATTCGCAATTCCGCCCGAATCGTGTCATTCATGATTCCCACCTCCGCCGCCTTTTCTTGAGCTTGCCTCAGCTCTTCCAAGCTAGCCTTCAAGCTTATCTCGGATTGAGTGGCCTTCCTTGCATATTCACTCAAACTCTCCAGCTTTAGCGTCAACAATTTTTCCGATTCCTTGAGTTGGCTTTCCGCCTCCGATAATCTTTTCTCAAGCCGGAACTTCTCTTCCTCGATCATTTTCCTTTTCTCCTCTTCAGCTTCCCGCCCTTTCCGCTCTTTGAGGTAACGCCTGGATAGGATCAGAATTATAGTCGCTAAAATGAGCCCAACAACGCTTCCCCCAACATAAACATTAAGCCAAAACGCTTCCCGTTCTTTCCAATCGAACTGATCCTTGATTTGCCGGATATCCGAATGGGTTCCCATCGCTTCTATGGAATCGATCGCCGCGTGATGCAATTGATCGAAACGACTGGCTTCCTCATATTGGTTCTTCTCTTGAAACAAATGGGATAAGGCTTCGTAGGTAGAGCGACGAGTATAAATATTATCGGAGCCAATGGCTTGGCTCAAATAATAGTAAGCGCTATCAAGTTGACGCGATTTCCGATAAATATCGCCTATGACCAAATCGAGTCCACCATTTTCAGGCAATCCATTGATATGCTCAAAATCTTTCAATTGTCTTACCAAAAGTAGCGCTTCACTCAAACGTCCCTGTTCCGTATAGACGGCAGACAATTCTTGTATGCCCAGCCTGAGAGTTCTATAATTATGGATTAGTCTCGATATCTGGATGGAATGCTGATAGCAAGAATCCGCTTTATCCCACTCATCTTTCTCTCCATAAATTCGTCCTAGATAGGCATAACTGAAAGCGAGTTTCACGCTGTCACCCGCCTGCCTCGCGATCTCCAATGCTTCCTTATAGACGTCAAACGCCTCATTCGTCATATCTTGGCGAGCGTAAAGCGTACCTATTTGAGATAATATGCCATAGCTTAAATTCACGTCGTCCGTTTCTTCCGCGTAATCGGATGCCGTCAAATAAGCCGTTGTCGCTTCCTCCAATTTCCCCAGGTCGTTATTGACCCTACCTTTATAATAATAGGCCAACGCCTTTTGGTGGTTGTCGCCATGCTTATCGTAGTAGGCGGCGACGCGGTTGATCAGCGTGTCGGAGGTGTGGTGTCCAGAGCAAGGCTCCCCGATTCCAGTCCTTATCCGGGAGCGAATTTGGCCGCTCAATGGTTTCCAACAGGGCCAGCGCGCTGTCCGGCCGTTCGTTAACGATAGTTTCCACTTCCCGAAACAACGCCTCATGCGGCCCCCGCTTGCCGCAGGCCGTGAGGAGGCAGGCGGCGAGGAGGATCGCGAAGGGGAAAAGAAGAATGTTTTTCTTGTTTGTCATGTTTCCGCTCTTTTTAATATTTTTGAGTTCACTTGCGCAAATCTATTCTCAAGCCAGAAGGGAGAAAAAGAGGCCGTGCCATTCTTGATTTTGACACGGCCTCTACTCAATTTAAAAATTGAACTTCTCAATTTTCATCGTAGCCAACGACTGGATCTTGGGGACGAGGGTCGTGAAATGGGGCGCTTGCTCGTGCGCGCTGAGCGAAGCCTCGTCGGTCCATGTCTCGCAGATCATCAACACGTCCTCACGAGTCGCGCTCGCGAACAGGTCGTAAGCGACACACCCTTTGTCTTTCAATGAGCCAGCCACCAGCTCTTTTCCGGCTTCGATAACGGCCGCCTTGTTGGCCTTATCGACTTGAATGAATACATTTATACGAATCATAACGCGAAAATGAAATAATTTGTCTCGCGAATGTAATTCTTTTTAAGCGATCAGCCATTAATTTTGGAGGTCATTTAATAGCCGCCGGACAGCTTCTTCCGCCGTCCGCGTGTCCTTGAGCGATTGGATGAACTTGCTGCCGATGATCGCGCCATCGGAATAGCGGCAAGCGGTCTCGTAAGTCTCTTTGTTGCTGACGCCAAAGCCGACCAGCCTGGGGTTTCTCAGCTGGAGGGCCTCGATCCGCCGGAAATAATCCTTTTGCTTTTCAAAGTTCTTTTGGGCTCCGGTGAGGGACGCGCTCGATACCATATAGATGAATCCGTTGGTGTGCGTGTCGATCGCCTCGATGCGCTCGTTGGAGGTCTCGGGCGTGATGAGCATGATCATTTTCAAGTCGTAGCGATCGGCCACCGGCTTATATTCCTGGATATAATCCGCGAAGGGAAGGTCGGGGATGATCAGGCCATCCACGTCCACTTCTTTGCATTTCGCGCAAAACCGCTCGAAGCCGTATTGGAAAATGGGGTTCAAGTAGCCCATGAGGATCACGGGGATGTGGATCTCCTCGCGCATCCCGGCCAGTTGCCCGAAAAGTTTCCGGAGGCTCATCCCGTTGCGCAGGGCCTGGGTCGCCGCCTCTTGGATGACGGGCCCATCCGCCATGGGGTCGGAAAAGGGAATGCCGACCTCCACCATGTGGACACCGCCCTCTTGCAACGCTTTCAGGATGGGGCGTGTGTCCTCCAGGTTGGGATAGCCCGCCGTAAAATAGACCGATAATTTTTTCTCGTTTCTGTTCGCTTGAAATAAAGAAGAGATTCTATTCATGTTTTTGATTTTTAAATTGTTTGACAAATTGTTCCAAAGCCCGGATGTCCTTTATCCCGGGCGAGAGCTCAAAGCCGCTGTTCAGGTCGATCCCGGCCCATGCCGGATGATGAAACTCCAGCAGCGCGGGGAGGCTGTCCGGGCGCAGCCCCCCACTCAAGAGGAAAGGCGTCGGACCCTCGTAGCGGGCGAGGAGATTCCAGTCGAAAGCGCGGCCCGATCCGCCATATCCCTCGCAGCGGGTGTCGAAAAGGAAGAAATCAGCTTTATGGACATAAGGCTCGATCGCGAAAAGATCCGTCTCCCGCGCGACAGGGAAGGCTTTTACCACCCGATAGCCCTTTTCGCGCAGCGCCAGGCAGTCCGCGGGCGATTCCGAGCCATGCAATTGGCAGGTTGAAAAACCGTAGCGACGGCAAGCCTTCTCAATCTGGGCGATTGGGGCATCGACAAAGACACCCACCTTTTGGATAGGGCATTCCTCCGGCAAACGCAGGCTTGACGCCGATGTTTCGGGAGAAATAGCCCGGGGCGAAAGGGGATAGCATACGAACCCCATCCAATCGATCGGCAACGAGGCGACTCGCTTGATGTTTTCAGGCACTCGCATGCCACACACTTTGATTAGCATACGATTTCGCGGATTAAGTCGGCAAGCGCGTCGCCCGGATTTTCCTTTTTCATCAATGATTCACCCATCAGGAAACCTTGGAAACCCGCCCCGCGGAGACGGCGAATGGTTTCCGCGTTCCGGAGGCCACTTTCGGAGATGACTGGCTTCGTCTTTGGGAGTTTTTCGGCCAAGCGGAAAGAGTTTTCCACACGGGTCACGAAGCTGCCCAGATCGCGGTTGTTCACCCCGAGGACGTCATAATCCAAGAGCGTGTATTCCAACTCTTCCTCATGATGGATCTCCAGCAAGACTTCCAATCCGAGCTCGTGGGCGTATTGGATCAGTTCGGCGCATTCGTTCGGTGAAAGGACGGCGGCGATGAGCAGAATCGCGTCGGCGCCAGCTTCTTTCGCCTCGTCAATCTGATAAAAATCCAGGATGAAATCTTTCCGCAGGAGGGGCAGGCCCACATATTGGCGGGCTTCCCGTAAATCCGTTAAGGAGCCTCCAAAAAAATCCGTATCGGTCAAGATGGAGCACGCGGAAGCCCCGGCATGTTCGTAAGCAGAGACTACTTCCTTTAGATTCGCCTTCCTGATCCAGCCTTTTGAAGGGCTTTTCCGTTTAAACTCCGCGATGATGCCGCTGGAAGAAGACCGCAGGGCGGCTTGGAGAGAGCGAAGGGGACGAGGTCGCGCGTCGGCCAGGCGGGCCCGCAACTCGATGGGTGGAAGGATTTCCTTTTGACGCTTCAAGAGCGTTCGTTTATTCTCAACGATCTGATCTAAAATATCCATTGCCTAAATTATTTGTTTAATGAGAGAAATCGGTTGAAAGTAGCCAATGCCGCGCCACTATCGAGCGCTCGCCGGGCTTCCCGCAAACATTCCTGGATTTCGCGTTCCGGGTGGATGACGTGGATCGCGAAGGCCGCGTTGGCCGCGACACAAGCGGCTTGCGCCTCGTCGCACTCACCGCGAAGGACACGGTCGAAAATCCGTGCGGCCTCGTCGGGCGTGGAGCCGCCATCCAAATCACTTGCCTCGCAACGGGGCAGGTTGAGCATCTCAGGCGTATAAATTTTCTCCTTATTCGCCATCGCGACTTTAAACTCATCCGTCAGCGAGATTTCATCATAGCCATCAAGACTGTGTACCACCGCGAAACGAGTGCCACTTTCTTGGTAAGTATAATTGTAGAGGCGAAGCAAAGGCAGATTGTAAACGCCCAGCAACTGATAGGAGGGAAGAACCGGATTGACCAGCGGGCCAAGCATATTGAAAAAAGTTCTTACGCCCAGATTTTTCCGGACTCCCGCCACGGCCTTGAGCGCGGGATTGAAAAGGGGGGCGTGTAAATAAGCGATGCCACATTCCCCGATCGAACGGCGCAAGCGATTCGTGTCGGCCGTGAAGCGTACCCCATGCTGTTCCATCACATTGCTCGCGCCACTTACGGAAGTCGCTCCATAATTGCCATGCTTTACGACCGGATAACCCGCCGCCGCCACGACGAAGCAGGCGCATGTGCTGATATTGAACGTGTTTTTCCCATCGCCACCTGTCCCGACAATATCGATTGGGCGATAATCCGAGAGGTCGACCGGCACTCGAAGCTCGAGCAAGGCTTCGCGGAAGCCTGTCAGTTCCTCCACGGAAATACTTCGCATCAAGAAAACCGTAATCAAACTGGCGACCTGCGCCTCCGTATAACGGCCGTCCACGAGATTTCGCAGGATGTCTCGAGCCTCCTCGCGGCCGAGATATTGATGCTCAAATAATCTGTATAGAATATCTTTCATGTTTAAAATCCTTTTTATTGTTTATAATCATTAGAATTGAAGCCTTAGTCCTTTTTCTCGTGAAGCCAATTTTGGATCATATTCCGACCGTTCGGAGTCAGGACCGATTCCGGATGGAATTGAATGCCACGAACATCGTATTGGCGGTGGCGAATAGCCATGATCAAGCCCTTCTCAGCGTCACGAGCCGTGATTTCCAAGCACTCCGGGAAATCTTTCTCATCGACCACCCACGAATGGTAGCGACCGGCCTCGAATGACTCAGGGAGGTTTTTGAATAGGATTTCATCTTTTGAGACCACCTGGATCCTAGAGCTGACGCCATGATATACTTCTTTCAGGTTGATTAATTTCGCCCCGAAAGCCTCGCCGATAGCTTGCTCGCCTAAGCAAACGCCTAAAATCCGTTTGGTGGGCGCGAATCGGCGAATGAGGGGCAACAATAGACCCGCTTCTTCCGGGATTCCCGGTCCGGGGGATAGCACGATTTGATCGTATCCATCCACTTCGTCTAGACTGATCTGATCATTTCTCCGCACCTCGACCCGTGCGCCCAATTCCCGCAGCAAATGGTGAAGATTGTAAGTGAAAGAGTCGTAATTGTCAAATAATAAAGTCTTTCTCATGTTTTTAAGAATATAGGGAGATAAATGAATTAGAAAATTAATTTCGCAAACGCTCGGCTAATTCGATCGCCCGTTTGAGGGCACCTAGCTTATTCTTGACTTCTTGCAATTCACGTGCGTCATCACTTTTCGCCACGATGCCCGCGCCCGCTTGATAATAGAGCACGTTCCCTCGGCTGACAAACGAGCGGATCGTGATCGCTTGATTCAAGTTCCCATCGAAGCCGATGAAACCAATACAACCTCCATACGCGCCTCGATTTTGGCGCTCAATTTCGTTGATGAGCTGCATCGCCCGTACTTTGGGAGCTCCACTTAATGTCCCCGCTGGAAATGTCTCGACGAAGGTCCTGATCGGGTCGCTCGATGTGTTAATCATTCCGCTTACCCTTGAGACCAAATGGATGACATGGCTGTAATATTGAACTTCCTTGTAAAAATCGACATGGACTTCATGGCAATTGCGCGAGAGATCGTTCCTGGCCAAATCGACCAGCATCACATGCTCGGCGTTTTCCTTCGGATCGGAAAGGAGCGCTTCCGTGCGCCGTTTATCTTCTTCTACGTCGCCCGTTCGGAAAGCTGTCCCCGCGATCGGGTCGATGCTTGCCCGTCCCTCACGAATTTTGCAATGCGTCTCGGGGGAGGAGCCGAAGATCCGGAAACCGCCAAAATCGAAATAGAAGAGATAAGGTGAGGGGTTGATCCGTCGCAAGGCCCGATAGACTTTAAAATCATCCCCCCGGAACGGCTGCTCATAACGACGGCTGAGCACGATTTGGAACACGTCTCCTCGCAGGCAATGCGCGATGCCTTGACGGACGTTGGCGCGGTATTCTTCATCGGTAATGGGAGAATGTTCCGGCCCAATCGCCTCAAAATTGTAAGAAGGGAAATTTCGGTTCCCGATCAGGCTTTCGATCTCCCGCAAGCGCGAGGACTCATTTTCTCCTAAAAGCTCCACGAGCATGAGGCGATTATTGAAATGATCAAAAACCAGGATGTATTTATAGAGGATATAAAGCATATCGGGAGCGTCATTTTCCTCGTGATGCGTTTCCATAATCGGAATGTTTTCGAAATAGCGGACAGCGTCATACGCGGTGTAGCCGAATAGGCCGTACGTCTTACGTTCCGCACCTTCTATTTGAAACGAATCCAGGAAATCGTTGAAAGCTTCCGCCACGGAATAATCGCTCGTGATTTTTCTTGACTCCTGGCTCGCGTCTGGGAAACGCGCCTCGCAGATTCCACCGTTTACGGAAAAACGAGCGATGGGAGCCAAGGCAATGTAGGAAAGGCTATTCTCATGGCCATGAAAATCGGAACTTTCCAGCAGGGCGGAGCAAGGATAGATGTCTCGAAGTTTCAGGTAAAGCCCGACAGGGGTTTGCAAATCACCCATGATTTCTTGTTGGACGGTTTGATAATGAAATGTTTTCATGAGAAGATGTTTTAATCGTTGTTCATATATTTCAAATAGGTTTCCATGTCTTTATCGCCGCGGCCGGATACGGTCAAGACGACCAAGTCTTGCGGCCGGAAACTGATCTTTGGCAAGGCTCCAAGCGCATGGGCGCTTTCGAGGGCGGGAATGATCCCTTCGAGGCGAGTCAACTCGAAAGCGGCGGCGAGGGCTTCCTCGTCATTGATGGCGAGAACGGTCGCCCGGCCGGTAGCGGCCAGATTCGCGTGGAAGGGGCCGATCCCGGGATAGTCGAGTCCGGCGGAGATGGAATAAGGCTCCGTGATTTGCCCGTCCTCGTCTTGCATGACTAGCGTTTTCGCCCCATGGATAATCCCCAGTTTCCCTAAATGGATCGTAGCGGCGCTGCGGCCGGAGAGGATCCCTTCTCCTCCTGCTTCCGCCAAGACGAGGCGGACTCGTTTGTCGTCGACGTAATGGTAAATCGTCCCGGCGGCATTGCTTCCACCCCCGACGCAAGCGATCAGGTAATCGGGGTAATCGCGTCCTTCTTTTTCCATGATTTGCCGCTTGATTTCCGCGCTGATGACCGATTGCAGGCGAGCGACCATATCCGGATAAGGATGCGGGCCGACCGTTGAGCCGATGATGTAATAGGTATCCTCGGGATGGCAACACCAGTCTCTGATCGCCTCGTTGGTCGCGTCCTTCAAGGTCATGTTTCCGGATTTGACTGGGATGACTTTGGCGCCCAGCATCCGCATTTTCTGGACGTTCGGCAGCTGGCGTTCCACATCCGTCTTGCCCATGTAGACGACGCATTCCATGCCCATCAGGGCGCAGACGGTCGCGGTCGCCATGCCATGTTGCCCGGCGCCCGTTTCCGCGATGATCCGTCGTTTGCCCATTCGTCGGGCGATCAGGATTTGTCCGATCGTGTTGTTGATCTTGTGCGCTCCCGTATGGTTCAGGTCTTCTCGCTTGAGATAGATCCGGGCGCCGTATTTTTCGCTCAGGCGTTTCGCGAGATAGAGCGGTGAGGGGCGTCCTACGTAATCCCGGAGCAGTTCCCCGTATTCCCGCTTGAAACTTTCGCTTTCGATAATCTCCCGATAAGCGGCTTGGAGTTTTTCGACGCATTGATGAAGAATCTCCGGGACATAAGCGCCACCGAAGTCTCCATAATAACCATTCTCGTTTACTAGATACGTTTTCATCTTGTCTTATTTTGAGTTGTTTTTGATTCGTTACAGGGTAAAAAGAAAAGAGGCCTGCCGCAAGCGCGACAGGCCTCTTTGTCGAGAATATCCTTTTATGATTTATGCTGGGTCATCTACATACACGGGTCTTCGTCCCTTACGACTGTTTGGAGTTGTAAGCGGCGCCACCACCAATATGTATTGACCATTCGCGATTTCATCTTTCTGTTTGCTTTGTTGGGCGCAAATGTAGGGACATTTTGAAAGTGTGCAAGTGGGAGCGTAAACTTTTTTCTGGTGTTTAACAGATTTTACGATAAGAGGACGTCGAGCTGGCAGAAATCCGTGATCACGGCGTCGGCCGTCTCGTCGCCGCTGTAGGGTTTCCAGCCGATGTTTTTAAGCCAGATGGTTTGGCTGCCGATCCGCCCGGCGGGGACGATATCCTTGTCGTAGGAATCGCCGACGACCGCCAACGCCTCCGCGGGCAATCCTAATTTGTCCGCCCCCAGTTGGAAGATCGCGGGATCCGGCTTGCGGATGCCGACCACGGCCGACTCGATGATGAGGGGGAACAAGTGGTCGAGCTGGAAATCCCGCAACACGGCGGCGATATTGCCATAAAAATTGGAGACGAGCGCCAAGGGATAGCGTGCGGCCAATCGCTCGAGGACGGGTCGCGCGTGGTCGATCGCTTGCCGGGCATAGTCGTAGCACCAGTCGGCCACCCGCGTGCTGAGCGCGGGATCGTTGATCTTCAACTGATCCATTTGCAAGGCGATTTTAACGCGCAGCATGTCGCGAAACGTGTGCTCGGGCTGGATGATCGGGTTCTTGCCGAGGGTTCGTTCGCCATAGACATAGGCTTCGCGGAAGGTTTCTTTCGCGATGGCGACGTGGGCGGCCTCGTAGCCTTTCCAAATGACTTCCGCCCAATGGAGGCCGTTGCTGTCGATGGTTCCTCCGTAGTCGAAGAGGAGGCCCTGGATTCGTTCGAGTCGTAACATATTCTTGCGTTAGAGTTTTTCGAGAAAAAATTTACAAACGCGCTCGTGCCGCCAGACCATGTAGGCCAGCATGGCGTTGAGAATGGTGATCTCGAACGCGAAGTAGAGCCACGGTTGGTCGATCAGCAGGCTGATGAAGAGGACGATTACCCGCGTGTTGAACGAGAGCATGTTGGTGTATTTCATTAGCGGCAAGCTTTTCTCGCGGAATTCGCTCCGGAACCACTCGGGCGCCTGGCCGCGGTATTTCTCGCGGATGATCGTCATCATCCGTTGGAAGCGGGGGGTCATCGATTCCTGTTTGATCGTATAATTAATGTAGAAGTGTTCGAAGAGCTTGTAGATAAAATCCTTCCGCCAGCTCATCTTCTTGTAGCCCTCGCGCAGGGCGGGGGAGTAGGACAGCTCGCTGCCGTCTTTGCCCTTCAGGAAGAGGAGGTGGATGTTCCGGTAGTAGTCGGCCATGGCCGCCTGGCGGCTGTGGAAGAGGCCGGTGAGGAGGGCGAAGGCCCAGATCCAGAGGCCCCACTCGGGCGTCAGGCGCAGGCAGATGGCGGCGTAGATGGCGATAAACCAAATGTCGCCCGCCAGCCCGTCGAGGATACGCCCCAACGCGCTTTTCTGCCCCGTCATCCGCGCCAGCTGGCCGTCGGCGCTGTCGAACGTGTTGGCCCAGACCAGCAGGAGCATGCCGACCACGTTGACCAGGAGGTCGCGCGGATAGAAGCATACTCCGGACAGGATGCCGATGAAGATGCTGGCGATCGTCACGCTATTCGGCGAGACGCCGAGGCGGCTGAACAGGAGCGCCCAGCGGTAGCCGATCGGCCGGTAGAAATGGATGTCAATGAACTCTTCCGTGTCGACCGACTTGAGGGTCGATTCGATGCTTGGATGCTTGCCTGTTTCGCTCATGGATGATCGCGGTTGGGGGGGTTAACGGGTGGCAAGATCCCAGATGCGTTGGGCGATGTGGGGCGCCGCCTCGTCGCGGCAGGGCGCGAAGCTGGGCCAGTCGTTGAAGTCGATCAGGCGGACCGTCCCGTCGTCGGCCACGATGCAGTCGCCGCCGTAGATGTGGACGTTGAGGACGCTCGCGGCCTGGTCGCAGACGCGCTTCAGCTCGTCGAGGTCGAAGGGGATGCCTTTCGCCGTGCCGTTGATTTGCTCGAGGCCGAACTTGCTGTGGTGCATGTTCGAGGGATAGAACCAGTAGAAGAAGTCGGTCCCCGTCACGCCATAGAACTTCACCAGGTCGCCGACGAGGTGCTCGTTGATCACGGCGCTGGGGATGCCGCGGATGGCGTATTCCTTCAGGATGCCGCGGGCCTCCTCGGGGTTGCGGACGTAGGTGACGTCCTCGCGGTGGATGGCGTGGAAGTCGCCCCGCTTGATCCAGCAGTTGTAGAAGCCCATCTCGGCGAGGGCCGCCGTCGGGTCCTCGGTGGTCTTGAGGATCAGGCTGCGCGGGTGGGCGATATGGTGGTCGAGGAGGAGGCGGGTCATGCGCTCGCGGGTACAGTTCTCGATGCCGTAGCCGGAGTTGACGACGAGCGTCCCGCGGTCTTCCAGCTCTTGGAGGCGGTGGATCGAGCGCCAGTCGCGGACCATGTTGAAGACCACCCGTTCTTGGAGGTCGTGCAGCAAGAGGTCCGATTCGATGTATTCATTGACGACAGCCCCTCGTTTTCTCAAATGTTCGGCTGTCAGGGCGAAGATGGCGGCGTCGTTGCCGATATGGTTCGGCGAGAACTGGTTGCCTCTTCTTATGCCCGCGATAATCATTTTATCCATGCTATGTTGTTCTTATTGTGATGTCTTTTAAGATTGAAGAAAGCTTTCGGCCTTGGCGATGTCGCTCGCGTGGTCGACGTCGATGATTTTCCCGAACGGGTAGGCCCGGAGCCTGAGCCCGCGGGCGACGAGGTAGCGCTGGTAGTTGCGCATCCGGGCGAGGCCCTCGCGGCGCGCCTCCTCGAGGGCGTCGAGCGCCGGCCGGCGGAGGCAGTAGATGCCCCCGGAGATGTAGCGGCACGTGCCGTCGTCGGCGTCGAGGAAGTTCTCGATCCCGAGGTCGGCGCCGGTCTTGACGTAGAGCGGCTTCTCGTCGTCGACGTAGCTCGTGACGGCCATCAGCCCGTCCACCGCCGGGTCGGCGCGGAAGGCGTCGACGTAGGCGCGGAAGGCGTCGGGCCGGAAAATGGTGTCGACCGTCGTGAGGCAGAGCTCGTCGGCCGCCCATTGGTGGCATAACTCGTAAAAGCTGTGGAAAGAGCTGGGGGTGGACCGGACCAGGAGGTGGAAGGGGACGGGGAGCGTCAGCGCTTCCAGATGCTCGCGGACCTCGCGCATCTCCTCGTTGATGATCACTCGGATGGAGGTCGCGTCGTTGTCGAGGAAGATGCCGATCAGCCTGTCGACGAGCGCCCGCCCGCCGAGCTTGACCAGCGGCTTGGGCCATTTGACGCCTTCCTGAACCAGGCGGGAGCCTTCTCCCGCGGCGATAATCGCGTAATTCATACCTACTTGCTCTTTTATATTACAATGCTAATTCGTTCGTGTTTCAAAACGACCCGCGAATTTACATGATTTCTCGATAGCTTCGACACCCTGGCGGGATTATAATTGGTCCGAAGCGCTACAAATGGGGGCTGGTTAAAAAGGAAAATGGCACGCGGATGTCCACGTGCCATTGTCTTCAGGGGGCGGAAACGCGTCCGTCAGACGGTGCCGGGCGAGCCGCCGTCGTCGGGCTCCTCGCTTTCGTCCTCCTCCGGCTCGGGCTGCAGGCCGGGGGCTATGGAGGGGTCGTCGTCGCGTTGGGGGAGTTTCGAGCTGTCGTTCTTTTGCTCGCCCTCTTCCGCGTTCTCGGCGCCGGTCTTGCGGGCTTTCATCTTGGCTTTCACTTCCTTGATTTTGCCGTTCACGTAGCTGATGAACGACTCGTAATCGGTCCGTCCGTTGATGATCACGAGGGCCTCGACCTTGCGAAGGAACTCGCGGAGGGCGACTTCGACCTCGCCGCGGGCCTTCTCGACGACGCCCGTCTCTTTCTCGTAGTCGGCTACCGTATCCAGGCGGCCACTTTCGGCCGAATGGTAGGCGGCGATCCGCTTGCGCATCTCGGCGATCCATTCGTCGAGGTCGCATTTGGCGAGATTTTCTTCCCCGAAAGCGTCGAAATCTTCCATCATGTCGGTCAAGCGACTGTATTCGTCGTCGCGAGCCAAGTTGGTCACGTTTCCATACTTATACATGATGTCGTAGACTTGGGCGGCGAGCTTGCGCTTCTCCAGGTTGGGGTGTTTGACAAGGATTTTCGCCAAGGCCCACACGCAGCTCCACATCTCGTCGACCGCCTCGTCGGCGATCCGGGTGGAGGAACTGTAGGGGTTGACTTGGGCGGGTTTCATGACCGCGCTCAGGTTATCCACTTTCTCCTTGAGGGGAGCGATCAATGGCTCGGCGTCCGTCCCGGCGAGCCGTTCGAGGGCCGCTTCGACGATTTCTACCGCCAGCGTGCGCAATTCGTTGTTGCGGGGGATTGACAGGGCAAGCCCTTCAAAAACTTCATCCATGATATTATAAATTAATTAAGTAAATTCCATTTCGAGGCGCAATTTCCGCAAAAAATGGGAAGCGCGCAATGGTTTTATAAAGAAAATTGGTTTTAAAAAACATTAAAAACCCCTCGGGAAACGCGACTTTCGCCAAAGAGAGGCTTCCCTAGGGGTAGGGAGGGGTGGCTTTTGACAAAGTGGCAGTTCCCTAGGGGTAGGGAAGCACGGCTTTTGAGAAAGCGGGGCCTCCCTAGGGGTAGGGAAGGGTGACTTTTGACAAAGTGGCAGTTCCCTAGGGGTAGGGAAGGGTGACTTTTGACAAAGTGGCAGTTCCCTAGGGGCAGGGAGGCGTGTTTTTAAAAAAGTGGCGGTCCCCAGCCGACTTCGTCCCTTGATAGGTATAAATAAACAATGAAGAAACCTTATCGTTCAAGCCATAGGACTTCAACCCAGGACATTCATATTTCCTTTCCAAAACAAACTTATTACAATTTTGTCTCAATTCATAAAAAAAAGCATAACTCATTATTAATTAATTATTTCAGACATGATTCTTTCTGATCTTTTTCCCATTTTTGTCGATGTGATTCATGCGAAATTATTTAGTAAGTATAGGAACAATGAAAAAGATTTATTTGATCTTAGCTCTCCTGCTCCATGTGGGTTTGGCGAGCGCGCAATGGAGCGTTTCTCCTGAAGTTGGTTTGTCCGTATTGCGCCATAATGGACAATTTGACGATTGGCGACCGGCAATCAAAATTGGCGCGGCGGTGGAATATGGCCTAAAGCCTAATTTCTCAATCGAGTCCGGCCTCTTCTATACTCAAAGAGGATATTCTATGGCTGGGTGGGTAAGCAATGAAAATTGGCCGCAAGCCCTTTTGGAAAGGCCCTCTCTCGTAAGGCATATGTTTCAAGTGCCGGTCATGGGGCGCTTCGCTTTTGATGTCACGGATGATATTCGTCTTTTCGTGGGCGCGGGACCTTATATCGGTTTCTACTTCGCGAATGATTGGAAGCAAACCTTCCAATATCGGAACGCCAATGCGGGCGACGTGTTTGACTGGGGTTTCACTTTCATGACCGGTTTGGAATTTGGGCGTTTCTACGTCCGTGTAGCTTACGACATGGCGCTCGGCGGCGAACCGCATGGTGTCGCGCTTAATTATAATGTAGGGACTTTGTCTGTCGGTTATAAATTTTAAGCTGATTCTTTTCCAAAAATCGTATATGGTATTTAAAAAAACGGGTACGATTCCTTGAATGGGATTCGTACCCGTTTTAATTATATACTAGAATTTAAATTCTCACTTCACCGGCTCCTCGCCGAGCGTGAAGCGCAGGGTCCCGGCGTTCATCAGCTCGTCGTGCGAGATGGTGTAGCCTTTCAGGCGCTTGCCGTTGGCCTCGACGCGTTGGATGTAGATCGACTCGTCGGTGGGGTGCTCGGCCTCGATGACGAGCTGGCCTTGGGGGTAGAACTTCGGGTCGAGCTGGATCGTGACGCGGTCGAACGTCGGCGAGGTGAGCACGAAGTTCACGTCGCCGGGGCAGGCGGGGTAGAAGCCCAGCATGGAGAAGATGGCCCAGGTGGACATCGTGCCGGTGTCCTCGTTGCCGGGGACGCCGTTCGGGGCGTTGTGGTAGCCGGTCCGGAGGATGTTACGCACTTCCTTTTGTGTCCGCCAGGCCTCGCCCTTGAAGTAGCTGAAGAGGTAGGGGTAGGCGATGTCGGGCTCGTTGGCGGGGTCGTAGTTGCCGTCGTCGAAGACGCTCTGGAGCTTCTCGACGAACTTGCGGTCGCCGCCCATCAGCTTGGCCAAGCCCTTGATGTCGTGGGGGACGTAGAAGGTGTAGTTCCACGCGTTGCCCTCGTGGAAGCCGGGGCTGGGCTCGAAGTTGGCGCCTTGCTTGGGGTCGAAGGGCTCGTAGAACTTGCCGTCGGGCAGGATGGGGCGCAGCGTGCCGAAGTCCTTGCAGTAGTAGTGCTTGTAGCCCATCGAGCGTTCGAGGAAGAGCTTGGCGTCGTCTTTCTTGCCGAGGGCCTTGGCGAATTGGCTGAGGTTCCAGTCGGCGATGTAGTACTCGAGGGCGTGCGAGACGGAGTTGTCGTACTGCTCGCGCAAGGGGACGTAGCCGAGCGAGAAATAGTCGTTGGCGTCGGGGCGGAGGAGGTTGTACTCGCCGGGCGTCGTGGCGCCCTTGCGCATGGCCTCGTAGGCGGTCTCGACGTCAAAGTCGCGCAGGCCTCGCATCCAGGCGTCGACGATGTAGGGGATCGAGGGGTCGCCTTCCATCGTGAAGGTCTCGCGGCCGTAGAGCTCCCACTTGGGCAGCCAGCCGTTCTCGCGATACATGTCGATCATGGTGCGGATGATGTCGAGCTGGCGGTCGGGGAAGAGGATCGTCATGAGGGTGGAGACGTTGCGGTAGGTGTCCCAGAGGGAGAAGACGGTGTAGCGCGTGCCGTCGGTATGGCCCACCTCGAGCGACTCCATCTTGGGGTACTGGCCGTTGACGTCTTGCAGGATGTTGGGGTGGATAAGGAGGTGGTAGAGGCCGGTGTAGAAGATGGCGCGCTCGTCGGCCGTCCCGCCCTCGACTTTGACGCGCGAGAGGTCCTTGTTCCAGGCCTCGCGGGCTTGGGCGCGGGTGGCGTCGAAGTCGAACGTGGGCATCTCGGCGTTCATGTTCTCGCGGGCGTTCTCGACGCTGACGTAGGAGATGGCGAGCTTGACCTCGATGGCCTCGCCCTCGTCGGTGTCGTAGTCGAACCAGACGCCGATGTCGTCGCCGCTCATCTCGCGGGTGTATTTCTCGTAGGTCTTATATTTCCCTGAGAAGATGTCCCACTCGGCCTCGGTGCCCTTCATCTCGCGTTGTTTCTTCCAATAGCCCATTTGCTTGGGGGCCTTGCTGACTTTCATGACGAAATAGACGGGGAAGACGGCCTGGGGGTTGTAGCAGAAGGTGCCGAGGAGCTTGGAGCCCTCGATCTCGGTGTCGCTCACGCGGCGGACGGTGGCGCCCGTCTCGTTGGTCAGGCCCTCGCCCAGGTTGAGGAGGATATGGCTCTCGCCCTTGGGGAAGGTGAAGCGGCTGAGGCCGACGCGCGGGGTGGCCGTGGCCTCGGCGCGGATGCCGTACTTGGTCAGGGTGTTGGCGTAATAGCCCGGCGTGGCTTGCTCGTCGGTATATTTACTGCCGTACGCCTTGTAGTCCACGACGCGCTCGCCCGTGGTCGGCATCAGCAGGAGGCTGCCCAGCTCGGGGCATCCGACGCCGCTCAGGCTACCGTGGGCGAAGCCGGTGAAGAAACAGTTGTCGGAGGAATAGGGCGTCGACCACCACTGGCTGTCCTTGTCGAACTTGTTCTCTTCCGAGCCCATGACGTTGAAGGGGACGACGCTCATCATGCCTTGCGGGCAGACGGCGCCGGGGTTGGTCGTGCCGTAGTTGCTGGTCCCGATGAAGGGGTTGACGAGGTCGACCGGTTGTTGCTGGGCGGTCGCCGTCAGGAGCGCGCCGCCGAGCATGAGCGTCAATAATAATCGCTTTCTCATTGTGTTGTTGCTTATTTATAAGTTTACCATATTACGATTTCATCCACGAATATGAACCCTTTCGGATTCTTGGCTTTCACTTGCACGTAGCGCCCCCGCCAGTTGCCGTCGAAGCGGTATTCCTGGAAGAGGAGGCGGGAGTCGTCCTGGGCGACCGTCGTCGGGACGACGCCGCACGAGGTGAACGTCTGGCCGTCGTCCGAGACGAGCAGCTCGACTTCCGTCGGTTGGTAGACGCCCGGCCCCGTCAGCTGCATCCACCGCGAGGAGACCATCCGGATGTCGGTCACCTCACCCATATCGACCACCGCGTCGAGGTTGTCCAGGTATCCCTGCCAATGGCCATCCAGATAAGTCAGCCCGCCGCGGAAGCCGTCCAGCAGGGCGTTCATCCCGCCGGCCATGTAGCCCGCGTAGAGCTTATTATTATAATGTATAGGCTTGTTGATGCCGCGGTGGTAGTCGACGCGCTTCTCCGTGGGCTCTCCCTGGAGCTTCCCGTCGCGGAAAATGGCCGCCCGGATGTCGGCGGAGTCCGTGACGAGGATGGGGGCCGTGTAGAGGGGCGAGGAGAGGGTGGGCACGCTGCCGTCGGTCGTGTAGTGGATCTCGGCGGGGTCCTTCTCGGCGTCGAGGAAGACTTCGACATGCTTCTGGAGGGTATCGACGGCCATCGTCACCTCAATCTCGTCGGAGAGGGGGAAGGTGTTGATGCCTTTCGCCTGAAGGACGGGGATGTGGGCGTTGACGCGGCGCTTGAACGAGTTCCACTCACGCTTCTCCTGGGGCGTCCAGCCGATCTCGGCGACGGCCAGGGCGCGGGGGAACATCATGTATTCCAAATGTTCGGGCGTCGGGATGTATTCCGTCCACGTGTTGCCTTGGACACCCATGAAGTGGCGCTCCTCCTCGGCCGTCAGCGAGTCCTTGGGGATCGGGTTGTAGCTGTAGACCTTTTTGATGGGCGTGTAGCCACCGATGGCGTAGGGCTGCGTGTTGGGGAACGCTTGGTAGAAGTCGAGGTACATGTAGTTGCCGGGCGTCATGACGACGTTGTGCCCCATCCGCACCGACTGGAAGCCCGCTTGCTCGCCTCGCCACGACATCACCGCCGCGCCCGGGGCCAGGCCACCCTGCAAGATCTCGTCCCAGCCGATCAGCTTCCGCCCTTTCGACGTGAGGAACTCGTCCGCCCGGTGGATCATGTAGCTCTGCAGCTCGTCGACGTCCTTCATGCCCTCCCGGCGCATCAGCGCTTGGCATTTCGGGCAAGTCTTCCAATGGGCCTTCGAAGCCTCGTCGCCTCCGACGTGGATGTATTCCGAGGGGAAGATCTCCATCACTTCCGTCAGGACATCTTCCATGAATTGATAACTCTTCTCGTTGCCGATGCAGAAGTCGCCGCCCGAGTAAGGCTTCCCGGCGCAGCAAAGTTCAGGGTAGGCCATGAAGACTTCCTCCGAGTGGCCGGGGAATTCTACCTCAGGGATGACCGTGATGTGCTTGCTGGCGGCGTAGGCCACGATCTCCCGCAGGTCTTCCTTCGTGTAGTAGCCGCCATAGGCGCCCTCAGTCCCTTCGGGCAGATACTTCCGGTCGCCCCCGTCCCACCATTTCCGCCAGTCGGACTCGGTGCGGAAAGCCGCGTGGCTCGTCAGCCTTGGGTATTTCTCGACCTCGAAACGCCAGCCACCGGCATCGGTCAGGTGCATGTGGAGACGGTTCAGCTTGTAATAGGACATGACGTCGAGCAATTTCATCACCTCTTCCTTCTCGAAGAAATGGCGAGAGACGTCGAGGTGCAAGCCCCGGTAAGCGAAGCGGGCGCTGTCCTTGATGGCGACGAGCGGGAAGCCTTGCTCGCCCTTGTAGAGCTGCCGCAATGTCTGCTGCCCATAATAGATGCCCGCCTCGGAAGCGGCGCGCAGGTCGATGCCGTCTTTGGTGATGTTCAGTTCGTAAGCTTCCGGCCGTCCGCCGTCCCAAGCGGGGTCGATGGTGGAGGTGAATTGATTGGATTTCCCTTGGAAAACCTCAGCGCTGTCTATTCGTAAATAGCCGCCCTTCAGTTCCATCTGGGCGGGTTGGGGGATGAGGTCCACACGCGGCGTCTCAGCCGGTTGGCAGCCCGCCAAGAGGGTCAGGCCGCCAAAAACGATGATCGCAAGCTTTTGTTTAGATCGCATGACTGATAATTTGAATTGTTATTAATGAAAAATTGAGAGCGTAAAAGTACGAATTATCTGGGATTCGGGAGCTATTTTTAGGGAAGATCTTAAAAAAAAAGAGGCCCGCCCCGAAGGACGGACCCCCTGTATTCAAAAAAAGATAAGGATATTTTTCGTACGCAGGATGAGACTTGAACTCACACGCCGTAACCGGCACTACCCCCTCAAAGTAGCGTGTCTACCAATTCCACCACCTGCGCGAAAAGGGCCTTTAGATTTGTCCGAAACCGCTGTCGGGGCGAACCCGTTCTCGATTTCGACCGCAAAAGTAGACCTTTTTTCTTTACGTGAAAATATTCCTTTGTTAAAAAACGATAACCTTATTTCCCTCCATCCGTAAAATGTTTACAATCACCCGTAATTTAGATACCTGTCATTCGTGGGGGGGAATGTATCTTCGCGGAGTTGGGTCTCCTTTTGGGGAGAAACTATCCAGCGGACATTTTTGGACATGGAATCATAAAAAACGAGTTACAATATGAATCGATCTGAATTTTTGAAGAAGTCCGCCTTGCTCGCCGGATCGGCTCTCGTAGCTGGGGAGGCGATGGGTGAAGTCATGAAAACAGCTAACACGCGAAACAGTATGAAAATCGTCGTATTGACAGGAAGCCCCCGTAAGAACGGGAACACCGCCTATTTGGCGGATCAATTTATCAAGGGCGCCGAGGAACGCGGGCATGTGGTGACGCGGTTCGATTGCGCCTTTTTGAACGTCGCGGGCTGCAACGCCTGCAATCATTGTGGTATGAACGGTCCTTGTGTCTTCAAGGACGACTTCGAGCGAATCCGGCCGAAGCTGATCGAGGCCGACCTCGTGGCGTTCGTCTCGCCGATGTATTATTTCGGGGTCAGCGAGCAGTTGAAACGGGTCATCGACCGCTTCTACGCCATCAACGGGCAGCTGAAGGGGCGTCGCAAGAAAGCCGCCTTCCTCATGGCCTACGCGAACACGGCGCCGGAAGAGGCCGAGCCTATGCTCTCGCACTATCGGACGCTGGTGAACTATCTCGGATGGACAAGCGTGGGGACGGTGGTCGCTCCCGGTGTCTGGACGGCCGGTTCCATCAAGCGCACGAATTATGGAGAGGAAGCCTACCGGCTGGGGAAGTCGCTCGCGTAAGAGGATCCTTTTTAAGGTTAGTAATTGATTGAAAATAAGCACTCGTTTCCTCATTTTATACCCCACGAGTGGGGTGCTTTCATAGGGCACTCGTGGGGTACCACGATACCCCACGAGTGGGGTATCGTCATATACCACTCGTGGGGTACGAAAGGCATCCTTGGTGGGTCGGTTTAGATCGCGAAAATGGCACACGGATCGCACGGTTTGTCATCTGTCAAACCTGTGTCATCTTGTGTGCCATTGACCATTTCCCGTCAGATCGGGTTCGCGATCCGCCCTGACGTTACGCCTTGGGCAAAGTCGCTACCAGATTGCGGTCGCCGTAAGCGTTGTCGACTCTCGCGACGTTGACCCAGAACTTCCGGTCGTGTAGCCACTCCAAGGGGAATGCGGCCTTCTCGCGAGAATAGAGGTGGTCCCATTTGTCGCCGGCCACCTCGTATTCGGGGTGCGGGGCGTTCTTCAAGACGTTGTCCACCTTGGAGGCGTCGCCGTGCTCGATCTCCTTGATCTCTTTCCAGATACATTCCATGACCTCGACGAAGCGGTCCAACTCCTCCTTGCTCTCGCTTTCCGTCGGCTCGATCATCAGGGTGCCGTGGACGGGGAAGGAGAGCGTCGGCGCGTGGTATCCGAAGTCCATCAGGCGCTTGGCGATATCGTTCTCGTCAATGCCCGACGCCTCCTTGACGCCCCGGCACTCGAGGATCAGCTCATGCCCGACACGGCCCGTGGTGCCCGTATAGACAATGCCGTAGGTGTCTTTGAACTTCGCGGCCAGATAATTGGCGTTGAGGATCGCGGCCTTGGTCACGGCGGTCAGTCCCTCGGCGCCCAGCAAACGGATGTAAGCGTAGGTGATGGGAAGGATGCCCGCGCTGCCGTAAGGAGCGGCCGAGACGGTGTTCAGGTCGCTGCCCCAAAGAATGGGATGCTGCGGGAGGAAGGGCACCAGATGTTCGGCCACGCAAATCGGACCGACGCCGGGTCCACCTCCGCCGTGGGGCGACGCGAAGGTCTTGTGCAAGTTCAAATGGCAGACATCCGCGCCGATCGTGCCGGGGTTCGTGAGGCCCACTTGGGCGTTCATGTTGGCTCCGTCCATGTAGAACTGGCCTCCGCAGGCGTGGATGATCTCGCCCATCTCCTTGATGTCGGGCTCGAAGATGCCATGGGTCGAGGGATAGGTGATCATGCTTGCCGCCAAGCGGTCCTTGTTCGCCTCGGCTTTCTCCCGGAAATCTTGGAGGTCGATGTTGCCGTTCTCGTCGCAGCGGACGGTGACGGTCTTATAGCCGCACTGGATGGCCGAGGCGGGATTGGTCCCGTGGGCCGAAGCGGGGAGCAAGACGATGTCTCGATGGCCTTGCCCAATGCTTTCCTGATAAGCCCGGATGACACGCAGGCCCGTATATTCGCCCGCCGCGCCGGAGTTGGGTTGGAACGTACATCCCTTGAAGCCCGTGATCTCTTGAAGATAGGTGGAGAGGTTCTCGATCATTTCCGTATAGCCTTCCACTTGGTCTTCGGGGGCGTAGGGGTGGATATTCATGAATTCCGGCCGGCTCAAGGGGAGCATCGAGGCGGCGGGGTTCAACTTCATGGTACAGGAACCCAGCGAGATCATGGACTGCGCCAAGGAGACGTCCCGGCGGCCCAGGCGGGTGATGTAGCGCATCAGCTCCGTCTCGGTATGGTATTTATGGAAAACGGGCTGGGGCATGAAGTCCGATTGGCGAGCCAGCGACGCGTCGAGCGTGACTTCCGATGGGATGTCTTTATCCAACACGTAATCTTTTCCAGCCGCTCCGGCGAAGATGTAGAGCAAGACACCCAAGTCGGTCGGTTGGGTTGTCTCGTCGAGGCTGATCCCGACTTCCCCTTCCTCGAAATAGCGCAGGTTGACTTGGCACTCGAGGGCGATTTCCCGCAAGGCGTCTATCGAAACACCCTCCGGCAGCTGGATTTTCAGCGTGTCGAAGTAGGTTGGGTTCAATTGCGTATAGCCCAGCGCTTCCAGCTCGCCGGCGAGGAAGGTAGCGTAGGCGTGAATCCGGTTGGCGATGTCTCGCAAGCCTTCCGGACCGTGGTAGACGGCGTAGAAACCCGCCATCGAAGCCAACAGCGCTTGCGCCGTGCAAATATTGGAAGTCGCTTTCTCGCGCTTGATGTGTTGTTCGCGGGTCTGGAGCGCCAGGCGGTAGGCCGGATGCCCGTAAGCGTCTTTCGAGATGCCGATGATGCGGCCCGGGACGATTCGTTTGTATTCCTCTTTCGTCGCGAGGTAAGCCGCCGAGGGACCGCCATAAAACATCGGGATGCCAAAGCGTTGGCTGGAGCCGAAAACGGCGTCGGCGCCCCATTCGCCCGGAGGCGTGAGGATGACGAGGCTCAGCAAGTCGGCGGCGACGCCCACTTTCACGCCGGCGGCGTTGGCCCGCTCGATGAATGCCTTATAATCCTTGATTTCCCCATCCGCGTTCGGATATTGGACGATCGCCGCGAAGATTTCCGGCGTGAACTCGAACGTGGCGTAATCGCCGGTGACGATTTGAAGCCCTTGCGGGATGGCGCGGGTATGGATCACGGCGAGGGTCGAGGCGAACACTTTCTCGTCGACAAAGACCGTGTTGGCGTTGGCCTTCACCTTGTCGCGGCTCCGGGCCCCATGAAACATATTGACCACTTCGGCCGCCGCCGTCGCCTCGTCGAGCAAGGAGCAATTCGACAAGGGCAGGGCTGTCAGTTCGCAAACCATCGTTTGGAAGTTCAGCAACGCTTCCAAGCGTCCTTGCGAGACCTCGGCCTGGTAGGGCGTATAGGAAGTGTACCAAACAGGATTTTCGAATACGTTCCGCTGGATCGGGGCGGGGCAGACGGTGTCGTACCATCCCATCCCGATGTAGGACGTGAATACTTTGTTTTTGGAGGCCAGTTCAGCGATGTGTTCCGCGAACTCGCGCTCGGTCATGGCTTCCGGCAGGTTGAGGGGCGCTTTCAAACGGATATTAGACGGGATAGTCTGGTCGATCAGCTCGTCGACCGACTTGACGCCGATCGCCGCGAGCATCTCGGGGATATCCTTTTCGGAAATGCCGATGTGCCGGTTAACGAATTTATTGGTATTCATGATAATTGTATTTTTATAAATAAGGATTTTCCAACTGTTCATCTATGATCCGGGTCTCCGGTCCGTGGCCGGGATAGACGATTGTCTCGTCGGGCAAGGCCAAGAGCTTGTCGTGAATCGCGGCGACTAGGATCTCATGGTTACCGCCCCAAAGGTCTGTTCGCCCGATACCACCGGCGAATAGGGAGTCGCCCGACATCACGAACCCGTTCTTGGGGCTGTAAAAAGCCAAGCCTCCGGGCGAATGTCCCGGCACGGAGATCACGTGAAGCTCGGATTGCCCGAACGTGATGATCTCCCCGTTGGCGAGGTAATGGCCCACTTCCACGTCGGCCATCTTTCCCCTGAACCCGAACAGTTTCGCCTGCTCGGAGGCGGGGGGAAGAAGGTCTACATCCGCCTTGTGGGCTTCCGGCTTTAGATTGTATGTCTTGAGGATGAATTCATTGCCAAACGTATGGTCAAGATGGAGATGCGTGCAGAGGTTGTGTTTCAACGTCAGTCCGTTGCTTGCCACGAAGTCGCTGAACGCTTCCCGCTCTTCCGGATGGACGCACCCGCAATCGATGACGACGGCTTCCTTCGTCTCGTCGTACAGGATGTAGGTGTTTTCCGAGAAATAATTGACCTCAAAAGATTTAATGGAAATCATAACGCGATGAAAACAATTTTTTTAGTGTCAAAATATTCGTCCTTGAAATAGTCTCTCAAGTCCTCGCAGATCGCGAACCGCTTGTAGGGCCTCAATTCCTCTTCCAAATCGCCGCCCTTCAGGTAGATCAGCCCGTTGGGCAACGAGTTTTGTTGTTTTTTCTTGATGTTTTTCTGGATCACGCGGACCATGTCTTTCAAAGGCATGACCGCCCGGCTCACCACGAAGTCGAAACACTCTTTCACCTCCTCGGCGCGTTTTTGCTCGAGCGTGACGTTCTCCAGCCCGATCGCTTCCGCCACGGCTTTCGCGACCTTGATCTTTTTTCCGATGCTGTCGATCAGCAGGAAGTGGGTTTCCGGGAAAAGGATCGCCAGGGGGATACCCGGGAAACCGCCGCCCGTCCCGACATCCATGATCTCGGTCCCTGGGCGGAAATGGATCAACTTGGCGATCCCCAGCGAGTGAAGCACGTGGTGGGGATAAAGGTTCTCGATGTCTTTCCGGGAAATGACGTTGATTTTCGAGTTCCAATCGCTATAGAGGTCGTAGAGCGCCTCGAACTGTTCCTCTTGCCGGGGCGTGATCTCCGGGAAATAAGTCTTGATATTGTTGTCGTGTGCCATGTCTTTATGTTTTTAATGATTGAATAAGGGTGCGATCGGGCTGTCGTCGCGCAGCAAGGGGCGGATGCTCTCGTAAGGGAGATGGACATTGATCAAGCCTACGACGTAGGCCGCGATCTCGTACTCATTGAAAGAATAGGTGATCCCCGTCTCGTCGACCAGGAAGTTGCCGTTCGGGAAGATCTCCTCGATACTGAAGAAACCGATGTTCTCCAACTCTTTCGCGTCGGTCAGGTTGTTGTCGCTCGCGATCTGGTCCACCAGGAGCTTGGAGAGCTCCTCTTGGTAGCCTTCGTGGAAGATCGCTTCTTCCGTCACGGCCTCGCCCGTCGCCAGGTCGAGCACATGGTTGTTGTACGAGTGCGCGCCATGCGCCCCTCCCGTATAGTTCTCGAAACAAATCGTATAGCAAACGAGGCCCGCTTTGTTGAACGTGATTTGGTTGGACGACATCTCATAGTAAGAGAACCACGACCCGACGGGCGATTCCTTCGTCGCGCGCCGCGATTCCTCCTCGAAATCTTCCTCCAAGTCCTTATAGGCGGCTATATAGTCGTCCGTATAATGGCTGACGGCTTCCTCGGGCGAAAGGTTCTCGTAGCTTTCCCCAAAATAGTTGTAGACGAACTGCTTTTGGGCTTTTTCCAATACTGCCTTGTCCGCGAAATCCTTGGGATAGACGAAATTGATCTCCAGATCGCAATTGGGATTATCGGGATTGTCGAGCAAATGGTAAATCTTCTCGACTTGGATGGAGTCGAACGCGATCTTGTTTTCCGGGATCGCTTTCGGGCTTTCTTGGCAAGCCGTCAGGCCAAGCCCCAATCCCACGAGCGAAAGGCCTAAAACGCTAAATAGAGTTTTCATAACATACCTCGATTTTGCAATAGATGTTTGGCCGCGAAAGTAGGGAAAATCGCTGGAATAACCGCTATCTTCGCGATGAATCCTAATTTGTGACGAATCGCATGAGAAACTTACTGATTTTCGGAATGGCCGCGCTCTTGGCCGCTTGGGACGCCGGGGCGACGGGCCGCTTGAAAGTGGGCGAGCCGGTCGGCCCTCTGCTCGGCCTGACGCGGCAGGGCGATACCCTCCGCCTGCCCAACGACTTGAGGGGAAAATACGTGTTGGTGGAAATCTTGGGCCAAGATACCGCCCGCTACCGCATGGATCATCAATTCTATTTCGAAGGCGCCTACGCGCGGTTCCGCTCGAGCGGCTTCGAATGGGTTTTCGCGGAGGGGGAGGAGACGACGCTCTACCTCGTCAACCCCGACGGCGTGGTTTGCGCCAAGGAATTCCTCTTGCGGGGCAGCGGGCTGGAAAACCTGTTGCATACGCTCATGCCTTCCGTCCCGATGTATGAGACCCTCTCGCCCGAGGAACTGGATCGCTTGCTGGCCACCGATCCTACCGTCCAGCTCGTCGACGTCCGTACCCCGGAAGAGCACGAGGCGGGGGCCATCCCCAACGCCCGCTTGCTGAACATGCGGGAGCCCGATTTCGTCGAACAAGCGGAACGCGCGCTCGACAAGTCGCGCCCCGTCGCGGTCTATTGCAAGGGGGGAGGCCGGAGCCGCGTCGCCGCTTGGAAGCTGGTCGACAAGGGCTTCATGGTCTATAACCTGGATAAGGGCTACGACAGCTGGGCCGCTTGGAAAAAGCGTTAACTCCCAAAGAGGAAGGAAAAAGGGAAAGGGCTTGACGGATCGCTCCGCCAAACCCTTTCAAACAAATCAAATCATATGGTGAGAAATGTAAATCCTCGTTATTCCGCCTTCTGGAATGCCAAGCCTACGTTAACCGTCTCAGCCGCGGGCAAGAGCGGAATGAGGGTCTCGATCACGCCTTGGATCTCCTCGGAAACGCTTCCCTCGGTGATCATCGGCAACAAGATGTTCAGCAACGGTTGCGCGATTTTCTTGTCCGCGTAGAACGTCACTTTGTCACCCTCGGTCGTCGTGTTCAGCGTTACGCCATAGTAGCCGCCCATGTCGGTCAGCAACGCGAGCAATTCCTCGGTGGAAAGGCCAAGCTCGGTCAGCTTGTCGCCCACCATGCCGGTGAGGAGCGTCACGTAGCTCTTGTCGATCGCTACGGTAAACGTGTTGTCGTCGAACGTGTAAGGAATAGCGAACATCGAGGCGATCGCGGCGGGGATACCCTCGTCCTCAGTCGCGCCGGTCTTGCGCCAAGAGACATTGAAGATACCGCTTTCCGGCAAGTTCACGTGAACCGCCTCCACCTTCTCGGCGAGCTTTTGGCCAATGACAGGACCGACCGCCGTGCTAATCAGGTTGTCTACCAATTCAACGCCTGTCTTGATTTCCACATAAACATCCGGCAAGCCAAGCGCCGTGCGCGCCAAATCCCAGTTGCCGACGAGCGCGCCGCTGAGCGTCCGGTTGATCACCAGCGAAAGGGCGTCGCCCTCGATCGTACCGTTGATCTCGACCGTGCTGGTTCCGGCTTCCGCCTGGCCCGTGAAGGCATAATTGAAATTCTCGGAATCCACGAGTTGAAGCTCGACATCGATTTCCAAAGCCGGATCCTCAGGCAAGACATTGTTCAGGGTAACGACCGCGGTGCGCTCCGTCTCGGTCTCTGTCGCGTTGACAACGACCGACTTGTTATCGAGTGGCAGGGCCGTCTCTCCCAGTGTCAAGGTCAGCTTGTCATTCTTATACTCAGCATCCCAGTTATCCTCTGTCCATGTAGTGTCGATGCCTGGTCCTGGATCGGGCGTAGGCGTAGGATTGGGCACTGGATCATCATCACCACAAGAAGTAATCACGCAGGCCGAAAACATGGCCGCGAAAAGATACAAAATACTCTTTTTCATTTTCTTCTCTTTTTAGTTTAACAATTGGATTCGTAAAAACGCCGCTAAATTATCAAAATCATGGAAGACCGCAAAATTCTCTTTCGGATTTTTATCGGAATATCTTCCCTTTCATATTCAAAATATTATTTCCGGTTAAACACGAGGTCGAGCCCCTGGCCGCGGTAGAAGGGGAAGCGGGTGTCGCTCGAGATGAGCGGCATCCGCTCGGTGAGGGCGTGGGCGATGATGACGTGGTCCGACGGGTCCTTGTGCCCTTGGGCCTCGTTGGTCGTCAGGCGGGCGTAGGTTCTCATGTGCTCCTTTTGCAGGGGCAAGATTTGGATGTAGAACTCGTCCTCGATGGCGTCCACCATGGCCTCTTCCGACTTCCACCGCTTGGAGCACAAGCCTTTATTGCGGTATCCTACGATCAATTCCCGCACCGATTCCGCGCTGATGCACAACACGGTGTCCGGTTCCTCGAGGATGGCTCTCACGTCGCGGCTTAGAGAATCCCTGTCTGTGGCCGCATAGACAAAGATATTTGTATCAATTAAATATCTCATGATTACAGGAAGAATTTCGGGTCATTAACAATAAAACACCCTTTCGATTTACCAAAGGCTTCCCAAGTCTTGTTGGTTTTCTTCTTCGGTTCTTGCGCTTGGGTGTTGTTCTCTGTTTTTTCCAAAATCTTCTCTTTTGTCTTTTCGATCTCTTTTTTCATAATTACGTTGTTTTTAAAAGTTCCTTTCGCGAAGATACGCTTTTTGTCGGAGGATGAGAAAGATCGCCGCTTCTTTTTGGGGACCCCCCTCTGCCCGCCAGGGCAGAGGGGAAAAACGTCTTTTTTAGTCGCGACGCAAGGCCAATAGCCTCCTTTTGAGGGCGAGGGCGATGCTTTTACGGGCGAAATCGTTCAACCCGCTGAAGGTGGTGCGCTTCTTCAACTTCTCAAATGGCATCACGAGCAGCAGTTTGCCCAGGCATTCATCGGCGAATGAGTTGGAGACAATGTTGACACCTTCAAAGTCGAGTATCACCAACTCTTGTCCTTCTTCGATCAGGGGCAGCAATTGGGCTCTCACTTTCGCGCCCAGCGCCCGCGTGCCGAGGTTTTCTCCAAATGTAATGAACTTGAATGTAGCCATATTTTATAGTATTTCGTTTACCAAAGATTATCAATATCTTCCGTGTCAAGGAATTCCTCGTTGAATTCCGTTACGGCGTCAGTCCTGTTTTCCAACACTTCGTTCGGATCTATCTCCAGGTCAGAGCGTAATTCAAAGTAGATCACGGTGCCTTGCCAAAAATCCGTTTTCTCTATCCATTCTTCTTTTCCATTTGAAACGAGGATATGGCTGCCTGAGTGCAATTTGAGGATGATCCCAGCTTCGCGCATCAAGCGGCTCATCGAATAGAGCCCGTAGCCCATCCCTTTTCCGTCAGTCACGCTATCACGCATACATTGGGTAAGGGCTTCTTCTTCCGAGATGTCGCGATAAGTCTCGTTTTCCGCTAAAGAGCGATGAATGCCGATGCCATTGTCTACTACCATGATTTGTATTTTCGCTTGTTGGGGCGAATAGTTCAACGCGACTATTCCGCATTGTTTCATGGAATGGGTCAGAACGTTATCCAAGATTTCATAAAAGCAGAAACTGAGTGTTTGTAATACGCCCAATTCGATGTCCGGTTGTTTTTTCAGTATGTTCACGATATCGCTATAAACGGTGTATATGCTTTCGTTGTCAAACATTTCCATGGCGGGCAACGGCCCGTTTCCGTCAAAATACTGATTTACCAACCCATCTATGTTCATGTCTTTTTTAATCTTTTTCGCGAAGATACGCTTTTTAGGTGAGGAATGGGGAATGCCGCCGCCCCTTTTCGGAGTCCCTCTCAGCCCTGGCGGGCAGCTCCCCCTGAGGGCAGGGGGAGCGGGAATACATTTTGAGAATCCCCTCCCAAAGAAAAGAGCCTCAAAAGCTATCTTTCTCCCCCTCGCCTGAGGGGGAGATGCCCCTTGGGACAGAGGGGGTAAGAAGTATAAGGACTGAGCTTACAGCATGAATTTCGGGCCGTTGGCAATAAAACATTTCATTTCAAGAGCGATTTCTTTTGGGTATTCTCCAAAATCCGCATTTGGTGGATGGCGATTTGGTTCAACTTGATAAGACGCTCGTTTTGAGGGAGACCCTCGTTGATGAATACGGCGTTCAGGTTTTCCATGTTCGATAGGCAGATTAGCTCATTGATGCTTGCGTAGTCGCGAAGGTTGCCTTTCAGGTCGGGATGAGCGTCGCGCCACTCTTGGGCAGTCAGACCAAAAAGGGCCACGTTCAGCACGTCAGCCTCGTTGGCGTAGACGAAGCTTGCTTGTCGAGGGGTCACTTCCTTGGGGATAAGGTTCCGCTTGATGGCGTCCGTATGGATGTGGTAATTGATTTTGGAAAGCTCTCGCTTGGCCGACCATCCCCATTGGGCCTGCTCTCGCTCCTTAAGGCGTTGAAATTCTTCTATCAGGTAAAGTTTGAACGGGACGCTAATGGCAGATCCAAATTCAAACGCGATATCTTTATGCGCGTAAGTTCCGCCATAACGCCCTTTCTTTACGATAATTCCGACGGAGTTGGTCTTGTCGATCCATTCCGAAACGCTCAACACGAAACTGGGTAATCCGGCTCGGGATTTAAAGTGGTCGAATTCGACCACTTTAAACGAAGGGTTGTGTATTTGCTCCCATGTGCCGAGGAATTCAAGCGTGTACCTGTTCCTCAACCAATTCTTGATGATATCCGCCGCACGGCTTTCGTTCTCTTTCGCGTTCGCCATGTCTGTGAGCGAGATATAGTCGTTCTTATCGACTGAGAGAACCGTAATTGGCGTGCCTTGTACTTCCATTTTCGCCAAGGTCCTAGTCTTTTCGTTGTCTTTTCTCATAATTACATTGTTTTTAAATTAGTTCCCGCGAATATACTCCTTTTAAACGAGGAATAAGGAATACCCATGCCTCCTTTTCAACCCCTCACCCGCTTCGCGGGAGCTCCCCTCGCGGGGGAGCTTTTTGGGGGGATGCCCTCAGTCCTGCTTCAGAAAGTCGCCGCGGAAAGTTCTTTCGAGATCTTTCCGATCGCCACGCGTATCTTGTCATACTGCTTTTGCCCGGCGTTGGCGACGCCAGAGGTGTATTGCCGCATCAAAGACGGATTGATACCGGCCAATTCCGCCACCTTTGTCACGTTCAGGAAGGAAAAGTAATTGAAGAATGATTGCATGTCATATTTGTAGGTAAACTCCAATTCCGGTGTCTCCTTATGTTCCTCCGCCTGCATTTCCTTGATTTCCTGATAGGATTTCAGCATATCTTCTTTGGCCGCCTCTGCCGTCTCTCCAAAACCGGACAGGCCGAAACCGGGCAAGTCCTCCTCGACGTAACAGGAATAATATCCGTCTTTCGCTTTTTCAATGATAACTGTCGCTTTCATATTTGTATATGTTTTTGAGAAATATCGTTTCCTTACCAATCATGAAGCGCGAGAAAAGGGAAGGATCATTCTCCCAAAAGAACTTTTTTCGCCTTTCGTTCCATCCCGGTAGGTACTTCTTGTTTGCCATGCCTCGACAAAGCGAACTTGTTTCCCGTCTTGGGGCTGTACCAAATGTCATGGTTAGCCCCGTGCCTAAGGATGTAACAACCTGCCGCGGTTAATTCCGCGAATAGCTGATTGTATTTCATGATATGAAAGGGCATTTCTTTATTAAAGATGTCGCGAAGGTAGCGTTTACGCTATAAATCGGCAAGTGCTCATAAGACTTTTCATACGGACTTAGGTCTCGCATGGCGGCTTTCCTTGTCTTGTCTACTTTTTCAAAAATCTTTTCATTAGTCTTTTCGTTGTCTTTTCTCATAATTACATTGTTTTTAAATTAGTTCCCGCGAATATACTCCTTTTAAACGGGGAATAAGGAATACCCATGCCTCCTTTTCAACCCCTCAGTCAGCTTCGCTGCCAGCTCCCCTCGCGGGGGAGCTTTTAGATAGCTGGTCGTTCCGATCTTGGGGGGAAAGCTCCCCCGTGAGGGGAGCTCCCGCGAAGCGGGTGAGGGGTTGATGCTTTCTCTCTGGCCATTCAACTTCAGGAAAAGCGGAAATACGTTTTGAGAATCCCCTTCCAAGAAAAATACCCCACAAGCGGAGGGCCTAAAAACCATTCCCGAAAAAAGAAAACCCCCAGCCGCGCCCGCGGATTTCGCTTTTTTTATAAAAATCCTTCGAGAATGAATTCAGATTTCGCCAAAAATGGAAAAAACATGCGAGAATATTTCCAGATTTCGCGTCCAAGATATTTTTCATTAGATTCGAGATCTCGGATTTCGTTCTTTTTTTAGGAAAAGCGAAATTCGAGGTCTCGGCTTGGGGGAAAAATTAAAAAAACGTGCCAGCCGAGGTCTCGGATGGGGGAAAAAATAAAAAAAACGTGCCAGCCGAGGTCTCGGCTTGGGGGAAAAATAAAAAAAACGTGCCGGCCGAGGTCTCGGCTTGGGGGAAAAATTAAAAAAACGTGCCAGCCGAGGCCTCGGCTTGGGGGAAAAATTAAAAAAACGGGAAAAGCCTTTGGAAAATCGGAAAGAATGATTAATTTCGCCCTCGTTCAATTTAAAAATAGTTGAGATATGGGAAGATTTAAGAAACTTCATTCAATCAGCCTGACTTCGCTCAACAACGCCGAGTACACCTACCTGATGGGGCGGCTCGACGAGCTGGCGTTCCCGCCGGCGAAGTCGGACGAGGACGTGGACGACGGGGGGAGCCCCTCGGTAGTCAGCGTGACGGAAGGGAACCCCGACTTGGGGATCCTCGAAAGTGAGAAGGTCGCTTTCAAGGCCGATTTGGCCCTGATGCGCGACTTGGTGTTTGAGAAAAAGTCGCTGGACGAGTCGGAAGGCATGGAGGATGTCGACGAGCAACGCGACGACGTGGTGGGCTATTTTGTCGTCTCTGTCAAACGGATGAAACAACTGACCATCCCGGGGATGGACGACGCGATCAAAAAAGTGTATGATATCGTGAAACCTTATTTCGGGGTCGCCAAATTGCCGCTCAACCAGGAGACCGTCTCCATCGACGGGATGCTGGCCGACCTCTCCAGGGAGGGCATCCCCGAGTGCGTCGAGCGAATGGGCCTCAAGCCGATCCTGGAGCAGATCCAGGCGCTCAACGACGAGTACAAGCGCCTCGACGCCGAGCGGGCCAAGGCTCGGGCGGCCATCGAGCGGGAAAGCGGGAAAGACGTCCGCGCGCGCATGGATGTCCTTTTCGACGACATGACGACCGCCGCTTTCGTCCAAAGCGCCGCCAACCCGACGGAGACCAACACGGCTTTCATCAAGGACCTCAACGACTTGATCGACGCCGTGAAGTCGGCCTACAACAATCGGATGGCGCAACGCGAGGAAGACAAGAAGGAAGAGGAAGGCAAGAAGGAAGAAGGCCAGAAGGAAGAGGACGACAAGACGGACGGCGGGACGACCACCACGCCCGAAACGCCCGGAACGTCGACCGACCCAAGCGCTTCCACCACCAAGGAACCCGGGACGGCCACCACGCCGCCGGAAACCTCCACTCAATCGAAAGCCTGAAAAAAAGATCGCCCGGCTTCCTCCCCGGGCGAGCGGCTTTCGCGAAAAAAGAGAGAGAGAGAGACGTCACGTCGGTGGCGCCTCTCTTTTTTTTCGCGTCGCGGGGATCGCCCCCAAACAAAAAAGGCCCCCAGCCGAAGCCGGGGACCTTTTATTTAGAAAAAAAGGAGATTGGTTTCCTTGTCGTATTACTCAACATCCCACCACATGCGAGAATCGAAGTGGTCGCCACCTGCCATTCTGCTAACAGCTGCCTCGTAGTTCGCGGCGTTGTCTTGAGACTCAGCGGTCGGGTAACGGAAGCGGCGAGGAATCGTGCCATCCGTATCAGACGTACCCAGAGGTTGATCCGCGAAGTAAGTCGGGGTCAACTCCGGATAACCGGAACGACGCCAGTTGGCGAATACCTCATAACCATCGCAGAAGCAGTTGATGTAGTACTGCGTATTGATCTGCTCCAACGCGTTGGCCGCGTCATACGGATTCTCGGTCAGGTATTGATCGATCGCCGCGGAGGTCATGTATTGGTTATAAAGAGCCGTAGCGTTCGGGAATTGAGTGAACTGTTGCATCGCCGCACGGACACCGTTCTCGTAGTAGGTTTGCGCGTTGCCGCTGATCCATCCGCGGTACGCTGCCTCCGCCATCAAGAGTTGAGTCTGGGCGTAGGTGCAAACGAACGTCGGACCTGTCGGGTCGGAGTAGGTGTAACGGTTGACCGTCGAATAACGGCTTCTGTAGTATGCGCTGAACTCGCCCGCGCTCTCGTCGATGTATTCAGGATAGTATTTGCCGATGTACCAAGGGCTATTCTCACTATCGGAAACGCCATCGGGCAAACCTTGTTGGATCGCGGGATCAGAGTTACCATATTGGAAGTCGCTACCTGCCGAGTACTTGATTTGCGGATCCTCGCAAACTGTCGCGATCATCGCCAAACGCGGGTCGTTGGTCTCTTTCAACATGTCTACGAAGAACGAGTTCAAGAAGAAGTTACCTGCGTCAGCTTCCGCGAAGATCTTCGCGTAAGGTTCCGAAGAGTCGTCGGCTACGGAACCACCCGCGTGCATCAACATACAGTTGTCATCGTTCGATTCGAACACGCCGTTAGCGACCGCCGTTTGCGCCCATTGTTGAGCCGCGGCCGGATCGACCTTGCTCATACGCATCGCGACGCGGAGCATCAACGAGTTCGCGAATTTCCGCCATTTAGCCGGATCGCCTTGATAGAAGTTGTCCGCGCTGCTCATCGTTGCCGTGGGAGCGCCATTCAAGGCGGCTTGCGCCTCGTTCAACTCCTTCAACAAGTCCATGTAGATGGATTCTTGCGTGTCATACGCCGGATAGGAATACAAATCCGGTTGTACGGCTTGCGAATAAGGAATATCGCCGTAGAGGTCCGTCATGCGGTGCATACCGTACGCGAACATGATGCGGGCGATTTGATAATCCGTTTGATGTTGAGGATCATCTTGCCATGCCTCAATCGCGTCTTTCATGTCGCGAAGCGCGCCGCGGTTATCACCACTGTAAATTCCCCAATAAGCGGAAGAATAATCATCTTGCCAATGATATTTCGCTTGAGATGACCAGTTGCCAGGAGAGGCGATTTGATGCATCCATTGTCCAGAATAAATACAACCATTACGCCAAACATCCCAGTCAGAACCTAACATTTGGTGCTGTCCACTTGTAAACAATAATTCCGCGGGAATATTTCCTTCATTCAAGTGCTCCGGGTCGACATTCACGTCCCCGAAATCGCTACAGCTCGTTCCTCCCATCACGGCCGCGGCGGCGCACGTCATATATACTAATAACTTTTTCATATATCTATACTGCTTTAAATGTGTGATTAGAATTTAACATTGACATTGAAACCGACACTTCTCGTCGCGGGATAACCGTTCAACTCCAAGCCCTGACCGTTCGTGTTGTTGTAAGCGGCCTCCGGATCGATGTTATCCGTATGCTTCAAGATCGTCCACAAGTTACGACCAACCAACGAGACGCTCAAGCCCTTGACGACTTTCATCTTGCTGAGGATCGATTGCGGGAAGGTATAACCGAACGACAACTCACGCAGTTTGATGAAGCTTGCGTTGTAGACAAACTCCTCGGCGATGTTGTTGTTGACGATGCCTTGGTGATATTCTTGCGCGTTGACCGCTACGTTGTTGGCGACATAGTTGCCATTCGCGTCAAGCATTACACCCTCTCCAACGAAGCCGGTACCGCCCGGATTTTCCGGTGTACGACCAAGCAACGTGCTCTTGTGCAAACCTTCGCTGTAGAGTGAGTAGTTCGTACCGGAGAAGATGCTTGCGCCGGCCTTGAAGTCGATCAAGAACGACAATGTGAAATTTCTATATTTCAACGTATTGCTCCAACCGCCGGTGTATTTGTACACGCCGTTACCCAAGTTTTGCAGCTCGTCGGTAGCCTGCGGGATACCATTCTCGTGGATGATACGGCCTTGCGGGTCGCGAGCGTACTTGTAACCAACCAACATACCGTAAGGTTGACCTACGATGTTACGAACCGTCACGTTACCCGAACGAGAAGATGCGCCATCGATAGACAAGCTTTCTACGCCGTCACCCAAGAACTTCACCTCACTGTCGTTGTACGCGAAGTTGAAGGTCGTTTCCCAAGTGAAGTTATCTACGTGTACCGGAGTCGCGTTGACCATAAACTCGAAACCTTGGTTCTGGATCTCACCGACGTTCATGTATTTCGCGCCAAAACCAGAAGTGCTGGAAGTGGTGACGACGGCGATATCGTCTGAGGTATTCTTGTTATAGTAAGCCATATCGAACGACAAGCGGTTGTTCAAGAAGGCCAAGTTCAAACCAACCTCATACTCCTTGATGCTGACCGGCTTCAAATCCGGGTTCGCGTATTGGTTGCTGTTCGATGTACCGACGTTTTGGCCATTGACCAAGTAATTTTGGATCTTATAAACCTGCATGGTCTTATACGGATCGGTACCGTTAGAAGAGCTAGCCCAAGAAGCGCGGATCTTACCGAAGTCGAACCAGTCGCCAATTTGATCGCGGAAGGTATCCGTGAAGACCCAAGACGCGGTGACTGAAGGATAGAAGTAGCTGTTGTCATCCGGGTTCAAGGTCGAGAACCAGTCGTTACGTCCCGTCAGGTTCAAGAACACTTGGTTCTTCCAACCCAAGTCTACCGTCGCGTAAACAGAGTTGACGCGATATTCGGAATAATCCTTTTGAGAACGTTTATCGCTCAAGTTGTTGACAGAATACAAACCATCAACTACGAACGGACGGCCACCATTGGTCGTATAGAATACCTTGTTGATCGTACGTTGGCGGTTACCACCTAACGTAGCGCCGACCGACCAATCACCCCACTCCTTGTTGAATCCGATCAAGTAGTTCAAGTTCATCTCGGAGAAGTTACGCGAGTACTCGGTCATGAAACCAGTAGGATCGGCGGCCGCGCCAATCGGTTGTACTTCCTTATATTCCATGTTGTAACCATCGCGTTGAACGGCGCCTTGGATATACAACCAATCAAAGATATCGTATTTCAAGGTGATCGCACCTGTCAAACGGTTCTTCCACATGTCGTTGGTCTTGCGGTATTGCAGCCAATACGGGTTGTTGAAGTAAACGTTACGTACACCGTTACCGGTCATTTCCGTTCCGTCCGCGAAGCTACCCCATTGCGCGTCAGGCGCTCCTCTCTCCAACCAACGCACGTCGAACGAGTTGGCCAAGTGCAGCAAAGTCGCGTTGGTGTTACCGTTTCCATCGGACAGGTTCGAACGGCCTTTGGATTTCTCGAAGGTGTAGTTCGCGTTGACGATCAAGTGCAAGTTCTTTAAGATATCATACGTGGTGTTCATGTTGATACCCTGTTGGCTGTTGCTTGCGTTAGGCAGCTGGCCTTTCTCGGCGATGTTGGAGACACCGAAACGGTAAGTGATCTTATCGCCCGCGCCGCTGATAGAGGCAGAGGTGGAGTTGTTGATACCCGTGCGATAGAAGTTCGGCCAGTTGTTGATGTATTCGTAAGCGTATTCTTGACCCAAGAAGTTGGTTGCCGTGCCGCCCAAAGCGTCACCCCAGCTGCTGGTCTGCGTAGATTCCGCATCGGCGACTGTGGCCGGACGTGCGCCATACGTACCTTGACCGAATACTTGTTGGAAGTCGCGGTAGTCGTAGATCATGTTAAACGTCAAGTTGTTGTTGAACTCGATGCTGGTGGGCTGACCTTTCTTACCGGACTTGGTCGTGATCAAGATCGCGCCGTTACCACCACGATAACCGTAGAGGGCGGAAGCGGCGGCACCCTTCAGGACTTGGATCGACTCGATATCATCCGGGTTCAAGTTGTTCAAACCATCACCCATATCCTTACCACCCCAAGTACCTGCTGAACCCAAGTTCTGGTTTGTGAAGGGGACGCCATCGACGACGTACAACGGCATGTTGTTACCGGTCAAAGAGGCGTTACCACGGATGACGACACGTGAAGAACCACCCGAACCGGTGGAGTTACCACCGACGCTGACGCCGGCCACCTTACCGGAGAGGGCGTTACCCAAGTTCGGGTCGCGGGCCATGGTGAAGTCCTCGCCACCGACTTGCGTAGTCGAATAACCCAGAGAACGAGATTGGCGTTTGATACCCAACGCGGTGACGACGACCTCGTCGAGCTTTTGCGTATCCTCGGCGAGTTGGATTTGCAGGTTGGCTTGCCCGCTCGCCGTGACTTCCTGCGTGGTATAACCGATGTAGCTGATCTCAATGACCGCGCCATCGGGCACCTCGAGGCTGAAGTTACCATCCAGGTCGGTGATGACGCCGTTGGTCGTCCCCTTCTGGATGACGTTGGCGCCGATGACGGGGATACCCGCCTCGTCGACCACCGTACCTTTCACTACTTTGCCCTGTTGCGTTTCGCTGACAGACAGGACATCACTACCCGTGACCCCTACCGTCCGGTTCTCGGCCGGCGCCGCGAACGCGGTTGAGAAGGCACACGTTGATAAAAGAAAAGCAGAAATTTTCATGACATTTCGAAAATTCGGTTCTTTTTTCATGCTGTATATCCTTAAATTAATTAATAATGAGTTTTTCTGTATGATTGCTAACCTTTGCTAAATTAGTTTGGCGTAGGTCTTCATCATCTTGTTTGTTTTAATTTAGTTAATTCTCTTTGTTTAAGGAACGGAAATCGGCGCTTGGCGTCTCTTTCATGCTCTAAAAACGCTACAAAGATAGGGCTAAGATTAATACCAGCCTTCATTTTTCCGTAAAAAATACGCACGTTGTCTTAAACTTACTTAACGGAAACAAGGATGAAAGCCCTATTTCAAACCTATTATCTCTTTAAATATAAAGTTTTTAGCGCCCGTTATCTTTATAAAAACTTTAGGTTTCTAAGGAAAAAAGCGGCTTGCTGGGATTAATAATCTTGATATGTATGTTAATGTGTGTTTTTTCGAACCTTTTGCCATCTTAATCCCCGTTAAGGCTATCATTCTTTAAATAAAATCCGCGTTCGGCCCCGCGCGCTGATCATTCGCTTCTGGTTTGCTTTCTTTTTTATTACCTTTGCCCGAGGTAAAAGAAAATCATAATCAGGAGGAAGATTATCATGAAAGCGAGCGTTTCATTAGACAGCTTGTGGGGTTTTATCCAGACGCTGTCCTTGAACAACCAAAAATGGTTGATGAACAAATTGAATGAAAACATCCGCCAACAAGAGGAAGGCTTGGCGGAGTATATCGACAAGGAAGAAATCCTGGCAGGTATCAAATCCGGCTTGGAGGATGTGAAGGCAGGGAGAACACAATCTTTTGATGAATTCATGAAAGAGCTGGATAATGATGCGTTATAAAACGAAAATCGCGGTTACCTTTAAAAGGGAGTTTAAGCGGCTTTATAAGCGTTACCCTTCTCTGAACCAAGACTTGAAAGATTTGCGGGAGGAGATTCTCGCCCATCCAGCCACGGTCGGAGTGGATCTTGGAGGTGGGTTGCGCAAGATCCGGATGCGAATAACGTCTAAGGGAAGAGGTAAAAGCGGGGGCGCGAGGGTGATTACTTTCACGATTGTAGTCGCTATGGATGAGGCGGAGATTCATTTCCTGTATATTTATGATAAGGCGGAGCGCGGGACCATATCCGAGTCGGAAATCAAATCTTTATTGAGAGAATGCGGTTTGTTGTGAGCCTTATGGAGGATTGAGATAAGGTGAATACGGAAAGGGAAAAACTTTTCATGGAAATGTAAGAGGAATCCCCCCAAAAGTTCTTACTTTCGCGTCGCTTAAACAAAGGTATTTTCATAATCACATTATTAAACACGTTTATTTGATGGTAAAGAAAGTTGGGAATATCATTCCAAACACCTTTTTCATTACGAAAGGGAGCGGGGAGTCCGATCTGGAGAAGCACGCGGGTTCCTATCACATGGCGCTTTACGACGCCGGTATCTCGGATTTCAACATCATGACTTACTCGTCGGTCATCCCGGCGACGGCCCGTCTGGTGACGATGGACGAGATAGACCTTCCGCCCTTCGGGTCGGAGTTGAAGACGATCATGGCCGTCTCGCATGGTTATCAGGACGAGTTCGTCTCGGCGGGTGTCGTCTACGCGTGGATGTATAAGGACGAGAACTTCGACGAGAAAGTCGGCGGCCTGGTCTGCGAGGTGAGCGGCCGTTATCGCATCGAGGAGTTGGAGTCGCGCTTGATCCGGGTGATCAACGATCTTCACCAGAAGACGTACGGCAAATACTATTTGGGCGAGTTGAACTTCATCACGGAAGGCATCACGATCGAGAAGCGCTACGGGACGGCCTTGGCGGGTCTCTGTTTCGTGGATTTCCTGATGCCGGAGATCGAGGACTAAACGTCTTTACGCGTTTTTATATTACATTTCGCGAAGCCAGCTCGGGAAGCTGGCTTTTTTTCTGGTCTATATATAATATTAAGGTAAGGGATGGAAAAGATAGAGAACCCATGGGTGGGCTTGAAAGACTATCAATGTTTTGGCTGCGCCCCCGACAACGCGCGAGGTTTGCGCATGACATTTTATGAGGACGGCGACGACATCGTGGCGACGTGGAAGCCGGAGGATTATTACCAAGGTTGGCTGGACACGCTGCACGGCGGCATCCAATCGACGTTGATGGACGAGCTGGCGGGCTGGGTCGTCTTCCGGAAATTGCAGACCGCCGGCGTGACGTCGCGCCTCGACGCCCGTTTCCTGAAAAGTGTCTCGACGAAAGAACCTTGGCTGACCATCCGCGGCCGGATCAAGGACCGGAAGCGGAGCGCCGTTTTCATCGAGACCGAGATCCGCGACTCGCGCGACGAGCTGTGCGCCCGGGCCGACATCGTCTATTTCGCCATGCCTCGCGAGCGGGCGGAGAAAGAGTTTTTCTTCAAGGGCTGCGAATTGGAGAAAAAGGAGTGATCTTTTCACTTTTTTGTCAAGTAGGGGCGTGTATTTGCATATTTTTTGTAAGTTCGCGTCTAATCACCCCATTTTATGGAAGGCGTTAGGAATATCATATTCGACTTGGGTGGCGTGCTGATTAATTTAGCGCGCGTGCGTTGCCTTGAGGCGTTCGAGCGCTTGGGCGTGACGGACATTCGCCATCGGGTGACGGGCGACAGCCGCCACAAGGACTTGTTCGGGAAGTTCGAGCTGGGCTTGGTCTCGCCGGAAGAGTTTCGCGAGGAGATCCGTCACCTGTCGGGCCTCCCGTTGACCGACGGGCAGATCGACGCGGCGTGGATCGCCATGTTGGGCGACTTGCCGTCTTACCGCCTCGACCTTTTGCTGCGGTTGCGCGAGAACTACCGCCTTTTCCTCTTGAGCAATACGAACGAGATCCATTGGCGCTGGATCGCGGACCATGGGTTCGCTTACGCCGGCCATCACGTCTCGGATTTTTTCGAGAAAGTTTACCTCTCCTACGAGCTCCACATGCAAAAACCCGACGCGGAGATCTTCGAGCACGTCATGCGCGACGCCGACATCTATCCGGAGGAAAGCTTCCTGATCGACGACGCCCGGGCCAACTGCCGCATGGCGGGAATGATGGGGATCCGCACCTACGCCCCCCTTCCTCGCGAGGACTGGTCCGGGATTTTCGGGGAGGAGGAATAACCCCTTTCAACACGTCCGGAGCCATCGCCCTACGCTTGCGCAGGCGTTGGCCAACGGCACCGCAGGCGTAGGCCGATGCTTGCGCAAGCGTAGGCCGACGGTTGCGGAAGCGTTTGGGGGAATAAGCGAATTCGCCCTTATGGGGGGGTAAAAGTTGACAAGTTGACGAGTTGACAAGCACTTTGTAAAATATCTACGCGTATGCGAAAAGTCATTATTCTTTTTTATTTTATACACAAACGTATAAAAGTTCGCGAAATGCCTGTCAACTCGTCAACTTGTCAACCAGATCAAATGGCATCCAAGGCGCCATTTTCTTATAAAATACTGAATATCTTTTGTGTCAATCATAACCACAATAAATCCTATTTGGTTATTGTAACGTCCATTTTGGAATTTTAATTTACGCATAGCAAGCCCTATTCGAACAGAATTGAGCGGTTTTCGTATAGATACGTTAATGTGTTCTAATATTTGCGCGGTGAAAAATATGGAGGGCATCTTCCTTGAGTGACAAAGTCAGGAAAAATCTTTCCCTCGTACGGCAATCCGAAAGAAAATCTTTACCTTTGCGAAGTTAATGGAATCGTCCATTGTCAATTATCAATTGTTAATTAATAAAAGTAACCTTCCTATGAAGTACCTCAATCCAAGAGCGGATCTCACGTTCAAGAAAGTTTTTGGCGAGCATCCTGATCTCGTCATGAGTTTCCTCAATGCCTTGTTACCTTTCGAGCGGCCTGAGGATGAAATCAAGAGTGTAGAATATCTTAATCCTGAGTTGGTGCCCCTCAATCCTTTCCGCAAGGACAGCATTGTCGACGTGCGTTGCAAGGATCAGATGGGTCGGCAATTCATTGTGGAGATGCAGATGATGTGGACACCGGATTACAAACAACGGGTTCTCTTCAATGCCTCAAAAGCGTATGTTAGCCAATTGGAGCAAGGCAATGGTTTCGAGTTGTTGCAACCTGTCTATTCCCTTAATTTGCTGAATGACACCTTTTCAAAAGATAGCGAACATTATTACCACGATTATCGCATTGTAGAGAGCCAAGAGACCAAAGAGATAATCGAGGGCATGCGCTTCATCTTCGTGGAGCTTCCGAAATTCACGCCGAAGAACTATTCAGACAAGAAAATGATGGTCCTTTGGTTGCGTTATCTGACGGAGATCGACGAGAAGACCCGCGAGGTCCCGCAAGAGCTGCTGGAGAACCCGGACATCCGGAAAGCCGTGACCCAGTTGGAAGAGTCTGCCTTCACGAAATCCCAACTTGCGGCCTATGATAAGTTCTGGGACGTGGTCCGCAACCTCAAGTCGATATATCGATATGCTTCTCAATTGGCGAAGGAAAAAATCCGGGCGGAGGGCTTAGCGAAAGGTCGTGAAGAAGGTCGCGCGGAAGGCCTTGCGAAGGGACGAGAAGAAGGCCTTGCGAAAGGTCTCGAAAAAGGTCGGGAAGAGGAACGTTTAACGCTTGCCCGAGGCATGAAAGCCAAAGGCCTTCCTCCGGAACTGATCGCGGAGATCACCGGTTTGCCCCTTAAGGCTATTGAGGCGCTTTGAGGGGAGGAAAGTTGACACCCTTGACACCTTGACACCTGTTTCGCGAACTTTCTACTGTTTGTTCAAAAAATAAAAAAGAATAATGACATTAATCTTTTTTATTTTTTCGCGTACGCGTAGATATTTTACAAAACAGGTGTCAAGGTGTCAAGGGTGTCAACTTTCAGGAATACCTTAGAAATCGTTTATTAAGGTAATTCCTTGATCTTGATGTTTTTGAACCAAACCTCGTTGCCATGGTCCTGAAGGAGGATATGGCCTTCGCGGGCGTTCCCGAAATTGGGCCAGTCGCGGTATTTGCTGTAGTTGACGAGGGCTTTCCAGAGGTCGTTGTTCCGGTCGTACTCGAGGAGTTTGGTGCCGTTGAGCCAATGCTCGACGTGGTTGTCCTCGACGATGATCATCGCCGTGTTGAACTCGCCCGGATGGTAAGGTTTATTGTCGGGCGCGGGGATGAGGTCGTAGAGGGAGCCAAGCCGTCGGTTGCCCATGACACCCAGCTTCGCGTCGGGATGGCGCTCGTCGTCGAGGATCTGGAATTCGCACCCGATGGCCGAGCCTTCGCCTTTGTTGAGGTCGGGATCGACGAAGTATTTGACTCCGCTATTAGCGCCTTCGGTGATCTTGAAATCGACCTTGAGGATGAAGTTGCGGTATTTGCGGAGGGTGACGATGTCGCCCCCATTGGTTGACTCGCCGCCATCGCCGGGTTCCACTTTCAGGAGTCCGTCTTCAATGCGCCAGCCCTTCTCCGGAAAGGCCTGGAGCTTAGCGCCTCGCCAGCCTTCGGTGTTTTTTCCGTTCCAAAGCAGTTGCCAGCCGTCGCGGGCTTCCTCGACGGAGAGGGTGTTAGGGGTTTGAGAGGGGGCGTTTTGCGCCTGGAGGCCGGGCAGCGTTCCGGCCGCGATGAGTAATGTCGCCGCGATTAAGAATCGTTTCATTGCTTGTTTTCCTTTTTCATTTATAATTGATAGAACATTTCCCATCCTTTACGGGGAGGTTCGCCGGCCAGTAAAGCGTTGGCGAACTCGTTGTTGGTAAACCGCTTCGTGCGGGTATCGAAAAGAAGTCGGGGCGTGTTGAGCCGTTGGGCGATAACCCCGAGGCTGAACACTTGGCTCATCGGGCCGAAGACCTCGAACGGGGAGCGTGTTTTCTCCTCACCCCGACACGCCCGGAGGAAGTTCTCGAAATGGTTCGAGGGGCTTTGGGGAACTTCGGGGAGGAAAGGAGCCATCTCGCGAGCCCGTTCGTCGGGAATGATCGAGAGGGTAGAGCCATGCGAGGCACCTTTGAAGACCAAGTCTTTTCCGTAAATGATCTTACCGGGATTGAGCTTCGTGTCTTCAATGTCGCCTTGGTTGCTCACGGGTACGTTGGGATCGAGGGCCGCTACGCCATAACCTGGAGGAAGGGGCGGTAAGTTGTCCACGCCGTCATACCAGGTCAAGTCGACAGGCGGCATTTCCCCCCGCTGGCCGAACCGGAAGCGGAGCGTCGTGGCGAAGGGGAAGAAGAAATCGTTGTGCCCGTCGGCCCGTATCAAATCGATCTCGTAGGGGAGACCGAGTTGAAGGAACTCGTGCGCGGTGTCGATCAGGTGCGCGCCCCAATCGCCCAAGGCCCCCATGCCGAAGTCGTACCAACTTCGCCAATCGCCCAAATGATAGAGGACGTTGTAATCGTGGTAGGGGCGTTGCATGAGCCAGGTCATCCAGTCGAGGGTCTTTGGAAGCGGTTGTTTTTCCGGATAGCGGTCGATGTTCGCGTCCCATTGGTGCCAACGGCGGGCGTTGTTCATGTGGGCGGTGATGGCGGTGACATCCTTGATGATGCCCGCTTCCATCCAAGCCTTGAATTGGAAATAGTTCGCTTCCGAGTGCCCTTGATTGCCTACTTGCGTAACGGATTCGGGATGTCGGCGTGCGGCGTCCATCATCAACTCCGCCTCGAGGAAGGTGCGGGCCATGGGCTTCTCCACATAGACATGTTTCCCCATCGAAAGGGCCAACATGGCGATGGCGAAATGGGAATGGTCGGGCGTGGCGATAGCGACGGCCTCGAATTGGTTGCCCATCTTGTCGAACAATTCGCGGAAGTCCTGGAAGCGGCGGGCGTTGGGATACATACCCATCACTTTTTGGGTGTGCTTGGCGCCCATATCGACGTCGCACAGGGCGACGACGTTCACTTGGTTCGTTTTCGCGAACTCGCCGATGATTTGCTCGCCCCGGTTTCCGATGCCGATGTAGGCGATATTGACTTTCCGCCCCGCTCCAATCACTTGGCTATAACTCTTCGCGTTCAGGGAATGTCCTGGTACGCCGATGGCTAGTCCGGCGGAAGCCAAGGCCATTGTCCTTAAGAAATCTCTTCGTGTTGTCATCGTATCTATTTATTAAGGTATACTTTTTGAATCGGGCGATAAAGGTAAGGAAATCTTTTGGTGCGTGAAGCTTTGAGGACGATGATTTTCTTTTGGGAACGCGTCTCTTTTCCTTTCCGGAAAACTTAAAATATGGTAAATACCCCGAATTATGCGGAGGAAGTGGCTTTATTGTATATTTTTGTTTCAAATTGAGAAAGAAAACAAACCATGAAGCATATCGTAACTTTTGGAGAAATCATGTTGCGCTTGGCGACACCCGGTTACTTGCGTTTCTCGCAAGCGGATGTCTTGAGCGCCACTTTTGGGGGAGGCGAGGCGAATGTGGCCGTCTCTCTGGCGAATTATGGCATGCCGGTCCGTTTCGTGACTCGCTTGCCGGAGAATGATTTGGCCGGGGCTTGTGTCAAGGACTTGCGTAAGCACGGCGTCAATACGGACTATATTGTTTATGGCGGTGATCGCTTGGGAATCTATTTCCTGGAGACTGGCGCCGTGGCTCGGGCCAGTAAAGTGGTTTACGACCGGGCGCATTCGGCGATGGCCGAGATCCGTCCGGGCATGGTGGACTGGAAGCGGGTGTTCGAGGACGTGGATTGGTTCCATTGGACCGGCATTACGCCCGCGATCAGCCAAGGGGCGGCTGAGGCATGCCTGGAGGCTGTGCGAGAGGCGAACCGGCGGGGGATTACGGTCTCATGCGACTTGAATTACCGGAAAAACCTTTGGAAATATGGCGCGAAGGCGTCGGAAATCATGCCCGCCTTGGTGGAAGGGTGTGATCTGATTATGGGCAACGAGGAAGACGCCGAAAAAGTGTTTGGCATTAAGCCGGAAGGTTTTGACGCGAGCGCGACAGGGGGAAAAGTGGATTCCGACTCGTTCGAGCAAGTTTGTCGGCAGCTGATGGCTCGTTTCCCGAAAGCCCAAAAGGTAGCGCTTACGCTGCGGGGATCGGTCAACGCGAACCACAACACGTGGGGCGGCGTGCTTTTCGATGGCGAGCGTTTGTATCGTTCGGCCCGTTATGACATTACGCATATCGTCGACCGGGTTGGCGGGGGCGACGCGTTCATGGGAGGCTTGATTTATGGCTTGCGGACCTACGTGGGCGATGACCAGAAAGCCTTGGACTTCGCCGCGGCGGCTTCTTGCTTGAAGCATACCATTTATGGAGATTATAACCAAGTCACGACTCGCGAGGTAGAAAGCCTGATGGCGGGCGATGGTTCCGGACGAGTCTCTCGCTGAGTAAGAGGAAGATGTTTATGAAAGTTAATCTTAAATAGAATAATACGATGGCACGATTCAATAAGATTCAAGTGTTGGGGACGATGGCGGCGACACGCGTCGTTCCCGTGTTTTATCATGCGGACGCGGCGGTCGCTTGTCAGGTCGTACGGGCTTGCTATGAGGGTGGTATCCGGGCGTTTGAGTTCACGAACCGGGGCGATTTTGCCCTCGACGTGTTCAAGGAAGTGATGACGTATGTCCAGAAAGCCTGTCCGGAACTGATCCTGGGAGCGGGGACGATTATCGACGCGCCGACCGCCGCGCTCTATATCCAATATGGCGCGAATTTTATCGTGGCTCCTTATTTGAACCTGGAGGTGGCTCGCCTGTGTAATCGTCACCTGATTCCTTATACGCCGGGATGTGGCTCGGTGACGGAGATTGGCGAGGCGCACGAGTTGGGATGCGACCTGGTGAAAGTCTTTCCCGCGGGCGAAGTGGGTGGTCCCTCGTTCGTGAAGAATGTCAAGGCGCCCCTTCCTTGGGCGATGATCATGGCTACTGGTGCCGTGGAGCCTACCGAGGCGAACTTGATGGCTTGGATGAAAGCGGGCGCGACCTGCGTAGGGATGGGTTCCAAGCTTTTCCCGAAGGAAACGATCACCGCGGGTGATTGGGCGGCGATTACGGAAAAGTGCCGGACGTGTTTGGAAATCCTTAATCCTTCCTTGCCATGAAAGGAATGACGCATTATCGCTGGACCATCTGCATCATGATGTTCCTGGCCTTGACGATCAACTATCTGGACAGGCAGGTCCTCTCGTTGACGTGGGATGAGTTTATCAAGCCTGAGTTCCATTGGGATGAGTCGCATTACGGATTGGTTACGGCTACTTTCTCGATCGTTTACGCGATCGGGATGCTTTTCGCCGGGCGGATCATCGACTGGTTGGGGACGAAGCGAGGGTATTTATGGTCAATCGGCATCTGGTCGGCAGGTGCTTGCCTTCACGCGTTGTGCGGGGTCGCGACGGAGTGGCATGTCGGTCTTTCAGATAAAGCGCAATTGATGGCCGCCACGGGGGATATGGCGGTGATGATCGCGACTTACAGCATGTATTTCTTCCTCTTGGCCCGTTGTGTCTTGGCGATTGGCGAGTCGGGTTATTTCCCGGTCGCGGTCAAGGTGACGGCCGAGTATTTCCCGAAACGGGACCGGGCTTTCGCGACCTCGATCTTTAACGCGGGAGCTTCCATCGGGGCCTTGGTCGCGCCGCTGAGCATTCCTTATTTGGCGAAATTTTGGGGATGGGAATGGGCTTTCGTGATCATCGGCGCGTTGGGCTTCGTATGGATGGGCTTCTGGGTCTTCATGTACGCACCACCCAGCCAAAGCCGTTTTGTCAATCAAGCGGAGTTGGACTACATTGAGCAAGACAAGCGTCTGGAGGCGGATTTGGTAAAGAACCCGACGGAAGAGAAGGAGATGCCTTTCCTCCAGTGCTTTCGTTATCGGCAGACTTGGGCCTTCGCTTTGGGTAAGTTCATGACGGATGGCGTCTGGTGGTTCTTCCTCTTTTGGACCCCTTCTTATTTAAATACACAATTTGGCATCAAGATGACGGAAGGCTTGGGAAGTGCCATGATCTTTGTCTTATACGCCATCACGATGCTCTCGATCTATGGTGGGAAATTGCCTACCATTTTCATCAACCGGACCGGTTCCAACCCTTATGCCGCCCGGATGAAGGCGATGTTGATCTTCGCTTTCGTGCCCTTAATCGTGTTGTTCGCCCAGCCGTTGGGGACGGTTTCACCTTGGTTCTCGGTGATTATTATAGGTATTGGTTGCGCGGCGCACCAGTCGTGGTCGGCCAATATTTACACGACCGTGAGCGATATGTTCCCCCGGAGCGCGGTAGCGACCGTGACAGGGATTGGGGGGATGGCGGGAGGCCTCAGCTCGATGCTGATGCAGATGACCGCGGGTCAGCTCTTCGTCTACGCGGATGAGGTTCAGCTCGCGTTCATGGGATTCGTCGGGAAGCCGGCGGGCTATTTCATTATTTTCTGCGTTTGTTCGGTCGCTTATTTGTTGGGATGGATAATCATGAAGAGCCTTGTCCCGCGATACAAGTTGATTGAGGTGGAGTGAATGGGCATTCTAAGCGTTTCGCGTTGCTGAACGCGAAACCTTGCATTCCCAAGCGCGAAATCAATAGAATTGGATTATGAATTTAATACGATAGGAAACAGAGCAGATGAAAAACTTATTCTCAGTAGAAAACAAGACGATCGTGATCACGGGTGGTACGGGCGTGTTGGGTCGGACGATGGTTCGTCATTTCGCTTCTGAGGGAGCGAATGTGGTCGTGGTCGGGCGGAATGAGGAACGAGGCCAGGCCTTGATCGAAGTGGTGAAAAAAGAAGGCGGATCGGCGCTTTTCTTCCAAGCGGATGTCTTGGAAGATGTGGCGGTCCGACGGGTTTATGAGGAGGTCATGCGGCGTTTCGGTCGGGTGGATGTCTTGATCAACGCCGCTGGAGGAAATATGGCGGGCGCTACGATCTCGCCTGATCAAACCCTTTTTGACCTAGACCTCTCAGCGATGCGCCAAGTGGTCGACTTGAATCTTTTCGGGACGGTGCTTCCCACCATGATCTTCGCCCGGGCGATGGCCGACCAGAAGGCGGGATCGATTATCAACGTGGCTTCGGAAGCGGCGCTCAGGCCCTTGACCCGTGTGGCGGGTTATGGCGCGGCTAAAGCGGCGGTGGTCAATTTCACGAAGTATCTTTGTGGCGAATTGGCGATGAAGTTTGGCGAAGGTATCCGGGTGAACGCCATCGCGCCGGGCTTCTTCTTGACGGAGCAAAACCGGGCGTTGCTCACCAATCCCGACGGAAGTCTCACGCCCCGGGCCGAGACGATTTTGGCCCATACGCCTTTCCGCCGTTTTGGCGAGCCGGAAGATTTGCTGGGGACACTCCAGTGGTTGGCGAGCGACGCTTCCCGGTTTGTCTCGGGAACCGTGACCGTGATTGACGGAGGTTTCGACGCCTTCTCGATTTAGAAATAGGCTTATTCTTAATTCTTAATTCTTAATTCTTAATTCTTAATTCTTTATTTATCATGATTCAATCGTGGAGATGGTATGGGCCGGATGATCCGGTCTCTCTTTGGGATATCCGGCAAGCGGGCGCGACAGACGTGGTTCACGCGCTCCATCACATTCCGAATGGTGAGGTTTGGCCCATGGAGGAAATCAAGCGTCGGCAAGCGTTGATCGCCGAGGCTGGTCTTGTGTGGAGCGTGGTGGAAAGCGTGCCGGTCCATGAGCATATTAAGACACAGACAGGCGATTTTCAGCGCTATATTGAGCATTATAAACAGACGTTGCGCCATTTGGCGGCTTGTGGCATCCGGTGCGTGACCTATAATTTCATGCCTGTACTCGACTGGACCCGAACCGATTTGGCCTATCGCCTTCCGGATGGTTCGCGAGCGTTGCGTTTCGAACGGGACGCTTTCATGGCTTTCGATCTCTATATTTTGTGTCGGCCGGAAGCCGAGGCGGAATATTCTGAGGCGGAGAAAGCGCGGGCACGGGTTCGTTATGACCGGATGGACGTGGAGGAACGGGAGCGGTTGACTCGGAATATTCTCGCCGGTCTGCCGGGCGCGGAGGAGAGTTTTACCCTCGACCAGTTCCGGGAAGCGTTGGAGCGTTATCGCTCGGTCGACGCGGAACGGCTTCGGGACAACCTGGTTTATTTCTTGCGGGAGATCTGTCCTGTGGCGGATGAATGCGGCGTGGAATTGGTCATTCATCCGGACGATCCGCCTTATTCCATTTTAGGTTTGCCCCGCATCCTCTCGACGGCAGAGGATTTCCGGACGTTGGTGGCCCGGGTACCTAATCCCTCGAATGGGCTTTGCCTTTGCGCCGGTTCGTTGGGCGTGCGGGCCGATAATGATTTGGTGGGGATGATGCGTGAGTTCGGGGACCGGATCAATTTCGTCCATTTGCGAAGCACGAAGCGTGACGGGATGGGAAATTTCTACGAGGCCAACCATTTGGAAGGCGACGTGGATATGTATGCCTTGATGAAAGCCTTGCTGGAGGTGGAAAGTCGGCGGGGTTGCCGGATTCCTGTCCGCCCGGATCATGGTCATCAGATGGTAGACGATCTGCGTAAGCGAACCAATCCCGGCTATTCTTGCGTCGGCCGCTTGCGGGGTTTGGCCGAGCTGCGAGGGCTGGAGATGGGGATCGCCCGGAGCCTTTTCGGAAAATAAGGGCTTTACGGGAAATCTCCCTATCTTCGCGTCAGGATCCAAAAACTTAAAAACGAAAAAAGAATGGCAAGACCGATTAAAGAAACACCGATCTTATTTGGGGAAGATGCCCGGCGCTTCGAGGAGCGGATGAAGAATCCGCCTCGGGAGACTCCGGAAGAAAGAGAGAGAAGACTGGCGAACTACGAGTTAGCGATGGAAATGCTCGAAAGAGGGAAAAGAAGATGAGTATGAGAGCCAGTTTAAGAGAACCCTTCTCCTCTTACGTGGTGCGTAAGCTGGAGATGAATGAACAAGTAAAATCGTTCGACTGCGGCGACGCGGATTTGAACGATTTTATTTTGCGTGAGGCCAAACCTTATCGTGAGACGTTATTGGCCGTGAGCTACGTGTTTGAATCGGTTAGGGGTTGATTTATCAGTTCAAGGGGAGCATATAGGAGAGTTTATGCTTGATTTTATTAAGAGTTATTTCTTGATTGATCACAAGAGCGGTTGCCGCTTCCTGACGGTGGATGCCAATGTGAAGAGGCGTTGCCCTTTTACGCAAAGAATGGTTTTGTCTCGTTGAATGATGACTGTGAGGGGCCGACCCGTTTGTTGTTTTTTGACCTTGTTTCTATCGCGTAGGGGAATCCGGTATTTATGAGGTATTAGGTATAAGGATAAAATCTTCACCTTACCAAGCGGACGGTCTGGTAAGGTGAAGACGTTTTTATCAACGAAGCTGAAGCTCCACCACATGGTCGATGGCGGTGGGCACCTCGTCGAGAAGGAGGAGGATACCGCCATCTTGGCGTTCGAAGCGGACTTTCTTGCCGTCGGCGAAAGTGATGGCCTGTTTCACTCGCTTCCCGTCGAGCGGGAGGAAGAGGCCACGGTCTTGCAGGTTAAGGATGTGCACGAAGAGGCGATTGCCCTTTTGGGTGGTGACTCCCCAATCGCGGGGTTCGACCAAGCCACCACGTGTTCCGTAGATCGTCTCGCCATAGCGATCCATCCAGGCGCCGATGGCCTTGAGCCGTTCGAGCGACGTTTCCGGGAGACGGCCGTCGGGCTGCGGGCCGATGTTGAGCAAAAGGTTCGCGTCCATGCCGGCGGCACGCACCAAAAGGTGGATTAATTCTTTATCCGTTTTATAGTTGAGATCGGTGATGCGATAGCCCCACATGCCGTTCATCGTCTCGCAGGTCTCGAGCGGGAGATGTTGGCTCACTTCCTGGCCTTCGGAATAGCCCGCCTTGTTTTGGCCGGGGAGGTCGCGTTCGAAGATCTGGATGTCTTCACCCGGAATGATAGCCTCGTGGTGATTGTTGCCGATGAGGCAGCCGGGTTGCGTCTCGTGGATGCGACGGTACATCTCGGGGAAACCCCAATCGAAATCGGGATTGTTGTTTTGGTCCCACTTGCCGTCGAACCAAATGGCGTTCACCTCGCCGTATTTGGTCAATAGTTCATGCAATTGGTTGTTCATGAAAGCGTAGTAGTCGGCCCATACGCCCGTGGAGTCGCGTCCTGTCCCGCGGCCGGTGTTGCCGAGAGGGGTGTAGTCGGGGCGGGTCCAGTCGAGGAGCGAGTAGTAGAAGTGGACGTTGAGGCCCTGGCGGTGGCACTCGTCGGTCAGTTCCTTGATCACGTCTCGTTTGAAGGGCGTGGCGCGGGTGATGGTGAAATCGCTGTATTGGCTGTCGAACATCGAGAACCCGTCGTGGTGGCGTGAGGTGAAGCAGAGGTAGCGGGCGCCCGATCCTTTGATGGCGCTGACCCACTCGGCCGCGTCGAAGGCGTGGGGATAGAAGGCGTCGGCCAGCTTGGCGTATTCCTTGTAGTTGATGTTCTTGTTGTTCATGACCCATTCGCCATCGCCCAGCAGGCTGTAGATGCCCCAATGGATGAAGATGCCGAACTTGTTGTCCTGGAATTCCTGTCTCGCCTCGATGATCTCGGGCGAAGGCTCGTAGCCGCCTTGCGGGAAGGCGGGCGCCACTGCCGCGAACGACAGTAGCAGGCTGATGATCTGTTTTCTCATGATCGAATAAGGTGTTTTATGTGTATGACAAAATCTGTTTAACGGGGGCAAATGTAGGCTTTTTCCCCGAGAAGGCCGCGTGACGCGACCCGGAAAGCGGGCACTTTCTCCGCGAGTTTGCGTATTTTCGCGGGGTGAATCAAAAGAAGAAGTTTATGGAAGAATATCTGGCCGCCCTCAACGAGAGCCAACGGGCGGCGGTTGAGTATAACGAGGGGCCCTCGCTGGTCGTGGCGGGGGCGGGCTCGGGGAAGACGCGTGTGTTGACGTATAAAGTCGCCTATTTGCTGGATCAGGGTTTGCCGCCCTACGCGATCCTGGCCCTGACTTTCACCAACAAGGCCGCCCGGGAGATGAAAGCCCGCGTGGCCGCCATCGTAGGCGAGGAGCGGGCGCGCTACCTGTGGATGGGAACGTTCCATTCCATCTTCTCCCGCATCTTGCGGCGCGAGGCTGATAAGCTGGGCTATCCCTCCAATTTCACGATCTATGACACGGCCGACTCGAAAAGCCTGCTCAAGACGATCCTCAAGGAGATGGGGCTGGACGAGAAGACGTATCGCGTGGGGGTCGTACAGGGTCGTATCTCGAACGCCAAGAACGCGCTGATCACCGCCGAGGGCTATCGCCGCGACGCCGCCCTCATGGAGGCCGACGCCCAGGCCCGCCTGCCGATGATCCACGAGATCTACCTTCGCTACCAGAACCGTTGCTTCCAGGCGGGGGCGATGGATTTCGATGATTTGCTTCTTCAGACGGAACGCCTCTTCCGGAATTTCCCCGAGGTCTTGGCCCAATATCAAGAGCGCTTCGCGTATGTCTTGGTCGATGAGTACCAGGACACGAATTACGCCCAGCACCAGATCGTCCGCCGGCTGTGCGAGAAGCGCCAGCGGATCTGTGTCGTGGGCGACGACGCCCAGAGCATCTATTCCTTCCGCGGAGCCGACATTGACAATATCCTCCAGTTTCGCGCGCTCTACCCCGGCTGCCGACTCTTCAAGCTGGAGCGGAATTACCGTTCGACCCAAAACATCGTGAACGCCGCCAACAGCTTGATCGACAAGAATACGAGGCAGATCCACAAGGTCGTCTTCTCGGAACGCGAGCTGGGCGCCCCGCTGGAGGTCATCTCTACGTATTCCGACTACGAGGAGGCTTATGCCGTGGCGGGGCGGATCGCGGACCTCAACCGGCGCTCGGCCCGCGGGGGGTACGCGGATTTCGCCATCCTTTACCGGACGAACGCCCAGTCGCGCGTCCTCGAGGAGGCTTTGCGCAAGCGGGGCATTCCTTATAAAATATATGGCGGCCTCTCGTTTTTCCAACGCAAGGAGGTGAAAGACGTCATCGCTTACTACCGCCTCCTGGTCAACCCCCGCGACGAGGAGGCCTTGAAGCGGGTCATCAATTACCCCACCCGCGGCATCGGCGAGACGACGGTCGCGAAACTCTCCGCCACGGCCGACGAGCGGAGCGTGAGCCTTTGGGAAGTGCTCGGCGCGCCCGATGAATATGGCTTGCCCGTCAATGGGGGCACGTTGAAGAAACTCGCCGCCTTTCGCGAGCTGATCGAGGGCCTCCGCGCCCAAGTCGACACGTTGCCGGCCGACGAGCTGGCGCCGAGGGTGGTGAAAGAGACCGGCCTCGTGCGGGCCATCTTCGACGACACGTCCGTCGAGGGCGTCAGCCGACAGGAAAACTTGCAAGAGCTCCTCAACAGCATCGCCGAGTTTTGCGACATCCGCCGCGAGGAGGGCGACGAGCGGGTGGCGCTGGCCGATTTCCTGGCCGAGGTCTCTTTATTGACCGATCAGGACAACGACAAGGACGAGAACGCCGACAAGGTGACGCTCATGACCGTCCACGCCGCCAAGGGGCTGGAGTTCCCCGTCGTCTTCGTGGTCGGCCTGGAGGAAGACCTCTTCCCCTCGCGCCTCTCGAAAGACAGCCCGCGGGCGGTCGAGGAGGAGCGTCGCCTTTTCTACGTGGCCATCACCCGGGCGGAGGAGCGTTGCTTCCTGAGCTACGCCAAGAGCCGCTACCGGAACGGGAAGACCGACCTCTGCTCGCCCAGCCGTTTCCTGAAAGACATCGACGTCCGCTATCTGGAGGTGAAAGGCACCGCCGGCGCCCCATCGCCCCAAGAGGAACCCCGCCGGGCTTTCTCCACGCCTTTCGCCCAACCCCGCCCCACGTGGAGCGACTCGCTTTTCAAGCCCAAGGAAGAACCCACCGCCCCGCGCCGCCTGACCCGCGTGGAAAAGGCCGCTTCCAAGGTGGCGCCCGCGTCATCCGGCGCTCCGGTCGGGGCCTTGCGCGTCGGCGCCCGGATCCGTCACGAGCGTTTTGGGGAAGGCCGCGTGCTCTCCGTCGAGGGGGAGGGGGGCAACGCCAAGGCTCGCGTCGACTTCCAGAGCGTGGGCCTGAAGCAGCTTCTCCTGAAATACGCCAAGATTACGGTATTGGATTGAGAAACAGCGATCGACGGGTAGAAAAACCAGTTTGGCGAGCCGTCGATCGCGATCGGCGAGTAGAAAAACCAGTTTGGCGAGCCGTCGATCGCGATCGGCGAGTAGAAAAACCAGTTTGGGAAGCTGTCGATCGCGATCGACGGGTAGAAAAACCAGTTTGGGAAGCTGTCGATCGCGATCGACGGGTAGAAAAACCAGTTTGGGAAGCTGTCGATCACGATCGACGGGTAGAAAAAGATCTTTTTGAAGCTGTCGATCGTGATCGGCGAGTAGAAAAAGATCTTTTTGGGGCTGTCGATCGTGATCGGCGAGTAGAAAAAGATCTTTTTGAAGCTGTCGATCGTGATCGGCGAGTAGAAAAAGATCTTTTTGAAGCTGTCGATCGTGATCGGCGGGTAGAAAAAGATCTTTTTCTAGGCCCCGCTCCGCCTTATTTATTGATAAATGTGTATATTTGCGCCATAATTTATTGGAAAATAGATGATAGACTACGAAAAGATACCATCCCCCTGCTACGTGATGGAAGAGCGCCTGCTGCGGAAGAACCTCGCGCTGATCAAGCGTGTGAAGGAAGAGGCGGGCGTGAATATTATTTTGGCGTTTAAAGCCTTCGCCCTCTGGAAAGCCTTCCCGATCGTCCGCGAGTATATCCCTTATTCGACCGCCAGCTCGAAGTTCGAGGCCCGCTTGGCCTACGAGGAAATGGGGAGCCTGGCGCACACCTACTCGCCGGCTTATACGGAGGCGGATTTCCCGGAGATCACGCGTTACAGTAGCCATATCACCTTCAACTCGCTGACCCAGTTCGAGCGTTTCTACCCGATGGCGCGGGCCGGGGCGGGGCACGCCGTCTCGTGCGGGCTGCGGGTGAACCCGGAGTATTCGGACGTGGCGACGGCGCTCTACAACCCTTGCGCGCCAGGCTCGCGGATGGGTGTCGTCCGCGACCAGCTGGGCGACCGCCTGCCGGAGGGCGTCGAGGGGTTGCATTTCCATACGCTTTGCGAATCATCTTCTTACGACTTGGAAAAAACGCTGGCGGTGTTCGAGGAACGCTTCGGCCGCTACTTGCCCCGGTTGAAATGGGTGAATATGGGCGGCGGGCACCTGATGACCCGCGAGGGCTACGACACGGCGCACCTCGTCCGCCTGCTGCGCGCCTTCCGCGAGCGGCACCCGAACCTGGAGGTGATCCTGGAGCCGGGGAGCGCCTTCGCTTGGCGCACGGGCTTCCTGCTGGCGACGGTCGTCGACATCGTGGAAAACCATGGCATCCGGACGGCCATTATCGACGCCTCGTTCACGTGCCACATGCCCGACTGCCTGGAGATGCCCTACAAGCCGGCGATCCGGGGCGCGAGCGACGCGGTGGCGGGCAAGCCGACGTACCGGATCGGCGGGAACAGCTGCTTGAGCGGCGACTATATGGGCGACTGGTCGTTCGACCGCCCGCTGGCCGTGGGCGACCGGCTGATCTTCGAGGACATGATCCACTACACCATCGTGAAGACGACGATGTTCAACGGCATCCCCCATCCCTCGCTGGCGATGTGGAGCGCCGACGACCGGCTGGTGATGTTCCGCGAGTTCGGTTATGAGGATTATAAGAACAGAATGGATTAAATGAGATAGCATATGGGTTTTTTTAATTTTTTCACGAAGGAGAAGAAGGAGACGCTCGATAAAGGCTTGTCGAAGACCAAGCAGAACGTCTTCACCAAGATCACCCGGGCGATCGCCGGCAAGAGCAAGGTCGACGACGAGGTGTTGGACAACTTGGAGGAGGTCTTGATCACCTCCGACGTGGGGGTCGAGACGACCTTGAAGATCATCGAGCGCATCGAGAAGCGCGTCGCCCGCGACAAGTACGTGACGACCCAGGAACTGACCGCCCTCTTGCGCGAGGAGATCGCCAACCTATTGACCGAGAACAACACGGAAGATGGCGAGGGCTTCGACGCGCCGCTGGATAAGCGGCCTTACGTCATCATGGTCGTGGGCGTGAATGGCGTGGGCAAGACGACGACGATCGGCAAGCTGGCCTACCAGTTCAAGAAGGCCGGGAAGTCCGTCTACCTGGGTGCCGCCGACACGTTCCGGGCCGCCGCGGTCGAGCAGCTGGTCATCTGGGGCGAACGGGTGGGCGTCCCGGTCATCAAGCAGAAGATGGGCTCCGATCCCGCCTCCGTCGCCTTCGATACCTTGAGCTCCGCCAAGGCCAACGGGGCCGACGTGGTGATCATCGACACGGCGGGCCGCCTGCACAACAAGATCAACTTGATGAACGAGCTGACGAAGATCAAGAACGTGATGAAGAAAGTCATCCCCGAGGCGCCGCATGAGATCCTCCTCGTGCTCGACGGCTCCACCGGGCAGAACGCTTTCGAGCAGGCCAAGCAATTCACGGCCGCGACCGAGGTCAACGCCTTGGCCGTCACGAAACTCGACGGGACCGCGAAGGGTGGCGTGGTGATCGGCATCTCCGACCAGTTCCGTATCCCCGTGAAATATATCGGCTTGGGGGAGGGCATGGAAGATTTGCAACTCTTCAACCGCCGGGCGTTCGTCGATTCGTTGTTTGGGGAATAAGCTTGTCCGCGCTCTGTTTATGAAGAAGAACAAGGTAGATATCATCACGCTGGGCTGCTCGAAAAACCTGGTCGACTCGGAGCGGCTGATGCGCCAGTTCGCCGCCAATGGCTATGAGGTGGCGCACGATCCGCACGAGATCAATGGGGAGATCGTGGTCGTCAATACCTGTGGCTTCATCGGCGACGCCCAGGAGGAATCGATCAACATGATCCTGGAGCTGGGCGAGCAGAAACGACGGGGACGCGTCGGGAAGCTCTTTGTCATGGGATGCCTCTCCGAACGCTTCCTGGCCGACCTGACGGCGGAGCTTCCCGAGGTAGACCGCTTCTACGGTAAGTTCAATTGGAACGAGCTGATCACGGATTTGGGGAAAGCCTATCACGAGGAGCTGGCCCACGACCGGGTGCTGACCACTCCCGGCCATTACGCTTACCTGAAGATCGGCGAGGGTTGCGACCGCGCTTGCTCTTACTGCTCCATCCCGATCATCACGGGGCATTACCGCTCACGGCCCATGGAGGAGCTGGTCCGCGAGGTCGAGGCGCTGGTCGCGAAGGGCGTACACGAGTTCCAGGTGATCGCCCAAGACTTGACTTACTATGGCTTTGACCTCTACCGCCGCTTCGCCCTGCCGGAGTTGGTGGAACGCCTCGCCGACATCCCCGGCGTAGCGTGGATCCGCCTGCACTACGCTTACCCCACCCATTTCCCCTACGATCTGCTCCGCGTCATGCGGGAGAGGGAGAACGTCTGCAAATACCTTGATATCGCCCTCCAGCACATCAGCGACCACATGCTGACCCTCATGCGGCGCCACATCACGAGCGAGGAGACCTACGCCCTCATCGACAGGATGCGCGAGGAGGTCCCGGGAATACATTTGAGAACCACCCTCATGGTCGGTCATCCGGGCGAAACGGACGAGGACTTCCGCCAGCTGCTCGACTTCACGCGGCGAGCCCGCTTCGAGCGCATGGGCGCCTTCGCCTACAGCCACGAGGAGGGAACTTACGCTTATAAGCATTACACCGACGACGTGCCCGAGGACACGAAGCAAGCCCGCCTCGACCGCCTCATGCGCCTTCAAGAGAAGATCTCGACCGAATTGAACGAGGCGAAGGTGGGGCAACGCTTCCAAGTCGTCATCGACCGGGAGGAGGCGGATTTCTATGTCGGGCGCACCCAATTCGACTCTCCCGAGGTCGACCCCGAGATGCTCATCCCGAAGGCTCGCCCGCTGCGGATAGGCCATTTCTACGAGGCCAAGGTGACCGACGCCCAAGCGTTCGATCTCTATGGCGAGATCATCTAGCCCACCTCATTTATATCTAGCCCACGCATGAAAAACAAGGAATTTATCACGGAGCTGGCCGAACGGCTGGGATGGACACCCCAAGAGGTGACGGACCTCGTGGCGACGTTCGGCTCCGTGCTGGGCTCCCGCTTGGTAGACAACGACGCGGTCTACCTCCACGGCTTCGGCCAGTTTGAGGCGAAGAAGAAAATGGAGCGGGTTGTCGTCAACCCCGCTAGCGGCAAGCGCTACCTCGTCCCACCGAAGCTCGTGCCCGTCTTCAAGCCCGGCATGACCTTGAAATCCAAATTGAAGGAGTTGGGCGAACATGAATGAACGAATGAACATCACGGAACTGGCCGAGCTGATCGCCCAATACGCCGCGGGCAAGGATCGGCGTGAGGTCGAGGCTTTCCTCAAAGCCTTCGCCGCATTGGTCGTCGAGGGCGTGTGTCGCGACAAGCTGGTCCGCGTCCGGGGGATCGGCACTTTCAAGCTCGTCACTGTCGAGGGGCGCGAGAGCGTTCATGTCCAGACCGGCGAGCGCTTCCTTATCCCGGCTCATTATAAATTCGTTTTCCAACCCGACAAGGAACTGCGCGACCAAGTAAACAAGCCCTTCTCAATTTTTGAGACCGTCGAGGTGGCCGAGGGCGTCGACTTCTCCCAGACCCCCGAGGAGGTAGATTCCGAAGAAGCGGACGACGAGGCCTCCGTCGAGGAGTTGATGCCCGACCGCGAGATTCCCCTCGAACCCGCGGCACCCCTTGCTGAGGCGGAACACTTTGAGGAACAACCCCCCGCGCCGGTCAAGGCGGGGTGGATTCCTTGGACGCTGGCAAGTTTGGCGGCCCTCGTGGTGGGGGCTTTCTTTTGGATGAGACAGCCCGAGCCATCCGAGCCGCTTGAGCAGTTCCCATGGGATTGGGAGCCTCCTTCCCAAGAGCTCCCTACGGCGGAGCCTGCGGACACGCTCACGCAGTCGCCCGCGCCAATCGACTCGGTGACGATCCGCCGTGGCGACCGGCTGACGGCCATCTCGCTCGCCCATTACGGCCATAAGCTCTTCTGGGTCTACATCTTTGACTTCAACCGCGACCGCGTATCTGACCCGAACGATATCCCCATCGGGACTGTCCTCCGCCTGCCGCCCCCCAAGCTCTACGGCATCGACCCGAAGAGTTCCGAATCGCGGGCCCGTGCGGCCGAGCGGCAGACTGAGATTCTTATGAGTCAGACATCTAAGTGAGGAATGGCCGTGAATCCACCTTGATCAAGGTCTTGAGTTCACCCCGCTCAAGGTCTCGCTGTCAGCAAGCGCTTGGAAGGATGTTCAGAAGTATAAACAAGGCTTAATCCCTCGATAGGTTAGAATAATTTAACCAGGAAAAGTAGAAGCGAGGGCGGCATCCTGGCTAATTTTGCGCGATTCAATAAGGAAAACAACAAAACAAGTATAAGAAAGATATGAGTCAATCAGTGGATATCCGCGAGCTGAACGCGCGGATCGAGAGCAAAAGCTCGTTCGTGAACATGATCACGATGGGGATGGACCAAGTGATCGTCGGACAAAAGCATTTGGTGGAATCGTTGTTGATTAGTTTGCTGTCGGACGGGCATATCCTCCTGGAAGGTGTCCCCGGACTGGCGAAGACGCTGGCGATAAAAACGCTGGCCTCCCTGATCGACGCCCAATACAGCCGTATTCAATTTACGCCCGACCTTCTTCCGGCGGACGTGATCGGTACCATGATCTATAGCCAGAAGAGCGAGGAGTTTCAGGTGAAGCAAGGTCCGATCTTCGCCAATTTCGTCTTGGCTGACGAGATCAACCGGGCCCCGGCGAAGGTGCAGAGTGCCTTGCTTGAGGCCATGCAGGAACGCCAGGTGACGATCAGCGAGCGTACCTTCAAGCTGCCCGAGCCTTTCTTGGTCATGGCCACGCAAAACCCCATTGAGCAAGAGGGAACCTATCCGTTGCCCGAGGCGCAAGTGGACCGTTTCATGCTGAAAGTTATCATCAATTACCCGAAGAAAGAAGAGGAGAAGCAGATCATCCGGCAGAACATTAGCGGGGAGAGGGTCGAAGTCAAACCGGTTTTGACAAAAGAAGAGATTCTTGAGGCCCGCAAGGTGGTCCGCGAAGTCTATTTGGATGAGAAGATCGAGCGTTACATTGTCGACATCGTGTTCGCCACCCGCTATCCGGCTGAGCATGGGTTGGACAACTTGCGTAACATGATCGCGTTCGGCGCCTCGCCGCGCGCCTCGATCAACCTTGCCTTGGCGGCCCGCGCCTACGCCTTCATCAAGCGCCGTGGCTACGTGATCCCCGAGGACATCCGGGCTGTCTGTCATGATGTGATGCGCCACCGCATCGGCTTGAGCTACGAAGCCGAGGCCAACAACTTGACCTCCGAAGAGGTGATCAGTGAGATCCTGAATAAAGTGGAAGTGCCCTAAGAAGGATGGAGACGAGTGAACTTCTGAAAAAAGTCCGGCAGATCGAGATCAAGACCCGTGGTCTCTCCCGTAACATCTTCGCGGGGCAATATCACTCGGCCTTCAAAGGACGGGGTATGGCCTTCAGCGAGGTCCGGGAGTATCAGTATGGCGACGATATCCGCGACATCGACTGGAACGTGACGGCCCGTTACGCCCGGCCTTACGTCAAGGTGTTCGAGGAAGAGCGCGAGCTGACGGTTATGCTGCTGATCGACGTTTCGGGCAGCCGGGATTTCGGGACGGTCAACGTGATGAAGAAAGAGGTCATTACCGAGATCGCCGCGACGCTGGCCTATTCGGCGATCCAGAACAACGATAAGATCGGCGTGATTTTCTTCTCCAATCAAGTGGAGAAATTCATCCCGCCCCAAAAAGGGAAAAAGCATATCCTTTACATCATCCGCGAATTGATTGATTTCCAACCAGAGGAAAGACAGACCGACATCAGCGTAGTGCTCGAATACCTGACCAACGCCATCAAGAAACGCTGCACCGCCTTCTTGATCTCCGACTTCATGGATGATAAAGGAAGCTATAAGGACGCCTTGACCGTGGCCAGTCGAAAGCACGACTTGGTGGCGATCCAAGTCTATGACACTCGCGAAACGGAGCTTCCTTCTGTCGGCCTTTTGAAAGTGAAAGATGCTGAGACGGGCGAGGAACGATGGATCAACAGCTCATCGGCTAGTGTCCGGGCAGCATATAGAACTTGGTGGGAGACACGGCAGGCGGCAATGGATGACGCCTTCAAAAAATGCCGTGTGGATTCAGTCTCTATCCGGACGGAAGACGACTATGTGAAAGCGTTGATTGCTTTGTTTGACAAACGAAATATAAAAGCGTAGATGAAATTGATGAGAAAAAGGTTTTGGCTCTTGGTGTTGATGATCTTGTGTAGCCTTCCGGAAGGGCGGCTGGTTGCCCAGCGGACATTGATTGACGTGGCGATCGACTCGGCGGCGATCTTGATTGGGGAACAAACAACTTTGCGTTTGACGGTGACGACAGATAAAAACCAGCCAGTCCAAGTCTTAATCCCGCGAGATACCCTGATGCGGGGAGTGGAGTTGCTTGAAGTTTCCAAACCTGACTCGACCTTGATCGAGAATGATCGGCTGGTAATCAAACAAGATCTTTTGATCACTTCCTTCGATTCTTCCTTGTATTTGTTGCCTCCTGTTTTGGTTGCGGATGGAGGAGACACGATCGCTTCTAATCAGGTCGCCTTGAAGGTCTCCACGATCCCGGTGAATACGGATCGACCGAACGAGTTTTTCGATATTAAGCAAGTGTGGGATCCTCCTTTCGTATGGACGGATTATTATCCTATTCTTTTGGGGATCTTGTTCGCCTTGTTATTAGCTGTTTTAATATGGTATATCCTCAAGCGTCGTCGTGAGCGGAAGTCCCTGATCCCATTCAAGAAGCCTGAGCCACAGTTGCCTCCTCATGAGCAAGCCATCAAGGAACTTGACGAGATCAAGGCGACGAAGATTTGGCAGCAAGGACGAAACAAAGAATATTATACTCAGATTACGGATACGTTGCGTCGTTACTTGGTGGGGCGGTTCGGTATCAACGCGATGGAGATGACTTCCGGGGAGATCTTGGATGCGATCAACAAGAACACGGAAGCAGAGAGTGTTTACAATAACCTATCGCAGATTCTTTCCCTTTCCGACTTCGTAAAGTTCGCTAAGCTAGTGCCCCTGCCGGATGAGAATGACTTGAGTTTGATGAACGCTTACCTTTTCGTGAACCAAACCAAGGTGGTGGAGAAGCCAGCCACAGACTCGGAAGGAGAGAAGCCTACAGTTCTTTCGTCAGACAAATCGGCGGAGATTACCGTAAATAAAGAAAGGAGTGAGAAATGATTTTCGCGAATCCGAATTACTTAGATCTTTTGTTGATCCTGATTCCAATGGTCGGAGCTTATATCTACAAGCTTCGCAAGAGTCAGGCCAGCCTGAGAGTTTCTTCGTCAGCCCCATTCAAGATGGAAGGGAAGACTTCTTTATTGGTTTATTTGCGGCATGTGCCTTTCGTATTGCGTATTTTGGCGGTCGCTTTGTTGATCGTAGCTTTGGCTCGTCCCCAATCGACTGATAATTGGTCTAGTTCTTCAACGGAAGGTATCGATATCATGTTGGCGATGGATATATCGGGTAGTATGTTAGCGCAAGATTTGAAGCCGAACCGCTTGGAGGCAGCAAAAGACGTGGCTGCATCTTTTATTAATGGACGTCCTAACGATAATATAGGTTTGGTCGTCTTTTCCGCGGAAAGCTTCACGCAGTGTCCTTTAACAACAGATCATACAGTCTTGCTAAATCTTTTTAAGGACATCCAGAGTGGCATGATTGAGGATGGAACGGCGATCGGTTTAGGTTTGGCGAATGCGGTGAGTCGGATAAAAGACAGTCATGCGAAGTCGAAAGTGATTATTTTGTTGACGGATGGCTCGAATAATGCGGGTGAGATCGCGCCGGTAACGGCAGCCGAAATCGCGAAAACTTTCGGTATCCGGGTTTATACGATTGGAGTCGGGACGAAAGGGGAGGCACCCTATCCATTCCAAACGGCTTTTGGAATCCAATATCATAACATACCTGTTGATATTGATGAGCCGACCTTGCGTCAAATTGCCGCGACAACGGGAGGACAATATTTCCGGGCGACAGATAACGCGAGCTTAAAGGAGATCTATTCGGAAATCGACCAGATGGAGAAAACGAAGATTAGCGTCCAAGAGTTTAGCAAAAAGCAGGAGGAGTATATGATATGGGCTTTCTGGGTCTTCGCTTTGTTGCTGGTAGAAGTATTATTAAGGAATACGATATTGAGGAATATACCATAAATAAGGAGTAAGGATTATGTTTCGTTTTGAGCATCCGGAATTTTTATATTTGCTTTTGATCTTGCCGGTGTTGATCGTGTTTTATATTTATACGATTATTCGGAAGAGAAAAGCGATCAAGCGATATGGCAATCTCTTATTGATGAAAGAATTGATGCCTGACGTATCCTATAAGCGACAGAATTTGAAATTCTGGTTGACATTTGGGGCGATTGCGATGGTAATCATTGTGATTGCGGGGCCTCAGTTTGGTTCGAAGTTGGAGACGGTCAAGCGGCAAGGGGTAGAGATTATGGTTTGTCTTGATGTTTCAAATTCGATGTTGGCTGAAGATGTCTCGCCCAATCGTTTGGATAAGGCAAAATCCATCTTGTCCCGGTTGACGGATGGCTTTACCGACGACAAGGTGGGATTGATCGTTTTTGCGGGTGAAGCTTTTACGCAATTACCGATTACATCAGATTACATTTCCGCAAAGATGTTCCTCTCGTCTATTGATCCTTCAATGGTTTCAACTCAAGGAACGGCGATTGGGGCGGCAATTAATTTAGCGATGCGTTCATTCACGCCTGATGAATCGTCGGATAAGACAATTATCCTGATAACTGATGGGGAGAACCACGAGGACGATGCCGTAAGTGCCGCTCAAGCGGCTGCGGAGAAAGGAATCCATGTTAACATTGTTGGTATGGGGGAGCCTCAAGGCGCGCCAATTCCTGTTGGAGGAAGCAGTGACTATATGCGAGACAATGCGGGCAACGTAGTCATCACTAAATTGAATGAACAAATGTGCCAGGAGATCGCGGCTGCGGGAAGTGGTCTTTATGTACGAGCGGACAATACCAATGCCGCTCAACGGGCTTTGGAACGTGAAATCGACAAGATGGATAAGTCGGAATTGGAGAGTAAGGTTTATTCGGAATATGATGAGCAATTTCAGATTTTTGCATGGATCGCTCTTTTCCTCTTATTGATCGAATTCTTTACGATGGATCGACGGAATAGGATCTTTAAGAAAGTAAAATTGTTTTGATAGAGAAGCGAAAATGAGATCGAGATTTTTATTTATACTAAGTGCCGCCACGGGCCTTTTGTGTACCACGTCGATGTTTGCGCAGAAAGCGGAACGTAAAAATGTTCGAGAGGGTAATAAATTATATGAAAGTGAGAAATATACAGAGTCTGAGATCGCTTATCGGAAAAGTTTGGAGGTAAATCCTCGTTCCGTAGAAGGAACTTATAATTTGGGAAATGCTCTTTATCGGCAAGACAAACTCCCGGAAGCGGCTAGGCAATACCAGCAGGCGATAGGGCAGGCTGAGAAAATGATGGAAACACCCGAAGGACGTAGTCGCTTGGCTTCTGTTTATCATAATATGGGCAATATTTTCATGCGGGGGCAGGATTATGTCCAAAGTGTGGAAGCCTATAAGCAGTCGTTGCGTTTGAATCCTTCTGATGATGAAACTAGATATAACTTGGCTTTGGCTCAAAAATTATTGAGTGACCAACAAAGTCAAGATCAAAGTCAGGATCAGCAAAATGAGGATCAGAAGGAGAATCAAGAACAAAATCAAGATCAGCAACAACAGCAACAGCCTCAAGATCAGGAGCAAAACCAGACACAACAGCAGCCCCAGTCCAATGAGCAGATGAGTAAAGATAATGCGCAGCAAATTTTGGATGCGTTCTTGCAAGATGAGAAGGACACGCAAGAGAAGGTGAAGAAGGCACAACAACAACATTCTCAGCGGCGTCGGGTTGAGAAAGAATGGTAATTCACGGAAGGAGGCTTTTCTAGGAAGGAAAAGTTGAATGAATTAGGAATGATGAATTTATAATAAGGAAATAAAAAGAGAGAACGATGAGGAAATTATTTTTCTTGTTTGTATGGATATTAGCCGTGGGAACTCTTCAGGCGGCGGACGTGACATTTAAGGCGAGCGCTCCCGAGGCGGTTGTGATGGGCGAACAATTCCGCTTGACATTCACGGTCAATGCTGAAGGACGTGACATCCGGATTCCAACCATACCCGATTTCGAGGTTTTGATGGGGCCATCTCAATCAACGTCTTATAGTAGTACGTGGGTGAATGGGCAGAGCCGGAGCGAGACGACAGTGAGTTTCACTTATATCTTGATGCCTAAAAAGGAAGGAACTTTTACGATTCCGGCGGCGACCGTAAAAGTGAATGGCGCTAATTATACGTCGAATACCGTAACGGTCAAAGTGCTCCCGGCAGATGAGGCTGGTAAAGAAGAAGCGGGAGACGCGATCGCGAGTGGCCAGATTTCCAATGATCAGCTTTTTGTCACGATGGATGTTTCCAAACGTTCGGTTTATGAACAGGAATGCCTCTTGGTTACGTTTAAAGTTTACTCGTTGGTCAGCTTCCAAATAACCAACCTGAAATATCCGGAATTTGAGGGCTTTTTGGTACAAGAGATTGAGTTACCTCAGCAGAAGCAATTAACACTTGAAAATTATCGGGGGCGAAATTATCAATCGGTCGTTATGCGGCAAGTCTTGCTTTATCCGCAACGTTCGGGGAAGATCACGATAGGCTCCGGCCGTTATGATGCGTTAGTTCGTGTGCGGATGCAACAACGGACAGGAAGTTTGTTTGATGATTTCTTTGATTCTTATCGCGATATCAATAAAGTCTTGACTACAGGACCGGTTACGATTGACGTGAAGCCTTTGCCAAGCGGTAAGTCTGCTTCATTCTCGGGTGGCGTGGGAACATTCTCAATGAACTCAGAGATTAGCGCGAATAAATTGAAGGCTAACGAGGCTATAACGATTAAAGTCACATTGAATGGTAATGGCAATATTCGTTTGCTTAAGAATCCGGAAGTGAAATTCCCGAACGATTTTGATATCTATGATCCAAAGGTGGAAACAGACATCAAGACGACGACTGCAGGTGTTAGTGGATCGAAAACGATTGAGTATATGGCTATTCCTCGTTATGCAGGTTCGTTTGAGATTCCTCCAATTGAGTTTTCTTATTTCGATATTAAATCGGGCTCTTATAAGACTCTAAAAAGTGACGCTTATACGCTGGAAGTTGAACCGGGTGAGGAAGGAAGCGCTTCTACTCCGGTCGTTTCTAACTTCAATAACAAAGAAAGTGTCAAATACTTAGGACAAGACGTACGTTATCTGAAAACGGGTAATTTCCGCTTTGTGGAGACAGACAATTTGTTCTATGGCTCTTTAGCGAATATTCTTTGGTATGCGATTCCGGCTCTTCTCTTTATCGTTTTCTTTATTATTTATAGAAAGCAAGTGAAAGAGAACGCGAATATCGCCCTTGTTCGTACCCGTCGGGCCAACAAGGTTGCGGCGAAGCGTTTGAAGATTGCCGGTAAGTTAATGGCAGAGAATAAGCGGGAAGCTTTCTATGAAGAGACTTTGCGGGCCTTATGGGGATATTTGAGCGATAAGCTGAATATTCCACAAGCGAATCTTACGAAAGATAACGTGGAGGCGGAATTGGCGAAATATGGTGTTTCCGAGAACTTGATTAGTGAGTTTATGGATATTTTGAATACCTGTGAGTTTGCTCGTTACGCGCCTTCGGCGGAGACGGACGCGATGGATAAGTTGTATCGGCAGACGGTCGACGCGATTGAGAAAATGGAGAATACAATTAAGAAATGAATGGTATGAGAACGATAGCATTATTCCGGAAAGTGGGGTTGGTGGTCGTTGCTTTGACGTTGGTTTTATCGACTTTTGCCCAAGAAACGACCTTAAAAGAGGCGGAGAACGCTTACAGCCAAGAGGACTATACCAAGGCCATTGAGCTTTATGAGTCGGTCTTGGGCGAATATGGTGAGAGCGCGAATGTTTATTACAATTTGGGAAACGCTTATTATAAAGCGGGAAAAGTGGCCCCGGCAATCTTAAACTATGAGCGTTGTCTCCTGTTGAACCCGGGAGATACCGACGCTCGCTTTAATTTAGAATTGGTTCGCCAGCAGACAACGGATAAGATTGAGCCATTGGGTGAGTTCTTTTTGGCAAGATGGTTTCACGCGATCCAGGATTTAGGTTCATCCAATTCGTGGGCAAAGCTGGGAGTTGTTTGCTTTATCTTCTTTATTGGTTGCTTAGTGCTTTTCTTTTTTTCGCGTTGGATTCGGTTGAAAAAGATTGGTTTTTATTGTGGGTTATGCCTTTTAGCGCTGATGATCATTTCGAATATTTTCGCGGGTAATCAAAAGGATAAGATGGTGAATCGGAATCGAGCTATTGTCAAAAGTACGTTAGGTGAATGGAGCGAGATTGTCTTGGCGGATGGGAATGTAGGCTGGATGCTGAGTAAAGACATTCAAAAGATTTAATCGCTTATGCTTGAACAGTGGCTGGTCTGGGAACGCGGCGTCTTTTTTGCGTTGAATGGGAGTGACTATGCTTGGTTGGATCGTGTGATGTGGATCTATTCCGGTAAGTTGATCTGGGTTCCCGTGGCTGCGTTCATTATTTTCTTGTTGTTTTATAAGCGGGATTGGAGGGAGTCGCTTTTGGTGTTGTTGATGATCGTTTTGGTCATTACGCTTTGCGATCAGTTCGCTTCGCACGTATGTAAGCCTTTCTTTACTCGCTTCCGTCCGACGCATCATCCCGATTTTATGGATCAGGTCAAGACAGTTTTTGATTATCGGGGTGGGTTGTATGGGTTCATCTCTAGCCATGCGGCCAACGCTTTTGGTTTTGCGATGTTCATGAGTTTACTTTTTCGGGATCGCCTTTTCTCGTGGACTATTTTCGTATGGGCGGTGGTCGTTTCTTATTCGCGAATTTATTTGGGCGTGCATTTTGTGAGCGATATCGTGCCGGGCGCCTTGTTGGGTCTTTTTTTTGGTGGAGTGGTTTACCTATTATATATATATATAGGGAATCGGTTCTTTCCGGGTTCGGAATCGCATCCAAAATTTCCTTCCGTGCGGAAAAAATGGATTAGCGAGGCTATTTGGGTGACGCTGATTGCAGTGATTGTATTGAATCCGTTGTTGATAACTTTTTTAAAATGAAATAGTTGTAAAAGATATGTCGTAAAGCATATCCTTTTTTGAATTATTTCTTCTGTTTTATTTGCGTGATCCAAATATAATGTCTAAGTTAGTGCCATCAAAATAAACAAAAGTATTAACCTTATTAAAATAATAAAGCCATGACAAAAACGATTTCATTTAATGAATTGAGAAGAATTAAAGACAGTCTGCCTGATGGGAGTTCTCATCGCATCGCTGATGAGCTGGGCATTTCTGTAGAAACTGTCCGTAACTATTTTGGGGGACAAAACTTTAAGGAAGGCAACAGTTGCGGTATCCATATCGAGCCAGGACCCGATGGTGGTTTGGTGGTATTGGATGATACGACAATCCTGAATCGTGCTCTTCAGATTCTCGGGGAGACTCAAGGCGAATCTGAGGCACCTCAGGCGTAGGAATCGAAAGAACATTTTTCTTGAAAAGAATCCCAAGTGCATGTGTCTCATATGCGTTGGGATTTTTTTATTTCTTGCTCTTTAATAATAAGGATGTTTAATCTTAAAAATCAGTCGGTATGGAAGATAAATTAGTGACTTTGGCTATTCACACGTTCGAGAAAGCCCAAATCTTGAAGACCATCTTGGAAACGGAAGGAATAGAGGTTTATATCCACAATGTCAATCAGATACAACCTGTCATATCTGCGGGGGTGCGAGTGCGGATCAAAGAGAGCGATCTTCCTCATGCCTTGCGAGTCATCGAGGACAATAAGTGGAAGGAGGAACCGGCCCCAGAAGAGAAGCGGAAACAGCGGGAGAAGTTGGTGCTTATCCCTATCGATTTCTCTGATTACTCTATTAAGGCCTGTGAGTTAGGCCTTAATTACGCTGCATTGGTCGGTGCGAAAGTGACTCTTTTGCATGTTTACTTCACTCCCTACTTCCCGTCGGCGATCCCGTTGGGGGATACGATGGCTTATCAGATCAATGAGGAGGAGTCTGTGCGTCATTTACAAGAGCGGGTACAGGCGGATATGAATGATATCCGTGAATACTTGGATGAGCGGATGGCCGCTGGAAAACTTCCGAAGATGAAGTATGAGTGTGTTTTACGCGAAGGTTTGCCCGAGGAGGAGATCTTGGTTTATAGCAAGGAGTGCCGGCCTTCGCTCATCGTAATGGGTACGCGGGGTAAGAGCCGCAAAGACTCAGACTTGATCGGTAGCGTCACGGGCGAGGTGATCGACGTGAACCGGATACCCGTCTTGGCGATTCCAGAAGACGTGCCTTTCAACGACTTGCGTGCAGTCAAGAATTTGGCCTTCGCGACTTCTTTCCGCCAGCGGGATCTGGTGGCTTTTGACGAGTTCATGACTTTGATCAAGGATTTGAAGGGTGTGAAGATCCATTTGTTTAACATCTCGACCAGTCACGACGAGTGGAACGAGATCCGGCTAACAGGTGTTCGGGAATATTTTCAAAAGCAATACCCGGAAGCGGATATTGATTATACAGTCTTGAGCGACGGAGACTTGCTTTTGGCAGTTGAGAAATTCGTGATCGAGCAACATATCGATATGATCGCTTTAAGTACTTATCGCCGGAGTGTTTGGGCAAGGATGTTCAACCCCTCACTCGCTCGTCGGATGTTGTTCCATACCAGTTTACCACTTTTGGTAATGAATGGGAAGTAGTGAGTGAAGAGGTTGTCTTCGAATGGGAGCATGGCTAATCTCCGGGTATCATGATAGTACGTTGGGAGAAGCACTCCAGTACAGATGGGGTCGTACTTCTAGTACGGAGCTGATCGTACTAGAGTGCGCTCCCTGCCGTACTCGAGTGCGCACGGTTTCGTACTGACGTGAGACTTCCGCGAAGTCATTCCGTTCTTTGGAAAGGTGGAATAATTTTTTAATTGATCGGTACGGGAATTGAAGATTTTTATTAAGTTTGCCCCGTAAACTATTTAATAAAAAAGAATAAAAGAAGAGATACCATGATTTGGAACGAAACGATGGAGTGCATGTCGCGCGAGGAAATGCGTAAGTTACAGAGTATACGCTTGCGGCGCGTCGTAGAGCACGTTTATCACAATTCCCCTTTTTATCGGAAGAAAATGCAAGAGATGGGCGTCGTGCCCGAAGATATCCAGTCGGTGGATGATATCGTGAAATTGCCGTTTACGGTTAAGCAGGATTTGAGGGATAACTATCCTTTTGGCCTAATGGCGGTACCAATGTCGGAGATCGTGCGCCTGCATGCGTCTTCAGGTACGACGGGCAAGCCGATCGTGGTGGGATATACGCGTCGCGATTTGGGTATCTGGGCAGAGGTGGTCGCTCGTTGTTTGACCGCTTATGGCTTGACTCGTAATGACTCCGTGCAAGTCTCTTATGGCTACGGTCTATTTACGGGAGGACTGGGAGCCCATTGCGGAGTCGAGAATATCGGTGGAACGGTGATTCCGATGAGTAGTGGAAATACCCGCAAGCAAATCCAGCTGATGCATGATTTTGGAGCAAAAGGTCTCGCATGTACGCCTTCCTATGCGCTCTATTTGGCGGAGACGATTCGGGAATTGGGGATTCCTTTGGAGGAATTCCAGTTGCGGGTCGGTGCGTTTGGTGCGGAGCCTTGGACGGAGAATATGCGTAAAGAGTTGGAAGAGAAGTTGAATATTAAGGCGTATGATATTTATGGCTTAACCGAGATTTGCGGACCGGGCGTCGGTGGCGAGTGTGAGTACCAGAACGGGACCCACTTGTGGGAAGACCATTTCTTGCCCGAGATCGTAGACCCCGTAACCTTGGAGCCGGTAGAACCGGGGCAGATGGGCGAGCTGGTATTCACAACTTTGACGAAAGAGGGCATGCCGATGATTCGTTATCGTACGCGCGATTTGACATCCTTGAATTACGAGCGGTGCGCTTGTGGACGTACTGCGGTGCGCATGAGCCGGATCATGGGCCGGAGCGATGATATGTTGATCATTCGCGGTGTTAATGTTTTCCCGTCGCAAGTGGAGTCTGTGATCCTCGAGTTGCCAGAGTTCGAGCCTCATTACGTGATCGTGGTGGACCGCGTGAACAATACCGACACGTTCCAAATCCAAGTGGAGGTTCGTCCGGAATATTATACGGACGAGATGAACAAGCTGATCGCCTTGAAGCAGAAGATCACCAACCGGATGCAGAGCGTGATCGGTTTGCAACCGGACATCAAGATCGTCGAGCCGCGGAGCATCGAGCGAAGTATGGGCAAGGCAAAGCACGTGATCGACCATCGCAAGTTCGAATAATTATCAACTTAAAAAACAATTACGACTATGCTAATCAAACAATTGTCTATTTTTTTGGAGAATAAGAAAGGCCGTTTCACGGAAGTGGCCAAGATCTTAGGAGAGGCGGGAGTCAACATGTCGGCGTTTACCGTTTCCGAGAACTCGGATTTCGGGATCTTGCGGCTGATCGTCTCGGATACGGAGAAAGCGATCCAGGTCTTGAGGGAACGGCTCTATGCGGTCAGTGTGACAGACGTGGTCTGCCTGCACTGCCCGAACCAGCCTGGCGCCTTAGCGAAAGCGATGGATATCATTACCAACGCGGGAATCTTCGTGGAATACATGTACGCCTTCTCGCAAGGAGAGGCCGCTAACGTGATTATTCGCCCGGATAACATTGAGCGCTGCGTAGAAGTTTTGAGGGAAAACAAGCTGGAGCTGATCGCCGCGAGTGATCTTTATCGTCTTTAGGGATTCAAAAAAACTTAAAAACACGAGTGTGCGAAGACTAAAAAACTCAAAAGCGGTGGGTTTAAAGAATGAATGTATTAATTTCGCGAACTAAAAGTTTCGGGATGAAAAAGGTTGTCTTTTTTTTGATGATGATTGGATTGTTGTCCTCCTGTGGAGAGTATAACAACGTGTTGAAAAGCACGGACTATGAGCTGAAATACTCATACGCTAAGAAGTATTTCAACGAGAAGAAATACGCGAGGGCGGCGACGTTGCTGGATGAGTTAGTGACGATCTTTAAGGGAACAGCCTATGCGGAGGAGTCATTGTATCTTTTGGCTCAAAGTTATTACGGGCAAGAAGATTATCAGACGGCTTCCCAGTATTTCGAGACTTATTACACCACTTATCCGAGGGGAGAGTTCACGGAATTGGCACGTTTCTATTCCGGATATGGGCTTTACCTTGATTCGCCGGATCCTCGGTTGGATCAGACCCAGACTTACGAGGCGATCGAGCAGTTGCAGTTATATATGGAATATTACCCCCAGAGCGAAAGGGCGGCGCAAGCGCAGGAGATCCTGTTCGAGCTTCAGGAGAAGCTGGCTTATAAGGAACTTTTGGCCACGCGACTTTATTTCAATCTAGGAACTTATATGGGTAATAACTACTTGTCGAGTGTCATCACGGCGCAAAACGCGCTCAAGAATTATCCTTACACGAAATATCGCGAGGAATTCATGATATTGATGATCCGTTCGCGGTATGAGTTGGCCTTGGTCAGTGTGGATGAGAAATTGCAAGGACGATACCGAGATGTGGTCGATGAGTATTATAACTACATGAACGAATATCCTGAGGGCAAGTACGTGAAGGAAGTCCAACGGTATTTCGATTACGCGAACGCACGTATCACGGATGTTTATTAAGCGAATTAATCAATAGAAGACGAAAATGGATTACAGAAAGACAAACGCGCCGACCAACACGGTCACTCGCGACTTGATCAAGTTGGCGGAGCCGACGGGTAACATTTACGAGACGGTAGCGATCATCTCGAAGCGGGCAAACCAGATCAGTGTGCAGATGAAACAGGATCTGGAAAAGAAACTTCAGGAGTTTGCGTCATTTAATGACAATTTGGAAGAGGTTTTTGAGAACCGCGAGCAGATTGAGATCTCCCGATATTATGAGAAGCTTCCGAAACCGACCTTGATCGCGACGCAAGAGTTCATAGAGGGAAAAGTTTATTATAAAAATCCGGCGAAGGAGAAGATTAATTTCTGATTCTTGTGAAACGCCGAAAACGCGTAAGGAGGAGTTGGGAGTTGGGAATGCACCCGACACTCAACTCCTCATGTTTTTTAAAAAAAAGGAAATAGTATGATTCAACGTATTCAAACGGTTTATTTGTTGCTGATCGTGGTGTTGGCCGTGATCAACTTGTTTTTGCCGCTGGCGGTGTTCCAACAAGGGAATGAATTGCTTCGTTTTGATGTCTCGGGACTCATGACGATGGAGGGCGTGAAGGAAATGGTCTACCCGACATGGGGGTTGATGGGCTTGGTAGCCGCGATCGCGCTCGTGGCTTTCGCGACGATTTTCCTTTATAAGCGAAGAATGCTTCAAATCCGCCTCTGTATTTTCAACATGCTTTTGATGATAGGTTTTTACGCCTATTTCGGTTTTCTGGTCTGGAAGATCAAGGATGGGGTTGACGTGAGCGTGAGCGTCCGGTTCGCGCTATGCCTTCCGTTCGTGAGCATGATCTTGAACTATTTGGCGATCCGGAATATCGGGGCAGACGAGGCGCTGGTGCGTTCGTTGGAGCGCTTACGTTAATGCATGCACGATCGGATGAAGCCTTTTCTCGCTCAAGTTGCCGAGCTGTTTTACCGTCGTTATGGGGCGGAATGCTATCGTTTGGCCTTCGTTTTCCCGAACCGGCGGGCGGGCTTGTTTTTCCAGAAATACTTGGCGGACGTCGCAGGGAAGCCTCTTTTCTCGCCGACGATCCTGACGATAAACGATTTGTTCGGCCGTTTGAGCGGGAGGAGGCTCGCCGACAGGATCGCGATGCTCTTCTCACTCTACGAAGTGTATCAACAAGCGAGTGGAAGCGACGAGAGCCTCGACGATTTTCTCTATTGGGGCGAGATGCTGCTCAATGATTTCGACGATGTGGATAAATACCTCGTCGACGCCCGTGCGCTTTTCACCAACGTAACTGATTGGCGGGAGATAGAGGATCATTTCGATTACTTGAGCGAAGAGCAAGTGGAGGCGATCCGTGCCTTTTGGTCAAGTTTCCGGCCACGTGAGGAATCGGCGAGTCAACGTGATTTCCGGGCGGTTTGGCAAATCTTGTTCGAGGTTTATACGACGTTCAAGGCGGCGCTGGCCGAGCGGGGAGAGGCTTACGAGGGGATGATGATGCGTGAGGTGGTCGAGCGAATGGCGAACGGCCATGAGGTTTGGCCTTTCGAGCGGATCATCTTTGTGGGCCTTAATGCCTTGTCGGTCGCCGAGGAGCGTTTGCTCGCCTTGGCCCGCGACGCGGGTGTCGCCGAGTTTTATTGGGATTACGCTTCGCCGAAGACCCGTGACAAGAACAATCGGGCCGCTTTTTTCGCGACCCGCAATCTGGAACGCTTTCCCTCCGCTTACCCTCTGGAGGAAGAGGGGGGCGACAACGTGCCCAAGATTGAGACCGTAGGCATCCCCTCGGGAGTGGGGCAGGCGAAATGGGCGCATGAGATCTTGGCCCACTACATCCCGGAAGGACAGACGACGGCCGACCCCGAGATGGCCCTGCGCACGGCGGTTGTCCTGCCCGATGAGCGATTGCTGATGCCCGTCTTGCGTTCGATCCCGGAGGCGTATGGGCAGATTAACGTCACGATGGGCTATCCGCTGGCGGAAACACCCGTGGCCGCCTTGATGGAACGGATCCTTTCGCTCCAGAAAAACATCCGCCAAATGGACGGCGTGCCTTGCTTCTACCATCAGGAGGTGATGGCTTTGCTGAATCACCCGTACATTCAAGGGAGCGACCCCACACGGATCGCTGAGTTGGCCCAAGCGATTATCGAGAACAACCGGGTGTATATCCCCGCGGCGGACTTGGTTGTCAATGAACTGGCGCGCTGCCTCTTCCGCCCGGTGCTGGACCCTTCGACCTTCTTGGATTATTTGTTGGAGGTGCTTTCCATCCTCGACCGCTTGCTCGGGCGGGAGGCTACGGACGAGGCGTCGGCTTCGGTAGGCGCGGATGACTTGGGACAAGAATATATTTTCCATTATTTTACGATCGTGAATCGGCTGAAGGCTTTGCTCTCGGAACTGGGAGCGAGCCTGCGGATCGAGACTTATTATCGCCTGCTGACTCGCTTGGCCAGCCGCGTCACGATTCCTTTCGAGGGCGAGCCGCTGGCGGGGCTTCAGGTCATGGGCGTGCTGGAAACAAGGGCGTTGGATTTTGACCGCCTCATCATCCTTTCGATGAACGAGGGGACATTCCCCCTCCGGCGGACGGCCAATTCCTTTATTCCTCACAATTTGCGGAAAGGCTTCGGCTTGCCTACCTATGAACATCAGGACAGCGTCTGGGCATATCATTTCTACCGCTTGATCCACCGGGCGTCGGAGGTCACGTTGCTTTACGACACCCGTTCGGCGGGGACGCACACGGGCGAGGTGAGCCGTTTCGTGACCCAGTTGCGTTACCTCTACGCGACGCCCATCGCGAGCCGCTTCCTGACCTACCGGGTGAACTCGGAGAAGCGGCCCGTCTTGCTCGTCGAGAAAGATGAGAGCATCCAAGTGCGCTTGGCCCGTTATCTGGAGGGTGGGGGAAAGGCTTTGTCGGCCAGCGCCCTGAACACCTACTTGGATTGCCCGTTGAAATTCTATTTCACTTATATAGAAGACATCGAGGACGAGGAAGCGGTGACGGAACGCGTCGAAAGCGATGTCTTCGGAAGCATTTTCCACAAGGTAATGGAAGAGCTGTACAGGCCGCTGAACGGCGCGCGCGTGACGGCAGACCTCCTTGAGCTACGCGCCAAAGACGAACGGGAGATGACTGAGATCATCACCCGAGCCTTCGCCACGGAGTTCTTCAAAAGCGAGCGTCCTCGTCCGCTCGTGGGGCGTAATTACCTGATTGGCGAGATGATCCGTAAGTACGTGAAGCGCACGCTCGAGATCGACGCCCGCTTCACGCCCTTCCTTTATCGCGAGTCGGAACGCCGCGTGAGGGCCACGCTGCGGTTGACGGATGGGCGCACGCCACGCTTAAAGGGTTTCATCGACCGGATCGACGAGGTCGGCGGCTTCACGCGGATCGTGGATTACAAGACGGGGCGGGGGACGAACCGTTTCGCCTCGGCGCGCGATTTGTTCGACGCGTCGCTCCGCGAGCGGCCCAAAGCCGTCATGCAAGTCTATCTTTACGCCTGGATGCTCCGCCAAAGCGGGGGGGCGGAGGGGCCAATCGCACCCTCGATCTACTTCATCCGGGATTTGTTTGGCAAAAAGTTCGACGCCTCCATCCAGCGGGTGGAAGGCCGGGGCAAGCAACAGCCGGTCGGCGACCTCACGCCCGACTTGGAAGCCTTCGAGGACGCGCTCCGGGATTGCGTGGATGGGCTGTTCGACCCGCGAGTCGCCTTCGCGCAGGCCGAAACGGATCGGGCGTGCGGCTATTGTCCTTTCGCCACCCTTTGCGGGCGTTAACTCATTTCCTCAAAAAGATACGCGGCCATCCGCTCCAGATACTCGGCGTCCACTTGGTCGAACGCGCGGAGATTCTCGCTGTCGATGTCGAGGACGGCCACGACGCGACCTTCCCGGAAAACGGGGACGACGATCTCGGACCGCGAGGCGCTGTTGCAGGCGATGTGTCCCGGAAATTGTTCGACGTCGGGCACGACGACGGTCTGCCGCGTCGCCCAGGCGGTCCCGCAAACGCCCCGTCCGCGTTGGATGCGGGTGCAGGCGATGGGCCCTTGGAACGGGCCGAGGACCAACTCTTCGCCTTTCTCGCCCTCGACCACGCGGTAGAATCCGACCCAAAAGAAATGGAACGTCTGGCATAGGGCCGCGGCCAGGTTGGCCATTTTCGCGATCGCGTCGGGCTCGCCGGCCATGAGCGAGCGGACTTGCGGGAGAAGGGCGCGGTAGCGTGCGTCCTTGTCGCTCTCCGTGGAGATGAATAATTCTTCTGACATGATATATATAATAATGTATAGTCTGTTTCACGTGTGAAATGGATCGCCGACAATCCGCGAAAGCCCGTTTCACGTGTGAAATGGATCTCCAACAATCCGCGGAAGCCCATTTCACGTGTGAAATGGATCGCCAACAATCCGCGGAAGGCCATTTCACGTGTGAAATGGCCTTTGTTTGGCGCGCGAAGCCCGTTTCACGTGTGAAATGGATCTCCGACAATCCGCGGAAGCCCATTTCACGTGTGAAATGAGCCTCCGACAGTCCGCGGAGATCCGTTTCACGTGCGCGACGGTCTTCCCCGAAGGCGGGCCAAAGTTCGGCATAACGCGTGAAATAATTTCCGGTTGAGGGCATAAAATTGTATCTTCGCGGCGTTATGGCGCAAACAAATTCACCACTCGTTATCGGAACCGACCCCATTGGCCGCTTGTTGTGGCGCTTCGCGCTGCCCGCGATCATCGCGATGACGGCCTCCTCGCTTTACAACATTGTCGATAGCATCTTTATCGGGCACGGCGTGGGTCCGCTGGCCATCTCGGGCTTGGCGCTGACCTTCCCGCTGATGAACCTGGCGGCGGCGTTCGGCTCGCTGGTGGGCGTCGGGGCCTCGACGCTGGTCTCCGTCAAGCTGGGGCAGCGCGATTATGAAGGCGCGAACCGCATCTTGGGCAACGTGTTGGTGCTGAACGTGGTGCTGGGCCTGCTGTTCACGGCGGTGTTCTGGGTCTTGCTGGATCCGATCTTGTATTTCTTTGGGGCGAGCGACGTGACGATCGTTTACGCCCGCGATTATATGCGCGTGATCCTGATCGGCAACGTCGTCACGCACATGTATTTGGGCTTGAACTCGGTGCTCCGCTCAAGCGGTTTCCCGAAGATGGCCATGTACGCCACGCTGCTCTCGGTCGTGATCAACGTGATTTTGAACCCGCTCTTTATCTTCACGTTCAAATGGGGCATCGCCGGGTCGGCTTGGGCGACGGTCATCTCGCAGGTGATCTCGCTCACCTTGCAAATGATCCACTTCTCGCGTCGCGACCAGCTGCTGCATTTCCAGCGGGGGATCTACCGGCTCCGGGGCGAGTTGGTGCGGGCGATGCTTTCGATCGGCCTCTCGCCTTTCTTGATGAACCTTTGCGCGTGCATGATCGTCATCCTCATCAACCGCGGCTTGCAGGAGCACGGGGGCGACATGGCGATCGGGGCGTATGGGATCGTCAACCGGATCGCGTTCCTTTTCGTCATGATTATCATGGGCTTCAACCAAGGCATGCAACCCATCGCGGGCTATAACTACGGGGCGCGGCTCTACGGCCGTGTGCTCGACGTGACGCGGCTGACGATGCGCTGGGCTGTCGGGATCTCGACCTTGGGTTTCCTCTTATGCCAACTGACGCCCGAGCTGATCATCCGGATGTTCACGAGCGACGCGGCGTTGATCGCCGTGGCGGTCTACGGCCTGCGGATCGTTTTCGCGGTCTATCCGGTCGTGGGTTTCCAGATGGTTTCCACGAACTTTTTCATGTCGATCGGCAAGCCCCGCCAAGCGATTTTCTTGTCGTTGACGCGGCAGTTGATTTTCCTGATCCCTTGCCTGATTATCCTGCCCCCGTTCTTGGGCCAACTGGGCGTATGGGTGAGCATCCCGATCGCCGACGTGATGGCCGCCGTGATCACCGCCATCTTGCTCGTCCGCCAATTCCGTTCATTTAAACAAGAAGCGAAGATATGAAGCAGCTATTTTTCGATCTAGAGACGACGGGCATTTGCTATTGGAAGCACGGTATCCACCAGATCAGCGGCGAGATCGTGATCGACGGGGAGACGCGGGAATGTTTCGACTATAAGGTCCGCCCCAATCCGCGGGCCCAGATCGAGGAGGAGGCCTTGCGGGTAGGAGGCGTCACGCGGGAGCAAATTCTCGCCTATCCACCGATGGAAGAGGTCTACCGTTCCTTCATCGATCTGCTGGGCAAATATGTCGATCGTTACGACAAGCGCGACAAGTTTTTCCTCGTGGGTTATAACAACGCCTCGTTCGACAACCCGTTCCTGAAAGCGTTCTTCGTCCAAAATGGCGACCAATATTTCTATTCTTGGTTCTGGATCAACTCGATCGACGTGATGGTGTTGGCCTCGCAGCGCCTGATGCTCCGCCGTCCGGAGATGAAAGACTTCCGCCTGGAGACCGTGGCCCGCGAGATGGGTATCAAGCTGGATCCGGCGCTCCTCCACGACGCTTCCTACGATATCCGCCTCACGCGTATGCTTTACGACAAGTTGACCAATCATTCTTAAATCCTAGCCCGCGATGAACCGACGACTTCTATTGATCTATTCGATCATGCTCCTCACCCTGACGCTTTTCGCGTGCGGCGCCTCCGCCCAGACGACGAGCGCTTATCCGCGAAATGGCGACGGGATCATCACCTTCTTGAAACGCCATGGCTATACGAGCTCGGCCGATCGACAGGCTTTCATCCGCCTGAACGCGGGAAAATTCGGGAAAAACAACGCGTTGCTGATGGGCGTGCGCTACAAGTTGCCCACCACGAAGGCCAAGGCCAGCGCCTCGCCGGGTATTCGCAAGAACAATTATGAGCCTCTTTTCGGAAAAGCTTTAGCTAAATATACCGTCACTTCGAATGAGTTGAAGGGCGCGTGCTTCTATGTGGTGAGCGGCCACGGCGGACCCGATCCTGGCGCGATTGGCCGCATGGGCTCCCATTACCTGCACGAGGACGAATACGCTTACGACATCGCGCTCCGCCTAGCCAGGGTCCTCCTCTCGAAAGGCGCGAGCGTCCACATCATCATCCAAGACGCCAAAGACGGGATCCGCGACCAGCAATACCTCAGCAACAGCAAGCGCGAGACCTGCATGGGCGAGGCGATCCCCTTCAACCAAGTGAGCCGCCTTGAGCAACGTAGCGCGAAGATCAATTCTTTAAGCCAAAAAGATCCTGAAAGCTACAAGCGGGCGATCTTCATCCACGTCGATAGCCGCAGCAAGCGCGAGCGGACCGATGTCTTCTTCTATCACCAGAAAGACAACGCCGCGAGCAAGCGTCTGGCCCGCACGATGCGCTCCACCTTCCAAAACAAGTATCGGCAGCATCAGCCCGGAAGAGGTTTCTCGGGCACGGTGGAGGCACGCAACTTGTACGTCCTTCGCCATACGCGTCCGGTTTCCGTTTTCGTGGAATTGGGTAATATCCAAAACAGTTTCGACCAGCGGCGGATCATCTTGAGCAACAATCGCCAAGCTTTGGCCAACTGGTTGTGCGAGGGGTTCATTACCGATTATCAAGCGTTCAAGAAATCCTCGAAATGAGCGAGCCGATCCTAAATACGTACGCCCCTTTTGCCCGTCCTCTCTACGTGATGCTGAAGCCCGTGGGCTCGCGCTGCAATTTAGCGTGCGATTATTGCTACTACTTGGAGAAAAGCAAACTTTATCCGGAAGAACGCGACACGCTAATGAGTGAAGCGTTGTTGGAAAAGTTTATCCAAGAATACATCGAAGCCCAGACGACGCCCTACGTGCTCTTCACTTGGCACGGTGGGGAACCGCTCATGCGGCCTATCGCTTTCTACCGGAAGGCTTTAAAATTACAACGCAAATACGCGGGCGGACGTCGGATCGAGAACAGTTTGCAGACGAACGGCGTTTTGCTCAACGACGAGTGGTGCGCCTTTCTCAAGCGGAATAGTTTCCTGGTGGGCCTGTCGATCGACGGTCCGCAAGTCTTTCACGACGCCTATCGACGGGGGCGACACGGGGAGCCGTCTTTTGATCGGGTCATGCGGGGCATCCATTTGTTAAAAAAATATGGGGTCGAATACAACGCGATGGCGGTCGTCAATAGCCTCAACGTGGACCATCCTTTGGAATTCTATCGTTTCTTCAAGGCGATCGATTGCCATTATATCCAATTTACCCCGATCGTGGAACGCCTTTCCGAACACCCCGATGGCACTCGGCTCACGAACCCGATGGAAAGGAATGTTCCCTTGGCGCCTTTCTCGGTCGATCCGCGAAAATGGGGCGATTTCCTTTGCGCCCTTTTCGATGAATGGGTGAAGGAAGACGTGGGGCGCTATTTCATTCAGCTTTTCGACGCGACGTTAGCCAATTGGGTGGGTGAGCCTACTGGCTTGTGCGCCTTGGCGAAGCGATGCGGCCATGCCGGGGTGATGGAGTATAATGGCGACGTTTACAATTGCGATCACTATGTTTTTCCCGAGTATAAGCTAGGGAATATTCAGACAAAGACTTTGACGGAGATGATGTATAGCCAGCAGCAAGCGCGGTTCGGGTCGGACAAGTACGACACGTTACCGCGACAATGCCGGGCCTGCGAGTACCTTTTCGCTTGCTATGGCGAATGTCCCAAGAACCGTTTCTGTCGGACGGCCGAAGGGGAGCCGGGCTTGAATTACCTCTGTGAAGGTTACTTGAAATTTTTCCGCCACGTGGCTCCTTACATGGATTTCATGAAGCGGGAGCTGATGGCGCGTCGTCCTCCCGCGAACGTGATGGCGTGGGCGAAAGCGAGAAAGTCCGAGTAAAATCGTATCTTTGTCGCTCTCAATTTAGGAAATAGAAAAGCGATGATAGATCATTTGAACGATAGGAAAGCGGGTGTCGCCTTCGCGTTGGACCATTTCAAGGTGAGCGAGGGGGACTTGAGGGCCGTCTTGGCCGCCGCTTTGGAGAAAGGGGGCGACTATGCGGATCTTTTCTTCGAGCATTCGCACAAGAACGTGCTTGGCCTGCGTGATGGGGAGGTGAATCGAGCTTCCTCGAATATTGATTATGGAATGGGGGTCCGGGTTTTAGCGGGCGATCAGACAGGTTATGCCTACGTGGAGCGGATCACCTTGAATGAGATGCTGAAAGCGGCTCGAACGGCGGCGCGGATCGCGAATGGGGCCTCGAGTGTGACTTCTCCGGTCAACCTGACGGCTTTGGAGCACGCGAATCGTTTTTATCCTGTTCGTACGTCGTGGGATGAACTTTCAGTGAAGGAGAAGAAACCTTATCTTCAGCGATTGAATGACCGTATTTTCGAGAAAGATCCACGAGTGAACAAGGTGATCGCTTCGATGGGTGATTCAACTTCGCACATTCTTTTCTGCAATTCTGAAGGTGATATTTACTACGATTACCGTCCGATGGCGACTCTCTCGGCAATGTGCCTGATGCAAGAGAACGGGCGAATCGAGAATTCGTATGCCGCCAGAGCCTTCCGGATGGGCGCGGAATTCTTGAATGATGGGCTGATCGAGGAGTTGGCCAGCGAGGTGGTCGCCAAGACCGCTATCCTTTTCAAGGCGATCAAGCCCAAAGGAGGGGAGATGCCGGTGGTCATGGGTGCGGGTGGTTCGGGCATCCTGTTGCATGAGGCGATCGGACATGCGTTCGAGGCTGATTTTAATCGAAAGAATACGTCGATTTTCTCGGATCAATTGCATAAAGTGATTTGCGATCGGCGGATCAATGTTGTTGACGATGGAACGATACCCTTCAACCGTGGCTCCGTCAATGTTGATGATGAGGGTGTCGCCGGGCAAAAGACCTATATTGTACAGGAAGGTGTTTTGACAAGTTATTTGCACGACCGGATTAGCGCACGTTATTATGGGGTTCCCTCGACGGGTAACGGTCGGCGTGAGTCATTCCGCCAAGTGCCTATCCCGAGAATGCGAGCCACCTATATGGAAGCGGGTGACGTGACGGAGGAGGAAATCATCTCAACCGTCAAGCATGGAGTCTATGCGGCGAATTTCACGAACGGACAAGTCCAGATCGGAGCTGGTGATTTTACTTTCTTTGTTAAGGATGGTTTCCTGATCGAAAACGGACGCTTGACACGACCGATTAAGGACATTAACATCATCGGGAACGGTCCCCGAGCATTGGCGGATATCACGATGGTCGGGAATAATTATAAAATGGATAATGGAACTTGGACTTGCGGCAAAGATGGTCAGTCGTGCCCCGTCACCTGTGGCATGCCTTCCGTGTTAGTCCGTAAATTAACGGTTGGAGGAGAGAATTGATATGATTACGAAAGCTGATGAGAATCTTGTCCAATGGACAATGGATTTCGCCCTGAAACAGGGCTGCCAAGCGGCGCGTGTCGCTTTATATAATGGTTCGAACAGCACGTTCGAGATTCGTGACCTTAAGGTGGATCGCCTTCAACAGGCCTCGGAGAACAATTTGGTGATTCACCTTTTCGTGGATGGCCGCTACGGTTCGTTTTCTACCAATCGCCTCGATCGTGAGGAGCTGGTGCGTTTCCTCAAGGATAGTGTAGACGCTACTCGCTTTTTGGCGGAAGACCGGGCGCGAACTCTTCCGGATCCGGCGCTTTATTATCATGGAGATGGAGAAGATTTGGCCCTCTATGATCCGGCTTTCGATCAGGTGGAGGCCGATGTAAAGGTTGATCTCGCTCGGGCGGTTTGCGCTGAGATGGTGGGGGCGGACCCGCGAATCGTTTCGGCGAACGCCTCTTATAGCGACGATCGGAGCTTCAAATACGTGATCGCCAGCAATGGTTTCGAGGGGCGGGCAGAGTTGTCTTCTTTCTCATTGATGGGTAGTGTCAGTATCAAGGGCGAGGGTGACGCTCGTCCTGAGGCTTATTGGTTCGACATGTCCCTTTTCTTCGATGAATTAATCCGCGAAGGAATCGGCCGGAAAGCTCTTGAGCGGGCAACGCGTAAATTGGGACAACGCAAGACGGCTTCCGGACGTTATACGATGGTGGTCGACAATCTCAATTCCGGTTCTCTACTCTCACCATTGGTCAACGCGCTCTATGGTTCGGCCATCCAGCAACGTAACTCTTTCCTTTTGGATAAATTAGATCAACGGGTACTGGGGACGAACGTGACACTTGTTGACGATCCTCATCGGCGGCATACCTTAGGCGCTTGCTATTTTGATCCGGAGGGTTTGGCCACCCGGCGCAGGTCGGTTATCGAGGAAGGCGTGTTGAAAACGTATTTCTTGGACACTTATTCGGCCAACAAATTAGGCGTGAGTCCTACCATTGGCTCGCCCTCTATTCTCTCGCTGGAATTGGGTGATCGGGATGAAGCTGCTCTTATCGCCGATATCGACCGGGGCATCTTCGTTACGGGTTTCAATGGTGGCAATTGCAATAGCTCAACAGGTGATTTTTCTTATGGAATCGAAGGTTTCATGATTGAGAATGGTGAGCTGACACAACCCGTGTCCGAGATGAATATCACGGGCAATATGCTCACGCTTTGGTCGTCACTCCAAGCCATTGGCAATGATCCGCGGCCCTGTTCGCCTTGGAAGGTCCCGACTTTGGTCTTCGAAGGAGTCGATTTCAGCGGTCTTTAACTACCTCGATAACTACCTCGATCGGAATCTTGACGATCGCCTTCCGGATAAATCCTTGTCCGATGCCTGGCGCATGACCGTCTTCAGGGAAATAGATCGCGAATTGGCCGGGATAGATTTTCGTGAAGGCGGTCGGCCGGTCTACGTAGAATGCGATATCTTTCTTCTCATCGTAGTCAACGGTCGTCTCTGCCAATTGATCGAGAGGTTTCCAACCGATTTTCTCGATTCCAATCAGGGGAATTTGAATGTCCAGATACTTTCGGTGGGTCTCGATGATCGCGTCGCTTTTGTTTTTCCCCTTAAAACTGGAAATGGTCAGGCGCATCTCGTCGTGTTCACCGAAAGTGTAATCGCCATCTTCCATCTTGGATAAATTCATCGACCGGAAATAGTCGAACGCCTGCCGGAAGAGGGGATGCAACGTCTCGAAGCGCCCCGTGTTCTCGAGTGAGTCTAAAATCATGTTGTTTTGTTTCTTGTGCGAACGCGAAAATACGAAAAAGAAACGTAGGTTAGTACACGAGAATTGTCAATACTAGACACCTTCGCGGTTTATGCAAAGCAACTCAATCATAAAATAACCATCATAAAATCGATGTTTTTTCGCCATTCTTTTTACACAATCCAATCTATGTGTGGCGATTTATCGAGAATATCTCTATCTTTGTCTGCAACGAGAAGAATCATTGTCTCTAAAAACAGGAGTCGCGAAAGATATAAACTGTATGAACAACAACGACAGAATAAACTTGATACACCGCATCAGCCAGCTGGAGGGACTGACCGACCGAGAGCGCAGCGCCTTGTTGGGATTGCTTCGCGCGGACAAGGCCTACGGGCTGGTGTGGGAAGACAAGCCCGAAAAGGTGGAGGACAAGATGCAAGAAGAACTGCCCGTATTGAAGGAAGTAAAGGAGCGCGCCCTCATCAGCAAGGACAAGGACGCGCCCAATCATATTCTCATTGAGGGCGACAACCTCGAAGCCCTCACCACGCTGGCCTACACACATGCCGGAAAGATTGATGTCATCTATATCGATCCGCCTTACAACACTGGTAACAAGGATTTTGTCTACAACGACTCGTTTGTGGACCGCGAGGATACGTACCGCCACTCCAAATGGCTCTCGTTCATGAGTAGACGGCTGAGGATTGCCAAACAGTTGCTTTCGGACAAGGGCGTGATTTTTATTTCGATTGATGATAATGAACAAGCGCAGTTGAAGTTGCTGTGTGATGAGGTGTTTGGGGAAGATAACTTTGTTTCAAATGTAATTTGGCAGCACAGTATTCAGCCTAAAGGTTATCTTGGCACATTTTCTGTACATCATAATTATACCTTGATTTATAAAAAAACTGATTCGTTTATTCTTGGCAATATGGAAAGAACAGAAGAAGATAATAAGGCGTATAAAAACCCAGATAATGATCCAAAAGGAAAATGGAGAAGCGGAGATGTCAGAAATGCCCTATATCGCCCAAATCTAATATTTGATATAGAAACCCCTTCTGGGAAAATTATACATGCGCCAGAAAAGGGATGGAGATGGAGCAAAGAAACGATTAAAAATAAGATTAGAACTGGGGAAATAATTTTCAACAAAGACGAAACAAATATCATTAGGAAAATATATTTAAATTCGGTAGAAGGACGATGCCCTGAAACAATTTGGTTCGGGAAAGATATCGGAACGACAAGAGAAGCTAATTCTGAATTGAAAGAAATTTTCGATGGGAAATCACCTTTTGATACGCCTAAACCATCAAAACTCTTAAAAAGGATTATGCAAATTGGTGGACATAAAAATTCCACCATCCTCGACTTCTTCGCCGGCTCTGGCACCACCCTCCACGCCACGATGCAACTCAACGCCGAAGACGGAGGCCACCGCCAATGCATCCTTGTGACGAACAACGAGAACGGCATCTGCGAGAACGTGACTTACGAAAGGAACAAGCGTGTCATCCAGGGCTACACCACCCCGAAAGGCGAGCAAGTGGCAGGGCTGACGGACAACTCGCTGCGCTACTATAAGACGGCCTTCGTACCCCGCGAGCCAAACAACCGCAACAAACGTGATCTTGTAGCCGCCGCTACCGACTTACTTTGCATTAAAAACGACGTGTACCGGGAGCAGCCCTCTTTCGGTGGACGGCGGCTGAAACCTGCGGCCGCCCGCTACTTTGACGACGGACGGACGCAGATGCTCATCATCTACAACGAACTGACAGTAGATGCCTTTGTGAGAGTCATAGCGGGGATGGAAGCGGGCGGACGCATCAAGGTGTACGTATTCTCGAACAACCGCTATGCCTACGCCGACAACTTCGAGTCGGTGGCCGACAAAGTAGAGGTGTGCGCCCTGCCCGCCGCCATCTACGACGCTTACCAGAAAGTATTGAAACCACGCAAACGCAACGGCAATGCCCCTGCAGCCGATACGCCTTTTGTGGAAGAAACAACAACCGAAGCAGAACAAGGAACGTTTCATTTTATGGAAGAAGGAGGTGAAGCATGATTAAAGAAATATCCTATCAGACAGATGCCGTTAATGAATTGGTGGAAAAGACAATAAAACTGCTTGACGCAAGCGGCAGCAGGAAGAAATTAGTGTTCAAGGCACCGACCGGCTCCGGCAAGACCGTCATGGCCAGCCAGATGCTGGACGAACTGACCACCCAACTGGCGGACGAAGGACGTGAAGTGGCCCTTATCTGGATCGCGCCCAACAAGCTGCACCAACAGAGCTACCTGAAGATGAAGAATTACTTCACCGAAACCCGTGTGCTCTGTCCCGTGCCATACGATGAACTGGACCATTCGGCAGGCGGCTACATCCATCCCGGTGAAATGTTCTTCGTGAACTGGGAGAGCATCAACAAGGACAAAAACATCATGGTGCGCGAAACGGAAAGTTCCGCCTCGTTGTACGACCTCACCCGCCGCACCCAAGAAGAATACGGCCTGCCCATCATTGTCATCATAGACGAGGAGCACATGTTTGGAGGACGTGCGGCCAAGCAGTCGGAAAAAGTATTGAAAAACATCAACCCTAAAATCGAGATACGCATCTCCGCTACTCCGATAACCATGCCCGACGCGATGGTGACCGTTTCGCGGGAGCAGGTAATCAAGGAGGAGATGATAAAGGACGGCATCACCATCAACCCGTTGGTGAGCGACCCGGAAAGCGGACTGAGCGAGAACGAATACCTGTTGGAACAAGCCTTGACCAAACGCGAAGAAATAAAGGCTGCATACGAACGGCTCGACAGACGCATCAATCCCCTACTGCTAATCCAGCTTCCAAACGATAACAGCGAAACATTGGACGAAGAGGAACGGAGCATCATCGAAATGGTGAAAGCCCGACTGGAAACCGTACACGACATCACCACGAATAACGGACGGCTGGCCATCTGGCTCTCTAACGACAAACAGAACTTGGAGGGGCTGGAAAATGACCATAACATGACCGAAGTATTGCTGTTCAAACAAGCCATAGCCTTGGGCTGGGACTGTCCGCGCGCCGCCGTGTTGCTGATATTTCGCGAGATACAGAGCACCAGCTTCGGTGTTCAGACCGTGGGGCGTATCATGCGTATGCCCGAACAAAAGTATTATCCCGACCCGCTGCTGAACCACGGCTGGGTATATACCAACCTGAGCCGCGACCGCATTGAAATCGTGGCGGAAGACATGAACTATATCTCCAAACGAACGCTTAAGCGCTGACCGCAACCGATTGGGACCCGACTTCTGGCCAGTGCTGGTGGAGACGTTCAACAACCGTTGGTTCAAGTGCCCCCTCCAACAAGCCTTCGACTTTTCTCCATTCGAAGACGAGGAGGATGATAATGAAGATAACAAGACGGGCACATACAATTCCGGTTTCCTTACCGACATCGTACGAAACCGCGAACAGGCAGAACGTGCTGACCACATCGACTTCAACAACCATGGCGTACAGGTTCAGATAGTCAGTGACGTGGAGGTTACAGGCGAAGCCGGAACTACCCTCATTGATGAA
>CASFXH010000009.1 GCA_949298575.1 uncultured Parabacteroides sp.
AAGTAGATGAGTTGGTAGCTCTCCACTAAGATAGACATTTTGCTCCTTAGTGGCTACTTCCTTTCTTTATTTCTTCATCTTTATTTAGGACAATATTGGTTTTTTTCATTTAGATTTTAATGAGTGTTTTTTTCTTTGCATTTTAATCAGTAAGTTTGCACCATAAAATGCCAAATAGACAATCATGAGGATTAAAATAAGTAATTTGGGAGCGATTGGCGAAGGAGTTGTAGACCTGTCCAAGCGGGTCACATTGCTTTGTGGGCACAATGGGACGGGAAAGACTTATTTCTCTTACGTGGTCTATGCTTTGCTTCGTAATCGTTTACATATTAAAGGGGATGATGAATTGGTAGACCAATTGCTGAATGGCAGGACCGCGACGTTATCCATTAATTTCGAATTGCTTGCAAAATATCGAGAACTGATGCTGGATGCGGTGGTACGTGATATCGATGATCTTTTTGGCATCGGCAGTGAAACAGCCCAGAAACTTTTTGCTTCGTTTCGCATGGAATATGTGGAAACAAAAGAGGAGATGAACCGCCAGATTAAGGAAGTATCTTTGCAACGCACGCTGCATATCCAAAGTGTGGATGTGACACTGACCAAAAAAGCAGGAGAGGAAGAATTGACTTTACAAATCCAGAATGAGAATGTCCCCAATGAGGCGGTCATGGGGTTACGTTTTTTCCTTAGTTCCGCCATCTTTCACACCTTGGCTGTTTATCCCATCAACGAAGCGGATGTTTTTCCGGTAGAGCGGAATTCTATATATACCTTTAGCAAGGAATTGTCTATCCGCAAGCAGGAAGCTATGGACAATATCCAAATGATGATAGACAAGGGCAAGAAAATCAATAAATTCGACATCCTATTCAACAACAAACGATACCCTTTGCCTATCAAAGATGGCTTACTGGTGGCTGAAGACTTGGCCGAAATAAAGAAAAATCAAAGCGAGTTTTATGAATTTGCGGAAAGACTGGAGGAAGAATTGCTCCAAGGACGGGTGCAGATCTCGAATGATGGAGAGATACAATTCAAACCGCAACGAGCCTTGCGCACAGTGCTGCCCATACAGATGACGGCATCCATTATCAAGACGTTGTCTAGCCTGGTGGTTTACTTGAAACATATAGCCAAACTCAATGACCTGATTATCATTGACGAGCCGGAAATCAATCTTCATCCCGACAATCAAATCATTTTAGCGAGATTGCTGGCGCGGCTCGCCAACAAGGGTTTCCGATTGTGGATCAGCACCCATAGTGACTATATTATCCGGGAATTTAACAATCTAGTGATGTTGTCACACAAGGATAAGAAATCTGTCCAGAAAGTGGCGGATGAGAGTCTGTACAAAGAAGATGAGTATATCAAACAGAATGATCTGGCCGTGTACTTCTTTGGTTATAAAAACAAAACATCCAAAAAGGTGATTGTTACACAAGTACCTGTGGCTGAGAATGGTTTTGAGATAAAATCCATTGATGAGGTAATCAACAGGCAGAACGACATTTCCGAAGCCTTATTTTATGCGTTGAAGTATGGCGAAGAAGAAGACGAAGCATAAAATCTTGTTGCAAGTGGAAAACCTACTGTCCGCTGACTATGCGAACAAGGAGCATAAGGACTACTTGCTGGAAAAAGAAAAAGGAGGAGAAATAAATGTGCCTATCGTGTCTGATTCCTTGTCCTATCTATCCTATACTTTTGACAAGAAATACGACAAGAAGGAAGATCCCAAATCCAAAGGTTTGTTTCCTTTCTTCCAAAAGAACAAAGGAGTACATTCCATGTGCGACTATATGCTATTCAGCTATTACAACAATAAGCTGTTTATTTTGCTTGTGGAATTAAAGCGCGGAAAGTCCAATACGCATGAACAGTTAAAAGCCGGCATCTGCTTTGCTGAGTTTATCGTAAGCACATTGAATCGAGTAGAGGAATTAAACCTCATTCCTGAAATTCGGCAAATCTCCATCCGAAATAAGCACATAGTTAAAAAGAGGACTACCCGTATCAATGATGTAGAATATGATAAGGACAATTTCTGTACTTTCGAAGGAGGACAGTTCTATTTGAAAGAATTTCTGAAGTAACCTGTTCATTTCATGCAAGTACCCAAAATGGGTTGCACATAAATCTTTCATCACGAATAAAAATTTGAAAAATAAGTAAGTTACGGATGTTGCTTGCGAAGGTTCTTATGTAAATCTGAATGGAGATTATGGTTTGGAGCTAGGTGAAGAGATAAACATCGTTGATGCGAATATATATCTAAAGCGCCAACAGATCTGTCGTCATTGAATGGCTCGTGTCGCTTTTTTCCGTAAGTTCGCGTGGTAATCTTAAAAACAGGAAACAGCATGAAATTTATTTCTTGGAATGTCAATGGTTTGCGGGCATGTTACGAGAAGGGCTTCCGGGAGAGCTTCCTCGCGCTCGACGCGGATTTCTTTTGCCTGCAGGAGACAAAGATGCAGGCGGGGCAATTGGATGCGTCGTTCGAAGGGTATCGGTCGTATTGGAATTACGCGGAGAAAAAGGGGTATTCCGGGACGGCGATCTTCACGAAGCATGAGCCGGTCTCGGTCTCGTATGGGTTGGCGATTGAGGAGCATGACCGGGAAGGACGGGTCATTACGCTCGAGATGCCTGACTTTTATCTGGTGACGGTCTATACGCCCAATTCGCAGGACGGGTTGAAGCGATTGGATTACCGGATGACGTGGGAGGAAGCTTTCCGCCTTTACCTGAAGAAGCTGGACGCGAAGAAACCGGTGATCGTCTGTGGAGACTTGAACGTGGCCCATAAGGAAATCGACTTGAAGAACCCGAAGACCAACCGCCGTAACGCCGGCTTCACCGACGAGGAGCGAGGGCAGTTCCAGCATCTCCTCGACGCGGGCTTTACCGATACGTTCCGTCATTTTTATCCTGATCAAGAGGGCATTTACTCGTGGTGGTCCTATCGTTTCAAGGCGAGGGAGAAAAACGCCGGGTGGCGTATTGACTACTTCGTGATCTCCAATCGCTTGGTGGAGCGGCTGGAGGGCGCGGCCATTCATACGGAGATATTTGGATCGGACCATTGTCCGGTGGAGATGACGTTGCGCGACTGACGGCTTATGGAAGAAAGCGAACACCGACTGGACGAATGGCTCCCGACCACTCGCAAGGAATTGGAGATCCGAGGCTGGGACGCCGTGGATGTCGTGATCTTTAGCGGCGACGCCTACGTGGATCACCCGTCGTTCGGGGCGGCGGTGATCGGAAGGGTGCTCGAGGCCGAGGGCTTGCGGGTAGCGATCGTGCCGCAACCGGATTGGCGAGGGGATTTCCGGGATTTCAAGAAGCTAGGAGCCCCGCGCTTGTTTTTTGGTGTCTCGGCTGGCGCCATGGATTCGATGGTGAATCATTACACGGCGAACCGGCGGCTACGGAGCGACGACGCCTATACGCCCGACCGGCGGCCCGGAGCGAGACCCGATTACCCGAGCATCGTCTATACCCATATCCTGAAAGAGATTTTCCCCGACGTGCCGGTCGTCCTGGGGGGCATTGAGGCTTCCTTGCGGCGAGTGACCCATTATGATTATTGGAAAGACAAGCTTTTGCCCAGCATCCTCGTGGAGAGTGGCGCGGACTTGTTGGTCTATGGCATGGGCGAGCAACCGATCCGTGAGCTGGTTCGCCGCTTGCGGGCGGGAGAGGACTTTAGGCAGATCCGGGACCTCCGGCAGACGGCTTATCTGGAGAATGGCTCGATCAGGCCGGCGGAGGGGGACATCGTCTTGTTCTCGCACGAGGAATGCCTTCGCGACAAGAAGAAGCAAGCCCAGAACTTCCGGCATGTCGAGGAGGAATCGAACAAGCGCCACGCGAGTCGCCTCTTGCAGCGCGTGGACGGGGCGACGGTGGTCGTCAATCCCCCTTTCCCGCCCATGACGGAGGCGGAGATCGACGCGTCGTTCGACTTGCCCTATACCCGCCTGCCGCATCCGAAATACCGGGGGAAGGTGATCCCGGCCTTCGAGATGATCAAGTTCTCGGTCAACATCCACCGCGGATGCTTTGGCGGCTGCGCTTTCTGCACCATCTCGGCCCATCAGGGGAAATTCATCGCGTCGCGGAGCGCGGCCTCGATCCTTCGCGAGGTGAAGGCCGTCACGCGCATGCCGGGCTTCAAGGGGTATTTGAGCGACCTGGGGGGGCCCTCGGCCAATATGTATCGCATGGGAGGGAAGGACCAGGCGCTGTGCGACGTCTGCCGGCGCCCCTCGTGCCTTCATCCCTCGGTCTGTCGCAACCTCGACGCCGACCATCAGCCCCTTCTCGACCTTTACCGGCAAGTCGACGCGATGCCGGAGATCAAGAAATCGTTCATTGGCAGCGGCGTGCGCTACGATCTCCTCTTGCATCCCTACGCCGACCCGAAGCTCCGCGAGGCGGCCCGGGCGTATACGGAGGAGCTGATCGCCCACCACGTCTCGGGCCGGCTGAAAGTGGCGCCCGAGCATACCGCCGACCGGGTCCTCGCCTTGATGCGCAAGCCCCCGTTCAGCCTTTTCGGCGAGTTCAAGCGCGTGTTCGACCGGGTGAACCATTCGTGCGGCCTTCAGCAACAACTGATACCTTATTTTATCTCAAGCCATCCGGGGTGCACGGAGGCGGACATGGCCGAGCTGGCGGCGATCACGAAAGGCCTGCGTTTCCACCTGGAGCAAGTGCAAGATTTCACCCCGACCCCCATGACGCTCGCGACAGAAATCTACTACACGGGTTATCACCCTTACACCCTGGAACGGGTTTACACCGCCCATACCTCAGCGCAAAAGTTGGCGCAGCGGCAGTTTTTCTTTTGGTACAAGCCCGAGTGCCGGCAAGCGATCCTCCGGGAGTTGCGCCGCCTTCACCGGCCCGACTTGATCGACCGTCTCTTTAGGCATCCTTAAGGCACTTACGATGAGTGAGGGGAGACTCCCTTGGGGGGCTCGCCCTGACATCTGCCGTGGGGTATCATCTTTCCCTACGGCTGGGAATGATTCTTCCCAACCGTAGGGAATGGTTCTTCCCTGCCGTAGGGAATAGTTCTTCCCAACCGTAGGGAATGATTATTCCCAGCCGTAGGGAATGATTCTTCCCAACCGTAGGGAATGATTCTTCCCAACCGTAGGGAATGGTTCTTCCCTGCCGTAGGGAATAGTTCTTCCCAACCGTAGGGAATGATTATTCCCAACCGTAGGGAATAATTCTTCCCAGCCGTAGGGAATGGTTCTTCCCAGCCGTAGGGCATGGTTGGCATCCTTTTAGGGTCTTGATCGAGGTCATTCGTGCCTGGCGACCTTGGGGTAACGGGAGAGGGGCTCGGGGGTTATGGTAAGGAGGGAGGAGATATGTTTAATTAAATTTAAAATAGTATCTTCGCGGACGGTAGAAGCACAACAAACATTCACGAATCATGGATCAAGCATTCAAAGTTATCTTAAAACCATTGCGGCGTTTCGCCATCCAGAAGCCAAACGCCAGTCTTTTATTGTTCGGGGCGACCGTCCTCGCCATGCTCATCGCGAACTCGCCGTGGGCCGAGAAATACCATCAGCTGCTGGCCTTCCCGATCGATTTCCATATCGGCGGCTTCAATTTCTTCGCCCACCATGGCGAGCCGATGTCGATGCTGGCCTTTGTCAACGACGCGTTGATGGCCGTCTTCTTCTTTACGATCGGGTTGGAAATCAAGCAGGAAGTGTTGATCGGCGAGCTGAGCTCGTTGCGCAAGGCCCTGTTGCCCATTGTCGCCGCTTGTGGGGGGATGATCGTCCCTGTCCTGTGTTATCTCCTCGTGTGCGGCGAGCATCCCGAGGCGAACGGCGCCGCGATCCCCATGGCGACCGACATCGCGTTCGCCCTGGCGGTCTTGGGGCTTTTGGGAAAACGGGTGCCCCTCAGCATGCGGATCTTCCTGACGGCGCTGGCCGTGGTCGACGATATCGGGGGCATTATCATTATCGCCTTGTTCTACAGCGGGGAGATCGCTTTCCAGCCTTTGCTCATCTCCCTTCTGGTGCTGGCCGTCTTGTATGGCGGGGGCAAGTTGCGGATCTATAACCGGTTGTTCTATTACGCGTTGGGCTTCGTGGTCTGGCTGCTCTTCCTGGAGTCGGGGATCCACCCGACGATCGCGGGCGTGCTCGTGGCCTTTACGGTGCCCGCCCGCCCCGTGGTCCGGTTGGAGGCTTTCACGAACGACATGTCGGGCTTGTTGGAAATGTTGGACAGCCACGACGTGCGCTCATCGAAGCGAGCGTCGGTGCTGACGGGCCACCAGATCCATGTCTTGAACAACATCCACATGCTGGCCAATAAGACCATCAGCCCGTTGCAGACGATCACCGACCGCCTTCACCCGACGGTGAACTACGTCATCCTGCCCCTTTTCGCCTTTGTCAATGCCGGGGTCACGTTTGGCGACATCCGTCCCGAGACGCTCGCGAACGTCCCCTTGGCCGTGTTCTTAGGGCTCGTGGTGGGAAAGACATTGGGTATCTTCATCTTCTCCTACCTGTTCGCCATGTCGCCCCTCTCCACGATGCCGAAGGGGATGAGCAAGCGGACCTTGATCGGGGTGTCGATGTTGGGCGGTATCGGTTTCACGGTGGCGCTCTTCATCTCCAACCTTTCCTTCGACCTCACCACCGCCTCGGGTATCGACCTGTTGAATCAGGCGAAGCTGGGCGTGTTCGCCGGTTCGCTCGTCTCAGGGCTTGGGGGATATTTCTTGCTGAATGGGGTCTTGCCGAAGAATGAGGCGGCGTAAGCGCGCTCTCAAGGCCTGACGTTGAAGAGGATCCGCCGTTGGTTGCCCTCGTTGTCGATCAGGGTCAGCAGATGCTGGCCCGGGGCGATATCGAGGGCAATCTCATGTTGATCCGTCGTTTGCCCCACAAATAGATCATCAAGATGCCAATAGATCGTGGCCATGGGATTCGCGTGGGCCGCCCGGAGGATGAGCTTCTCCCGCTCGCCACCGAATCCTTTGGGCAAATAGATCGTCGCCCCATGCTCCGGATAGATCAAGGCGATGGCTTGGGGGCGTTCCGGCGTGCATCCGGGTTTGAAGGGGGGCAATGGGCGATAATCCACGTGATGCCTCCGGTAGTAATACTCTTGGGCGGGAGGCAGCGTGAACCATTTCTTCGTGACGATCCGGCTCGTCGGCTCACACGAGCTATTGACTTGGTAGCGACCATCCATGGAAAGATGCGCCAGGTGATGGTAAGGGCAGGGCGCCGTGCGCAGGCCGCTTGTCGGTACCCATAGCGTATCGACCTCTTCGCAATAAGCGGACGCCTTATGCCCACTGTCCCGGCAGACAGGGAGGGGCGTCAACTCGTCGTAAGGCTCGTCGAACCAAGGGCTATCGGGCAACAAGGAGAAAAGGTCGAAAAGCACCGGTGCCGCGTGCCCAACGCCCGTCAGCCCGGCCCGCCCTTCGCCGGAAGCGTTCCCGCACCAGACCCCAATCACATAACGAGGCGTGAAGCCGATGGCCCAAGCGTCGCGACTGCCGTAACTCGTGCCCGTTTTCCAAGCGACCCGTTTCATCGACTCGAATTGTTGCCAATCCGCCTCTTCCTCCGGCCTGTTGAGCGCCGAGAGGGCTTCCGCCATAAACCAGAGGGAGGCATGGGAGAGGGGCGAACGGTCGTCCAGGCGCTCGTCGGCGATGGATTCGATAGGGTGTTCAGTCGTTTGGGGGAAAGGCGTGAGCGGATGGATGTCTGAAGGATCATATCGCCCGTCGTATGTCCGGTAATGCCCTAAGACACGAGCGGCCGAGGCGTACATCCCAGCCAAGTCCCAAAGAGTCCCTTCCGCCCCACCAAGGATGAGCGAGGCGCCATAATGCGACTCCGGGAAACGCAACGTCGTCATCCCGTATGCCTTGAGCAAAGCCATGAATCGCCCCGTATTATAGGTTGAGAGCATCCGGACGAGGGGCACGTTGAGCGACCGCTCGATCGCCACATGCGCCGGTACGGCACCGTAAAAGTCATGGTTGAAGTTGCGGGGCGTAAATCCATTGATGTTTAATGGCGTATCGTTGACAAGCGTACCCGGCAGGAGCAGTCCGTCGTGGAGCATCGCGGCATAGAGGAAGGGTTTCAGGACGCTTCCCGTGCTACGAGGGGCGGTGATGAGATCGACATTCTCTCCTCGATTGGGATGTTCCGTTAGCGAGGCGTTTCCCACATAGGCCAGCACTTGCCCCGTCTCCACTTCAGCGATTAGGACGGCAAGGTTGTAAATATGGTTGGCGCTGTATGTATGGGCATAGCGGTCGACTATTTCGTGGGCTATCCGTTGGAGGTGGCCATCGAGCGTGGTCCGGAGCCTCGTGCCCGGTTGCCGCTGTGCCAAGCGATCCAGCAAATGGGGGGCTTGGTTCGGGAGCGCCAATGGGGCGTCGGGGAGTGGTTCCAGGCAAGCCAATTCATATTCTGTCGGTAAAAGGAATCCCTTTTCTCTTAGGCGGAATAATAGACGGTCCCGTTTCCTTTTCAATTGATCCCGGTTCCTTCCGGGATGGATCAAGGCGGGAGAGTTGGGCAACACGGCCAATGTGGCGCTCTCCGCCCACGAGAGGTTCTCGAGTTGCCGCCCGAAATAACGCCAAGAAGCGGTTTCCGCCCCGACAACATTGCCTCCGAAAGGCGCGTGTGAGGCGTAGAGGTTGAGGATTTCCGTTTTGCTATAGACGGTTTCCAAGAATAGCGCCCAGCTCATCTCCAAGAGCTTCTGTCCAAGTGTCCGTCGCTGGTTGCCTCTGGCTATCCGTGCGAGTTGCATCGTGATCGTACTTCCTCCACTTTGGATCGTCCCTGAAGAAAGGTTCAGCCGGAAAGCCCTCGCGAGGGCGAATGGATCGATACCCGGATGCCCATAGAACCGCTTGTCTTCGAACTGGAGCAAGCAGGTCTTGAATTTTTCCGGTAAGCTGTCGGTCGGGGGGAAGCGCCATTGTCCATCGGTCGCGATGCGAGCGCCCAGCAATTCGTTGTCCTTAGAGTAAAGCAAGGTGGAATAGGGACTCGAAAAAAGTGGGCGAGGGACCGTCAGGAGTAGGATAAACCATCCAATTCCAGCCAAGAGCGCGATAGTCAACGCGATCCGCATGCCTCTCCGACGGAGGCTATTCGTCAAAATAGATTTAATCGTGCGCATCTCCAGAAAAATCTGGGTAAAGGTATAGCATTTCTCGAAACTTTATGGATAAATTTGTTCACTGATTCATTAAAAAAGGAGATGTCATGAAACGAGTGTTTTTTTTCGCGACCTTGTGTTGCCTGTCGCTTTTTCTTACCTGTTGCGGTGGCGGAAAAGGAGTAGATTTGACGTACAACTCTAACATCGATGCGTTTACGTCTGGTCGGATTTCCCGGTTTTCTTCTGTCTATTTGGTCTTGGCGAAAGACATTCCGGCCGATAAGCGCGATGAGGAACGCCTTTCCAAGCTCATTGAGATTACGCCTAAAGTGAAAGGAACGTTTTCTTTTGAGAATAGCCGGACGATTCGCTTCCGTCCTTCCGAGGAGCTAAAAAGAGATCAGGATTATCGTGTCCAGGTAGACCTTTCCAAATGGTTCGATACGACACGTGAGGAGGCGAAGTTCGAATTTGGATTCTCGACCTTGCCCCTCTTGTTTCGCCCCGATCGTTATACGCTTCATGTAAATGAGAAAAATGAAAACACTTATGATATTCATACCGTAATTTATACGCCTGACCGGGAGACGCCTGAATTGGTCGAGTCGCTTGTCGCCTTTTCACAAGACGTGTCCTCAAGTTGGCAACACAGTCCTGATGGTAAAAAACATGAACTGACCTTGACGGGCATTCCCGCCGGAACGGAAAGCGAGGGTAAGCTCCAAGTCTCGGTGGCTAAGAATAAACTGGAGGTACCAGAGGAAGCACTATATGAGATTCCGATCCCAGGCCAGAATGATTTCTCGGTTTATGATGTTTCTTATGTCTCGACAGACGAGCGTTATGTGGATGTTACTTTCACTAAAAATCTTGATCCGGACCAAGATTTGCGTGGCTTGGCTTTTATCCAAGACAACGAGAGCGAGTTGACACAAGTCGAAGACAATCATCTTCGCCTTTATCCTGACGCGAATAATCGTGATATGGAAAGCCTGAATATCCATTTGAATAGCCAGATCCGCAGCCGGAGCGACCTGACTCTCGCGGAGGATGTTATTCGGCAGATTACCTTGGAGGAAGCTTTACCTAATGTCCGTTTCGTGGGTAAAGGGGTGATCATCCCTAACTCGGAGGAGCTTCGTGTGCCTTTCCAAGCGATTTACCTACGGGGAGTCGTTGTCCGGGTCATTAAAGTCTTGGAGAAAAACATTGGGCAATTTCTCCAGAATAGCAATCTGGACGAGGTGGGCAACCTGATGCAGGTCGGTCGTCTTGTAGCTCGCCAGACCATCTTTTTTGATGAGGGAGATATCGATTTAAGCCATTGGAACACATATGCCGTAGATCTTCGGGAATTGATGGAGCCGGAGCCGGGCGCGATCTATCGGGTTGAGCTTTCGTTCAATCGGACGCTTTCGGCTTATCCGGGCGCCAATACCGAACCAATCTCGAAGGTGCAAATCTTAGCGGAAGATGAGATTAAGTTCAAGGAAGAAAGCGGACGCTTCGATAACGGGGGCTATTACTATTACAATGGCGACATGGATTGGGCCAATTATAATTATAAGGAACGGAACGATCCTCGAACAGATAGTTATTACTTTAATAAGGTACAAGGGAAAAATGTCTTGGCGACCAATTTGGGCCTTGTCGCGATGGCGGGCCAGGATGGGCGAATGGAAGTTCTTGTGCATTTCATTGACAACGCTCGACCCGCTTCGGGTGTTCAAGTCGAGGCTTATAATTTCCAGCACCAAGTGATCGCCGAGCGAACGACCGATTCGGAAGGCCGAGCGTCGCTATCCTTAGAGCAAGGCAAGCCTTATTATTTGATCGCCTCACGGGGTGATGAACGAACTTATTTACGGGTGGATGATGGTTCGGCGCTTTCTTTCAGTTCCTTCGACGTGGCGGGAGAGGTCGTGCAAAAAGGCATTAAAGGATTCATTTATGGAGAGCGAGGCGTTTGGAGGCCAGGGGATACGCTCCACCTGAGCTTTATGCTCAACGATAGGGCCAAGCGATTGCCCGAGGGACATCCTGTCACGATGGCCCTTTATAATCCGCTTGGGCAAATGTATGCCCAAACGACGCAAACCAAAGGAGAGATGGGACTTTACGCGTTCAATTTTCCGACAGAGGCTAGCGTGCCGACCGGCGCTTGGAATGTTAAAGCATGGGTTGGCAATGTGACTTTTTCGAAAGATATCCGGATCGAGACGGTCAAACCTAATCGTTTGAAAATAACGCTTGATTTGCCGAACGATCATCTTTTGCGAGGTCGTTCGCTTGATGCCCAGTTGCACGTGGAATGGTTGCAGGGCGCTTTGGCCAAACGGTTGAACTACGATATACAAGGCACTTTTATCGCGACCGAAACTACGTTCTCCGGTTACTCAGGCTATGTTTTCGATGATCCTTCACGCCCGATGAATGTCGAGGAAAGTAAGTTGATCACCGGATCGTTGGATGATCAAGGCAACGCGACTATCCAGGCTCGTCTTGAGGTGGGCAACAAGGCTCCGGGGTTATTGTTGGGTAGCTTCGTAACAAAGGTTTATGAGAAATCGGGTGATTTCAGTATTGACGCTGCCCGGGTCATCTATTCCCCGTACACTCGTTATGTCGGTATCCTTTCTCCCCAGAAAGATCGGAGTCAATTGGATACGGGAAAAGAATATGTTTATCGAGTCGCCTCGGTTGATCATAATGGCAAACCCGCGCCCAACACGGAACTTCAGGTTGATGTCTATAAACTTTATTGGCATTGGTGGTGGGACTCGAGTCGGGAAGGTTTGGCCAACTATGTTTCCAATGTCTATAACAAACCCGTAAAGCAACTCAAGGTGCGTACTGGCGCGGATGGTTACGGAGAGTTTAAGCTCGCGTTCCCGAGCGCGGAATGGGGTACCTACTTTATTTCGGTTAAAGACCCGGTGGGTGGTCACTCGACGGGCGTGATGAGTTATTTCGATTGGCCGGGTTACGAGGGACGCCGAGACCAGGAAGGAAGTGACGCCGCCATGATGCTTAGTTTCAAAACCGATAAAAACACTTATCGGCCAGGGGAGACGATGCGTGTTTCTTTCCCATCTTCTGAAGGTAGCCGAGCGATCGTAAGCGTTGAGAATGGAGTCCAAATTCTCAGTCTTGAAGAGGTGGAGGGGAAAGAAGAAATGACAACCGTTTCTATTAAGGTAACGGAGGAGATGCGCCCTAACGCTTATGTACACGTGACCTTGATCCAGCCCCATGCCGCGATGCGTAACGACTTGCCGATCCGTCTTTATGGAGTAGTTCCCATCGAGGTCATTTCCTCGGAGAGTCGTTTGACTCCTGTTATCCGTATGGCAGACGAGATTAAGCCGGAAAGTCCTTATACTATCACGGTCAGTGAAAAAGAAGGTCGAGAAATGGCTTATACGCTAGCGATAGTCGATGAGGGTCTACTCGATTTGACCCATTTCGTTACGCCCGATCCTTGGAAAGTCTTTAACGCCCGGGAAGCTTTGGGAGTCAATACTTGGGATCTTTACAATCTGGTGGTCGGCGCATACGGGGGACGTATAGAGCAGCTCTTCAGCATAGGAGGTGATGATGCCTTGAATCGAGGTCCTAAAGCGATCGTAAACCGCTTCGAGCCTGTGGTTACATTTGCCGGACCTTTCCATTTAAATAAAGGTAAGACGAAAACACATGAATTGCAAATGCCGAATTACAATGGCCGGGTTCGTGTGATGGTCGTGGCGGGCGATGGTCAAGCGTATGGTAATGCGGAAAAGAGTGTGACGGTTCGTAAGCCCGTAATGCTTCTTGGGACTTTACCTCGCGTGATCGGTGTAGGAGAGGAGATGGTCGTACCTGCGACGGTCTTCGCGACAGAGCCAGGTGTGGGCAATGTTTCGGTTTCCATTCGTTGTTCCGGAAACATGTCGGTGGTGGGTCCCGCTACTCAAACCTTGCGTTTTGACCAGACGGGAGACCAGTTGGCGTTCTTCCGTGTCAAAGTCGCTCAAATGCCAGGCATAGGAACGGTAACAATCGAGGCGGAAGCGCCTTCGAAGGGTGAACAAGCGAGTTACGAGACAAATCTTGAGATTCGCTCGACACGCCAGCCCCAACTTAAACTGGAGACCATAACCCTAGAAGCAGGAGAAGAACGGACCCTCCCGGTTGAACTTTTCGGTGAGGCCGGCACCAATACCGTGTCACTCGAAATGGCCCACGTCCAACCCATTGATTTGACTCGCCGTTTGTCTGAGCTACGTGACTACCCGCATGACTGTCTTGAACAGTTGGTCTCTAGAGCTTTCCCTGCGCTCTATTTACCTGAATGGCGAGAAATGTCGGCGGAAGAAGGGGAACGGCTTGATGAAGCGGTAAAAAATACCCTTTCTCGCCTCCGTTCCTACCAGATTGGCGATGGTGGTTTCGCCTATTGGCCTGGAACGACCAACGGACATGCTTGGGGATCGGCCTATGCGGCTCATTTTTTAGTGGAGGCCGACAAGAAAGGGTACTTGATTCCTGGAAATATGAAGAATACGGCGCTTGACCAGTTGGTCCGTGTGGCTCGTGGTTACCAATCGTCGACTTCTCCTTATCGTGACTCTGAGGACCTAACTCAAGCCTATCGTCTCTATGTGCTCGCTTTAGCTCAAAGTGCCGATATTGGTTCCATGAATAGGTTACGAGAGGCGAAAGCGCTTAACCAGCGAGCTAAATGGTTATTGGCTGCGGCATATGCCCTCTCGGGACGCGAAGACGTGGCGAAGGGAATGTTGGATGCTTCACGCGCATTGGAAAAATGGGATTACATGTTCGATCAAACTTTTGGGAGTGATTTCCGGGATAAGGCGCTTCATCTCTTGGCTCTTGAGGCGTTGGGTGATGAGCGTTCAGCTCAACCTCTTGCTTCTTCTTTGAGCGAAACCCTATCGTCGACGGAATGGCTTGACACCCAATCGACCGCATTCGCCCTGATAGCCCTCTCCAATTATCAGCGCCAGCATCCGATGGAGGATAAGATGGTTTTCCATTATGCGTTAGGAGATGAGCAAGGCGCTCTATGCTCGTCTTATTCTCGCGGGGATTGCCGAGCAAGGAGAGGAGAAACCCTATTCCCATGGTCTTTCCTTGGCGGTTAGCTATGTGGATATGGATGGCCGACCGATTGATATCGCTAATTTGAGTCAAGGTGATAATTTCGTGGCGAATGTGACAATACGGAATCGTTCAGCCTATCCGATCCGCCATATCGTGTTGTCACAACTTATCCCCGCAGGGTGGGAGATTTTGAATACCAGAGCGATCCGATCCGCTTCTTTTTCAGGAGGGGAAGCTGGTATTCAGTATCAGGATATGCGTGATGATCGAATATATAGTCATATCGACCTATTGCCGTCGGGACGAGAGGTGGCTGTTCGAGTCAATTTGTGCGCCGTTTATCCGGGTTCTTTCTATCTGCCTCCTGTCTCTTGTGAAGCGATGTATGATTCCGCGACAAGAGCGAATACGAAAGGTCAATGGATTTCTGTGAAAACGAAGTAGGATTGTTTTAACTTAAAAATGAAAGATATGTTTCTCTTGAAAGATTATCAAGAAGCGGCCGAGAGCCTGCGGAGTCGTGTGACGCATTTCCCGAAGATCGCGATCATTCTGGGAAGCGGTTTGGGGAACCTGGCGGATCGGATTGAAACGGAGGAGATAATACCTTACGCGAAGATCCCTCACTTCATGCGCTCCACCGCTACAGGACATAAGGGGAATCTGATCAACGGTCGCCTCGGGGGGAAAAGCATTTGGGCTATGCAAGGCCGTTTCCATTATTATGAAGGTTATACAATGGAACAAGTGACTTTCCCTATTCGGGTCCTAGCTTTATTGGGCGTCAAAACACTGATCGTCTCTAATGCGGCAGGTGGTATCAATGAGACATTTAAGGTTGGTGATTTAATGATTATCAAGGATCATATCAATTTTTTACCCAACCCTCTTATCGGGCCTAATCTTACGGATTTTGGCACTCGTTTTCCTGATATGACATGCGCTTACGACCGTGAGCTGATCTCACTCGCTGAAGGGATTGGTCAGGAATTAGGTATTTCCCTGCACAAAGGAGTTTACGTGGGGTTAACGGGACCATCTTTTGAAACGCCTGCGGAATACTGGGCCTATGGCCGATTGGGTGGTGACGCGATTGGGATGAGTACGACCTCCGAAGTGATTGTCGCTAGGCATGCGGGCTTGCGGGTCTTTGGCTTATCGGTGATTACCAATGAAGGTTATCATTTCGATGATGATTTCGTAAATAATGGAGAGGAAGTCATTCGGATGGCCAACCTGGCTTCAGAGAGGATGGGACGCCTTGTGGAGAAAATGATCGAGCGATTATAAAGAAAAAAATACGAAAGGGTAGAGGACGATGAAGTTGAGATTGTGGGGATTGATTCTATTCATCCTTTTGTCCGCCCATGCTTCAGGACAAATAAACCAACTGGTTTATAGGACGGATTATCGAATTGATACGGCAAAGGTACGTCAACTTCTTGTTGAGGTGGATAATATTAGCTTCTTTGTCGATAATGAATACAAAGGGCCTTACGTGAAAGGATATTCCTTGCCTGGGCTATGGGTTCAGCCCAAGTTAATCTATTATCCACTAAGCAACCTCAAGGTCGAGGCGGGTGTTCATTTTTTGTTTTATCATGGTGCGGATAAATATCCTTCGGTAGCCTATCAAGACATTGCGGAGTGGAAAGGTGAGCATTATCAAAAAGGGGTTCATGTGCTTCCGTATTTTCGGGCGCAACTAGCTTTGGGAGAACGATTCAATCTGGTTTTTGGCAATCTTTATGGTGCGGCGAACCATCAGCTTATTGAACCTCTTTACCATCCTGAATTAAACTTAAGTTGCGACCCTGAGATGGGGCTTCAATTACTCTATGCTTCTCCGCGTTTTGACATGGATATTTGGATAAATTGGCAGAGTTTCATTTTTCGGGATGATATACACAAGGAAGCCTTTACGGTTGGTCTTTCCTCGCGTGTAAAAGTAAATGATCCGGAAGAGTCGTCTTTCCATCTTTCTATTCCCATTCAGGTTTTAGCGCAGCATAGGGGAGGTGAGATCGATACAATTTATACCAATTCAGTGCAAACGTTGATCAATGGGGCGGTGGGAGTAAGAGGAACCTGGCGAACTCATCAACCCTGGCTCCAAAAAGTGGAGGCTGAGGTCGATGGTTTCTTTTCTTATCAGCAAGCGGGAATCGTTTGGCCATTCGAGAGCGGATATGGACTTTATGCCCGGGTGGTCGCGGAGGCTAAAGGAGTGCGAGCCAAGTTAGGTTATTCTTGGTGCGACCAGTTCGTTTCGCTTTATGGTAGTCCCTTTTTTGGAGCGGTCTCGATGAGTGAGCAAGGCACGACGTTTGATCGGCCCTATTTGCTGACTTATGGTCTGGAGTATTCTCGACCATTTGGGAATGGTTTTGCTTTTGGAGCCGAGATCAAATTGTATCATGTGCTTTCTCCTTGGGTGACGACAGTCGGAGGCAATCGTTATCAAGCGGGAAGAGATCTGAGCTTCTCGGTTGGCGCTTATCTTAGGATAAATCCTTCTTTCCTCCTGAAACAGTTTTAAGCGGCAAAGAGCGGAGCGATGCCTTCATATTTTAGCTTGGAGAATTTGTGGCTCCTAATTTCGTAAATGTCTTTTTCCCTAAAAGATAAAAGTCGAGAATTAAGCAGCGGTGGCTGCGTTCGGGAATAGGTTTTCCTGTGGCTCGCTCAAGATTCTCTTTCCGTTGGGCAGCGAACTCGGGTCGTAGTCGTTTATATTCCTTGCGAGCGTCAAGGATGGCCCAACCCTCACGTGGGCGGCGGCTCAAAAAGGCATGCAGTGCCGCAAGATGGTCGAGCCAATAACGTGTACGCATTACCCCCGCCAACTCTTTTTCGGGCAAGTTTTTATAGAGCATGAGGAGGTTATTGCGCATGTTGAGAAAGGTCTTATGGGGATTCTCGGCCGAGAGTGTCGCGCCGCCAAGGTGGTAAACCACTGACTCTGGACGGCACACGATACGCCACCCCCTTGTGCGCAACCGCCAGCAAAGATCGATCTCCTCTTGGTGGGCAAAGAAGCGGGTATCAAGGCCGCCGACGTCGCGATAAACAGCCGTACGTACGACGAGGCAGGCTCCCGTGGCCCAAAAGAGGTCGGCTGGTTGGTCATATTGCCCCTCGTCTTTTTCCACCCGATCAAGGACGCGACCGCGACAGTAGGGGTAGCCGTAATAGTCGATAAACCCACCCGCAGCCCCAGCATACTCAAAGTGATCGCGCTGGTGCCAAGAGTGGATCTTGGGTTGAGCGGCGGCGATGGTCTGATCCTTGTCTAGGATTTGGATGAGGGGTTCAAGCCAACCGGCGGTCACTTCTACATCGCTGTTTAGTAGCACGCAATAGGGGTGGGGAAGGCGTGCGATAGCCCGGTTATAACCCTCGGCGAATCCATAGTTGCGGTCAAGGCAGAGAAGCCCCACTTGGGGAAACTCCCGTTCGAGCATGGCAATGGAATCATCGGTTGACCCGTTATCGGCCACGATCACGTCGGCCCATGCGGGGCAATGTGCCACTACCGATGGAAGGAAACGTCGCATCAACTCACGCCCATTCCAATTGAGGATCACGATCGCGACCCGCTTATCATTTTCGTATTGATTCATGTGTTCAAATTTTTATCAGTTCTTGAAGCTTCCTTCGAAGGAGCATCTTCGGGGCGATATTTCCAACGCTTATGAGTCCAAAGCCATTGCTCGGGCGCTTGGAGAATCAGTCCTTCTAGCAGATAAGCGTAACGGGCGGTGATGTCGCCTTCGTGGGTATTTCGAGGATTCTCCGTGACTAGCTCGAAGTGAAGCGTATAGCGGCCGCGTTTGACGGGACGCACGTGGAGGAAAACGACTGGAAGATCGAGTTTGCGGGCGATGCGTTCGGGACCGGTGAGGAAGGCTGTCTCTTGGTTCAAGAAGTGAGTCCAGAAATGGAGGTTAGCCCGACTCGGTGTTTGGTCGGCTAGGAAAATGACGACGCTTCGCTCTCTTGATCGACGGATGCGAACCAGATCGCGCAAAGTATCATTTTTCTTGATACCTTTTGAGCCGAAGCGGGTTCGAAGATAGATAAAGAGACGGTCAACAGCCTGGTTCTTCAGCGGGCGATAGATCTGGTAGATCGTCGCGTCGTGGAAGTAAGGTGTTGAACCGGCGTACCATTCCCAGTTGCCGCAGTGGCCCATAAGAAGCAGGAGACAGTCATGTCCTTGGTCCATAAGGTGGTCGATGACTTCGGGGTTCTCGATGAAAGCTCTTTGGTTTAGCTCTCTCTGGCTGATATGGGCCATCTTGAGGGTCTCGACCACATAGTCGCAAAAATGATGATAGAAGCGTCGTTCCAAGTCAAGGCGCTCGGCCTTGCTCTTGTGTGGGAAAGAGGCCTTAAGATTATGCCGGACTACGTCCCGACGATAGCCCACCACTTTATATATTAGGAAATAAAGGATGTCGGATAACACGTAAAGCACACGCAGGGGGAAGAGCGCATGTACCTTTACCCACACGAAAAGGAGAGCATAGAGGAATTTGTTCCAAATGTTCATCGCGATAGGAATTGTGCCCGAAGGGCGGTTTGTTCATCGTTCCAATCGAGGAGCGTCACGGGAATGGTCTGATTGACCCGACTCGGATCTGCCGCGACTTCCACGCGAATGTAATTTTCCGTAAAGCCGTGCATGACTGCCGCACCTACTTTAGGTTGCTCAAAAAGGGCATGCGCCTCGACACCACGGTGGGCATCATAGAAGGCTTGCCATTTCGTTTCGGAGAGGGCCAAGAGGCGTTGGGCTCGGGTGTGTTTCGCCGATGCGTCAACAACGGGCGTAATGCGCAGTGCTAGCGTGCCTGGTCGTTCAGAGTAAGGGAAGACATGGAGCTGTGTTACGTCGAGACTCTCCAAGAAACGATAAGTTGTTTCGAAGTCCTTGTCCGTCTCGCCTCGAAAGCCTACGATCACGTCGACTCCAATGAATGCGTCAGGCATCAGTTCTTTAATATGTTCAATCTTATGCGCGAAAAGGCTCGTGTCATAACGGCGGCGCATGCGGCGAAGGGTCTCGTCGCATCCACTTTGTAAGGGAATGTGAAAATGAGGGGCGAAACGTTTGCTTTTCGCCACAAAGCCAATGATCTCATCTGTCAATAGGTCCGGTTCTAGGGAAGAGATGCGGTAGCGTTCGATACCCTCCACCTCGTCGAGCGAGTGGATCAGGTCGAGGAACGATTCACCTGTCGTTTTCCCAAAGTCGCCAATATTGACGCCCGTGAGGACAATCTCTCGCCCTCCCGTCGCGGCTACCCGACGGGCCTCTTCCGTGAGGTCATGGATGGACCCGTTGCGGCTTCGCCCCCGGGCGAAGGGAATGGTACAATAAGAGCAAAAGTAATCGCAGCCATCCTGGACTTTCAGGAAATGGCGCGTGCGGTCGTCAGCCGAACAAGCGGGAGCAAATGAACGAATCTCCTTATAAGGCGTGACCTGAATGGGACATTCCACGATGTCAGGCGTAAAAGCCTCAGCAATTAGTTTCGGGAGTTCCATTTTGCGTTCAGCCCCTACCACGAGCGTGACACCTGGAATATTGTCTACTTCATCGGGCTTCAATTGCGCATAGCACCCCGTGACAGCTACTAGCGCGCCGGGATGCCGCTTGATCAGTTGCCGGATCGCTTGTCGGCAACCCTTATCGGCCAAGCTCGTAACAGAACAGGTGTTGACTACGCAAATATCCGCTACTTCGTCGTCTCGTACTGTCCGGGTTCCCATCTCCGCGAGTCGATGCCCGATCGTGGAAGTTTCCGCGAAGTTCAATTTACATCCGAGGGTGAAAAAGGCCACCTTCTTGCCTTGCAGTATGGAAAAATTAGTCATCTCACGTCTTGTTATTCTTACGCGAACATACGGAAATATTGGCGAGAATGGAAATGGAAAAGAAAGAATCTATGCGCCATGGGTCTCCATCTCGTTGAGCAAAGCGCATGCCGCTTCGACAGTGGGTACATTTTTCACGGTGACACTCCGTTTGCCATCTTTGTCGCGTAGGCCACATTGACGAGCGTGCCGCTGGATGAACGCCAAGAGCTTGTCGAAAGCTTCGCTCCGGTAATAAGGACTTTCGGGGTTACTGACGAGGTGGAGCGTCATCTGCCCTCGCTTCAGGACGACTCGCTCGATGCCAAGCGATTTAGCCACTCTCCGGAGACGTACCACTTGGAGCAACTCAATGCCTTCGGGAGGAATTTCGCCAAAACGGTCGCGCAAACGGTCGATATAGGCCTGCAAATTCCGTTCTTCTGTAATATTGTCCAGTTCCCGGTAAAGAGCGAGACGTTCGGAGTCGTTTGGAATATAGGTCGGGGGGAACATCAGCTCCAAGTCGCTCTCGATGAACGTCTCGGCAACATAGTTTTCGCCCGAGTCTTGTGGTCCCTCACCTTTATAGAGATCAGCAAACTCGTCGCTCTTGAGTTCATGGACAGCCTCTTCCAAAATTTTCTGATAGGTTTCGTAGCCGAGGTCGGCGATGAATCCGCTTTGCTCCGCGCCCAGCATGTTGCCCGCGCCTCGGATGTCCAGGTCCTGCATCGCGATATGGATGCCGCTACCCAACTCGGCGAAACTTTCGATGGCTTGGAGGCGACGCCGGGCTTCCTGCGTAAGGGTCGAGAGGGGAGGTGAGAGAAGGTAGCAGAAAGCCTTGCGGTTGCTACGCCCCACGCGTCCTCTCAGTTGATGCAAATCGCTCAGTCCGAATTGTTGAGCATTATTGATGATGATGGTATTGGCGTTGGGTACGTCAATGCCGCTCTCCACGATGCTGGTTGCCACCAAGACGTCGTACTCGTAGTTGACGAAATCCAGGATCACTTTCTCGAGCTTCTCTGGCTCCATTTGCCCGTGCCCCACAGCGACTCGTGCGTCGGGCACCTCGCGGCGGACCAGCGCCTCGATCTCGTAGATATTTTGAATGCGGTTGTTGATGAAAAAAACTTGTCCATTGCGGCTCATCTCGAAGTTGATAGCCTCACGGATGATATCGGGATTGAACCGCTCTACTTCCGTCTGGACGGGATAACGGTTGGGGGGAGGGGTCGTGATACTTGATAAGTCACGCGCTCCCATGAGGGAAAACTGGAGGGTACGGGGAATCGGCGTGGCGGTCATGGTCAGGGTATCCACGTTAACCTTAAGTTGCCTTAGTTTTTCTTTTACGGATACGCCGAATTTTTGTTCCTCATCGATGATCAACAATCCAAGATCTTTGAAAATCATATCTTTACTTACGAGTCTATGCGTACCGATGATGATATTTACCTCGCCCTCTTTGACACGTCGTAGAGTCTCCTTGATCTGGGCTGACGAGCGTGCCCGGCTGATGTAATCGATGACGCAAGGGAAATCTTTCAACCGCTCCTTAAACGTCTGGTAATGTTGGTAAGCGAGGACGGTGGTCGGGACGAGTACAGCCACTTGCTTGTCGTCGGCAACGGCTTTGAACGCGGCCCGGATGGCGATCTCGGTCTTGCCAAAACCTACGTCTCCACAGATCAGACGGTCCATCGGACGAGGGCTTTCCATATCGGCTTTCACCTCGGCGGTCGCCTTTTCCTGGTCAGGCGTGTCCTCGTAAATGAAGCTAGCTTCCAGCTCGTGTTGCAGGAAGCTATCGGGACTATATGCGAAGCCTTTCTCCTGTCGGCGTTTGGAATAGAGAAGGATAAGGTCGCGGGCGATGTCCTTAACCTTCGTCTTGGTGCGCTCTTTCATGCGCTCCCAAGCACCTGTGCCCAGCTTGCTGAGCTTGGGGGGCTCTCCGGTGTCTTTACCTTTATACTTGGATAATTTATGGAGGGCGTGGATACTGACAAAGATGATATCGTTGTTTTGATAAATGAGCTTGATCGCCTCTTGTGTCTTCCCGTTGACTTCGGTCCGTACCAATCCGCCAAACTGGCCAATGCCATGGTCGATGTGCACAATGTAGTCGCCCGTCGTAAATTGGTTCAGTTCCTTGAGCGTGAGACTAATTTTTCCACTTCTTGCCTTGTCGCTCTTAAGATTGTACTTGTGGAAACGATCGAAGATCTGGTGATCGGTCAAAAGGGCCATCCGTAAATCATCGTCAACAAACCCTTCGTGCAAGGTCTTGTCGATCGCCGTGAAAGGCAAGCGTTCGCCCCGGTCTTCGAAGATCATGCGGATCCGTTCGGCCTGTTTTTCCTGGTCACTCAGGATATAAAGCTTGTAGCCCGTTTCCAGATAGTCGTGGAATGCCGCGCTTACGAGGTCGAAGTTTTTATGGAACGCGGGTTGCAACTTAGTGTGGAAAAGGAGGGAAGCATCGACCGTCCCCATGGGCTTTGGTCCAAACTGGAGCCGTTTGAAACGGAGCGCCTCGCGCAGGAAGTCTTCGCCTGTCGTCAGCCACTCACGCATCGCCTTCTGGTCGGCGAACGATTCCTCGTCGCCCACGACAGGCTCCTCGTTCCATAAGCTGTCCACTCGCTCACGGCACCAAGCGAGGTCTTTAACGACCACCACCGTCCCTTGTGGCAAGGACTCGAGAAGCGAGGCCCTTCCCCCAGGCTTTCGGTTGATCTCCGGAACCACATAGATACTTTCCAGCTTCCCTTTACTGAGCTGGGTCTCAACATCAAATGTTCGGATCGTTTCCACTTCATTTCCGAAAAAGTCGATGCGATAAGGGTATTCACAAGAGAATGAAAACACGTCGAGAATACTGCCTCTGAGCGCGTATTGCCCCGGCTCATAGACGTAATCGACTCGGTCGAAACCATAGTTCTCGAGCACATCAGCCACGAAGGGCTGGTCGATCCGCTCACCCATATGTATCCTGAGAGTATTCTCTTCCAATACTTTTTGACTGGCTACCCGCTCCGCGATAGCTTCTGGATAAGTAACGATGAGGAAGGGGCGATCTTTTTCTTGCAATACACTCAGAGCCTCAGTTCGTAGGATCTCGTTCGCTGGGTCGATATGCCCGTACTTGATGGCCCGGCGATAGGTCGAGGGAAAGAAATAGATGTTCGCTCCATCCATCAATTGATTCAAGTCATGATAAAAATAGCCTGCCTCTTCCTGGTCATTTAGCAGGCAGAGGTAAGAACCCGCTTCCTTCGCGAACAGCGCCGCGGTGATGAGGGCGGCGCTTGATCCATTCAACCCTTTCAGGCTTATATTGTCCGTTTGTCTCTCTTCAAGGAGTTTTTTGAGAGCCGCCACTTGCGGATGGGCGGTGTATTCGCGCAATAATTCTACTATTTCCACTGTGTGCTTATTTCAATAGCGCGAACTTACAAAAAAATGGGGAAGTATTTAAAAATAGCAAAAGGCCTATCTGATATTTCCCCGCAAAGATATCCTTTTAACAGGAGAATAACCTCATGGCTGTATTGGAAAGCTACAATCATTTTTGAGGAGGACGCGTCAATTCCTAAGAGAATATGTTTATCTTTGAACATGGCTTTTAGGGCTGCCTAGCCATTGGCGTGGCAGCATAACGCGCGAAAGACAAACAGTAAGAAATATATGGTAAATCAGACAAAAACAATCCGGCTCGTTTATCCACAATGGCAAGGTGGAAGCATAGCGCAATGGATAACGGAAGTGAAAGACCCCGAACAGGCTTCAAGAGGATATTATCTTGGAGCGCAGTTGTTGAATTTCCTTGCCCCTGACAATGGGCAGGAGACATACATGGTGCCCGTGGCGACAGACCTCGTGAAAAGGGAAGTCACAGACGGAATGCTGGACAAGGAAGTCATCATTGCACAGACAAAAGCGGCATTGGAGATATTGAACATTCAAAATCCGGACAAGATAGTCACGCTCGGAGGTGAATGTTCAACAAGCGTAGTGCCTTTCACCTACCTTTCCGGGAAATACAATGGTGATGTGGCTATGGTATGGATTGATGCCCATCCGGACATTACATTGCCCGGTGATGTTTATCCGGCTTATCACGCCATGGCCGTGACCGCCTGCATGGGATTGGGAGACCGACAAATCGTTTCGGTGTTGCCAGCTAAGATAGCTTCTTCAAAAATCCTCTTTGTAGGACTACGTGATTGGGAACGTGACGAAATCAAAGCAAGACAAAAGCAATACGGGATCCAGCATTTAACGCCGGAGGATATAAAGGAGAACAGTGACGCCTTGTTGAATTGGCTGAAAACGTGCGGCGCCTCAAAAGTAGTCGTGCACTTCGACATGGATGTGCTCGACCCTACAGAAATCATAGCCGCGGTTGGCGTAGTTCCTGATGGAATGAAAATAGCGGAAGTGGTGCGTGTGATAAATGACATAGCACGAGAAAAAGAAATCGTAGGATTAACCATCGCCGAACCTATGCCACGTGTCGCTATCCGTATTAAAGAAATGTTGAACCAATTGCCCTTGCTGAAATGAAAATCTTATTCGTAAATGGAGGCTCTCATTCAATAATTAATAATAATATGAAAATTAAAGTATTACTGTTAGCTATCAGCTTGTTGGCCGTTCTTTCATCGCGAGCGCAAACCAATGAACGATACATAGAAGTGACGGGAACATCGGAAATAGAGATTGTACCCGACAAAATCCATTATTTGATCGAAATCCGTGAATACTTCGAAGAAGAATTTGACGGGAAGTCAAAACCCGAGGAATATCATACCAAAGTGCCTTTGTCTGAGATAGAACGAGGACTAAGAGAAGCTCTTGCTAACGCTGACATTCCTCAAAATGCTATTCGGACACAAGAAATCGGAGATTATTGGCGACAGCAAGGACAGGATTTCTTGGTCTCCAAGAAGTTTGATATTACGCTGACCGACTTCAATCAGATAAATGAAATCGTCAAGCGCATTGACACGAAAGGCGTCTATACCATGCGCATAGGAGAGTTGGAAAACAAAGACATACTTGTCTACCACCAAAAGGGGAAGATTGAAGCATTGAAAGCTGCCCAAAAGAAAGCGACCTATCTGGTGGAGGCGTTGGGCAAAAAACTGGGTGATGTCATACGTATCGTGGAAAAAGATAGTGGCAATGCTTTTCCGTTCGCGCAAAGCAATGTCCTCTCATCCGATGCCACCTCTTTTGACAACTTCCGCACTATCAAAAAGAATTATTCCATACTGGTACGTTTTGAAATCATAGATTAAACGCAAGAGGTGTGTCGAAAAGCATACCTTAATAATGCCCATCATGAGGTCTTTATAATCCAATAGTGAGGTGCTTACAATGGGCATTATTAGAAGGTTATGATGCCTATTATAAGGAATCGCTATATTTTCCAATCCTCCCTATCCAATTTACTGATATGCTCCGTACGGACATCATGAGTCAATGGGTAATACTGTTTTTTTCGAGGATCCATCTTATATGTGTCGATTCTTCAAACAGTATACAGGTATCTCTTTAATGGAATACTCTTTGCGCATGATTTCATCAAATTGGATTACTACTGGTGCGATAAAATCGCACAGGTTTAAATATCATCAAATAAAGTGCGTTCTTTGACATTTTGGTTTGAAATGATTGAATCGTCCTGTTTGGTTATAGGGGATGGCTTCAAAAACGACTCATCGCGCCCCCACCGCCTGAATTTCCGCCTCCCCAGGAGCCACCGCCTCCGCCACTGAAGCCTCCGAAGCCGCCACCTCCCATGATGATCGGTCCTCCGCCGCCATGCAGGCGATCCGTCGGGTAACGATGGTTTTCCGTATAACCGCATTTCTTGCAGCGATAAATTTTTTCCTCCAAGCCTCCCTCATAGCGAGTCGCTGCGATCAACACTCGTGTCCCGGCATAAGAGAAGGCTTTCGCCCCACAACGCGGACACGTTCGAGGGCGGCGTTGCAGGTAAGCCGCAAAGCCCACGAGCACGAGAAAACCCACGAAAAAGGCTGCGAAAATCCACATCGTAGGGTCGAAACCACTCTCGGTTTCTTTCATAAATTCTTGTTCTATAGGGTGGGAGAGGAGATAGCTGACGGTTGCCTCGACACCCTTCGCCAGGCCTTCACCATAGCGCCCTTCCCGTAGGTCAGGCACCATGTAATGTTGTTGCAGTCGGTAGCAGAGCGCGTCGGGGAGGATACCCTCCAGTCCATAGCCCGTCTCGAAAACGATGGAACGGTCGCCAGGCGTGGCTACGAGTTGGATCAGCAGACCGTTGTCGGCGCCGTCTTTTCCAAGGCCCCAATGGTTGAACAGCTCCGTCGCGAACGTGCGGGCGTCACCACCTTCGATGGCCTCAAGAGCCACGACAGCCACTTCGATCCCCACGCTGTCTTCCAGAAGGCGCAACGCGGTGTTAATGTTCGCACGGTCCGCAGGGCCGATAAGATCATCTGGGTCGCTCACATAATTGTTCCGATCAATCAAATGGACGTTCGGGACTGTCTCTACCGTATACGGAATCGCCGCATAGGCCCCACGGAGGCCTATTGCGGCGATAATTATAAAAATGAACGACTTATGAAAAAATGAGTTTAGCATGAAAAAGCATTGCTTCAAATTCAAGATTACCGATTGGTGTCAAAATTCACCTCAGGCGCCCGCTCGGCTTCCGCTTCCGCCTCGAAATAGGCTTTCTGGTCGAAACCGAAAAGACCAGCGAGGAGATTGTTGGGGAAATGTCTTATATAAATATTGTAGCCTTGGGCCGTCTCGTTGAAGCGCCGGCGCTCGGTTGCGATACGGTTCTCCGTGCCTTCCAGCTGGACTTGAAGTTCCCGGAAGTTCTCGTTCGCCTTAAGCTCAGGATAACGTTCGGCTACGACGAGGAGGCGCGAGAGGGCCTGTGACAATTCACCTTGAGCTTCCTGGAAGCGTTGAAGTGAAGCGGCATCGAGCCCACTGGGATCAATGCGGGTCTGGGTAGCTTGCGCACGAGCGTTCGTGACGGCTTCGAGCGTCTCCCGCTCATGCGAGGCGTAGCCCTTCACGGTATTTACGAGGTTGGGGATTAGATCCAATCGACGCTGATATTGATTCTCGACCTGGCTCCATGCGCCCTTCACCGACTCATCTTTCGACACCATTTCATTATACACCCCTTTTGTCCAGAAAAAGAGGGCGAGGAGGACAACAACGATTATTCCGAATGTAATTTTTTTAGACATATTTTCCTTTTAATGAATTATTTGAATTTGTGGGGGCAAATTTACGGAATATCGCTGGAATAATCGAACAAGACCGATAGATTAACACGAATCCCTTCCAATGTCAACGTCCAGACATGGCAATGCCAACGTCCAGAGGTGGCAATGTCAACGTCCAGACATGGCAATACCAACGTCCAGAGGTGGCGGGCGCACGTCTAAGAATAAGAATAAAAACACTATTAAATATGCAAAAGTTCTTTTTAGCAATGGCCATAGCCATTATCTTGATTAATTTCGCGGAGAATGAAACAAAAAGAAAAAGATAAAAATTCACGCGGTGTTTTTTGGGGGATCCTTGCGGCGGCGCTCCTCGCGTGTCCGGGAAAGGGCTGGGGGCAAGACGTTGGCCTGGCCTCTTTCTACCACGATCGTTTCCACGGGCGACGAACGGCGTCAGGTGTTACGCACGATCAAGAAGCGCTCATGGCCGCCCACCGCACTTACCCCTTTGGCACGTTCCTTCGCGTGACCAACCTCGCGAACCGTCGTAGCGTCGTGGTCTGTGTTACGGACCGTGGCCCACGCTCGAAGTCGCGCCTGATCGACCTCTCACGGGAGGCAGCCGAGCGGCTTGACTTTGTGGATGAGGGCGTCACGATGGTCTATCTCGAGGAGGTGCCTGGCCCGGAAGACCCGGAGCATACCTTGCTAACAGATCCTGGCCTTCCCTTCTTGGATCTTGACTATTGGCGAAGAGAAGGCCTGGAGTAATTTATTTCCCATTTAGAGAGAAACCCGGAGGTTATGCAACTCCGTATCGGCATGACGCGAGGGGAGGCCGGCCCGACGGATGGTGAGCGGCGCAAGGCGGCTTTCGCCCGTAGCCTTCCGATCAAGCTTGACTGCCTGCCGATAGACCACTTGCTCCGCTGACGGCCTGAGCAAGAAACCCGTTTCCTTCTCGAACCGATTGTAGACACGGAGAACGATTTGGTTCGTGCCCTCCTCAAGTGGCAGCAAGACCTTCTCCTCACGGAAGAGACAGCGGTAAGGGTTCAGGTGCTTCATCACGAGCTGTCCGTTGAGAAACAGCTCGATGCCATTGCCTGCGCCGACGTCGACCAAGACGTCTTGTCGCTTAGGCGATTGTACTTCCTGCATGACGTAATAGGATTCCAGGATCTTGGCCGGGAAATGCCGCCCGTCGTCGGCAACCTCGACCCACTGGGCTCCCCGGGCAGGCACTTTGTCGAGCGACAGGTCGATCGTTGACGGACTGTCGAATTGGCCACTGCCCGGCCCGCACAGGTATTTTTTGCCCCAAACCAGCGGAGCTACATGAAGCGGCTGCGGATCGTCGGCCGTGAGGGTAACGGTGGTCGTTGTACCCTCGTTCTCCAACTCGATCCGTGCACCGACCTCTTGGGCTGTGAACGTCAGAGTGTAGCGGTCGCGTTTCGCGACATTCCATTGATAACTGACGGCACTCCGGTAATTGCTATAATAGTCGAAGCACGAGTAACTATAGTTTGGCGCGACATCGACCGCCTCGATTTGCGGTACGACTGGCTTGCGGAACGAGGCCTTGACGACAGCGATCTCCTTACCGGAATAAGCTGACTCGGGAACACGGATCGTCACTACGCCGCGCTTCTGCTCATGACTCGTAGCGGCCCCTTCGACACTCACCAATTGGTTTTCCGGAAAAGGTAACGTGATTTTCCCTCCTTGCGGATACGTGCCCGAAAGGATTAGGAAAAGATCATTGCCACGACGGGTGAGGGCCCCCCATGGGAAGCTCTTGCGGAAAGGCGAAGCCTCTGTACCATAAATCGCCTCCCCATTTTTCGCCAACCATTGTCCCATTTCCAAAAGCACTTCACGCTCGAAGGGAACGACCGAGCCGTCACCCATCGGCCCAATATTCAAAAGGTAATTACCGCCATGCGAGACGACGTTGATCAGACTCCGCAACTTTTCTTGAGCCTTTTCGTGACTATCTCCCCGGACCTGCCAAGAGCGGAAACTCCAAGTCTCGTCAAACATTGAAGCAGCTGTTTGCCAAGCTGTTTGCAGCGCACCTTCAGGGAAAGTATTGTCAGCCATAACGCTAAAGTCATATTGGTCATTCCCCAGCCGTCCACTGACCATGCAGTCAGGCTGCAGTTCATGGACCAAGGCGTAAAGTTCTTTACTCTGCGCCAACGTATTGGATCCCATATCGAACCAAAGTTCAGAGATTGGTCCGTAGTTCGTGAGGAGCTCGCGAACCTGCCGTTTGGTGAACTCGTGATGTTCTGGCGTAATAAAATCGCAATTATGGCTGGAGATGGGGTACGCTTGCGGGAAATGCCAATCTATGAGGGAAAAATAAAGCCCCATGCGAAGGCCACCCCGTTGGCAGGCATCGGCCAGTTCCTTGACAAAATCACGCTTGGCGGGTGTCGCATCAACACTATTGAAGTCGGTTGTGGAAGTCTTGAAAAGGCAAAAGCCATCATGATGCTTGGTCGTGAAAACGATCGAGCGCATTCCCGCAGCCTTTGCCAGGGCGACGATGGAATCGGCGTCGAACCGCATCGGGTCGAACCGAAGTGCCGTCTCCGCATACCAATCACTGAAGATTCCCGCAAACGACTGGATCTGCTCGCTATAGCCACGGGTTACTGGCTTGCCGTCCCAAACGCCACCCAGTTCTGAGTAAAGTCCAAAGTGAATAAAAAGAGAAAACTTGCTCTCATGCCAACGATCGTAAGCTTGCTGAGAGATTTGCGCCCCGGCGATGAACGGGAGAAAACATGCAAGAAGAAGGTATTGAATGCTTTTCATGATAAATCGATTACGAAATTTGGGACGAAGGTACGCAGAATAAATCGTTTGTTATGAAAATGAAAAGGGTTTAAATAAAAAAAGCCCCATATTTTATGAAGATTTAACAAATAATTCCTTGATACACTCAAAATTCAAGGGACTTATAGGGCGGGATCTCCCGTAAGGGATGGTAGCGCCCCTCGTCGTAATCGACCTCACAACAAAAATGTTTCAGCCCGTTACTCACGACTAGGAAGCGGACGTGGAGCACCATATTGTAGCGGATAATTTGCTCCAACACCCGCTTTGATAGACCAACGGAAGGAGCTTTGTATTCCACGATAAGAAGCGGCTGGAGAGAGGAGGAATAAACGATCGTATCGCATCTTTTCTCAGTTCCATTTAGCCTGATCATCACTTCATTAGCGATCATTCCTTTAGGGTATTCCAAATATTCTGTCAAATAGTTCACGAAGTGTTGGCGAACCCATTCCTCAGGCGTTAAGGCCACGTATTTTTGACGAATAGGGTCGAAAATCTGATTTTTTAAGCCCTCTTCCCGCAATTTCACGTGAAAAGGTGGTAGATTTAACGGTCGTATTTTGTACATTTGTTATCGCAATTACACGTTTAAAGCTACGCGAAGATATGAAAACAAAGCAAGAAATCGTAGAGGATTGGCTTCCGCGGTACACCGATCGGGCGCTCACCAACTTTACACCCTACGTTTTATTAACCAATTTCACGAAATATGTCGAGGTCTTTTCCGAAAAGTATCGTGTGCCGATCCTAGGCCTGAAATCGTCCATGCCCAATGCCACTGCGGATGGTGTGACGATCATAAATTTTGGAATGGGGAGCGCAAATGCGGCCACGATCATGGATTTGCTATCAGCTATCATGCCCAAAGCGGTGCTCTTTATCGGCAAGTGCGGTGGCCTGAAAGTGGAAAATGAATTGGGGGACTATCTACTGCCGATCGCAGCAATCCGTGGCGAAGGAACTTCCAATGAATACCTGCCCCCTGAGGTCCCCTCGCTTCCGGCTTTCTCGATGTTGAGAGCCATCTCGTCTGCCATCCGTGACCGCGGGAAAGACTATTGGACCGGAACGGTTTACACGACGAATCGCCGTGTATGGGAATACGATAATGATTTTAAATCCTATCTGAAATTGACCCATGCCACCGGTATTGACATGGAGACTGCTACCTTATTGACCGCAGGTTTCTCCAATAAAATTCCAACAGGAGCCCTCCTCATGATTTCTGATAAACCGATGGAAGATGAAGGCATAAAAACACAAGAAAGCGATAAGAAAGTCACACAACTATTTACTGAAGAGCACCTGTTGATCGGTATCGAAGCGCTCAAACAAATCATGGAAGAGAAGAAAACAATTAAGCACATCCGTTTTAGCTGGTGAAGAGTTTTAATATGGCTAGGAAAGAATATACATACGAGGAAATATGCCGAGCGATTTTGGCGAAAAATTTCTCACCGATCTATTTTCTGATGGGTGAGGAACCTTTTTTCATTGACAAAATAACCGACCTATTGGTCGATCATGTCCTTTCAGAGTCTGAAAGGGATTTCAACCAGCTGATATTTTATGGTGCGGATACAGATGTTGCATCCATCATAAATGCAGCTAAACGTTTTCCTATGATGTCCGAATACCAGCTCATTATAGTTAAAGAGGCACAACAATTACGGAACTTAGATTTGCTGGCAAATTATGCGAAAAAAATCCTGAAATCGACAATCCTTATCATTAATTACAAATATAAAAATTATGATAGGAGAAAATCTCTCCTTGGATTAATTGAGCAAAATGGTATCATCTTTGAGTCAAAAAAAATTCCGGATTATAAGATTCCAACATTCATTACTTCCATCTTAAAACAACGTTCCATAGGCATAGATCCCAAAGCTTCCCAAATGTTAGCCGATTTTTTAGGCAATGATCTTACCCGGATTGATAAAGAATTAGATAAATTATCAATTATCCTAAACGAAGAAAAAAACACAAAAATTACTCCCGAATTGGTAGAAACAAATATTGGCATCAGCAAGGAATATAATAACTTTGAATTGCTGAAGGCTATTATCTCTAAGGATAGGCTAAAAGTCTATCGCATCGCTCAATATTTTGAAAAAAACCCACAGAGTAATCCCATTCAAGTGACGCTTTCGGTCCTATTCAATTACTTTTCGAACCTATTGATTTGTTACTATACAAAAGACCGCTCAGAATCAGGCTTGATGGCTGCCTTAGGACTGAGATCAAATTTCCAGACAAAGGACTATATTTTGGGCTTGAGACAATATCCCCCCATGAAAGTTTTCAATTTGATCGGAGAGATTCGAACAGCCGATGCGCTCTCTAAAGGCGTTGGCAACACGTCCATGGGCAATTCAGACATCCTTAAAGAATTACTCTACAAAATCTTACATTGAAAAAGACATTATAGCTTTAGGAAACAGAAATTTAAGACGATTTTTCCTTCTCTAGAATCAAATATTTCTTCCTAGCCGCCCCTTTGTCTTCAAATATTCGAAAGAATTAAAGATAAAAGCGTTTTTATTTTAGTGCATATTATAATATGCCATTCTGTCATTCTACTCTTTTCTGAAGTAGCAAATAAAATTCTAATGTACGTCTACAATTATTGCAAGTATACAAATATATCCTCCACATTTGGTAACTATATTGAGGCAGAGCACAAAAGATCACATTCCGATATTCTTTAAGTATAGATCCAATTATATTCGTTTATATACAAATATATGCATACGATAATACACTTTTGTTTGTAGTGGATGCGATACCAATAATTACAATAGAACCAATGTGTTATCACGAATATATAAATAAAATCTTTAAAAATACTGCCACAATAATTGATAAGTGTATACAAAAGCTCAGTGACGAGCATACTATAAATAGAATAACATTTTAAAAACCAATACTATTTGTGGTTTTCCAAAAGTCTTTTATAGATTCATTTCATTCCTGATCCGGTGTATTTGTGATTAATCGGAGTTTAAATACGTATATAAGTATACAAATCACAACATCTATGATTGTGATCACATGTTGCATATTATAATTTATCTATGTATCTTTGTCGCAGGAGGGGAATTTCATCTTTCCAAACAAAAACAAGACAATTTGACAGCATTCTATAAATTACGCATGGAAACCATAAGAGATCGTATAGTTAAAATCATGGAGGTTGAGTCCCTGACTGCTTCTCGCTTTGCGGAATCGATCGGGATCCAACGAGGGGCGATGTCGCATATTTTATCCGGACGTAATAATCCTAGTCTAGATGTAATAACGAAAATATTGGCACAATATGTCCAAATTAGTCCAGACTGGTTGCTATTTGGAAAAGGTGATATGAAACGCTTACCCGATCAAGGAAATGCGAGTTTTAAACCTACTGAGAAGTCATTAAATACGAATGAGCCCTCAAGGACTTTGAAAAATCGCGAGGAAAATAATGAAAATATTTCCTTATTAACTCCAAAATCAACTGTAGTAGAAAAAGTTATCATTCATGATAAACCTTCGAAAATTATTAAGAAAATCATGGTTTTCTACTCTGACAATACTTTTGATACATTTGTACCAGAAACGGATGAGAAAATTTAATTATCTCGTACACAATACATAATATGGTGGCTTATGTCAATGTCCAACCTTGTATCTGCAATTTAGCGAACTGGGTTACCCATGTGCCATATAGATAATTACATTGCACGGGAAGGCATATCGAATGGCTAATTGCCATATGCGATTCAAGTTGTCTGACCTGTTCTTCCGCCTGAAAACGGTCAGGCCGGTCTTGGAGAATGATACTGCGACAGTAGTTTTCGCACTTTCACGCCCGTGCTTGTTAAGCATGCGTTCATGAACAAGCCTGACACGCTGTATGTCTAGATACCGATGATAATGGATTCCTATACAGAACGGTAGACGAACTTCAGGCGTCAGCACTCCGTCTGTTTTTCTGAAAAATAATGGCCTCGTCATATTCCATAACACAAAGATAAACGCTATCTTTGTGGACAGATCATTTAATCATATGAAAAAGTATATTTTAGACATGAGGGTGGTAGAAAATGTGCGTCCTCATGAGAATTATTGTTTATTAAAACTAACTCCAGATAAAGGTCTTTTGCCTGAAATGATTCCTGGACAATTTGTTGAGATTCGTGTAGATGGATCTCCTTCTACTTTTTTGCGTCGTCCGATTTCCATAAATTATGTCGATAATGCAAAGAATGAATTGTGGTTACTAATTCAATTGGTTGGCGATGGCACACGGAAATTGGCTGAAACCCCTCAAGGAGGTTTAATTAATATTGTATTGCCATTAGGCAATGGATTTACATTACCTTCCGGAAAAGAAAACAATGGAAAATTCCTGTTGATTGGTGGGGGAGTTGGAACCGCTCCAATGCTATATTTGGGTGCGAAATTGAAACAATTGAATGCTCATCCTACTTTTTTATTAGGCGCTCGTTCTCGAAAAGATCTTTTACAATTAGATGATTTTGAAAAATTAGGAAATGTATACGTGACGACAGAAGATGGTTCATTTGGAGAAAAAGGCTATGTGACAAATCATTCTATTCTTAATCGAATTCATTTCAATCGAATCTATTCTTGCGGTCCTAAACCAATGATGGTTGCTGTAGCGAAATATGCGCAATCAAATTTACTCCCTTGTGAAGTTTCTTTGGAAAATACAATGGCATGTGGTATTGGTGCTTGTTTATGTTGCGTTGAAAAGAATAGAGATGGGCATAATGTTTGTGTTTGTAAAGAAGGTCCTGTTTTTAATATTAATCAATTAAGATGGCTGATTTAAAGATAAACATAGGCGGTTTAAAATTGAAAAATCCAGTAATGACCGCATCTGGAACTTTTGGTTATGGTATTGAATATGCTGATTTTTTCGATATTTCTTGTCTCGGTGGAATTTTCGTAAAAGGAACAACTATACAGCCAAGAGAAGGTAACGATTATCCTCGTCTTGCTGAAACTCCTTCTGGCATGCTTAATGCGGTTGGTCTCCAAAATAAAGGTGTAGATTATTTTATCGATCACATTTATCCCACGATTAAAAATATCGACACTAATATGATTGTTAATGTAAGTGGATCATCAATTGAAACATACGTGGAATGCGCAGAAAAAATAGCTTCATTAGAGAATATACCAGCTATTGAATTGAACATTTCTTGTCCGAACGTAAAACAAGGGGGAATGGCATTCGGAGTAACCGCAAAAGGAGCTGGAGAAGTTGTTAAAGCTGTTCGCCAAGTTTATCCAAAGACACTTATTGTCAAACTTTCTCCAAATGTTACCGATATCACAGAGATAGCGAAGGCTGTAGAATCAGAAGGAGCGGATTCAGTTTCTTTAATCAATACGATTTTAGGTATGGCTATTAATGCGGAAAAAAGGAGACCAATTCTATCAACAATTACAGGGGGCTTGTCTGGTCCTTGCGTAAAACCGATAGCATTAAGAATGGTTTGGCAAACTTTCCATGCCGTAAAGATACCAATCATAGGATTAGGAGGCATATCGAACTGGAAAGATGCGGTCGAATTTTTATTAGCAGGAGCAAAGGCTATTCAGATAGGTACGTACAATTTTATAGATCCAACCATATCTGTTAAGGTTATAAATGGCATAAATGATTATTGTGATAAGCATGGTTTCAAATCCGTAAGTGAATTGACTGGCGCTTTAGAATTATAAAATAGGAATATTCCCACATAAAAATGTGGGAATATTTATACTTTTAAAATGCTTCTGTCATATTCATATAAAAGGCAATACCTTTTTGCCCTGGGTCTTTTCCGAAATCTAACCTGAAATTTTTACCGGGTTGGATTTGAAAACGTAAGCCTACACCATAATTGAACTTCCATTTATTCCAATCTACAACGGGCGCATTTCCAATAGTACCTGTGCCTACCCAAGCAACAAACCCACACTTAGCAAAAAAGTTTCCACTTCGATATTTTTCCATACTACCAAACATGTGTCGATACTCCAATATCGCATAAGCGGCTGTTTTATCTCTGTATTTTCCCCAATAATAACCACGCAGATCAGAAGGAGAACCAAAATAGGGTAGTTCTGAATAGGGAACATTACCGACTCCTATTTGAGCTCTAGCGACCCAGGCTAAAGTGCTTCTAGGGCGAAAAACTTGTTTGAATTGTCTATATTCTAAATCAAATATCTCATAGTTATAACTTCCACCTAAATATTTTCCATAGATTTTAGCGATTCCACTTAGGAATAGGCCGGATGTTGGTGTTGCGACATCATCTCTTGTGTCGTATTGAATCAATGCGCCAATGCCAATATTCGCATATTTTGACTTAAATTTTTTGAAATATGAATCATTTTTCATATACTCACTTACATCAGATGACTTCATGAAATTGACATCAAACAGCGTTCCGGCATATATATGAGGTTTTATTTCCCAAACAAAGCGAGGATAAAGTTGAAAATAACTTCTCCGGTATCCTGTCGTTGAATCAGATTGAACCGTGTGTTCTATTTTATCAAATCCTTTCCCAAAGTAATGTGTAGGATCATTCCGATAGCTGTAGTTCACATAGATGCGAAAACGATTTTTGTTGAAAAACAGTGTTCCTGCTCCCGCGACAACAAATGTTCCATTTAAGGTAATATTAAAGCCGGCGGGGATAAAAGATCGTTGAGATATCGTATCATCAGGATTGATACGAAAACTGGCTAATGCAGCTCCACCAATACCTAAAGAGGCCTCAGGCGTATAGGATGGTCCACCTAAAACAGACCACCAAATCCGTTTTGTGGCCCTGATCGAATCTTTCCGCATTTGTTTTTGATAACGTGCCAATTGTTTTGAAGTTAATTCTTTGCCATCAACCAAAACCACGCTTTTCTTTTCGACAATGCTATCTCCAGATTGCGATTGCCCAAAACAATAAAAGCTAAAATATCCTATAAAAAATAGGCAGAGAAGATAAAATCTAGACATACGCTTCTTTTTTAAAGTGTTGTAAAAATAATGGAAATAATGGAAAGGAAAAAGCAAATGGATGAATTAATCTATAAAAAGCAGATAATAATTTCTTGAGTTGTATTTCATAATCACGATTATGTTAAATAGAAAAAGAGTAACACATTCCCGTCGACACAACATATTTATGGCCCATCCAAAAACTTAAGAGATTTTGGAATGGGCCATTTCCTTGTAAGTATCTAGCATTTAATACTAAGAGACCTTAAAACATCGCGGATTTTCTCGTAAGTCACAATCCGGGTTGGAACGAGAGGTAAACGTAGCTTATTCTCTATAAATCCCATCATGTTCAACATACTTTTTACACCGGCCGGATTTCCATCAACGAACAGCAAGCTGAATAATTCCGTGAACCGATGATGGATCAAGCGGGAATTCTCATAGTCGCCCGCTAACGCCAAACGGACCATGCGGCTGAACTCGCGTGGGAAAGCGTTGCCTATCACGGAGATAACACCAATAGCGCCAAGGGTTAGCAAAGGGAACGTAATGCCGTCATCACCTGAAATGACATTGAAACGTTCCGGCTTGTTCTTGATAATGTCGTCCATTTGGGTGATGTTGCCGGAAGCTTCCTTTACGGCGATGACATTGGAAAACTCGCGCGCGATCCGCAACGTGGTTTCCGCGGTCATATTGACACCTGTACGACCTGGGACATTATAAAGGACGACAGGACGTTTTGAGGCTTGGGCGATCGCCCGGTAATGCTGATAGATTCCTTCTTGTGAAGGTTTATTATAATAAGGTACGACCGAGAGAATAGCATCGATCCCGTCGAATTTTTCTTGCTTCAACTGGTTGACGATGTTTCGGGTACAATTGCCACCTACGCCCAAGACGATTGGAATTTGCCCGCGCACTCGCGATACGACTAAATCTATTATATTTCTTTTCTCTTCTTCCGTCAATGTCGGTGTCTCGGCAGTTGTCCCTAAAACGACCAGATAGTCTGTTCCATTCTGTAACTGATAGTCTACCAATCGGCCTAGGGCTTCATAGTCGACACTTTCATCTTCTTTGAACGGCGTAATCAAAGCTACGCCCATCCCTTTTAAACTAATCTCTATCATGAGAAATTTCTTCCTTTTTGTTGTTCCAATGCGCAAAAATAATAAAATCCGATTTATCTCATCCGTATTGCCCGCAAATAAAATAATATTTGGTCGAATAAGAAAGCGAGATCCTTGTCGCCTGCCGCGGAAAGGGCCAAATCGAAATCATTCCGATCGTCATAATTGATCCCAGCTTTGAATGTACAAGGGTGATTCAGGGATAGATAGCGCAAAATGTCATTCTCCTCTCCCGCTAAATTGATCAAGAGATTCGCTTGCAGGGCGTTGAGTTGTTGGCATTTTTCACGTGAGGGAATTCCCCAGAACGACACGTCTTCTTTCTTACGGATTAGCACGTCGATCTTCTCCGGGTCCTCGATGGGCTCCTTATTCACGTAGACACAAGTCTTGATTGTCTTTTTTTCTTTCTTGAGGCGTGAGAGGATGGGCTTGATTTCCGCCTCGTCTTTCGCCTCATAGATCACCAGGATCGTTTTAACCCGGTCAAAAGGCAGGGAATGGTGCTGTTTAGAGGTGCTTTTCCTCAAGCTGGCCCGGATCTCGCGGTTTATAAAGTAGTGGATCATTCGCTTATCATATTTAAGAATTCCTCTTCATTAATGATCTTGATGCCAAGGGTCGTCGCTTTCTCCAGCTTCGCGGGACCCATATTCTCGCCCGCCAGGAGATAGTCGGTCTTCTTGGAGATCGATCCGGTATTCTTGCCCCCGTTGCGCTCGATCATCGCCTTATATTCGTCGCGGGAATGATGGGCGAAGGTGCCGCTGATCACGATGGTCAGCCCCTTGAGCTTGTCGGATTGGTCGCCTTCCGTGGTTTCCGCGAGAGCCATTTGGAGGCCGTACGTCTTCAGGCGTCCTATGATTGTCTGGTTACGTTCGTCCTTGAAATATTCGATGACGCTGAGGGCGATTCGTTCCCCGATCTCGTCGACCGCCACCAGCGTTTCATAAGGCGCGGCTTGGAGCTGGTCGATGTCATGGAAGACCGTGGCCAAGCGTTTCGCGACAGTCTCGCCGACATAACGAATGCCTAAACCATAAAGGACCCGTTCGAATGGGACAGATTTCGAATCTTCCAAACTCTTCATCAGGTTGCGGGCACTCTTCATGGCCCAGCGTTCCATGCGTAGTAGGTCCTCGATTTTCAGGGTGTAAAGATCTGCCACGTCATGGATCAAACCCGCCTCGTAAAGGTCTTCTACCGTTTCAGGGCCAATATTGATGTTGAGGGCTTTACGGGTGACGAAATGTTCGATTCGGCCTTTGATTTGCGGGGGGCAGCCCGTCTCGTTGGGGCAATAATGAGCCGCCTCGCCTTCCGGGCGGACCAAGGGCGTACCGCATTCGGGGCAGCGGGTGATGAAGTGGACCTTCTCTCCCACCGCGCGCGTCTCCCTGTAGTCCGTATCGACGCCTACGATTTTGGGGATGATCTCCCCTCCTTTCTCCACGAAGACATGGTCGCCAAGATGCAGATCAAGGCTTTCGATAATGTCGGCGTTATGGAGCGAGGCCCGCTTGACGATGGTGCCGGCCAGCAACACCGGGTCGAGATTGGCCACGGGGGTGATCGCGCCGGTCCGCCCCACTTGATAGGAGACTTCCCTCAGGGTCGTCACCTCGCGCTCGGCCTGGAACTTGTAGGCGATGGCCCACCGCGGGTTCTTGGCCGTATAACCGAGGTTTCGTTGCTGACGCAGGGAATTGACTTTTAAGACAATGCCATCCGTGGCGACGGGCAGGTTCTTGCGCTCCGTATCCCAATAGTCGATGAAGTCGTAGATTTCCTGGAGCGTCTGGCAGACTTTCATGGCCTCGGAGACCTTGAAGCCCCACCGGCGGGCGGCGCATAGGTTCTCATAGTGCGTCTCGCCCGGAAGGTTCTCGCCCAAAAGGTAATAGAAGTAGGCGTCGAGCTTGCGGGAGGCGACGATCCGCGGGTCTTGCAGCTTTAGCGTCCCGGAGGCCGCGTTGCGCGGGTTGGCGAAAAGGGGCTCTTCTTGCGCTTCCCGTTCCTTGTTCAAACGATCGAACTCGGTCCATGGCAGGAGGATTTCGCCCCGCACCTCGAAGCGTTCGGGGCAGCCGGCGTTGGCGGGCAGGCGCAGGGGGACGGAACGGATGGTCCGCACGTTGGCGGTCACGTCGTCGCCCCGTGTCCCGTCGCCGCGCGTGACGGCTTGGCGCAGCTGGCCTTCCTCGTAAGTCACGGAGATGGAGGTGCCGTCGTATTTCAGCTCGGCCACGATCTCGAAAGGCTCGCCGAGGAGGGCGCGCCCCACGCGCTCGTAGAACTCCCGCACCTCCTCCTTGGAGTACGTGTTGCCCAGGGAAAGCATCGGGTAGCGATGGGCCACTTGGGTGAAATTCTTCGTCAAGTCGCTCCCCACCCGCCGCGTGGGCGAATTGGGGTCGTCGTATTCGGGATAGGCGGCCTCCAAGTCTTGGAGCTCACGCATCTTTTGGTCGAACTCGTAGTCGGAGATGGTGGGCGCGTTGAGGACGTAATAGGCGTGGTTGTGCCGTTCCAGTTCCTCGCGGAGGGCCTTGATCCGGTTTTCCATATCGTTCATCGTTGTCATTTTTTGCTTGATTAATAAACTAGTTTCACGTTGTCGATCCAGAACGTGTTGCCGGGCGAGCCGATATAGGCCCCGCCGTGGCTCGAGGTGAATTGGAGGACCATGTGGGTCGGCGTCTCGTCGGCCCCGGCCCAGCCGACCTCCTGGATCGGCACGCTTTTCCCCTTGCTGTTCATCGTATAACGCTCTTCCACTTGGATGCGCATATAGGATCGGTATTCGGGGCGCCGGGTAATGTCGCCGTAGAGGATGGGATAGGTCGCCTCGTTGACCCACCCGTCGGTCGTTTGGATATAGCGCTGGACCATCGTCCCGACGCGCCGCGAGTAGACGTTCCCCTCTTTATCCTCCCAACGCTTCTGCAAGAGGAGGATGACGGCGACGGTGTCTTTCCCCTCGACGGTCGACTTGCGGCTGAAGCCCGTGCTGCGTATCCGGTTGGGCTCGGGGGCGATTTTTGTCTTATAATCGAAACGGATCGCTTTCGGGCGCTTCGTGAAAGGGATGCCCGAGCAGAGCATGGACTGCGGGTTGCGCGTGCCGCGGATGGGCTCGTAGACCGTCCCCAAGAAGATCGAGCCGGCGGCGATCACCTCGATGTCGATTAGCCCGAAGACCTTCACGCTCTCGAAGCGCGTCTCTAAGCGGGCGCACATCCCGTCGCCGCGTCGCTCGGGAAAGACCGACGTGTTGGTCTTCACCACGCCCGCCACCTTGGCCATCACGTTCGAGTTGGCCCAAGGCGAGCCGCCCTGGTTGGTGAAGGCCTCGTTGGAGACGATCGTCCGCGTGGGCCCGATCTCGTAGAGCAGCTTCGTCGCCCCCCCGATGATGGCGGACTCGTGTATCTCGCGCGTGATCCATTGGTCCATGTCGCCGTACGCGAACGGGACGACGACTTCCGCCGTATCCCCCCGCCCGTCGGCCCAGGCGAGAAGCGGCAGGCACATCCATAATCCTAACAGGAAATGTTTCATCTTCATCATTATCTTCTTTCTTCTTTTTGTTTTCAAAATAAAAAACAGGCTTCCAAAAACGTCGAAAATGCCCGGCGAGGGCGCGCCGCGCCACTTCGAAGTGTTTGAAGTAGCCGGGCGAGGTTCGCCGCACGACTTTAAAGTGTTTAAAGTAGCCGGGCGAGGGCGCGCCGCACGACTTTAAAGTGTTTAAAGTAGCCGGGCGAAGTTCGCCGCACGACTTTAAAGTGTTTTAAGTGGCGCGGCGAGGGGTCGCCGGGCATTTTCGACGTTTTTCACCCCCCTCTCCCCTCGCCCTAGAGGCTGTATCCCCACTCTTGGAGGGCCATGCTCCAATGCCGCTCGACGAGATCGATCGTCCGCCGCTCGTATTTGTACTGGTTTTTCTTGTAGCCTTTCTTCTTGGCCAGGTAGCGCTCGATGTCGGCCCGCGCCTCGGGGAAGCCCGGCAGGCGGAGGGCTTGGTAGATGTGCTCGGTCATCGCGAAGGCGTCGCGCTCGAAGTCCTCGAACTTCACCTCGATCAGGTTGCCCTCGGGGATGAGATGTTTCTCTTCCTCATATTTATAGAAAAGCCTGCGGTAGACCTCGAGGACGTTGGCCTCGATCTCCTCGTTGGTGATGTCTTCCAGGCGCAGGGGCTGGATGGTGTTGGTGAAGAAGCTACGGGTGCTCTCGAAGACCGTGTAGGGGTTGCGCGTCAGGTAGATGAACTTCGCGTTGGGATACATCTCGACCAGCGTGCGCACCCGCCCCGTGTGCGGGGGGTTCTTGCTGAGGAACTGCGTCCCGCGGGTATTCCAGAGCGAGACCTTGACGAGGCGTTCGAACATGGCCTTGAAGACGGCCCGCTCCTCCTCGGTGATCGTGTTGAAGAGGAGGTAGCGCTCGCAATAGTCCATCCAGTATTTCGGGAAATACCAGAAATTGTAATAGGTATAGGGCATCATGTTCGAGAGGGCGAATTCCTCCTCTTGGGGCAGGTCGACCTTCAGTTCCATGTTGTCGGTCGGCCGTTTGTCGGGCATGAGGAAGGCCATGTTTTTCTTGAAAAAAGGCTGGCCCCAGAGCATGAGGTTGGGGAAGACGGTCTGGTAGGTCGTCGTGTAGCCGAAATGCTTGTCGCAGGCGAAGACGTTGTGGACGAACGTCGTGCCGCTCCGCCAATGGCCCAGGATGAAGAGCGGGTCGTGCTCGATGGGCCGCGCGGCGCAACGCTTCTCGTAGCGGCTGTCCTCGAGGGGTTTCAAGAGGCTCAGGAGGCGGCAGACGCTTTTCGTGAGGAAGTATTTTCCCCGAAAGCCCTTGTCGACTTCCCGTCCGGCGGTGATGGCCTTGAAGGTGGGCCAGTCGGCGCCCACCAGCGTGTTGACCGGCAGCTTGCTGAATTCGATGAGTCCCATGTCAGCTCTTCCCTCCTTTCCGGATTTCGACCGTGATGCCTTGGTCGGCCAGGGCGTCGCGGACTTTTTGGATGGCTTCGAAATGGGCCTCGTCGATGCCCAGCTTGTCGAGGTCGATGATGGCCATCGCCTCGTCGGCCCCTTCCGTCTTGGCTTCGATGGGGTTGAGGATCATGCCGACGGCCGAGGTATTGTCGGTGATCGGGTCGATCAGGATGAAGGCGCCCGTCTGCTTGTTCGCTTTGTAGGGGTCGAAGAAGAGTTCCCGGCTGGTGGAGACGCGTACCTTACCGATCTCGTTCAGCTCCAGATGGTCGGCGTCGAAATGTTCCATCGTGTTCACGTTGACGCGGTATTCGACGGCCTCGATCTGGGCGCGGGTCGTATGGGTCGTCTGCTTGATGTAGAATTGCTTGGAGCGATCCATAGGCTCCTCGTCCATCCAGACGAGCATCGCCTCGAAGTCGCGGCTCTCGCAGGGCAGGTTGTCGGGATGGACCAGCATCTCGCCCCGCGAGATGTCGATCTCGTCCTCGAGCGTGAGGGTGACGCAGAGCGGTGGGAAGGCTTCCTCCAGCTCGCCGTCGTAGGTCACGATGCTTTTCACTCTCGAGGTCTTGCGCGAGGGCAAGGCCATTACCGTGTCTCCCTTGCGCACCACGCCGCTCGCCACCTTTCCCGAGAAGCCCCGGAAGTTCTGGTTCGGCCGCAAGACGTACTGGACCGGATAGCGCAAGTCCGTGTAATTCCGATCCAGGTCGATGGGCACGTTTTCCAGGAAGCTGAGCAAGGAAGGCCCGGTATACCAAGGCGTACGCGCGCTCTTCTCCACCACGTTGTCGCCATCGAGCGCCGAGAGCGGGATGCACATCACGTCGCTGATGCCCAGCGGTCGGACAAAGCGCATGTACTCGTCGACGATCGCGTCGAACACCTTCCGGTCGAAGTCCACGAGATCCATCTTATTGACCGCCAAGACCACATGATGGATGCCGAGGAGGGATACCAAGTAAGTATGCCGCCTCGTCTGGGTGATGACGCCCGTTCGGGCGTCGACCAAGATGATCGCCAGGTTGGCCGTCGAGCCGCCGGTGATCATGTTGCGGGTATATTGCTCGTGCCCGGGGGTGTCGGCGATGATGAACTTGCGGTTGTTGGTCGAGAAATAGCGATAGGCCACGTCGATGGTGATGCCCTGCTCGCGCTCGGCTTTCAGGCCATCGAGCAAAAGGGCGTAATCGATGTGGTCGCCCGCGTTGCCCACCCGCTTGCTGTCGCGCTCCAAGGCGTCCAGCTGGTCCTCATAAATCTTCTTGCTATCGAAAAGAAGTCGGCCAATCAGGGTAGACTTGCCGTCATCGACGGAGCCAGCCGTGAGGAAACGGAGCAAATCCTTCTGTTCGTCTTTATCCAGAAAAGCCTTTATATCTAAAGATTTTGTATCCATAACATTCTTCATTCTTAATTCTACATTCTTCATTGCTTAGAAATAGCCCTCGCGCTTCTTCTGCTCCATGCTCGCCTCTTGGTCGAAGTCGATGACGCGCGTCGTCCGTTCGCTTTTGGTGGTGGTCATCATCTCCTCGACGATCTTCTCGATCGTGTCGGCCTCGCTTTCGACCGCCCCGGTAAGCGGCCAGCATCCCAATGTCCGGAAGCGGACCTTGCGCATCCGGATCTGGTCGCGGTACTTCTCGGGAAGACGGTCATCATCGGCCATGATCAGATTGCCATCGATTTCCACGATCGGGCGTTCTTTGGCGAAATAAAGCGGGACGATAGGGATATTCTCCAACCGGATATATTGCCAAACGTCAAGCTCCGTCCAGTTCGAGAGCGGGAAGACCCGGATGCTTTCCCCCTTATGGATACGGGCGTTATAGATATCCCACAACTCCGGGCGCTGGTTCTTGGGATCCCATTGGTGGAACTTGTCGCGGAACGAGAAGATGCGTTCCTTGGCGCGGCTCTTCTCCTCGTCGCGGCGGGCGCCACCGAAAGCGGCGTCGAACTTGTATTTATCGAGGGCGTGGAGCAAGGCTTGCGTCTTCATCAAGTCGGTATGCACCTTGCTGCCATGCGTGAATGGCCCGACGCCCGCCTTAAAGGCTTCCATATTGGATTCGACGATCAGGTTCCAACCATATTTCTTCGCGTACTCGTCGCGAAATTGGATCATTTCCTTAAACTTCCACTTCGAATCGATATGCATCAAGGGGAAAGGCACCTTACCCGGCGCGAAAGCCTTCTCGGCCAAGCGAACCATGACCGACGAGTCTTTCCCGATCGAATATAACATCACGGGGTTCTCGAACTCGGCGGCCACTTCCCGAATGATGTAAATGGACTCCGCCTCCAGTTCCCGCAAATGACTCAATTTATAATCTGACATATATCTATTTATTTATTGGTTACGAATGATGGGCCAGGATCATTCCCAGCACCTGGTTGACCGATTCCTCCAGGCTCAGCACGGAGGTGTCGAGCGACAAGTCCGGATGCTCAGGCACCTCGAATGGCGCGGATATACCCGTGAACTCCTTGATCTCTCCCTTCCGGGCCTTCGCGTAGAGGCCCTTGACATCGCGCCGCTCGCAAACTTCGATCGGCGTGCTCACGTAGACTTCCACGAAATCCTCGCGGCCGATGATCTCCGCCGCCATCCGTCGCAAGGCGTTGTTGGGGCTGATGAAGGCCGCCAGGGTGATGATGCCCGTATCCACGAACAACTTCCCCACCTCGGCGATGCGCCGGATGTTCTCCACCCGGTCTTCCGGCGAGAAACCCAGGTTGTTGTTGATGCCACTCCGGATATTGTCGCCATCCAAGATGCGGCAAAGCAGGCCCCGACGGTGCAATTCCCGTTCCACCGCGATCGCGATCGTGCTCTTGCCCGAACCGCTCAAGCCCGTGAACCAGACCATCAGGCCATGTTGCTTCAACAACCGTTCCTTGTCAGCCCTCGTCATCATCTTGTCGAAGATGGGGTAAACGTGACGTGTATTTTGTGTCTCTTCTTTCATTGGATTTATATGCTTTTTAAAATTCCCAAATATAAGGTATCAGGAAGACTGATATCAAAAAGACGATCAGGTTCAAAGGCAGGCCGACCTTCACGAAGTCCATGAACTTATAGCCACCGACGCCCTGGACGATCAAGTGTGTCTGATAACCAATGGGCGTGCTGAAGGCCGCCGACGCGGCGATGCAAACCACCACGAAGAAAGGCTTCGGGTCGACCCCCAATTGTGTGGCGACCGACAAGGCGACCGGAAAGCTCAAGGCCGCCGCCGCGTTGTTGGTGATCAGCTCGGTCACTAGGTTGGTGATCAGATAGAGCACGGCCAGCAAGGCGTAGGGACCCAATTGGTCCGTCATCCCGATAATCGCGCCAGCCACCCAATCGGCCAAGCCCGAGTTCTCCATCGCCTTGCTGATCGCGAAGGCGCAAGCGATGGTGATCAAGATGTCCCACGAAATGTATTTGGTGTATTTTTTAGGAGGGAATATTTTCGTCCATGCCATGATGATGGTGGTGACGCAAGCGAAGAAGAACATGTCGAACTGCCGGTCCGGAAATTTTTCCTTCATGAAAGGTAGCTCGCCGATCGTCGCCCCCACGATCATGAAGATCAAAAGGCCTAAGGCGAGCCATCGTTTCTTGGGCGAAACTTTCTCTTGGGGATCTTTCCCATTGGCCAACATCAGGAAGACACTCGACTCGCCCCATGTCGGGATAAACGTATCGTCGGCCCAGAGCACCAACGTATCGCCCTCATAAAGCCGGACCCGATCCAGGTTTTGCGTATAGCGCGCGCCGCCACCACCGCGGATCACTTCCTTCACGATGGCGCCATAATGGCGGGTGAAATTGAAATCGCCCAGCCGCTTATTGATACCCGGGAAGCGCGGGCCCAAGACCGCTTCCACTCGATGGAGGTTGCCCTGTTCCTCTTCCGAGTCCTCCTCGCTCTCGTTCGCGGCCGTGTCCGGAAGGAGCTTTTTGGAAACCAGCAATAAATAAATGAAGCCGGCGAACGTGATCACGACGCCGACTTTTCCCAGCTCAAACATGCTGAAGCCCTCGTAACCGCTCTCCAGGATCATGCCATGCACCACGAGGTTGGTCGATGTCCCGATCAACGTGCACAAGCCGCCCAAGACGGTCATATAGGAAAGGGGGATCAGGAACTTGGTCGCCGGCAATTTCACGGCTTCCGCCCAGCGCTTGATGATCGGGGCGAAAATCACGACGACCGGCGTGTTGTTCAGGAACGCGGAGATGAAGGCGATCGGGGGAAGCATCCGCCATTGGGCCTTGGCGACCGTCGTTTTCTCTTCCGGAAGCAGCTTCTTGATCAGCTGCCCCAAAGCGCCGCTCTGGCGAACGCCCTCGCTGACCAGGAACAACAAGGCGACCGTGATCATCCCCTTGTTGCTGAACCCTTCCAGCATCTCTTTGGGTGTCAATATGCCTGCGCATAAGAAAAGGACACACACGGTCAGCAAAACCATACCTGGCCGCATCTTGTCCCAAATCAAGGCGCCTAGCATCCCTGCCAAAGCAAGCAAGACGAATAGGATTTCGAATGTCATAAACTTACAAATTCAACATTTGGGTGGCAAATTTAATAAGTTTATCATCTCTCGTTCCTATTCGTCCCGCGAAATTTCTTGCCCCATGAGAATTGAACCAACAAAACCATAATAAAGGACAATTTGCCTATGCCTGCCTCATTTCACGACAAACCAAGGGTTGTGCAGGTCTTTCTTGTTGTAACGCAGTGGGGTTTTCTCGTCGATGTGGTAGATGTCGCATCCCGCGGCGCGGGCGATGGCGTGTCCCGCCGCCGTGTCCCATTCCATCGTGGGCGCGAAACGGGGGTAGACGTCCGCCGAGCCTTCCGCGACCAGGCAGATCTTCAGGCTACTGCCGCTGCTGATCTGGGTCACGGGCCGCCCTTGCTTGCGGAGGTTGTTGATGTATTCGGTAGTCGCCTCGCTTTGGTGCGAGCGCGAGGCCACGACCACGAGCCCTTGATGGGCCAGCGAGATCGGCAGCTTGACGGCGTTCCGCTTCATCTCCTCCATCGAGGGCTGGTTGTCGATGTCGATGCCCGAATGCTTGTAGGCGCCGATGCTGTCGGCGGCGAAATAAAGCTCCTCGCGGACGGGCACGTAGATGACGCCCAAGACGGGGACGCCCTCGTCGATCAGGGCGATGTTGACGGTAAACTCGCCATTGCGCTTGATGAACTCCTTCGTCCCGTCCAGCGGGTCGATCAGCCAGAAGGTCTTCCATTTCGAGCGTTCCTCGAAGGGGATCTCCTTCCCTTCCTCGCTCAGGATCGGGAAGGGCGTGACCGAGAGGGCCCGCGTGATGAAACAGTGGGACGCCTTGTCGGCCTTCGTCAACGGCGAGTTGTCGGCCTTGAGCTCGATGCCAAAGTCCATGGTGGGGTCCTCGTAAATGTCCATGATTGATTTGCCGGCGTCGATCGCCGCGCGGATCGCGATATAAAGGAAATTGGAATAGTCTGTCATCTCTTTCATTTTTTAATCAAATACCCTACTTATTTCGTTTAGAACGTTAACAAAGGTACGGTTTTTCAAATTCAATCCGATTGTTTGGGGCCCAAAATTAAGCGCGGGGCATCAAGAATTAACAATAATTGTCGTGTTCATGGGATGAAAACGCCCAGCGTCTCGGCTCTCTCCGTGGCATGGAGCGAGAGCGAATCGCCCTCGGACAGCGTCGCGCGAGTCTCGGGAAGCGGCTCCTCTCCTCCTTTTGAAGAATTGAAACACAAGGAATAAGCCATCAAGATCGTAAAGAAAGACAAAATCAACAATTTCATAACCTCATGAATTTTTTAATCGTTCTTTCTTGAAGATGAAATAGGATCGCGAAACGCTGCAAAGATTCGTATCACGTGTGAAATGGATCGCCGGCAACCCGCGGAACCTTGTTTCACGTGTGAAATGGATCGCCGACAGCCCGCGGAAGTCATTTTCACGTGTGGGCAGGCTTCCGGCAGTCCGCGGAAGTCATTTTCACGTGTGAAATGGGCCTCCGACAATCCGCGGAAACCCATTTCACGTGCGCGACGTATTCCCGACTCACTTTTTCCGCTCCAGCACGAAACGGATGAGGCCGACGAAGACTTTGCCGTATTTATCGAGCTTGATTTGGCCGACGCCGTGGATCTCGCGAAACTCCTCGATCGTCGTGGGGCGTTGCTCGACCATGTCCTCGAGCGTGGCGTCGGAGAAAATCAGGTAGGGCGGGATGCCCTCGCGGGAGGCGATCTGCCGGCGCAATTGGCGCAGGGCGTCAAAAAGCGTCTCGGCGACAGTTCCCCCGGTGATTGGGCGGATGGGGGTGGCTTTCGAGGTGGTGGGGCGCGCCTTTCCCGTGGCCGCTTTCCGCGTGGGCTCTTTTTTCTCGGCTTCTACCACATTTCCGGGTGCCCGATAGAGCGCCAGATGCGCTTTCGCCTCGCCGAAAAGGACTTTCCGCCCCAAGAGCGTCGGGCGGAGGACTTGCCCCGAGGTGTAGTCGATCTCCAGATAGCCCAGTTGGATCATTTGATAAATGTATTCATACCAGACACGAGAAGGGAGGTCGCGCCCCGCGCCGTAGGTCTTGAGCTTGTCGTAGCCCCGCTCGATGACCTCCGCCCGTCCCGAGGCCCGCAGGATGTCGATCAGCATTTTGATGCCGACACGCTCGCCCGTCCGGAGGACCGCGCTCAGGGCTTTTTGCACCAAGACGCTCCCGTCGAAACGGACAGGCGGATGGCGGCAGACGTCGCAATTGCCGCAATCATCGGCCGCTTCCTCGCCAAAGTAGCTCAGCAGGATGCGGCGGCGGCAAATGTCGGCCTCGCAATAACGGCGCATCTGGTCGAGCTTCTCGAGGTTGATCTCGCTCTGCCCGCTTTCCTCGGCGAATTTCCGGTGGATGATCAAGTCGCTATATGAATAGAAAAGCAACGTGTCGCTGGGCATGCCGTCGCGCCCGGCGCGCCCGATTTCCTGGTAATAATTCTCGATGCTTCCGGGCATGCTGAAATGAATGACCCAACGGACGTTGCTCTTGTCGATGCCCATGCCGAAGGCGACCGTGGCGCAGACCACGTTGACGCGGTCGTTGATGAAATCGTCTTGCGCCCGCTCCCGTTCCTCGGGCATCATCCCGGCGTGGTAGGCGACGGCCTCGATGCCATACGCGTCCAACTCGTCGACCAGGCGGGTCGTGTCGACGCGTTTCATGCAATAAATGATTCCGCTCTGGCCGGCGTGGCGCATGATGAAACGGGCGATCGTGGAGATTTTCTCGCGCTTGTTCAAGCCCCGGCGGACGTTGAGCGAGAGGTTGGGCCGATCGAACGAGGCGATGAAGATCTTGGGGTCGTTCAGTTTGAGTTGCTCGACGATGTCCGTGCGGGTGAGCTTGTCGGCCGTGGCGGTCAGGGCGACGATCGGGGTCCGCGGGAAACGCTCTTTCAAGATGGCCAATTGGGTGTACTCGGGCCGGAAATCGTGCCCCCAATGCGAGATGCAATGGGCCTCGTCGATGGCGATGAGCGAGAGGTCGAGGCTCGGGAGGAACCAGTCGGCCTCCGTCACGATGCGCTCGGGCGAGATGTAGAGCAGCTTGATTTTCCCTTGCGTGCAAAGCCGCTTGATCTGTTGTTGTTGCTCCTCGGGCATCATGCTGTTGAGTGCGGCGGCGGGGATCCCGTTGGCGACCAGCCCTTCCACTTGGTCCTTCATCAAGGCGATCAATGGAGAGACCACTAGGGCCGTCCCCGGCAAGTAGATGGCCGGCAATTGGTAGCAAATGGACTTCCCGCCTCCCGTCGGCATCAGGACCAAGGTGTCTTTCTTGTTTAGGATCTCTTGTATGATCTCCTCCTGGAGCGGGCGAAACGAATCGTACCCGAAGAATTTCTTCAAAAGGAGCGATAACTCTTTCTTCATGTCGCGCAAGTTGTTTTTCGATGCGCGAAGATAACGGATTAATCGACTTTTTAAGAAAACACACGTAAAAATGTAGGAGAATGTCCGTATCTTCGCGCAAAATATCAAAGAAAAATGGAAGCATTGAAACACGAGTGTGGCGTGGCGATGGTCAGGCTGCTGAAACCGCTTGAGTATTACCATCAAAAGTATGGGAGTTGGATGTATGGGTTGAACAAACTCTATTTATTGATGGAAAAGCAGCATAACCGAGGGCAAGAGGGCGCCGGCTTGGCGTGCGTGAAGCTGGAGGCCGATCCCGGCGAGGAATACATGTTTCGCGAGCGCGCCTTGGGAACGGGCGCCATCACCGAGATCTTCTCGGCGGTCCACGAGCATTACCGCGACCTCTCTCCCGCGCGATTGGACGACCCGTTTTTCGCCAAAGCCAATCTTCCCTTCGCCGGTGAGCTTTACATGGGGCATCTCCGTTACAGCACGACCGGTAAATCCGGCATTTCTTACGTCCATCCTTTCCTGCGGCGCGACAATTGGAGGAGCAAAAACCTGGCGTTGTGCGGCAATTTCAACTTGACAAACGTCCCTGAGATCTTCGCCGAGATCACGGCGATCGGGCAGCATCCCCGCAAGTACGCCGATACCTATATATTATTAGAGCAATTGGGCCACCGCTTGGACCGGGAAGTGGAGCGCCTGTATCTCGCTTGTGAGGCGAAGGGGCTGAAAGGCATGGACATCACACGGGCCATCGAGGATCGGATCGATCTCTCGAACGTATTGAGACGGTGCGCGCCCGGTTGGGACGGAGGCTACGTGATCTGTGGCATCACGGGAAGTGGCGAGTCGTTCAGCCTGCGGGATCCGTGGGGGATCCGTCCGGCGTTTTATTATGCCGACGACGAGGTGGTCGTGTTGGCTTCCGAGCGCCCGGTGATCCAGACCGTCATGAACGTCCATGTGGAAGATATCCGGGAACTGGGGCGTGGCGAGGCCCTCTTCATTAACAAGAAAGGCGAATGGCGCACCAGCCAAATCGTGGAACCGAAAGCGAACAAGGCCTGCTCGTTCGAACGGATCTATTTCTCCCGGGGCAGCGACGTGGATATTTACCAGGAACGGAAACGCTTGGGGAAAAACCTCGTGCCCGCGATCCTCAAGGCGGTCGATTACGACTTAAACCATACGGTTTTCTCCTTCATCCCCAACACCGCCGAAGTGGCCTACTTCGGGATGCAAGAGGGGCTGGAGGCTCACTTGAATAAATTGAAGAAAGAATGGATCGCCGACCGGAGCCACTTGTTGCACGAGGACGAATTGGAACGGATTCTCTCCATGCGGGTCCGTTGCGAAAAAGTGGCGATCAAGGATATCAAGCTCCGCACCTTCATCGCCGAGGGCAACAGCCGTAACGACTTGGCGGCCCATGTTTATGATATTACCTATGGCAGCTTGGTTCCTTTCGAGGATAATTTGGTGATCATTGACGATAGCATCGTCCGAGGAACGACTCTCCGGCAGAGTATCATCGGCATCCTCGACCGCTTGCGTCCACGGAAGATCGTGATCGTCTCCTCCTCCCCCCAAGTGCGCTATCCGGATTACTATGGCATCGACATGGCTCGCATGGACGAGTTCATCGCCTTCAAGGCGGCGGTAGCCTTGCTTAAGGAACGTGGTATGACATCCGTCCTGATCGAGACTTATCAAAAGGCGAAAGCGCAAGAAGCGGCTCCAGATGAAGAACTAGTGAATCACGTCAAGGCGATCTACGCGCCTTTCACGGACGAGGAAATCTCCCGCGAGATGGTGGAACTATTGACTCCTAAAGGTGTCCAAGCGGAAGTGGAGATTGTCTACCAAACACTGGAAGGCTTACATGAGTCGTGTCCCAATCATCCGGGCGACTGGTATTTCTCGGGCGACTATCCGACGCGGGGCGGCGTTCGGCTGGTCAATCGGGCATTCATTGATTATATGGAACAAGAAGAAACAGAATATATACAACGATAAAAGAATATGCGAAATAGAAAGAAAGCGATACTGATCTTGGAGGACGGAAGCCAATTCGAGGGCTGGTCGTTCGGGGCGGAGAAGGAAGTGGCTGGCGAGGTCGTATTCAACACCGCCATGACGGGCTATCCCGAGAGCTTGACCGATCCTTCCTACGCGGGGCAACTGATGGTCCTGACTTATCCATTGGTCGGGAACTACGGCGTCCCTCCTTTCACCTTCATGGACAACGGTCTTCCCGTTTATATGGAAAGCGAGAAGATCCACGTAGAGGCGATGATCGTCAGTGACTACAGCGAGGAATATAGCCATTGGAACGCATGCGAGAGCTTGGAGTCGTGGCTTGTCCGCGAAGGTATCCCCGGCGTCACGGGCATCGACACTCGTGCCTTGACAAAGAAAATCCGCGAGCGGGGCGTCATGATGGGGCGTATCGTCTTTAATGAAGAATCAAAAGTGAAGAGTGAAGAATTCCCGATGTATGGAGAGGTCAATTACGTAGACAAGGTGTCATGCAAGGGAATCATCGTTTACCAACCGGATGGCACGGCCGCGAATTATCCGGCGGATTCCTCATTCTCTGTTCCTCAGTCATCACTTAAAAAGGTTGTTCTGTTGGATTGCGGAGTTAAAGCGAATATTATCCGTAGTCTCTTGAAACGGAATCTGACAGTGGTCCGTGTGCCTTGGAATTACGATTTTAACGGCTTGGACTACGATGGTCTTTTCCTGAGCAACGGCCCGGGCGACCCTGACACCTGCGAGGCGGCGGTGCGGAACATTCGCGAGGCGCTTCAGGGAGACAGACCTATCTGCGGTATCTGCATGGGCAACCAGCTTTTGGCCAAGGCGGGCGGCGCGACAATTTATAAATTGAAGTATGGTCATCGCAGTCATAATCAACCGGTACGCATGGTCGGTACGGAGCGTTGCTTCATTACCTCGCAGAACCATGGTTACGCGGTCGACGAGAAGACGTTGGGCGCCGACTGGGAGCCCCTGTTCATAAACATGAACGACGGGACGAATGAAGGGATCCGTCATCGGACAAAGCCATTCTTCTCCTCGCAGTTTCACCCCGAGGCATGCGGCGGCCCGTTGGATACGGATTTCATCTTTGATAAGTTTGTCGACTTGCTATAAACCTTAAACATAAAAAGTATTTCGAAGAATATGACAGAAGAGATAAAGAAAGTCCTGATCCTCGGGTCAGGCGCGTTGAAGATCGGAGAGGCAGGCGAGTTCGACTACTCTGGCTCCCAAGCCTTGAAAGCGATCCGTGAGGAGGGAATCGAGACAATCTTGATCAACCCCAATATCGCTACGGTGCAAACCTCAGATGGAGTAGCCGACCGGGTGTATTTCCTGCCGGTCACGCCTTTCTTCGTGGAAAAGGTGATTGAGAAGGAACGCCCCGATGGCATCCTGCTAGCCTTTGGCGGGCAGACAGCCTTGAACTGTGGCGTGGCGCTTTACCAAAGTGGAGTATTGGAGAAATATCACGTTCGGGTATTGGGTACCCCCGTACAGGCGATTATGGACACGGAAGATCGCGAGCTATTCGTCCAACGACTGGATGAGATTGGCGTGAAGACGATCAAGAGCGAGGCGGTCGAGAGCATCGAAGACGCTCGACGGGCCGCCCGTGAAGTGGGCTATCCAGTGATCGTTCGTGCCGCCTATGCGTTGGGCGGCCTCGGTTCCGGATTTTGCGACAACGAGGAAGAACTGAACGTGATAGTCGAAAAAGCTTTCTCTTTCTCCCCGCAAGTATTGGTTGAGAAGAGTCTGAAGGGATGGAAAGAGGTGGAATATGAAGTGGTGCGCGACCGTTTCGACAATTGTATTACGGTCTGCAACATGGAGAATTTTGACCCGCTAGGCATTCACACAGGCGAGTCAATTGTTATCGCTCCCTCGCAGACTTTGAGCAATACGGATTATCATAAGCTCCGTTCGCTGGCGATCCGTATTATCCGTCACATTGGGATCGTGGGTGAATGCAACGTGCAGTACGCTTACGATCCCGAATCGGAAGATTATCGGGTGATCGAAGTGAATGCCCGTCTCTCCCGCTCCTCAGCGTTGGCCTCTAAAGCGACGGGCTATCCACTGGCGTTTGTTGCCGCGAAGTTAGGGTTGGGATACGGATTGTTCGACTTGAAGAACTCCGTGACGAAGACCACGAGCGCCTTTTTCGAGCCAGCTCTTGATTACGTAGTCTGCAAGATTCCACGTTGGGACTTGGGCAAATTCCACGGCGTGGATCGGGAGTTGGGCAGCAGTATGAAGTCGGTGGGCGAAGTGATGGCCATCGGTCGCACGTTCGAGGAAGCGATCCAGAAAGGTTTGCGGATGATCGGTCAAGGCATGCATGGTTTTGTAGAGAACAAGGAGTTGGTGATTCCCGATATCGACAAGGCCCTCCATGAACCGACCGACCGTCGTATCTTCGTTATCTCAAAGGCTTTCCGAGCAGGCTATAGCGTTGACCAGATCCATGAGCTGACCATGATCGACCGCTGGTTTCTCCAGAAGCTTTACGATATCATGCAAACCTCAAAAGAATTACACGCTTACGACTTGAAAGGCGTAAACCGTTGGCGTCTCGATCCACAATTGGTACGCTTGGCGAAACGACAGGGTTTCTCCGATTTCCAGATCGCCCGGGCCATCGGTCTCGATGACAACTTAGAAAAAGGCATGATGCTTGTCCGCCAATACCGTAAGGAACATGGCATCCTTCCAGTAGTAAAGCAAATCGATACATTGGCGGCGGAATATCCGGCGAAGACCAATTATCTGTACTTGACTTATAACGGCACGGAGAACGATATCGACTACGAGCATGACCATCGCTCGATCATCGTTCTCGGATCTGGCGCTTACCGCATCGGATCATCAGTTGAGTTTGATTGGTGTGGCGTGCAAGCGTTGAACACCATCCGTAAAGAAGGTTGGCGCTCGGTTATGATCAATTACAATCCTGAGACGGTCTCGACCGATTACGATATGTGCGATCGACTCTATTTTGACGAATTGACCTTTGAGCGTGTCATGGATATTATTGATCTGGAGAGCCCGCACGGTGTCATTGTCTCGACAGGCGGGCAAATCCCGAACAATTTGGCGATGCGCCTCGATGAGCAGCATGTAAATATTCTGGGTACCTCCGCTAAAAGCATTGACAACGCCGAGGACCGCGATAAGTTCTCCGCTATGCTCGATCGCATCGGAGTGGACCAACCCGAATGGAGCGCGTTGACCTCGATGGATGACATCAACGCCTTCGTCCGAAAGGTTGGATTCCCTGTCTTAGTGCGACCGAGTTATGTATTAAGTGGCGCGGCAATGAATGTCTGCTCCAACCAAGAGGAACTGGAACGTTTCCTCAAACTGGCAGCCAATGTCTCGCAAAAGCATCCTGTCGTCGTTAGCCAATTCATCGAGCATGCCAAGGAAGTGGAGATGGATGCCGTGGCCGATAAAGGCGAGATTATCATGTACGCCATCAGCGAGCATATCGAGTTCGCCGGTGTACACTCGGGCGACGCCACAATCCAGTTTCCGGCACAAAAGCTCTATGTCGAGACGGTTCGCCGCATTAAGCGCATCAGTAAGCAGATCGCCAAGGAGCTGAATATTTCCGGTCCTTTCAATATCCAATATTTGGCGAAAGGGAACGAGATCAAGGTGATCGAATGTAACTTGCGAGCCTCGCGGAGTTTCCCCTTCGTATCAAAGGTGCTTAAGATCAACTTCATTGAATTGGCTACTCGTATCATGCTCGGTCTACCTGTCGAAAAACCCAACAAGAACGAGTTTGACTTGGACTATGTGGGTATCAAGGCTTCGCAATTTTCCTTCAACCGATTGCAAAAGGCTGATCCAGTCTTAGGGGTTGATATGGCTTCGACGGGCGAGGTCGGGTGTTTAGGAACAGATGTTTCCGAAGCGGTCTTAACCAGCATGTTGGCGGTCGGGCAGCGTATTCCGGAGAAAAACATCTTGCTCTCCACCGGTTCACCAAAGCAGAAAGTCGATATGCTCGATGCCGCGAAGATGTTAGCGGCGAAAGGCTATAACCTTTATGCCACAGGCGGTACCTACCGCTTCTTACAGGAGAATAACATCCCTTGCACATTGGTTTATTGGCCCAGCGAAGAAGGGCAGACACCCCAAGCGCTCACGATGCTTCATGAGCGAAAGATTGATCTGGTGGTCAACATCCCTCGCGATCTTTCGGCCGGTGAGCTGACCAATGGCTACAAGATCCGTCGGGCGGCAATCGACCTCAACATCCCCTTGATCACGAACGCTCGCTTAGCGAGCGCGTTTATCCAAGCGTTTTGCACAATCGCGATGGACGATATTCACATTAAGAGTTGGCAAGAATATAAATAATTTAAATGTAGCATAATGATAGACAGATTGGCAGGAATTGTCGAGCGGATCTCTTCCCTCTATTTCCCGATGAGCGCGGAAGCTAAGCGGAAACTCGCTTCGATCTTGATTCGGACTGACGTGAAAAAAAACGCCCTTTTCAAGGCACCAGGCGAGGTTTGCGACCAGATCTGCTTCGTCCACAAAGGCATGGTGCGACAATTTTATTATAAGAACAACAAGGACCTGACAGAACATTTCGCATACGAGAACGCTTTTTTCTTCTGCATCGAGAGCTTCTTTCGCAGCGTGCCATCAGAAATCTTAGTCGAGGCGCTTGAGCCAACGGTCGTGTACGGAATACCCCACGACCCTCTTCTTGAGCTTGTCGATCAAGACTTGGAAATTGATCGGTTCTACCGTTCGTTGCTCGAGCGTTCGCTTATCATCTCACAGCGGAAGATGGACATGGTCCGCTTCGAATCAGCGAATGAACGCTATGCCCGTTTACTCAAGGAAGACCCTGAGATCATCAAGCGAGCCCCATTGGCCTACATCGCCTCTTACCTCCTGATGACGCCTGAGACCCTTAGCCGTGTGCGTGCCGGGGAAGGACGTCGAGGACAAGAGAAAAAGGAAGTTATTGAACAAGACATAAATAAAGAAGAATGAAAATAGGTTTGTTTATACCTTGTTACATCAACGCGGTCTACCCAGAGGTGGGTATCGCGTCCTATAAATTGTTGAAACATCTAGGACTGGATGTCGACTACCCGCTTGACCAAACATGCTGTGGCCAGCCAATGGCCAACGCGGGGTTCGAAGGTGAGGCCACTCGGTTGGCGGAACGAATGGAGACATTGTTCGAGCCTTACGATTTCGTGGTGGGCCCGTCGGCCAGCTGCGTCGCTTTCGTTAAGGAGAATCATCCCCGGATCTTGGCGGCCGAACGCCACACTTGCCAGAACGCCGAAAAGATTTATGACATCTGTGAGTTTCTGCATGATGTGGTGAAACCCTCAAGCCTGCCTGCGGTTTTTCCTCATAAGGTCAGTCTTCACAACAGCTGTCACGGCGTGCGAGAGTTGGGGCTCTCCTCTCCAAGCGAACGTAATATTCCTCGCTATTCCAAGCTTCGAGACTTGCTCTCGTTAGTAAAAGGCATCGAGGTATTTGAGCCGAAGCGGGTCGATGAGTGTTGCGGCTTTGGAGGTATGTTCTCCATCGAGGAGCCGGAAGTCTCCGCTCGCATGGGACATGACAAGGTGATGGACCACCTGAGTACCGGAGCCGAATACATCACTGGGGCCGACAGCTCCTGCCTGATGCACATGGAAGGCGTCATCAAGCGTGAGCATCTACCTATCAAGACTATCCACATTATTCAAATTTTAGCGAACGGACTATGAGCACACGACATTCTATAGCGGCCGCCCACTTTCTGGAGAATGAGCGGCAAAGCGCTTGGCACGACGAGACGCTCTGGCTTGTCCGCCAGAAGCGGGATAAGGTTAGCCACTCGCTGCCTGAGTGGGAACGCCTGCGAGACTTGGCCTCGGAGATCAAGCTGTATTCCAACAGCCATCTGGATACCCTCTTAGAGGAATTCGAGCGGAACGCGACCGCCAATGGCGCAACCGTCCATTGGGCGAAAGACGCCGATGAGCATAACCGGATCGTCTACGACATCCTGGCTCAACACGGCGCGAAGAACCTGATCAAGAGCAAGTCCATGCTCACCGAAGAATGTCGCATGAACGCGTTCTTGATGGCGAGGGGAATCGATGTAATCGAGAGCGACCTAGGGGAACGCATCCTCCAACTGATGCACCTGGAGCCAAGCCATATCGTGATGCCCGCCATCCACATCAAGCGAGAAGAGATCGCCAAGATGATGGTCCGGGAGATGGGTACCGAGCCGGGTAATAGCGACCCGACTTACCTGACACATGCGGCCCGCAAGAACCTGCGAGAGAAGTTTCTTCACGCTGACGCGGCCTTGACGGGCGCCAATTTCGCGGTTGCCTCGACGGGTGATATCGTCGTCTGCACCAACGAGGGGAACGCCGACATGTGTACCTCCTTTCCCAAGCTCCACATCGCCACTTTCGGCATGGAGAAGATCGTACCCAACCTCGAGTCGCTAGGCGTCTTCACCCGCCTCCTCGCCCGCTCTGGTACGGGACAGCCCTCCACGACCTACACCTCGCATTACCGCCGTCCAATGAACGGGCAAGACTTCCATATCATCATCGTGGACAATGGACGGAGCGACATCCTTGCTATGCCTGATCACGTGCGGACACTGAATTGTATTCGCTGCGGCGAGTGCATGAATACTTGCCCGGTCTACCGCCGGAGTGGCGGCTACGCTTATACCTATTTCATTCCCGGGCCGATTGGGATCAATCTCGGGATGCTGAAAGATCCAAAAACTTACGCCGACAACGTCGCGGCCTGCTCCCTTTGTCTCTCCTGCTCGAACGTCTGCCCTGCCAAAGTAGACTTGGGTGAGCAGATCTATCGGTGGCGGCAGAAGCTGGACAGCCTAGGGCGGGCCAACCGTGAGAAGAAACTGATGTCTCTCGGCATGAAGTACCTCATGGAACGCCCGGCGTTGTTCAACACGGCCCTGAGGTTCGCTCCTGTCGTCAATCATCTCCCTCGTCCATTGATCTATAATAGCCTGAACGCTTGGGGAAAGGGACGCGAGCTGCCGACTTTCGCCAAGGAGTCTTTTAATACGATGTGGAAGAATAACAAAGTAAATAAGTAAGCAAGCACCATGAACAGTAAAGAAGAGATCTTGTCTAGAATAAGGCGGAACACGGGAACTCGCCACGGGATGCCCGACCTCGTTCTCCAGCCCATCACCTACGCCGACCCTTGGGAAGCCTTCGCCGAGAACCTGGCCGCGGCGGGCGGCAAAGCCCTCCGAATCGAGGAGGGCGAAAGCGTCGAACAGGCCATCCGCAAGGCGTTCCCCGAGGCTAAGCGAGTGGCCTCCAACCTGCCCGGATTTCCCATTGCTACCTTCAACCCCGACGAACTGGACGACCCACGGGAGCTGGATGGGACCGACCTCGCGGTCGTCGCCGGCGAGTTCGCCGTGGCCGAGAACGGAGCTGTCTGGATCCCCTGCCAAGCCCGCCACAAGGCCCTCTATTTCATCCCCGAGGCGCTGGTGATACTCATTCCTCGCGAGCGGGTCGTCTGCCACATGCACGAGGCTTATCGCCTTGTCGCCGAGCGGGATTATCCCTACGGCGTCTTCATGTCGGGGCCCTCGAAAACGGCGGATATCGAGCAGGCCCTTGTCTTCGGAGCCCATGGGCCCGTCCGCGTGATGGTAATCGGGTGTTGATCGTAATGAATATCTTTTATTTAAACTTTAAACAACAATAGCATGAAAAGACTGATGTTACTCGTGGCGCTACTCCTGCCTTTAGGGCTAGGCGCCCAACAGAATGTAGGATTCAAGAAAAGCAACGTGGAGCCAGTGGTGGTTAATGCCGACCGTAGTGTTACTTTCCAAGTTGAAGCGCCCGGTGCCAAGAAGGTTGCCATCAGGGGTGACTGGGAGGCCAATGGTGGACAAGGCGAGCTGAAAAAAGGTGATAATGGCGTTTGGACCTACACGACGCCTCCACTCCCCTCCGAGATGTATACCTACCGCATCAGCGTCGACGGCCAAATGGGCCTGGCGCCGGGCAACCCATTCTCGTGCCGCGACGTCGGCAACCTCTTCAGCATCTTCTATGTTAATGGGGGGAACGGGGACTATTACCAGGTACGCGATGTCCCGCATGGCAGTGTCACTACCACGTGGTATCACTCCGACATCCTCGGCATGGAACGTCGGCTGAATGTCTATACCCCACCTTTCTACGAGAAGAACCAACAGGCCTACCCCGTCCTCTACCTCTTGCACGGGAGCGGAGGCGATGAGAACGCTTGGCTTGAACTAGGACGGACAGCGAGAATCATGGACAACTTGATCGCCGAGGGAAAGATCGAGCCTATGATTGTCGTCATGCCCAACGGCAACCCGAGTAAGCAAGCCGCTCCAGGAGAAACAACTGATAATTTGAGTTATAAACCGGCCATGAGTAATTCCTTCCCTGGTTACAAGGATGGATCCTACGAAAAGAGCTTCACGGAGATCATCCATTTCATCGACAACCGCTACCGCACCCTCGCCGACAAGGCGCATCGGGCCGTCGCCGGGCTCTCGATGGGAGGATTCCATACGCTTTACATTTCCCTTAACTATCCCGATTACTTCAACTACGTGGGCCTCTTCTCCGCAGGCTTGGACATGTCGGCGATCGACACTACCAACCCCATGTACGCCAACCTCGACCAGAAGCTTTCCGACTTGAAACGCTCGGGTTATGGCCTCTTCTGGATCGCCATCGGCAAGGATGATTTCCTCTACGACGCGAACCAACAGTTTATTGATCGGATGAAAAAGCAAGGTCTGGATTATCAATACGTAGAATCAACTCGCGGCCATATCTGGGCGAACTGGCGGGCTTACCTGCTCCAATTCGCGCCCTTGTTGTTCAAATAGCCCCTTGTGGCTTTCTAAACATCTCATACCCAGATGTTATTATGATGCCCATTATAAGCATGTCATAATGCCTATTATTAGATGCTTACAATGGGCATTATTAGCACCTCATAACGCCCATTGTAAGAAAACCATTATTGGAGGATGAATTTGACACGTCCGGAAGCATGAGGTGACGTAGGCGGAAAAGTTGACACGATTAAAACGCTCAAACTTCTTACGGAAATAGGAGAATATTTGAGTCCTCAAGAAAACTTTCCCGAAAGCCGCTTTGCGTTATCTATAATTTCTCGTTCGCCAGAGACCTCCCATTCTCGCATCAGCACCTTTCCGTCGCAGACTACAGTGTTGACGCAACTGCTGTCGGCGGCATAGACCAAGTTAGACAGGAAGTTGTAATTGGGAGTGAAAGCGGCCCTGTCGGTATCTACCAAGCAAAAGTCAGCCAATGCCCCTTCTTCCACGCGGCCGATATCCCAGCCCGTGATCTTGGCACCCGCCCGGGTAGCCGACTCGAAGACCGACTCGATGGGCGTAGCTGTTGGGTCGCCTCGCCAAACCTTCCCAACGAGCGAGGCGAGTTTCATGGCCTCGCGAATGTCGAGGTTGTTCGACGACGCGCATCCGTCGGTCCCCAAGGCCACGGTGACACCTGCCGCCCGCATCTCGTCAAAGGGGAAGCGATAGCCTGAGGCCAGCTTAAGATTCGACGCGGGATTGTGGACGACCTTCACGTGGTGATCAGCCAACATACGGATCTCGTCGGCATCCACGTGGATCGCATGAGCCAAGACCAAGCGGGGCGAGAGCACACCCAGCTGGTAAAGGTAACGCACGGGAGTCGTCCCGAAATTCCGCCGACAGTCTTCCACCTCTTTCTCCGTCTCCGCCAGATGTAGGTGAATCAAGAGATTGTGTCGTTCGGCAAAACGATGCGCCCACTGGAGCAAAGCTCCCGAGACGGTATAGATGGCATGTGGCCCAAGGCTGAAACGGATCCGAGGGCTATAAGCGTACATCTCCTCGTAAAGTTTCTCGACACCTCGCTGGCATTCGGCCGTGCGAGCAGGATCAAGCCCATCGAACAGGACCGCCGAGAGCACGGCCCGCATTCCCATCTCACAGACGGCGCGGGCCACCTCACGGTAGTGGTAGTACATATCCATGAAACATGTCGTCCCGCTCTTGATCATTTCCAAGCAGGCTAGCTTGGTGCCCCAATAGATATCCTCACGGGTCAACTTCGCCTCGTTGGGCCAAATCTTTTGGGTCAGCCAAGGCTGGAGCGGCATATCGTCGGCAAAACCCCGGAAGAGCGTCATCGCGGCGTGCGTATGGCCGTTGAAAAAGCTGGGGATGGCGGCCCTGCCCATGCCATCGAGGGTCTCCAGCCCCTCGGCCGGGATGTTGGGCGCGATGCGGCTGATGCGGTTACCCTCTACGAGGATATCGACATTGCGTCCATCCACCCAAGTGTCTTGCACGAGGAGCTTGTTCATGGCTTTGGGGAATAAAGGTGATAGAACTCGGCAACAGCCTCAATGCCCTTGAAGAAATAGTCCAGCTCGCAACTCTCGTTGGGCGAATGGATGGCGTTCTGCTCGAGACCGAAGCCCATGAGTACGCTCTTTATGCCCAAGATCCGTTCGAACGCGGCGATGATGGGGATACTGCCCCCACGACGGACGGCTAAGGGGCGTTGGCCAAAGGCGATGCGCATAGCCTCCTCGGCAGCCTTATAGGCCGGCATGTCGATAGGGCAGACGTATCCCTGGCCGCCATGGCTCGGGGTCACTTTCACCTTAACATAGGGTGGGGCGACGCGTCGCATGTGCTTCTCGAAGAGGCGGGAGATCTTCCCATGGTCCTGGTGGGGCACTAAGCGGGTGGAGACTTTGGCATAGGCCTTCGAAGGCAATACGGTCTTACTCCCTTCGCCGGTATAACCACCCCAGATACCGCAGATGTCGAACGAGGGACGGCAACTGTTGCGCTCGAGCGTCGAGTAGCCCTTCTCGCCGAAGAGAGCGTCTACGCCGATCGCCGCCTTGTACTTCGCCTCGTCGAAAGGTATGCGGGCGATCATCTCCCGTTCCTCCGGAGAGACCTCTTCCACGTCATCGTAGAAACCGGGGATGGTGATCCGCCCGTTAGAGTCGACCAGGCTGGCCAAAAGCTGACACATGACGTTGATCGGGTTGGCGACGGCCCCGCCGAAATGGCCCGAATGGAGGTCGCGGTTCGGCCCCGTGACTTCCACTTCCCAATACGCCAGGCCGCGCAAGCCCGTCGTCAACGAGGGGACTTCCTTGCTGACCATGCTCGTGTCGGATACCAGGATGACGTCGGCCTTGAGCAAGTCCTTGTTGGCCTCGCAATAAGCCTCCAGGTTCGTGGAGCCAATCTCTTCCTCCCCCTCGAAGAGGAACTTGACGTTGCAGCCGAGTATGCCCTCCGCGAGAGCCGTCTCAAAGCCTTTGATCTGCGTCATACCTTGGCCCTTGTCGTCGTCGGCGCCCCGTCCCCAGATCCGTCCGTCGTGGATTGTCGGCTCGAAGGGATCCGTATTCCACAGCTCCAAGGGTTCAGCGGGCATCACGTCGTAATGGCCATAGACCAGTACCGTCGGCGCCTCGGCGGAGATCAGCCGTTCGGCGTAGACAATGGGGTTGCCTGCCGTCGGTGTGATCCTTGCCCCCGTCGCGCCGGAAGCCATCAATAAGTTCGCCAAGCGTTGGGCGCAGGCCAGCATGTCGGGCTTATGCTCCTCCAACGCGCTAATGGAAGGGATACGCATCAAGCCGAACAGCTCTTCGAGGAAGCGCCCCTTGTTTGTCTCGATATAACTCTTTACTGACATAATTCTATACCTTATATTATATATATATACGCTCGTTTAAGGGTTGACCGCGGGGTCGATGAACAGCTTACGGCGTAAGCCTTGATGGTTGGGATCGCCCATGTCCTTGATCTCGGCGAGGTGAACCTTCAGGTGTTCCGTCTGTCCATGCTTCGCCAACTCTCCGTCGTTCTTCCACTCTTCCTCGATGAAGAAGATGGTGCTGTCCGTATACGACTGGTACATGCCGTAGGAAAGGCAGCCCGGCTCATGGACCGTCTTTGTCTTACACTTCTCAAAGGAAGCCCGGAAGGCGGAGACGAACTCCGGCTTGATCTTCCGCTCCATATTCAAAACGACCACCATCGAATCCTTGCTGACCGCCTCTCGGCTTGGAGTCGCTTGCTCGCCCCCCACGCATGCCAGGAGGCACAACGGGCCACACAAAAGGCCCACTAACCATGCTCCACTCATACCTCTTTACTTTTATTTTCGGGATAAATATCGGCAAAAATAAGCAATATTAAGGTTATATTCGCGTATTGATAACCTAAATACATAATCGCATGAACAAGATTCTAAAAACCGCTTGCCTGCTACTCCTTGGAGCGGCGGTCCAAGCGCAAACCAACTTCTGGGAAAACCCGGAGCTGGTCAATGAGGGCGTAGAGAAGCCTCGAGCGACATTCGTCCCTTACGCGGGAAAGGCCCAAGCCCTTACCGGTGATAAGTTCAATACCCCATTCGTCCATTCCCTCAATGGCGTATGGCGTTTCAAATGGAGCGCCAAACCTTCGGAGCGTCCGATGGACTTCTACAAGCCAGGCTATGTGGACGACCATTGGAGCGACATCAACGTCCCCTCCAACTGGGAGATGGAAGGCTTCGGCATCCCCGTATACACGAACATTGACTACATCTTCCCCGCCAATCCCCCCTATGTGGACAACGAGGATCTGCCCATCGGTTCCTACCGCACTCATTTCACCTTGCCGGAGGGTTGGGATAACCGGGAGATCATCCTTCACTTCGAGTCCATCGCCGGGGCGGCCACCATCTGGGTGAATGGCGAGCGGATTGGTTATTCAAAGGCTTCCAAGACCGCCGCGGAGTTCGACATCACCAAGCATCTGCGCGAGGGCAAGAACCTCCTGGCCGTCGAGGTCTTCAAATGGAGCGACGCTTCTTATCTGGAAGACCAAGACTTCTGGCGCTTGGCCGGCATCGAGCGGGATGTCTATCTCATCGCCCGCCCCAAAGTCTCCATCGAGGATTTCTTCGCCGTGGGCGACTTGGACAAGTCCTATAAGAACGGCATCTTCAACATGGACGTGACCGTGCGCAACTTCAACGCGGAGACGGCCAATAACTACACCGTCGAAGTCGCGCTCGCCGAAGAGAGCGGCAAGAACCTCTTCACCAAACGCCTCCCCGTCCCGGCCATCGGATCGGGCGAGGAGCAAAAGGTCGCCTTCAAGCAGAACGTCAGCCGCCCCCAATTGTGGAGCGCCGAGTTCCCGAACCTCTACGACGTGACCGTCACCCTCAAGGACGGCGCAGGACAGACCGTCGAGATGACCGCCATCAAGACGGGCTTCCGGAAGATCGAGATGAAAGACGGGCAAGTATGGATCAACGGCACGCCCATCATCATCCGCGGCACGAACATCCACGAGCACCATCCCCGCACGGGGCACGCGTTGACCAACGAGACTCGCATCCAAGACATCACCCTCATGAAGCGTTTCAACCTCAACGCCATTCGCATGAGTCACTATCCCCAAAGCCCGGAGATGTTCAAGCTCTGCGACAAATACGGCCTTTACGTGATCGACGAGGCCAACATCGAGGCGCACGGCCTGGACAGCTACGACAAGGCCAAGCATCCCTCCTACCTCCCCGAATGGCTGGGGCAGCACATGGACCGCACCCAGCGCATGGTGGAGCGAGACAAGAATCACCCCTGCGTCATCGGCTGGTCGACCGGCAACGAGAGCTCGTTCGGCCCCAACTATAAAGAGACTTACAACTGGATGAAACAACGCGACCCGAGCCGCACCGTGCAATGCGAGCGGGCCCCGGAGAACGAGCCCTATTCCGACCTCATCGCCTGGATGTACACCTCGCCCCAACGCCTCCAAGCCTACGCCAACCGCACGGACACCAATCGCCCCTGGATCCTCTGCGAATACGCGCACGCCATGGGTAACAGTACGGGTAACTTCCAGGAATACTGGGACATCATCCTCAACTCGCATAACCTGCAAGGCGGATTCATCTGGGACTGGGTCGACCAAGGCATGGAGGCCACCGACCCGAATGGCCGGAAATACTTCTTCTATGGCGGCGATTTCGGAGGCGACCGCTGGGTACACCAGGAGAACTTCTGCTCCAACGGCCTCATCAGCGCCGACCGCACGCCGCATCCGGGCCTTTACGAGGTGAAGAAAACCTACCAAGGCATCTACTTCGAGCCGGTCGACGTGGAGAAGGGAAAGATCAAGCTGGTCAACCATTTCCAATTCACCAACCTGAACCACTACGATTACGCGTGGTCCTTCCAGGTGAACGATAAGGTCGTGGCCAACGGCACGTTCAAGGCCAGCGCCCAACCCGGCGCCACGACCGAGGTCACGATCCCCCTCCCCGCCTACGAACCGAAGGCCGGCGAGGAGTATTTCCTCAACCTGAAAGCCTCGCAACGGGAAGCGACCGAACTGGTCCCGGCGGGCCACGTCGTCGCCTCCGAGCAGATGCTCCTCCCTTGCAGCCAATATTTCAAGCGAGACATCACGTCGCGGGGCAACCTCCAAATCACCCAAACGGATGGGGAGCTGACCTTCCAGAGCGGCGACGTGAAGGGAACGATCAACCTGAACAACGGACGCTTGAGCAGCTACGCCGTGAAAGGCGAGAACCTGATCACCTCCGCCCCGACCCCCAACTTCTGGCGCGCCCCGACCGACAACGATTTCGGCGAGATGCTCCAGCTGCGCACCAACGTCTGGCGAACGGCCGGCGATAACCTGGAAGTCGTCGACCTGAAAGTCGGGCAGAAAACCGCCGAGGGCCAGCCCATCGACATCCGCTACAAAATCATGTACCTCGACATCGACTACACGGTGTCCTACCTGGTCATGAACGACGGCGCCATCCGCGTCACCGCCTCCATCGACATGGCCGACCGCGAGATGCCCGAGCTGCCCCGCTTCGGCATGAAGATGCGCCTGCCGGAGAGCCTCGACAACGTCTCCTACTACGGCCGCGGCCCGCTCGAGAACTATTGGGACCGCAAACGCGCCATGTTCGTCGGACGCTACGAGAGCCAAGTCGAAGACCTCGGCTTCAACTACATCCGCCCGCAGGAGAACGGCAACCGCACGGACATCCGCCAGGTGACCCTGACCAACGACGAGGGCTTGGGCCTGACCATCGAGTCGGTCGACCAGCCGCTTAACTTCACGGCCCGCCACAACCTCGACGAGGACTTCGACCCGGGCTTGAGCAAGAAGCAGCAACACATCGCCGACATCGACCGCCGCCCGCTCGTGGCCCTCAACGTCGACCTCCAGCAACGCGGCCTTGGCGGCGACGACAGCTGGGGCTCGAAGCCGATGGACAAATACCGCCTCCTCGACAAGCGCTACACGTATTCCTACATCATCCGCCCGGCGCGGTAAGGTAGGCGGCTTATCTTAAAAGCGAAACGCACGAAAGGTTTGGGGAGATTCCCCTTCCTTCCGTGCGTTTCTTTTGTTCGACCCGATCGAACCGAGCGCTTCACGCGGCATGAACCGAGCGCTTCACGCGGCATGAACCGAGCGCTTCACGCGGCATGAACCGAGCGCTTCACGCCGCGTGCACCGAGCGATGCATGCCGTAAGCTCCGAGCGGAGCATGCCGTAAGCTCCGAGCGGAGCATGCCGTAAGCTCCGAGCGGAGCGCGCCAAAAGCAACCGGGCGGGCCTGGGAAACGACTGCTCCCCTGGCCCGCCCGGCGGTTCTTCTCACCTTCTCATGCGGCCTTCCTTATTCGAAGAAATGCTTGAATTTGCTGAAGAAAGATTCTTTCGCTTTCTTGTTGGGCTGGAAATTGTCCGACTTGTCCAGTTTTTCCAAAGTCTCCTTTTCCGAAGAGGATAAGGTCTCAGGGATATAGACACTGACGTTGACCAACAAATCGCCCGTGCCGTAGCTGTTGACCGAAGGCAGGCCCTTGTTGCGCAAGCGGAGCACCTTGCCCGGCTGCGTGCCTGGCTCGATCTTCACCTTCGCCTTCCCGTCGACCGTCGGGACCTCGACCGTCGTGCCCATGGCGGCTTGGGGGAAGCTTAAGAGCAAGTTATACAAGAGGTCATTCTCGTCGCGAAGCAACTCCGGATGCGGCTCCTCCTCGATCAGCACCAGCAGGTCGCCGTTGACGCCGCCATGCCTTGCCGCGTTGCCTTTGCCACTGACCGAGAGCTGCATCCCCTCCATGACGCCGGCCGGGATGTTGATGGTGATGATGTCGTCGTCGCGCACGACGCCCTCGCCATTGCATGCCGCGCATTTCTTGACCACGACTTTGCCCTCGCCCCCGCACGTCGGGCAGGTCGTTTGGGTCTGCATTTGTCCTAAAATGGTATTCGCCACCCTCGTGACGACGCCCGTTCCCCGGCACGTGTCGCACGTCTTCACGCCATCGCTTCCCTCGGCGCCCGTCCCATGGCACTTCGAGCAGGGGACATATTTCTTCACCTTGATTTTTTTCTCCACGCCGGTAGCGATCTCCTTCAGGCTCAGCTTCACCTTCACGCGCAAATCGGAACCGCGGTTGACCCGCCGGCCTCCTCGCGATCCCCCAAAGCCGCCGAAGCCTCCAAAGCCGCCGAAGTGGCCGCCGAAAATATCGCCGAATTGGGAGAAAATATCCTCCATCGACATGCCGCCAAAGCCGCCGCCCGCTTGCGACGCCCCGCCGACGCCGGCATGGCCAAACTGATCGTAACGCTGGCGCTTCTGCGGATCGCCCAATACGTCGTAGGCCTCCGCCGCCTCCTTAAACTTTTCCTCCGCGTCCTTATCCCCCGGATTCTTGTCGGGGTGATATTGGATCGCCTTTTTCCTGTACGCCTTCTTGATCTCTTCCGCCGAAGCGTTCTTGTCGACGCCCAGCACCTCATAATAATCCCTTTTCGCCATCTCTTCTGAATATTTGTCTTAGGTTAGGATCGGCGCTTATTCGCCCACGACTACTTTCGCGTGGCGGATCACCTTCTCATTCAGCATATAACCAGTCTGTACGCAATCAATGACCTTTCCCTTCATGTCCGCCTCGGGGGCCGGGATCGTCGCGATCGCCTCAAACAGCTCCGTGTCGAACGTCTTGCCGATCGCCTCGATCGGCTTTACGCCTTGATGTTCCAAATAACTCATGAATTTCGAGTAGATCAAATCCACTCCCTCTTTCACCGCGGTGACATCCTCCGTCTGGCCGATGTTCTGGAGGGCCCGCTCAAAATCGTCAACGATCGGGAGCAGGTTGGTCAAAGCCGTCTCCCCTCCGCTCTTGATCAGGTCCGCCTTCTCCCGGAGGGTCCGCTTCCGGTAATTGTCGAACTCGGCCCGCAACCGCAAATGCGTCTCGTTCAACTCCTCGTATTTCTTTTTATAATCTTCCGCCTCGACCGTCTTTTTGTCAGACGGCTCCTCGCCCTCTGCCTTCTTAGCCGATTCTTCCTGCAAATTTGTCACTTCCTCCGGATTCTCTACATCCATCTTGGAGGCACTCTCTTGATTCACTTTTGAGTCCATATCCTTCATTTTCTTTTATTATTATCACGAAATAAAATTCGGTATGAGCCATTTAACGCGTGGCCATCAAAAGCGTCCGTCCTATCCGGCCCGGCTCATGCCACCCAATCTTCCGCAAATATGTTGCCAAGAAATTCCACCGCAAACAAAATATCTTTACCTTTGCCCAACTAAAAAAGTAGATCTTATGCGTATTCTAAAAAATATATTCCCATTTCTAGCCCTATTCCTGACGATTCCTTTCATCGGGTATTCCCAACAAAACAAGAGCGATGAGACGATCTGTCGGCTCGGTTTCAATTACGATATCAGTAAAAACCGGAATTGGGGCTATCAGCAATTGGTCGTCACGAAGGTCTATCCATACTCTTCCGCGGAATCGGCCGGATTGAAGAGCTTCGACATCATCGAAAGCATCCATGACATGAATGTAAATACGCTTTCGAGCGAGGAGATCGACCAGCTATTGAATCCGATAGGACAATCGGAAGTCTTACTGACCGTCAAGAACCTCTCGCATGGCTCCCGTCAAATCCTGATCAAGAAAGATTGCAAGAAAAGGAATGCCATCACGGAAGACCAATTGGCTTCCGCGTTCGCCATGTACAGCTTGGAGACCACCCGGGAACAAGACTTCACTTGCCCCTTCAAGACGAACGTCACGACGGACAGCGTCAGTTTCGACCAATTCAAGACCTTCGCCTTCTCGCCCATCGACGAGAACAACCGAGAGCTGGAAGAACATATCAATGAAAGCATTGAGAACGAATTGAGCAAAAAGGGCCTGACTTTAGACAATGTCCAACCGGACCTTTTAATCCAGACTTATTACTATTTCGACAAGAACCCCAATTACGCTGGGGCGAATCGGCTCGTGGTCCAAAAGGAAACCATCTACCGCTACAATTCCGTTCGCCAAGCCATTGAGCAATTCCCGTTCCTCCCCGCGAGCGCTTCGGAATCCGAGGCGGCATACTTGCTCCAATTCGGCGTCAGGCTCATCGACCAAAAGCTGGAACCGGGTCGTATCCTCTGGGAATGCGAAGCCAATGAGATGATGGAAACGGCCTACGCGCTCGATGATTATACGCAAATCCATGTGCCCCTCATGTTCATGCAATATCCTTATACGAAATACAATCGGAATGTCCCTTATCGAGTCAGTCTGAAAAGCTATAATTACACGGGCATCAGTTACGACATCGACCATCTGGATCGTGTCATTGAAGTGAAACGCGACGCCCCCGCCTATGCGGCAGGCATCCGTGCGAGAGACGTGATCGAGCGCATCGGACGCCATCGGATGAATCATACGCCCGAGGAGTTCTCGAGCGCTTATAAGCAATTCATCACCAAGACCCTTGGATACAGGGATCCCAAGAGCCTTTTCACCGACGCGAACGGCTTTCCGTATTGTATGACATGGGATGTTTTCAAATATCCACAAGTGGTTGACGCGTTAGAGGAGCCGGATAATCTGGGAGCCTTCTCATACCTTTATTATTTTACCCCATACGTCAACCCTTCAGGAAACAACGCTTGCGTATTCCGAATCAAACGGGGCAAGGAAAAGAAAGAAATCATCGTCCGGCCCACAATCCGGACAGAGATGACGATCGAAGTAAAATGAAGCGATTAAGCCTGTGATTTACCCATCTAATTTTGAACAAAAGGTAGGATTCGATAAGATCCGCCAATTTTTATCGGAAAAATGCTTGAGCCCATTGGGGAAAGGTCGTATCGAGGAAATCCATTTCTCCGACGACTATTCCACCGTTGTCCGTCAATTGGCGGAAACCGATGAATTCCTGAATATCCTGAAAAATGAGGATGAATTCCCCATCAATTATTTTTTCGATGTGCGTTACGCGCTGAAACGTATCCGCCCGGAAGGCACGTGGCTCGACGAGAATGAGCTTTTCGACCTGAAGCGTTCCTTACAGACAATTAGCGATATCGTTCGTTTCTTCAAACCTCAAGATGAAGAAGAAAGTAATCGCTATCCCACTTTGGCTGAACGAGCTGATGAGGTCCAAACTTTCCCCAAAATAATCAACGAGATCGATACGATTATCGACAAGTTCGGCCGAATCAAGGATAACGCCTCTCCAAAACTGGCGGGAATCCGGAGAGAAATCTCTTCTACTTTAAGTGGCATATCAAGGAGCCTTCAATCAATCCTGCGCTCGGCGCAAACAGAAGGATTCGTCGAAAAAGATGTAGCGCCCACCCTGCGCGATGGCCGGCTGATGATCCCCGTCGCGCCCGCTTTCAAACGGAAAATCAAGGGAATCGTACACGATGAGTCCGCGAGCGGTAAAACTGTCTTTATCGAACCGGAAGTGGTCGTCGAAGCCAATAACCGCATTCGAGAGCTGGAAAGCGACGAGCGAAGAGAAATTGTCCGGATCCTAACGGAATTCACCAATCGGGTCCGTCCTCTCGCCCCCGACCTTCTCCAGGCTTACGAATTTCTGGCCGATATCGACCATATCCGGGCTAAAGCGCTTTTTGCCCTTGAAATTCAAGCGATCAAGCCCATTATCGAGGATATCCCTCAAATTGATTGGACACACGCGGCGCATCCTCTCCTCTTCCTTTCTTTGCGACAACAAGGGAAAACTGTCATTCCTCTCGACATCACGCTTACGGACGAACAGCGGATCTTATTGATATCCGGACCAAATGCCGGAGGAAAATCCGTTTGCTTAAAAACTGTCGGCCTCCTACAATACATGCTCCAATGCGGACTCCTCATACCGATTCACGAACGTTCGAAAGTTGGATTATTCCATCACGTCTTTATTGATATCGGTGATGAGCAAAGCATCGAAAACGATCTGAGTACTTATAGTTCGCATTTGATCAACATGAAATTCTTCGTCAAGAATTGCGACAGCAAAACGCTTCTCCTGATCGACGAGTTCGGAAGCGGAACAGAGCCCCAAATCGGTGGAGCGATCGCGGAAGCGCTTCTCGATCGCTTCAATCGTGGCCAAAGTTTCGGCGTGATCACGACTCATTACCAAAACTTAAAACATTTCGCCGAGGCAACACCGGGAATCGTCAATGGAGCCATGCTCTATGATCGCCACCAAATGCGCCCGTTATTCACGCTCGCCATCGGTAATCCAGGCAGCTCATTCGCGATCGAAATCGCTCGCAAGATCGGCTTACCTGAGGACGTGATCGCCGACGCGTCTGAAAAAGTCGGAGCGGATTACATCAATATGGACAAATACTTGCAAGATATCGTACGGGACAAGCGCTACTGGGAAAACAAACGGCAAAATATCCGTCAAAAGGAAAAACGTTTGGAAGAAGTCACCACACGCTACGAGAACGAACTGGAAGAGATTGCCCGACAGAAAAAGACCATCCTCGGCGAGGCCAAAGAAGAAGCTCGGCAACTCATCGCGGAAAGCAACGCCCGCATCGAAAACACCATCCGGACGATCAAGGAAGCTCAAGCGGAGCAGGAACGTACCAAAAATGCCCGACAAGCGCTCGCGAACTTTAAAGCCAATATCGGCTCTACAGAAGAGGACGGCGATGATCCGATCGCGAAAAAGATGGCTCAAATCAAAGCCCGTAACGAACGAAAGCGAAAGTCCAAGACGTCAACCCCTCCAACCGCTGAACCGACGATACGTCCGGGAGATCGGGTTCGCCTGAAAGGACAGACCTCGGCGGGCGAAGTGCTTTCTGTCGAGGGGAAACAAGCGGTGGTCGCTTTTGGAATGATTAAAAGTACGCTTAAACTCGAGCTTCTAGAGAAAGTGAGCCAGAACCAACTCAAAAAGGAAATCCATCAAAAGAGCACTTTCGTCAGCGAGAAAACCCGCGACGAGATGCACGAGAAGAAATTGAACTTCAAACAAGAAATCGATGTTCGGGGCATGCGGGGTGATGAAGCCCTCCAAGCGGTCACCTACTTCATCGACGACGCCATCCAAGTAGGAGCCACGAAAGTACGGATCCTGCACGGGACAGGTACGGGCATCTTGCGTCAACTGATTCGTGAATACCTCAGTTCCGTTCCAGGCATCCGGAGCTACCATGACGAACATGTCCAATTTGGTGGAGCGGGTATTACCGTAGTGGAATTTGACTAAAAACGATCCGTCATGAAAAAGAAAGAAAGCGCACGTAAAAAGAAGCGATATACCAATCGAAGACTCTCGGAACGCTATCATTACGTGGGTGAAGAGAAAACCACTACAGGACTCCATCTCACCCATTACGATACGCATGCCAAGTCGACCGGCGCGATCGACCCGGCTAGCGCATCTTTCAAACAACTAACGAATCCCAAACAAATCAATTGGATAGAAGTCCGCGGGCTGACAAACGACGAGCTAATCTCGCGAATCGTAAGGGAATTTGGATTGCATAACGTGGACGCGAAAGACATCTTAACCCCTCAACATGTCGCGAAGATCGAGGAATACGAAGGCCGGTTACTGATCGTTCTCAATACCTGCTATCTGGATGACGTGTCAGAATTGACCCCCGAGCATGTAGCCATTCTCGTGGTGGAAAACACCATCGTTACCTTTACGGAACGAGACAGCGACTTGTTCGCCTCCGTCCACCAAGCCATCGACGAGAACGTGCTTCGGATCCGGGAGAAACCCATCGGCCTCCTCCTCGCCTTCTTGCTCAACGCCCTCGCCGCCTCGTTGGTCGAGCATGCCTCACGCGTTGAGGAGGCATTAGGAGATTTGGAAGAGACACTCCTCGATCCCGACGGAGAAACCACGAACATTGGCCCAGACATTCAACGCTACCGTCGAGCCTACATGCTCGTCCGCCGTAATGCCCAGCCACTCAAGGAACAATTCCCTAAGTTATTGCGAGCGACTAACGGATTGATTACCCAAGAACTTCTCCCCATCTACTATGACATTCAAGACCAACTTGTCTTCGTGCTTCAAGCGACCGAGAGCTGCCGGGAAATCACGGCCTCGCTCGTCGACCTTTACATCGCCAACAATGACTTGCGCATGAACCAGATCATGAAACGACTAACTATCGTTTCGACCATCTTCATCCCCCTCACTTTTCTCGCGGGCATTTGGGGTATGAATTTCAAGGGAATGCCCGAACTGGACTGGCGCTACGGCTATGCGGCGGCATGGGCCATCATGATCCTTACCGCTCTCGGCACGTGGCTTTATATGAAGCGAAAAGATTGGTATTGATTCAGAGGCATCCCAATATCACCTCAAGGGAAAAACTACTCAATAAACAGGGTGAAAAGATATCGATAAGCGAGCCCACAACTACTCGATAAGCGGACCGGAAACTACTTAGTAAGCAGTACCTCCATCTACTTACTAAGCAGTCGTCAGTCGCGTCGATAAGTAGTTACCCCCACTACTTAGTAAGTAGTTTTCGACTCCTTTTCCGATAAGTGATTTTGCGCGAAATATCCATTGTAGGAGACGATTTCTTACAATAGGCATTATGACCTCCTAACAATGCCTATTATAAGCTCCTCACTATTGGGTTATAATGACCTTACAATAGGCATTATAACAACGCGATCTTCCGATTCAATACAAAAAACATCAGATCAGCTCTTTAGAGCGCATAATTTCTCCCACAAGCGGCACATAATACTTTCGCGCTTCATCCGCCGTTGGTGTATGCGCGCCAGGAAAATGATAGGCATGCGTATAATGTCGCAGAAACAACGGCTCAAAGCGCGCCAAATGGTCATTATCTCCGAACAGCCCCCAGATGCGGTCACTCATTTCCGACCGGCAGTCGTCCCATTGATGAGCTTGTACCTCTGCGAATTCATCTATCAACGGTTGGTCTATCACGAAATGTTGCCGCCCGTCAGCTCGTGGTGATTTGTACTCATGCGCACCTATGCGTTCGGAAAGGAAACGGGTCATTTCAAAATGGGGATTCCCCAATAAGGCGGGTATTCCCAAACGTGACGCCACTATCTGCGCCAAGAAAGAACCGTTACTATTACCTACCAATATATTAGGACGCTCACGCTCGCAAAGGCTTGTGATGAAAGCCAACGCTTCGCGAGGGTGAAGCGGAAGATCTGGAGTAAGGACTTCCGCCTTGCCTGTGAATGCTTGTTTCAAAACCTGAGCAAGTATGCAGCTGCCCGAAGCGAAGAAGCCGTGGAGGAAAAGGATTTGTGCAGTTCTCATTGTTCGTCTGTGATGAATTCCCAATGTCCGTTTTTGTCCGAACCGATGCGTCTAATTACTGTTCCATTCATTTTTTTGATGTAGCGTGCTACGGTTGCCCGGCCTATATTCAGCGCACGTGCATATTCATCATAGGTGTATTCCGGATGAGCTTTAATCAGGGCGATAAGCTGAGCATTAGTTCCTTCCGCCATTACAGTATCATTTACAGTATCACTTTCGTTTTTTACGGTATCATCCATGCTTTGCTGATACTGTAAAATCCTATTTTCAAGGTTAGCGATGTGTTGGGCAAGCATTACATCTTGAATAATCGTGCTATCCTCTTGCTCCCAGCTGCCAATCAGAGCTTGGATATATTCACCTTTAGCTTCTTTCGTCACAATAGAAGGGGTAAGTCCCAACTGTTGTTGCACGATATTCATCAGCAATCTTGTGGTACGTCCGTTGCCGTCCACCCATGGATGGATAGTGACTAGGCGGAAATGGGCTTCGAAACTCAGACGATAACATGCCGCCATATCGCTTCTGTCCACTGAAGTCAATTCGCTGTTCAGCCAATGGCAAAAATCTGCAGTGGCTTGTGGAAGTTTCTGAAAAGCCATATAACTTCTGCCACCGATGCCTGCACTTACGTTGCAGCGGCGTAGCTCTCCTTTGGAAGAATCAAAATTACCGCCTGATACGGAGTATTCCGAACCTGTACGCCGCATGACTTTAGCGGACAATTCACACAAGAAATCGACTGTATAGGGTTGGGGAGTCTTTGTCCATTGGAAACCATGAAGATAGGCGTTTTTCAAATCCACGTTCATCATCTGCTCTACAAGGCTTCTCCCTTTAGCCGCGATTCCCTCATCAAACAGTAACTGGTTTTCCACCTCAGTCACGGTAGAACCTTCGATAGCCGTTGAATGGGTGATGAGCGAGTAGAGGTAGAATTTCTCGTAATCCACCTGCTGCTCAATTTCCGAAGCCACGTATCGGTTGATTGTTTCTATTAGTTTTTTGTCTATTTCTTTCATTTCTTACTTTCCTTTCAATTTTTCTGCTCTTTCTCAAAACTCTCCAAGAAATGGATTTCTACGGGTGAAAGCTCATATTGCGTCTGTTCCTTGAACTTGTCGCACTCTTGATTCGCCTTTTGCTTAGCAAGCCTCGTAACATCTGTGTTGCCCAAATGCGGAACTGGACATCCCGGTGGGAATTGACACGGTAACCTACGCTGATAATCATGTCGAGGTTGTAGTAAGCTATATTGCGTTCTACCCGTCTTGTACCTTCATTTTGAACTGTTGCAAAAAATGCAACAGTTGAATCCGGCTTCAATTCTCCGGACTCAAACACATTCTTGATATGCCTCGAAATGGTGGATTTGTTGCGTTGAAACAATTCCGCCATTTGGTCGGCAGTGAGCCACACGGTATCATTGGCGAGCGTGACTTCTATTTTTGTCTGCCCGTCCTCGGTTTGGTAGAGAAGGAGGTTGCCTTTGGAGTCGTTCATATAAAATGGTCGTTTTTTAATTGGGTTCTTTCTTTTCTATTAACGATAATTTCGCGGTTCAAACCATTGTTTTAATCTCCCAAAAACCATTCCTTTTGCCGTTTTTTCGTTCGATAATGCCTTTCTCGACCAATTTCACGGTGATGGTCTTGACGGTCCGCTCTGATTTGCCTATATGCGCAGCTATCTCTTTTTGTGTGGCTTTGGGTTGTTCCCGCAAGAAGTTGAGCACCGCCATTTCCTCTAAAGTGCAATCCAAAGTGCAAATATTGCACTTTGGTGGCGTCTCATTCGTTGCATTTGCACTTTGTCTTTCTTGCGGAGAAGATTTCAGTACAAGCATCGTCCGATTTTTCAATTCGTTATGCTCGGATAGAATCAAGTTCCGAAAGAACGCCTCAATATATTCAGTGGTGGCGTATATGCCTTTGCTCAGGTTGTTGTAGTTGGCGCGAACCAAAGCATTACGGAAATACCACGAATGCTTGGCAAACGCATCGTTATTGATGTCAAATCCGAAAGTGCGCAAGTACTTTATGGTAAAAACCGCCGTTGTGCGGGTGTTGCCTTCTCCAAAAGCATGAATTTGCCAAATACCGGATATAAAATTGGCAATGTGGGTGATGGCATCATGGATGTTCAAATCTTTATAGCTGAAATTCTTCTCCTGCCCGAAATCATAATCAAGAGTTTCGCGTATGCTATCGGCACTGGCATACAGTACGGTTTCGCCTTTCAGCACCCACTCCTTTTTGGTGATGTTGTAATCTCTAATCTTACCTGCAAATTTATAGATACCTTGAAAAAGACGTCGGTGGATGGTGATATATTCAACCGGAGAGAACGTGAATGTTTTTTCCGACAAAATCTCAGTGATACGTGCCGAAACCTTATCAGCCTCTTCTGTCCTATCATCCATGTCGGCTCTGGTCGTCTTAGACTGATAGTAGGTGTCAATCAATTGCTTGGCTTCTTCGATAGTTATATCTCCTTCAATATGCTGTCGAGCCGTCTGTATCAGATATTCGGACGGTTTCAAGTCGTCCACCGCCTGCAAGCCGATGGCCGTCTGCCAAGCATAACCTTTTTCTTTCTTCTGAGGCTCGCCTTGCCTTATGTATTCTTCAAAAACATTCATTGCCTGTTAGAATTTAGTGAGGAAATTGCGAAGTATTTCCTCGCTCACCCAGTTGAAGTCCAGTTCGTGTTTCTCGCAAAGTGCCTCAATCAAACTCATGTCTTCCTTCCGTATGCCGTAATGGAGGAACTTGTTGTCCAATCCTTTTGCCATGATGCCTTAGTCTTTATAGTTATCAGGGAAGAAGGTTTCCCCGTTGGTCAAATCATTTGTATTCTCTATTTTCATGGGAGCGTATTTCCACAACCCTTTGTCTTCAATGATGATTCCGCCTTTCAAATGCAGCTGGGCGTTGGCCTCACTGTTCATGTAGTCTATCAACGCATTGTGCTTGTTGGGGGCTTCCATATCGCTGCCGACGCTTTTCGTGTCGAACAGGAAGATCTGCCCGTTCTTCATTCTGATTACGAAATCTACATAAAACAATCCTTGTGTACCGCTCATGGTTGTATAGGGGATGGCGTAATGCTGTTTGCCTTCATCTCCATTTTTATACCACCAGTCGATGCTTTCCGTATAATCCTCCAAAAACGCCTCGAAATGTTGCTCAGGCGTTGATGCTTTCTTTTGTTGGATAAATGGCATCAGCGCGTGATTCATTGTTTCGGGTACGACCTGATTGGCAGCCTCGTTATACTCTCTAGACTCCGGCACTTCCCATTGGTAGGTCTTCAATGCGCGTTTCTTGGCATCCTCCCTTCGTTTGTTGATTCGTTCAATATATTTGGCAATGGCCCGGCGGAGTATGTCTTCAAATTTGGGCCGATTGCGGTAATAAAGTATCACTCTGGGTGCCTCTGTTTCTAAGAATCCCAAATATTCTTCCATCAATTGATAGAGATATCCACGCAGGGTGGTTACGCTTATTTTCTCAAATCCTGTCAGAAGTTTCTCGCAGAAATCCGTCATCATCTTATTCAGCTCTTCTTGATTACGGGCGAATTTCTTTATCTTGTTTTCATCAATGAGGGTAGTTCCGGCTTCGCCTGTAACCTCCACGTCACTGACTATCTGAACCTGTACGCCATGGTTGTTGAAG
>CASFXH010000010.1 GCA_949298575.1 uncultured Parabacteroides sp.
GTCGTAAGCGACAAACGCTTGAATTTCCGAATGGTCCAACGCAGGGTTTCCCGGATCGAAAGTCTCCCGCACGTCCATCTCCAAATCGGGCACGTAATAAGGATTCCCTGCGTAAATCCTCTTCGGGAACCGCACGAAATCATCCATTTCGGCCTTCGTCTCCACTCTCTTTACCGTTACGTTTACCTCATTCATAGGGGCACAAAAGTAGAAAATGTTCCACTAACCTCGCATCGCACACCCTCCAAATTAGATTTCTGAACCAATAATAATGGACTTGGGAACAACTATGACCTTTCAATTCTAGAGCCAATTCGCCATAAAATCCGGGAAAGGAAGACCGCTTGTTCGGGCATATCTCTTCAATACACTACCGCACTTAGAGTTTCGCGCTCGGGAACGCAAGGTCTCGCGTTCGGGAGTGCAAAGTTTTGCATTGCGGAACGCGAACTTTCGCGTTCCGCAATGCAAAAAGGAAAGGATGCCTATTATTAAAGGCTGGTTCTACCGTACTATTACTTTCAATCCTGTGGACTTGTTGGCGGGCTTGACGATATAGCTGCCCGCCTTCAGCGGGATGATCGCTTCGTGCGAGATGAAGCAGTTGTCGACCAATTGTCCATTCATGTTATAGAAATAAATCTGCTGGGGTTCATTCGTGGAAACTTGGATTTGACCTACGCCACCCATAGCCTTGAGGTTCGCTGATCCGCTGACCGACGCGATAGCGGTATCGATCGTATCGTCTTGTATCCGGCGGACGACTTGTGTCATGCAGTGGGCGGCACCATAGCCACGAGTGAGGTTATCCAAATGAGCCCACGTGACGTCGACACCGTGTTCCCGGAGATCCGCTTGCAATTCCAGTGACTGGCCTGCCACCATGACGATCTCTCGTTTGCCAACGGTTAGGAAGTTGTTCGCGAAGTTTAATTCATCCGCTTTTTCGATGGGGATGATGTCGATTCCGCGATCGTTCAGGAAGTCGAGGAAGGAGGCTCCGGAAACGATTTTTTGGTACTTACCGTTGACATCTTTCGCGTAGGTATCATAGGTCAAGAAGTCTACATCTCCCTGCTTGGCGTTAACCCTATTGGCGCAAAGTGTCACCAAGTCGCGGTCGATGATATTGAAGTAAGTATCCAAGTGCATTTGGTCTTGCGACTTCCAAGCGTCATGGACGACGATGAGCGTGTCCTTGCCGATGAGATCGTTGTTCAGGAGTTGATCGATCGCCGCTTGGTTGGTCCGCAGGCCGCATCCGATGAATGAAAGGCTTCCGAATGGCAGGTAGTCGCCACCTTCCAAGAAAGCGTTGTTGCCCGTGATCCGGTAGATGGGCGTCTCGCCCAGTTTCTTGTAGCAAAACTCCGCGATGTCCGATTCGGTTCGCCGTTGCGAGGAGTTCATCTTGCCGATGACAACACCTTTCGATGTCGTGATCGCCTGGTCGCGCATGAAGAAGAGGTTCATGACCGGATGCACTTGATAGGTCGCTTCCAGTCCGGTGTTGATGTGCGTTTGGCGCAAGATGATCTCTGGTTGTTGCAGGATGATGTCGATCAGATCGCCCGGATGGAACTTGTCGAGCATTTCCTGGCGATATCGCTCTTGGTCTTCGGCGTCAACCTCTCCACCTTGACAGGTGTAGGTGAGGTATTTCTCGGCCAACGCCCGCAATTCTTCGAGGGCCGCGCCCTCTTTCTTGTCGCCATTCTCGTCTACGCAATCCTTAAGTAGGAGTTCCCGGACGGTCACGACGTTCGCGCCTTTCTCCCGGAGGATCTTCTGGTAGGCTTGGTGCTCTTCCGCCGCGGCGTCCGCGTCGAAATAATCCAAGAAAAGCGCGGCGGCAGGATGCATGGTGCCAATGAAAAGTTCCATATTGGGCTCGTGCATGACGATGGTCGCCGCTTGGTCGTATTCCGCGATCGGATAGACAACCTTTGCTTGATCGTTGTTTTGGGCTTGAACAGTGAGCGCTGTTAATAACCCTAGGGAAAGTAATGAAATTCTCATGATTCTATTAATTTAAAAAGTGATTAGGCAATTGAGGCATCGCACCGTTTTGGGTGCAGACAAACGCCGAGACTCGTACCGCCAAGTGATGGGCTTCGGTGACACTTTTCCCTTTTAGGAGGGCGGCGACAAAAGCGGCCGTGAAGGAGTCGCCGGCACCGACGGTATCCGCCACTTCCACTTTCGGTGTCTCGGCAAAAGAGACATTGCCCGGCGTGAAGACGTAGCTTCCGTTTATGCCACAAGTCAAGATCAGCATCTTCAGTCTGTATTCCTTCAACAGGTTTTCGCATCTATTCTCGAGGCTATTATGGGGCCACTCGAATAGATGGCTGAGCGTATCCAATTCTTCATCATTGATCTTTAGGATATCGCATTTCTCCATCGAGGCATGGAGGATTTCTTTGGTATAGAAATGTTGGCGAAGGTTGATGTCGAAGATTTTGTATTGCCCTTCGCCATCAGGCATGGTGTCGAGGAAGCGATTGATGGTCTCTCGTGAGACAGCGCTTCGTTGAGCGAGTGAGCCGAAGCAAACCGCTTGTGTTTGTTTCGCCAATCGTTCCAATGCCGGTGTGAATGGAATATTGTCCCATGCGACACCTTCCCGGATTTCGTATTGGGGAACGCCAGCGTTGTCGAGTGTCACTTGTACGGTCCCGGTCGGATAAGGGACGGTCTCGATTTGGTGATTCAGTTGCTTGTGGTCGAAATTCGCCAAGATTTCGCGGCCTAACGGATCGTCGCCCACGGCGCTTACTACGAGACTATCCAATCCGAACTGGGAGATATGGTAGGCGAAATTGGCCGGAGCCCCGCCTATCTTTTTGCCTTCAGGCAGCACGTCCCAGAGTGCTTCGCCCATTCCTACGATAAGGTGATTCATTGTGCTTGTTTTATTTTAAATGTATAAGTCAAAAGATAAAGAACGCCCAGAGTCATGACGGCGACAGCTCCGTTTTGCCCGATCGCGTCGCTGGCTACGCCCATCGCTAACGGGAAGATTGTCCCGCCGAACAAGCCCATGATCATCAGGCCCGACACCTCATTCTTCTTTTCTGGTAACGCCAATATAGCTTGCGCGAAGATGATGGAGAAAACATTGGAATTCCCGAATCCGATCAACGCGATGCAGATGTAGATGATGGTCTCGTTTTGGAAAAGGAACAGGCCTACCATCGCGATCAGCATGGCCACTACACTTATCGCGAAGAATGATTTGGCCGACGCCTTTTGTAAGATGAACGCGCCAAGTAGGCAACCCATGGTACGAAAGATAAAATAGAGACTCGTGGCGAATCCCGCGTCGGAAAGAGGCATGTTCAAGCGTTCCATCAAAATCTTCGGGGCGGTGGTATTCGTTCCCACATCGATCCCGACGTGGCACATGATACCAATGAACGACAGGAGGATAAAAGGCTTTTTCAACAACGAGAAACAGGCCGCGAAGCCGGAGGCCTTGTCGTCGGGTCGCTCTTCCTCAATCTTTGTCGCCCCCAACCAAAGGATAGCGATCACGGCGATGGTCATGTAGATCGGGAAAAGGACTCTCCAGCCGAATCCGAAGGTCGGTAGGCTTTCCATAGCGCCCCACATGGCGATATAAGGGGCGAGAAACGAGGCGATAGCTTTGACAAATTGTCCGAAAGTCAGGGTGCTCGCTAGCTTATCGCCCGTGATGATATTGCTCAATAGCGGATTGAGCGAGGTTTGCATCAAGGCGTTTCCGATCCCAAGAAGTGAGAACGAGGCGAGCATCAAGCCATAGCTGTCGCCAAAAATCGGGAGCAACAAGGAGGCGAAAGTCACGATAAGGCTTAAGAGAACAGTTTTGCGTCGGCCAATCCGGTTCATTAAGATACCGGTTGGGACGGAAAAGATCAGAAACCAGAAGAATACCAGCGAAGGGAAAATATTCGCTTCGGCATCGCTCAGGCCGAGATCGGCTTTCACATAGTTGGACGCAATGCCTACCAGATCGACAAATCCCATCGCGAAGAAGCAGAGCATCACGGGGATGATTTGTCCGTACTTAATTTGTTTTTCCATGGCTTATTTCAATTTATAAATATGCAATGATTGGATCGTGAAGCTGCCCCGGTCGGCATGGAATGTCATTCGATTGTAAGGAGAGCTGGGGAAGATCCGGTTGGTCATCACGTATTCTCCATCTTCGCCAAAAGCTTCCACGCTCGATTGGTCAATGAACAACCGGAGATGGATCTTGTCCGTGTCGCTGGCTGGCGCGACCGTGATGGCGGGAAAGTTCTCGCTAAAGTTCGTTTCGCCACTTTCGCTTCGGTCCATGACGAATTGCTCGCGAGGAATGTCGTAATACATCAACAGTTTCTCTCCTTGTTCGTTGAACAGGCTCATTTCGATTTTCGAGGCACCGTCATTGTGGAGCGTCATCTCGATTTCGTATGCGCCGTCATTTTGGGGCAACAGACTTTCGATCTCATATGGGTCACTGACCTTAAAGGATGGGAAATCTTGCCGTTCACCTCGGGCTTTCTCGACCTCGGGCGATGGGGTTGATTTCAAGAAATAATCGCCATCGTGTTTGTAAAGCGAAAGGTCTCGTGGCAACGTGTTCGTCCCTCGGTATTGGAGGGTCGGCAAGACCGCTTGGTATTGCCAGTTGCTCATCCAACCCAAGGCGATGCAGCGTCCGTCGGGCGCGTTGTTCCAAGTGACTGTAGCGTAATTGTCTTTACCCCAATCGAGCCATTTGGTTTCTGTCGGCGTCTCGTTGACGAATCGTTTGCCATCGAAAGAACCTACGAAATATTGGGTCGCGCTACCGCCAAAAGGTCCACCCGGGTTGATGTTGCAGATCAAGACCCACTTTTTCTCCTTTGTCCCTTCTATTGGCAGTTCTACCAAGTCCGGGCATTCCCAGACACCACCGTGCGCCCCTTGCTTGGCACCGAAACTACTTTCTTGTTTCCATTCCTTTAGATTCTTGGAAGAATAGATTTGCATTTCTTGCCCAACGGCGAGCATCATGACCCAATGTTTGCCCGGCGCATACCAGAAGACTTTCGGATCGCGAAAATCCGGTTCGCTAGATGTCAAGATTGGGTTCTTGTCGTATTTGATAAACGTTTTACCGTTATCGAGGCTGTAAGCCAAGCTTTGCGATTGGCTTCCTCCCCACGGGGTTGATTTGGCGGAGGTGTAGAAAGCGACGATCGCTCCCTTGCCAAATCCTGCCGTATTTTCGTGATCTACGACCGCGGAGCCACTGAAGATGGCGCCCCATGCGTCGGGCGTGATGGCATCGCCTTCGAAGTCCCAATGAATTAAATCTGTACTTGTGGAGTGCCCCCACGTCATGTTTCCCCAAGTGGAACCGTAAGGATTGTGCTGGAAATAGAGATGGTATACGCCATCTTTATAAAATAGGCCATTGGGATCGTTCATCCAACCGTAAGCCGGCGTATGGTGATAGGTTGAGCGAAACTTTTCCCGATTGGTTTGGTCGAACATTTCTGAGAAACGAATGTTTTTCCAGCAGATCGCGGAGGCGGGTAAACCTTGTATGTCAACCGCGATAGTTTTCCCGAGATAATTCGAGAGATCGACTGGGACATAATAATCGACGTGTTGGCGGGCTAAACGAATATCAAACGCTTCGCCCACAGGACGGTTGTTTACGACAATCACGACTTTTCCGGTAGGCGCGTTGTCCTCAACTGGAAGAAGAAGATATTTTTGAGCGACTTGAACCGATAGGATATTTTGCTCGTTCGCTAAATGGCGTGTGTCGAATGTCGTATCTTGGGCATTAGCCAGCGATGAAAGGCCCATGAGCAAACTTAAACCGAGCGCTTTCATGATTCTCATTTGATTTCTTCTCATGTGTGACATCATTTAGATATTCATGATATTATTGAGCGACGAAAGTAATGAAAAAAGGAGAGAGGGGCAACGGATCGGGTAGAAAAGAATGCTCTTAAGGAAAAATTCCAGATTTTTGCCAGAATATTTCCGTAGCTTTGCTTGCCTAAAAAAAGAGGGAAATTATGAAAATACTTGTTGTTGAGGACGAGAGGAGCTTGCGAGAGACGATTATCCGTTCGCTGGAAAAAGAGCGTTATACGGTCGAGTCTGCTTCTACTTTTCGGGAAGCGGAGATGAAATTGAATGATTATGATTATGATTGCATCATCTTGGATATCATGTTACCTGGAGGAAGCGGGTTGACTTTGCTGGAAAACTTGAAAAAGAATCGTAAACGGGATAGCGTGATTATTATTTCTGCCAAAGACTCGATAGAAGACAAGGTATTGGGATTGGATTTAGGCGCGGATGACTATCTGACCAAGCCATTCCATTTGGCCGAGTTGAACGCGAGGGTCAAGAGCGTTATTCGGCGGAAACAACAAGATGGTGAGTTGAGTCTCAGCGCCGGCAACTTGACGATTTATCCCGATCGGCATGCTGTCTATATCCAACAGGTGGAACTAACCTTGAATCGAAAGGAATTTGATTTGCTTTATTATTTTGTCGCGAATCCCGATCGCTTGATTAGTAAGGCGTCATTAGCGGAAAGCGTATGGGGGGATTATATTGACCAAGCGGATAGTTTTGATTTCATTTACAGCCAAGTGAAGAATCTCCGTAAGAAATTGAAAAACGCGGGAGCGAACATGGAGATTAAAGCGGTCTATGGTTTTGGTTACAAGTTGAGCGTAAACGAATAAGAGACGATTATGAAACTGATTCATTATGCGCTGAAGCATCTTCTGTTTCCTTTTTTCCTGATCTTTACCATTTGGGGCGTAGTCTTTTACCTTCTTGTGCTGCACGAGATCGAAGACGAGACGAATGATACTTTGGAAAATCACAAGGAACAAATCATCCGCTCGGCCCTTCGTGACAGCACGTTTCTCAAGAATCATGATGATTTGATGAGTCGTTATTTTATCCGAGAAGTCTCCGAGGATGAGGATGTGAATGTTGGAGAAATACGCTTTTTTGATTCAACAAGGTATGTCGAAATTGAGTTGGAATATGAACCTGTCCGAGTACTCCAAACTTATTTCCGAACGGAGGATGGGCGCTGTTATGAGTTGCTTGTGGAAATCTCGACACTTGAGAAAGATGATATGATCCGGACGATCGCCATGAGTATGGGAATCTTGTATCTTTTGTTGATTATTTGCGTGCTCCTAGTCAATCACTGGACTTTCCGGTCGAGTACCCGGCCACTGTATAAGTTGCTCGATTGGCTCGACCATTTTCGGGTGGGGCAACCGCATGAACCGCTCGATAACCCAACGAATATCCAAGAGTTCCGGACGCTTAATCAAGTCGTCGAGGAGAGTACTCGTCGTAGCACGGAGTTGTACAATAAGCAAAAACAGTTTGTCGAGAACGCGGCTCATGAGCTGCAAACGCCTCTTGCCGTTTGCGTGAATCGTCTAGAGTTGCTGGCGGAGAATCCGGATTGCACCGAACGTCAGTTGGATGAAATCGCGAGCTTGCATCAGACTGTTTGTGGAATCATTCGCTTGAATCGGTCGCTTTTATTGCTTTCTCGGATCGACAATCGGCAATTTCCTGACGAGAAACCTATCCGGCTCGATCGCCTTATAGCCGCTCGGCTTGACGATCTGAAAATGCTTCATGAAGAGCAGGATATCAAGGTAGACACGACCCGTCTATCTCCACTCATGTTCCAAATGAACGAATCGTTGGCTTCGGCGCTTATCCTGAACTTGTTGAGAAACGCTTTCGCACACAATCGGCAGGATGGTACGATTGTCGTGGAGACCAGCCGGAATCGCCTGAGCGTAGCCAACACCAGTAACCAGCCCGAGTTAGACCGCGACCGCCTTTTCGCTCGTTTTGGCAAGCAGAGCCAACGAAGCGACTCGAACGGGCTGGGTCTGGCTATCGTAAAATCCATCGCCGATCTTTATGGCTTACGTATTTCCTATAATTATAAGGATGGAATGCATATTTTCCGGATTATTTTCCCTGAAAAGTAAGAAAATTCCCAATTCTTTCCCAAATGTGGCTCTACTTTCGCGGTATAAAATTAATTCTGGAGGATAAAGTTATGAAACGATTAAGTTGCCTTTTAGTAAGTATGGTCGTGATAGCGAGCACAGCTTGCGCAGACAACGACAAAGTAACAAACAACGTGAACGAATTGCCGCAGGTTAGCCGGACGTTCTTGAATAATTATTTCAATGGGAAAAACATATCGCACATCAAGATCGATAAGGATTTCCTTTTGGTGGATAGCTATGATGTCATTCTTACCGACGGAACCACGGTCGAATTCGATCGTTCCGGAGAGTGGAAGGAAGTCAAATCTTTCCAGCAGAATATCCCGTCCGCGCTGATTCCTGATTTTGTTCAAAAATACGTAGACCAAAATTATCCGGGTCAGAAAATCTTGGCTGTAGAGCGAGAGAAAAGGGAGATCTCCGTCGATCTGTCGAATGAAATAGAACTGACTTTTAATAATGAAGGATTTTTAATCGATATAGATAATTGAATTATTCACGTTTAAATAGAAAGAACACGATGAAATTAAAATCAATTTTTTTAATAGGTTCGCTAGCTTGCGCAGCCTTGGTCGCGACTTCATGCGACGATGATGATGATAACAAATGGTATCCTACACCCGGTGGTGGTGAGAACGAAGTGTTGACGAAAAATTTCACTCAACGCTATCCGGACGCCCGTAACGTAGAGTGGGAATGGGAGCAAGGCTATTACGTAGCGGATTTTAACGATGGTCGCCATGAGGTGGAGGCTTGGTTCGATGAGCGGGGCGAATGGACGATGAGCGAGACCGATATTCGTTACGAGGAACTCCCTGCCGAGGTTCGGACGGCTTTCGAGCAAGGTCCTTATGGAACTTGGCGAGTAGATGATGTAGACCTTTGGGAACAAGCGAACCGTAGCGTAATTTATATTCTAGACGTAGAGAGAGGAGAGCAAGATATAAATCTTCACTATTCTGAATATGGGGACTTGATTAACGAAGGCCAAGGAGGCCAAACGGGACGACCAACCCCGCCAACGCAGACTTATGACAATCTTCTTGGTTTTATTGAGAATCGTTATCCCGATGCCCGGATTTTGGAAATTGACAACGATGACCAGTACATCGAGGTAGACATTTTGGATGGCCGTACACACAAGGAGGTCGTTTTCGATCGAGAGGAACAATGGTTCTATACTTCTTGGGAAATTTTCCAACGAGATGTTCCTCAAATCGTAATGGATGCTTTGAATGTGGATTATGCGACATATCGCATCGATGACGTGGATTGTGTAGAATACGGCGAAGGTCTTTATTACGCCTTTGAACTAGAACGAGGTGAGCGAGACTTGGTTGTCGTGATTGACTCGCTGGGCGTGATTCAAGATATACCGTACCGTTGGTAAGAAAAATCCATGAGATGGCATCACTTTAGGGATCGGCCTCTGGTCGATCCCCCTGAACGATTTACGAATCCATTCCATTATACGCCTCATCCGCTTTGCCTCGCGGCAGCGGATGAGGTGTTGGCATATTTGGCTGAATCTCATTATTCCGAGAAGGAATCCGGAAAAATGTTTGGCGTTCTTATCGTCCGTAATTCGGCGGGAGAACTGGGCTTTTTAGCGGCGTTCTCGGGTAATTTGGCAGGGCTAAACGACGAGCCTTATTTCGTTCCGCCTATTTGCGACTTAACTCAGCCTTCTGTGGGGTATAAGTCGGAAGAAGCACGCGTTTCAGCGATCAATCATCAGCTTGAAAAATTGGAACATGATCCTACTTATCATTCCCTTCTTTCCCATTTTGATTTGGAAAAACAGGCTTGGACGGAACGTCTCCAGCAAGCCAAGGAGCAAGCGAAACGAGACAAGGCCATTCGTGACCAGCTTCGCCAATCCCCCTTAACGCCAGAGAAATCTTCCCAACTCATCCGGGAAAGCCAGTATCAGAAAGCGGAATTAAAGCGTCTAGCCCGTCGAGCCGAAGAAGCATTGGCACCCCTTCAGGAAAAGATACAGGAAGCCCAATCCATTATTGAACAATTAAAGGCGGAGCGCAAACGCCGTTCGCAAGCTCTTCAACAGGCTCTTTTCGATCAATATCTTTTAAGAAACGCCCGTGGAGACCATAAGTCTGTTCGGGAAATTTTTGAGCGGGCGGAACGGGGAATTCCGCCAGGAGGTACGGGGGAATGCGCGGCTCCCAAGCTTCTTCAATATGCTTACGCGCATGACTTGACGCCTTTAGCGATGGCCGAATTCTGGTGGGGTGAACCTTTGATGGGAGAAGGAACATGGCGTCGACCTGGTTGTTTTTATCCCGCTTGTCGGGAGAAATGTGAGCCTTTGCTTCATTTCATGTTGCAAGGACTTGAAGTGGATCCCGATCCTTTGGCGCGGCCTTATCTTATCAACCCGAAAATCATTTGGGAAGATGACGCGATCGTGATTGTCGACAAACCGGCGGGCGTCCTTTCCGTGCCGGGTAAGAATGGCCTCGATTCGATTCTTGATTGGGCTCGTCGTCGTTACCCGGAGGCCACGGGACCGCTGTTGGTCCATCGATTGGATATGGCTACCTCCGGTTTGCTTTTGGTCGCGAAGCGAAAAGAGATTCATGAGCGGTTGCAAGCCCAGTTTGAACGGCGGGAGGTGAAAAAGCGCTATGTGGCGCTTTTGGAACATGCTATTCAGCCTACTCAGGGAACAATCTCTCTCCCCCTATGCCCTGACCCTACGGACCGCCCTCGGCAAATCGCGCATTCTGTTTATGGAAAGCCCGCTCTTACTTATTATAAGGTAGTCGGCCTTTCCGGGCCTTATGTCCGGGTTCATTTTTCTCCCCAAACGGGGCGGACGCATCAGCTTCGGGTCCACGCGGCCCATCCTCAAGGTTTGAATAGCCCGATCGTGGGCGATAGCCTTTATGGGCATGCGGCGGATCGGTTATATTTGCACGCTTACTATCTTTCTTTTCGCCATCCCCTCACGGATCAATGGCTAGAATTCGAATCGGCTCCTGATTTCTAGTGATTGGATGGCGGGAATTACGCTTTCCCCCGAAGCTTGGCCCAGCCTATTACGAAGGATAATTTGCAGAGAAACTTGATCCGGTCGATCCCTTTATCTAAACATCTGATTACACGCATATTGTCTCGAAGGCCTTCTACCCGCCGGGTATTCGAGACGCCATTCGTGTCATAATGGGCGACTGTCACGGGGACGTGACGGAATATATGGCCAGACAGGTAAAGGGATTTGAAAGAATACAAGTCGGCCGAGAAACGGAAACGAGTATCAAAGGGCTGGGCGCGCAGCAAGGATGTCCGTGTGAAGGCGGCTTGGTGGCAAAAGTACATGCGATGTTTATTGCGAGGCTCTTCGGCGACTTTCAGGAAAGGTTTCCCATTCCTGGATATAAGAATATCACCATAAAGGACATCCGCCGCATTTTCTTGAGCGTAAGGCGCTACCTGTTCTAAGGTTCGCTCGTCGGCCAACGTGTCTCCCGCGTTCAGGAAAAGGATCCATTTCCCATGGGCGCGCGCGATTCCTTTGTTCATTCCTTCATAGATTCCGCCGTCGGGCTCTGAGCACCAAAAGGATAAGGACGACGCGTTGGAGCGTATCAAGTTCGCCGTGCCATCGGTTGAGCCGCCATCGATAACGATGTATTCCCAATCCTTGAATGATTGCCGGATGACGCTGTCCATTGTTTGCTCGATAAGAGAGACACAGTTAAAAGAGACCGTGACGATCGTGAAAAGGGGATGCTGGTTCATGAGAATAAGAGCTAATTTATCTGTAAGTGTAACTATTCAGCGAATGTAGTACGGCTGGGTCGCCACCCATATATGGGTCATCATCGTCACCCATATATGGGTCATGGTTGCCACCCATATATGGGTCATCATCGCCACCCATATATGGGTCATCATCGCCACCCATATATGGGTCATCATCGCCACCCATATATGGGTCATCATCGCCACCCATACATGGGTCATCATCTGGATAGTTACCCATGAGTTTTTATTTCTTGAAAAAACGAGTCAAGCGTTCCCATAGGGTCGGCTTCCATCCGTGCGCGCAGTAATGGATCGCGTAGGAGGCGGGTGTTACCTCGCGCTTGTTTCCGGCAAAGATCTCGGAGCGGAAGATTTTCATGTTGCCATCCAAGTCTTGATCCTCGTCCACATAGCGGAAGCCGAATCTTTCCGCGATCCTCGCGTAGATCAGGGGGGAAAAGATCTCCGCGGGAAGCGTTTTCGAAAAGGACCGTGATTGATACCAGTCGAGCGCCTCTTTGAGAAATGGGCAACCGGGTTGAGCGCCCATAATAGCCGCTTGGATTTGCATCCCCGAGATATACCCCTCGCCTATCCGTCGTCCATCCGCCCCTATGGCGTGAATAGATCCCGTTTTTTGAAGTTGGCTCGGATGATGCTCGACGCTCGAGACAAAATTATAATTCAGGAAATCATCGAATCGCTTGAGTACTTTCACGTCAGAGTCCAGATAAAAGCCCCCTTCCGAATAAAGGGCGAAAAGGCGAATGTAGTCTGCCGCGAAAGCCCATTTCCGGGCTCGTATAGCCTCTTGGACAAATTGGGGGGCGGAGCCGAGGTCAAAGTTTTGAAGGCTCCAAAGTTTACGTGTATAGTCGGGCATTATTCTTTTCCAAGAATCCATGCACTGTTGGATTTCCGCCGGATAAGGATCTCCGCTTAACCAGCAAAAGTGGATAACTTTCGGTATCATTGTCTTATCTGAATATTGTCTTGAAGAAACGTTTCCGTTTATTTCTTGTCTCTAATTCCCGGAGAAATTTTTGGCAGAGGCGTTTGGCCCATGAGGGATCCCAATGCCGGATTTCCGCGTAAAGCTCAACCAGGAAATCGAACAGTTCCCGGTGATGGGTCATCGTCCTTAGATCATGGAGGCACTGCCTTGGAGGCGCGCTTTGGGGTAGAAATCGAGATCGGTTGATGTCTATGACTGTGAAAGAATAGCCATCTTCCTGTCGCTTTTTCCGATAAAGAAAGTTCCCGAGGTTGAGATCGCCATGCAGGATTCCCTGTTCATGCATTTGAGCGATAAACGCCATTAAGTCTTTAGCCAATTCACGATCGAAATCGAGTTTTCCTTCTAACGCTTGTCGAACAGTCGGATCGGGACATGTCTCGCAAAGGAAGTAACCTGTCGTGAAAAGGCCATGTTCCTTTTCTTCCACATAAGCGATTCCTAGAGGCGTCGGGATTCCTTTGGCCCGGAAACGTTTCGCGTAGGAAAAAGCCCGTGCGGCTTTACTGGGCCTGAAGAACGTATAAACGATCTTCTGGAAAAAGTGAGCCCGTTTAAAGCGTTTAATCGTAATGGCCTTGCCGCGAATAACGATATTCCGGATCGTATTCCGCCCATCATGGACGATCTCACCCCGATGCTCGAACCATCGCGGGAGCGTCTGAAGTTCTTCTTCCAAATGTGGGTATTCCGGCGAAACAATGATTTTCATGCGATCCTTTAGAGTAATGATTGATAAAGCGAGACGAGTTTTTTCGCTTGCGATTCGGGCGAGAAGCGTTCAGCGTATATTTTCCCCTTCCGGGCCATATCCTGTCGCCGAGCCGAATCGCTTAAGAGGCTGTTGAGGATTGCCGACAATCCCTTTACGTCATCAGGGTTCACGTAGAGGGAGTCTGGTCCTCCCGCTTCTTCCAAACAAGAGCCTGTCGCCGCCACCACGGGGGTAAATGAATGGAGAGCTTCTAAAATCGGAATCCCAAATCCCTCAAAACGAGACGGGTAAACAAAAACTTCAGCCATCTGGTAAATGGAAGGGAGGTGACTGAAGGCGACATGATGAAGCAGGTGGACGCGTGGTCGTGAACGATTGGTTTCCAAGATCCGTTCGATCTCATTCACATAAGGTGTGCGTTTCCCAACAAGCACCAAATGGACATCCTCAGGTAGATAGGGCATCGCCTTTACGATCAGTGCCGCATTCTTCCTTTCTTCAATACTGCCGACCATTAGCACATAACGACGTGGCAATCCATAAATTCCCCGGACCTCTTTCTTCCGTCCTTCGCTGATCGGAACGGTGAACTGTGGGTCACAGCCTTGATAAACGACATGGATCTTCGCGGGATCCACTTGAAAGAATTCAACCAAGTCTTTTTGGGTCTGCTCACTGACAGCCACAATCGCGTTCGCGTTTTCGCAAGAGCGCCTATATTTATAGGTATAAAGTTGCCGATCAATGAAAGAATAATAACGAGGATAGCGAAGGAAAATCAAGTCATGTATCGTCAAGACTGTCTTGGCCCGTCGCTGGTGGGAGATATTAAGTGGCAATTCATTACTAAGACCGTGATAAATATCTACTTGTTCTCGCTCAAGTTCCCTTGGAATGCCGAACGTACGCCATACGGTCTGAAAGGGTTTCCCAACTTGGGCATAATGGCAAGAAAGTTTAGGATATTGATTGACCAGATGGTCAAATTGGCGGCTCGACTTGTATCGAGGAGCGTACAAAATATATTCGTTCTCTGGATAAAAGTGGCAGAGCGCTTCGATCACATACCGGCTGTAATTCCCTAGGCCCGTAAAATTTTGCACCGCTCTTTTCGCGTCAAAACCAATTCGCATATCGATCCTTGATTCTATTTAGGTTAGGGATGAACAACAGAAACTACACCTTCCATTAAGCGATAGATTTCCCCACTTTCTGGACAAACCGCTAGACCTTCCGTATCAAACGTGAGCCGATGCCCATAAGCGCTAACCCAGCCTATTTGTCGGGCGGGGTTTCCCACGACCAAAGCATAAGCTGGAACGTCGCTCGTGACGACAGCTCCGGCACCAATCAGGGCGTAGGCTCCAATCGTATGCCCGCAAATAATGGTCGCGTTTGCTCCTATAGTGGCGCCATGGCAGACACGAGTAGGGCGAAATTCCGCTTTCCTGGAAATGAAACTTCTGGGATTAACCACATTGGTGAATACACAGCTGGGACCAAGAAAAACATCATCCTCACAAATGACACCTGTGTACACGGATACGTTATTTTGAATTTTCACACCGTTGCCCAAGACTACGCCCGAGGCGATAACGACATTTTGCCCGATATTGCATCTTTCACCTATGACACAACCTGTCATGAGATGCGAGAAATGCCATATCCGTGTGCCGGTTCCGATTTGGCAACCTTCATCAATGACGGCGGTCGCATGAGCTTCGTATTTGTTTTTCATTATTTATAAAGGAGGAATAAAGTGGGTTTTTTACTAAGATCGGGAATCTGGTTTGTCCATTCTTTGACTGGGCGAACCCGAATAAACTCATCTTCACACGTCACGTTGGCCGCGATACAAAGTTTAGTGCTGGGCCGACATGTTTTTATGAGTTCTTCTATTAATTTATGGTTGCGATAGGGTGTCTCGATAAAAAGCTGTGTCTGGTTTTCAGCGTAAATACGGCTTTCAAGACGTTTGATGGCATTTATCCGTTCCGTGGACTCAATCGGGAGATATCCGTGAAAAGCGAAATTTTGCCCGTTGAATCCGGAGGCCATTAGCGCCAGCAGAATCGATGAAGGTCCTACCAGTGGAACCACGCGGAAACCACGCTTTTGGGCGATGGCTACAACGTCGGCTCCTGGGTCAGCGATAGCGGGACAGCCTGCTTCCGAGAGTATTCCTACATTTTCACCTTGGGCTAATGGTTCCAAGAAGCTTGAGATCTCGGCTGGTGAAGTATGCTTGTTTAATTCGACAAAAGAAAGCTGATCGATGTTGATCGAGCGATCAACTTTCTTCAAGAAACGGCGTGCGGACCGGATATTCTCGACAATAAAATACCGGATATCAGGGATGACTTTCAAATTATAGTTGGGAAGCACCCGATCGAGCTCCGTCTCGCCTAAAGTAACAGGAATAAGGAAAAGCGTTGCTTGCATACGATTCGTTTTGCGCGAAAGTAGTACTTTTGCTGGAAAATAAATCGATAGTTATGCCTTTTCCTATTGAATTCATCACTCGGACACGGACATTGTTGGGAGGCGAATTTGATCAACTACTTGCTGCTTTAGAGATGGATGCGTCTACGAGCATACGTGTCAATCCTTTGAAGGGGAATGATTTAGTCCCGGAGAGGGGAGAGTTTGTGCCTTGGTGTGCGAATGGATATTATTTGTCTGGCCGCCTTCCCTTTACCTTTGATCCTTTATTTCATGCGGGTGTCTATTACGTTCAGGAAGCCTCTTCCATGTTTTTGGAGCAGGCGATTCAGACTTATGTAACGAGACCTGTTCGTTGTTTGGATTTGTGTGCCGCGCCAGGTGGGAAAACCACACATTTAGCTTCGCTTTTGCCAGAAGGGAGTTTGTTGGTTTGCAACGAGGTGATTCGGAGTCGAAGCGCTATTCTCGCGGAGAACGTCACGAAATGGGGCTATCCGAATACGGTCGTATTGAATAATGATCCAGCGGAAATAGGACAAACTTTGTCGGGTATATTTGAGGTGATTGTCGCGGACCTGCCTTGCTCAGGTGAGGGGATGTTTCGTAAGGATGTAGGGAGCGCTCAAGAATGGAGTATGGATAATGTTCGGCTTTGCGCGTCAAGGCAGCGTCGGATCATTCATGATATTTGGCCAGCTTTAAAACCTGGAGGTTTTTTGGTTTATAGCACATGCACTTATAATACAGAAGAAGATGAGGAAAATGTCCATTATTTGATAGAAGAATTTGGAGCGGAACCCTTGGCTATTCCTGTCCAAGAGGATTGGCGGATTACGGGGGCGCTCCGTTATGATGCCCCGGTTTATCGCTTTTTCCCCCATAAGACTCGTGGAGAGGGCTTTTTCCTAGCGTTGCTCCGGAAGCCGGAAGGAAGGGAGCGCTCGGTTCGCCTTAAATCGGGACGAAAAGAAAAAGGGAAAAAGGCTTTGCCGATCCCTAAAGAGGCATTTGATTTTCTCTCGCGGGCGAATGATTTTTCCTTCGCGTGGGATGGGAATTTCCTGCGGGCTTATTTAAAATCTTTCATGGAGGAATATGGGGGGCTTGACAGGTCACCTCTTCGAGTCCTTTCTTCGGGCATTTGCTTGGGTGAAATGAAAGGAAAGGATTTTATTCCCTCCCAAGATCTGGCGCTCAGTGTCTGTTTGAATCCTGATGCTTTCCTTGTAGTGGACTTGGCATGGGAAGACGCGATTAAGTATCTCCGGAAAGAATCATTCGCTTTACCGGAAGGTACGGAAAAAGGATATGTCCTTCTTCGTTATCAAGGCTTCCCGCTAGGTTTCGCCAAGCACTTGGGAAATCGGATGAATAATCTTTATCCTGCGGAATGGCGTATTCGGAGTAGTTATTTGCCGGAAGAACGGCCTCGAATATTGATTGATTCTAAATTTAAGTAATGAAAAGAATAGGTTTGCTTTCTGATACGCATGCTTACTGGGATGATCGTTACAAGAAATATTTTCAAGATTGTGACGAGATTTGGCATGCGGGAGATATGGGTTCGGAATTGGTCGCGGACCGATTGAGCAAGATAGCTCCGCTTCGGGCCGTGTATGGGAATATCGATGGACAGGCTCTTCGGAACCGCTTTCCTAAGGTCGCGTTGTTTACGGTTGAGCAAGTCAAGGTTTGTATGACGCATATTGGAGGATATCCAGGACGTTACGAGCCAGGTCTTCGGGAGATTTTGATCGCGCAAGGAACTCGTTTATTCGTTTCGGGACATTCGCATATTTTGAAAGTCTTGTTCGATAAACGATTGAATTGTCTTCATATCAATCCGGGCGCGGCGGGGAAATATGGATTTCATAAAGTCCGTACGCTCGTCCGTTTTTCGATAGAGGGCGAGGTGATCAAGGATTTGGAAGTGATTGAATTATCAGATAAACCTGTCACGACTGGGATTTTTTGATCCGTAGGCTCGCTTTGGCGTAAGCGATTATCCGCTAAAAGGACCGTGCTGCGCAGATAAGGGTATTCTTTCTCAAAATACTCGCTGAAGACTCCTTTGCTTTTGTTGGTTTCGATTTGTTGGATAGTCCACAGTTTGCCATAAGCGAGGTGGTGTTTTAATTGTTCTTCAGAAGTGACGCGGAGTGTATAGAGGGAAACCAGATGCTTGACTCGATCATTTTCAAACGTATAACGAACGAGGAATCGTAAATTGTGAGCCACTCCCGGAATTTTTTGGTTGATCAAATCTTTCACGGTCTGTTCGATGCTTTTCCGGAATAACACGTACGAACGTAAAGGATGGTCGAATTGGATAGGGGAAACCAGTTCGTTTTCCGCTCGTTTGACGAGATAGAGCATGCCTTGGCAAACCACCACGATCCGTACGACGGGATGATAGTATTTTTTTCGTAAAGATTGACTTACGGAACGGGCGATGCATCCGATGACTTTTCCGTTATCTCCCAAGACGGGTAGCCAAACTTCTTTTTGGAGCCTCTCTCGCATGAAAGAGATACGTAATTGCTCATAAAAGATAACAAATAGACCGATTAATATGCCTAATACCCGGTGGAGGAGATATTCGGTTCGTAAGTCGGTCATGTGCTCGGGGAAAATGGAATAGAGCAAGACCGCGAACAAATGAAGTGTATAGAGGCTTTGAGTCAGTTGGACCACGAAATAGAATTCCGATAAAGTGGAGTGCAAACGCGACCGTTCATAAGCCGACAGGTTTGAGGCTCTCAATCGGGAAAAGGCGAGTCGCTTGGTAAATCCGCAGAAAGCCAAGACGACAACGAGAAGGACTTCCGTAATTAAGGGTGAATAGATGAAAAGAACAGGTTCCAAGCTTAAAGTGAAGAATATGGAATAGAGGATTAAGGTCAGGCCCGACTGAAGCAACATGAAATGGTAGATTCGCCCTTTGCTTAGTGTTTGATATAAGCTAAGGCAGAGCGCGCAAACGATAATGCCGACCACGAAAGACAACTTGTAGGATAGGTAGTTGTCCAAAATCATGAACAGCAACAACGGAAGCAATCCGATCGCTTGATTCTCAATTCGTTTTCTCGCTCTCATCCTCGTACTTTCCTATGTATAGGATAAACAAGGAAAAGCGATTTTTGTTTACCCTCTCCGCCATGTTTTGATGTGGGGCGGAGAGGGTAGATGTTTTTAGAGATGCTTTTCAGCGTGATAGGAGGAACGAACCAACGGGGCGCTTTCCACGTGGGAGAAGCCCTTCCCTAACGCGATTTGGCGATAGCGCTCGAATCGCTCCGGAGTGATGTATTCGGAGACGGGGATGTTTTTCCGGGAAGGCTGAAGGTATTGTCCGATGGTCAAGACTTGTACGCCTACCGACCGAACGTCGTCCATCAACGCTTCCACTTCTTCTTCCGTTTCTCCCAATCCGACCATCAGGCCGGTTTTCGCCACTACACCGCGTGAAGCGATTCGGGCGAGTACCGCGAGGCTGGTCTCATATTTGGCCGCGCTGCGAACTTGGGGCGAGACGCGTCGGACCGTTTCCATATTGTGGGAGATGATTTCAGGGGCAGCGTCGATGATCTGGTCGACCAGTTCCAGACGGCCTTGGAAATCGGGGATCAAGACTTCGATAGTTGTCTCCGGGTTTCGTCGTTTGACGGCTTCGATGGTCCGTACCCAGTGGGCGGCCCCGAGGTCGGGGAGATCGTCGCGATCGACCGACGTGATGACCGCGTGACGCAGCCGCATGAGGGCGACGCTTTCCGCGACATTCTCCGGCTCTTGGGGATCGAGGGGGAGCGGCTTCCCGGTCAGCGTGTTGCAGAACCGGCAGGAACGGGTACAGATTTCCCCGCCGATCATGAATGTCGCCGTCCCTCGGTTCCAGCATTCGCCCATGTTGGGGCATCTGCCACTCGCGCAAATCGTGTGGAGCCGATGCGACTCCACGATTTGCTTGGTCCGAGTGAATCGTTCGTTATCGCCTAGCCGGATTTTGAGCCAATCCGGCTTCTTTACGTGTCCTGTCGTTTCCATTAGAGGTTATCGAACAAGTAATTGGACATTTTCGAATACAAGTGGTAGCTGGTGTTGCCACCTGAGATGCCGTGGTTGCGGTCTTTATAAATGTGCATGTCGAACGGGATGCCCGCTTGAACCAACGCTTCGGCGTAGACCAGGGATTGCATGAAATGGACGTTGTCATCGGCGGTGCCGTGGATGAGCAACAGTTTTCCTTTCAACTCTTTGGCCCGACGCAAGGGCGAGGTGATGTTGTAGCCGTTCTCGTTTTCCTGCGGAGTGCGCATGAACCGTTCGGTGTAGACCGTGTCGTAGAAACGCCAATCGGTCGGTGGGGCGACCGCGATGCCGACCTTGAACGTCCCATTCCCGACGGTCAGGGCCATCAGCGTGTTGTAGCCGCCGAAGCTCCAGCCCCAGATCGCCATGCGGTCCTTGTCGATATAAGGCAGTTGCCCCAAGGCTTGAGCCGCCTCGACTTGGTCTTGAGATTCCAGCTCGCCCATTCGCATGTAGGTGCATTTCCGGAAAGCTTCGCCGCGGGCGCCGGTGCCCCGTCCGTCTACGCAGACGACGATGATGCCTTTCGACGCCAAGTAGTATTCCCACCCGAAGCTATACGAATCCAACACTTGCTGGGAGTTCGGGCCGCTGTATTGGGTCATCATCACCGGATATTTCTTGGCCGGGTCGAAGTCGGCGGGCTTGATCATCCAAGCGTTGAACTCGAAATCGGAGGCGGTGCGGACTTTCATGAATTCTTTCGGGGAGAAGCGGTATTCCTTGAGGCGGTTGGCCAGGTCGGCGTTGTCGCGCAAGACGCGGAGTTCCTTGCCGCTCTTCGTCTCGTTGACCGTGATGCGGACGGGGGTGTTCGCGTTGCTGTAGCGGTTCACGTAGTAGGCGTAGTTGGCGCTGAACTGGGCGGAGTTGGTGCCGACCGATTTCGAGAGCTTTTCCTTTTTGCCTTTCGCGTCGATCTTATAGATGGCACGTTGGGTGGGGCTTTCCTCGGCTGATTGGTAATAGACCGTCTTGGTTTTCTCGTCGATGCCGATGAAGTCGGTGACGTCCCAATTGCCCGTCGTCACTTGGCGTTGCATGACGCCCGTGGGCGAGTAGAGGTAGATGTGCGCGTAGCCATCCTTCTCGCTGACGTAGGTGAAGCCGTCTTTCAGGAAATGGATCGAGGTGAGCCATTCCGAGTCCACGTAGCATTTGTTCTCGTCGCGAAGGATCAGGCGGGCGACACCGCTCTTAGGATTCACGAAATACATGTTGAGGACGTTCTGCTGGCGGTTGAGCGTCATGACGGCCAGCTGGTCGGGATCTTTCGTGAAGGTGATGCGGGGGATGTAAGTCTCGCCGTCGGTCGGGATCGTCAACGCTTTCGTGTCGCGGGTCTGGATGTTGTAGGCGTGGACGCTGACGGTCGAGTTGCGTTCGCCGGCTTTCGGGTATTTGAATTTGTAATAGCTCGGGTAATAGCCGTCGCCGTAGATCTGCATGGAGTATTCGGGCACCTCGGACTCGTCGGAGCGGACGAACGCGAGGAATTTGCTATCCGGCGACCACGCCATCAGGTTCGTCACCGAAAATTCCTCCTCGTAGACCCAATCCGTGATGCCGTTGAGGATCTTGTTCACCTCGCCGTCGGTCGTCACCTGCACTTCGGTGTCGTAGTCGAACTTGCGGATCCAGATGTTGTTGTCGCGGACGAAGGCGCACATCCGGCCGTCGGGCGAGAAGGTCGGGATCATCTGTTTGCCCGGCGCGTCGGAGATGGGTTTCACGTAGTTGCGGCGCACGTCGTAGTCGTAGACCACCATCTTGCGCGAGCGGCGGTAGATGCGTTCCGTCTCGCGCCAGACGAGCAGGTGGTGGCCCGTCGAGCTGATCGTATAGCCGTCGAAGTTATCGAACGTGCACTCGCGGGCCGTCTTGACGTTGAAGATCGTGTCGACCGGCTCGCCGGTGCGGTAGGCATATTTGACGATCATGTCGCGCGTCGCGTTCATCGCCGTGTAATGTTCGCCGTCGGGGAGGGAACGCATCTCGCCGATCGAGGCGTTTTGACGGAATTGCCCGTCGAGGATGTCTTTCAGTTCTACAGGTTTCGTCCCTGTCTGCGCCCAGGCGCCGCCCGCGATGGCGAGGGCCGCCGCGAGGCTAAATACCCAATGTCTCTTCATGTTTCTTTCTTTATGCGTTATTTTTTTTGATTTCTTTTCGTAGAAGACGGGCAAAGGTAACGAAATCGGCCGAGAAAAATTCCGATTATTCGGTAATTTCGCGGCGGGAAAACAGCACAGACAGCTTTATGGACAATGTCATCATTCAACGTTTGGAGAACGAGCGGATCGCGCCGCTCCTGGCGCATTTCGCCATTCCGGCCATCATCGGGACGATGGTCAACTCGCTTTACAACATCGTGGACAGGATCTTCATCGGCCAGGGCGTCGGCTCGTTGGCCATCTCGGGCTTGACGATCACCTTCCCCATCCTTCTTTTCCTCCAGGCCTTCGGGATGCTGGTGGGCGCCGGCGCCGCCACGCGCATCTCGATCCACTTGGGGCGCAAGTCGCTACGGACGGCCGAGCGCGTCCTGGGCAACGCCTTGACCCTTACGTTTATCATCAATTTCCTCACGATCATCCCCTGCCTCGTCTTCATGGAAGACTTGCTCACCTATTTCGGGGCGAGCGAGCAGACGATGCCCTACGCCAAGGATTACCTCTACATCGTGATCCCCGGCAATTTCTTCGCCAACCTGGCTTTCAATTTCAACGCCGTCATGCGCTCGTCGGGTTACCCGAAGAAGGCGATGGTCACGATGATGATCGGCGCCGTGCTCAACGTCATCCTCGACGCGCTCTTCATCTACGGTTTCCACATGGGCATCCGCGGGGCGGCCATCGCGACGGCTATCTCGATGATCGCTTGCGCGGCGTTCGTGATGGCGCATTTCCTCGACAAGGACAGCATCATCCATTTCCGCCTTCCCTATCTCAGGCCGAGGGTGAAGGAGATCATGGACATCCTCACCATCGGCGTCTCGCCCTTCTCGATGCAGATCGCGGGCAGCCTCGTGACCGTCATCATGAACCAGGCCCTCAAGCGCTACGGTGGCGACTTGGCCATCGGGGCGAGCGGCATCATCACGAGCGTCGCCATGCTCCTCGTCATGCTCGTCATCGGCTTGGCGCAGGGCATGCAGCCCATCATCGGCTTCAACTACGGCGCCCGTCGTTTCGACCGGGTCGACGCCACGCTGAAGCTCGTCATCATCCTCTCGACCATCGTGACGACCCTCGGCTGGGCCGTTTGCTTGCTCTTCCCGGGGGCTATCGTGAGCGCCTTCACGTCCGATCCGGAGCTGGCCGCGATCACCGAATGGGGGCTCCGTCTCTCAGTGCTCGTTTTCCTGGGCGTCGGCTCGCAGATCACCATTTGCCAATATTTCCAGAGCATTGGGATGGCTTGGAAAGCGATGTTCTTGAGCCTCAGCCGGCAGATTATCTTCCTGATCCCCGGCATTTACCTTCTTGGCTATTTTTGGGAGCTCGACGGCGTGTGGCTCTCGCAACCCGTTTCCGACTTTATCGCCGTCGTGACGGCTTGGCTTTTCCTCTTCTACGACCGTCGGCGGCAGGCCGCGGGGCGCTTGGGTTAAAGGGGCGTCTTGAAAACGGCGCGCTCCCGGCGGACCTTTCCCGCTTCGGGAAAACTTGCCGGCGTGTCCGGCGGACCTTTCCCGCTTCGGGAAAACTCGCCGGCGTGCTCGGTGGACCTTTCCCGCTTCGGGAAGGGTTGCCGGCGTGCGTGGCGGACCTTTCCCGCTTCGGGAAGGCTTGCCGGCGTGCTCGGCGGACCTTTCCCGCTTCGGGAAGGCTTGCCGGCGTGCGTGGCGAACCTTTCCCGCTTCGGGAAGGCTTGCCGGCGTGCGTGGCGAACCTTTCCCGCTTCGGGAAGGCTTGCCGGCGTGCTCGGTGGACCTTTCCCGCTTCGGGAAGGCTTGCCGGCGTGCGTGGCGAACCTTTCCCGCTTCGGGAAGGCTTGCCGCGCCGCCGCGAGAACTTTTCCGGCCCCTCGGAAGGCTCTCGCGGCGGCCCGTTTTTCTTAAAAAAATAAAGGCATACGGACAACGCTTGAGAAACGCGCTATCCATATGCCTTTTTTAGCCCTCCGGGGCTGGCTTGTTTTTTCACAAACCCATTTTCCGCTTCCACCGGAAGAAGAGGGCGCCCGTCAGGACGGTGATCACGGCGCCGATCGCGAGACCGATCTCTTGCGCGAGGCCGAAGCCCTCGGGGGCGACGAAAATGTATGTCCCGCAGACGAACGTCATGAAGAGGGCGGGGATCAGCGTCGTCCAGTAGAGCTTGCGCGCGCCGACCATGTAGACCGTGAGGGCCCAGAGCGTGAAGACGGCCAGCGTCTGGTTGCACCACGCGAAGTAGCGCCAGATCATGTCGAAGCCCGCCTGGTCTTTCGTGCTGTAAAGCAGGAGCGCGATGGCGGCGGCGAAAAGCGGGACGCAGATCATGAGCCGTTTCTTGATGGTGCGTTGCTCCATGCGCAGGAAGTCGGCCACGATGAGGCGGGCCGAGCGGAAGGCCGTGTCGCCCGAGGTGATCGGGGCGGCGATGACGCCCAAGACGGCCAGCAGGCCACCTACCGTGCCGAGCCATTCCTTCGTGATGCTGTCGACGACCACGGCGGCGTTGCTCTCGCCCATGCCGTTCTCATGGAAGAAATACGTGGCGGCGGCGGCCCAGATCAGGGCGACGATGCCCTCGACGATCATGGCGCCGTAGAACACCGGGTAGGCGTAGCGCTCGTTCTTCATGCAGCGGGCCATCAGCGGGCTTTGCGTGGCGTGGAATCCGGAGATGGCGCCGCACGCGATGCTGACGAACATGATCGGGAAGATCGGCAGCCCGTCGGGGTGCGTGTTGGTGAGCCCTTCCGTCAGTTCAGGCAGGTCGGGTTGGTGGACGTAAAGCATGACGAGGATGCCGACCGCCATGAAGAGCAGGGCGACGGCGAAGATGGGGTAGATCTTGCCGATGATCTTGTCGATCGGCAGGAGCGTCGCCAGGATGTAATAAAGGAAGACGACGATGATCCAGAACGTCGTGTCGAGCGCCTCGGGCGTGAGCGAGGCGAGCAATCCCGCCGGCCCCGCGACAAACACGGCGCCGACCAGGCACATCAGCACGACCGTGAATCCCCGCATGAATTGCATGAAGTTGTGCCCCAGGTAGCGGCCGATCAATTCAGGCAAGCTCTCCCCGTCGTGGCGGAGCGAGAGGGCCCCGGAGATGAAATCGTGCACGGCTCCGGCGAAGACGCTTCCCAAGACGATCCACAGGAACGAGGCGACTCCGAACTTGGCGCCCATGATGGCCCCAAAGATCGGCCCCAGGCCCGCGATGTTGAGGAATTGGATCATGAAGATCTTCCACGTGGGCATCGGGATGTAATCAACGCCGTCTCGCTTCGTGTAAGCGGGTGTCTGGCGGGAAGGATCGATGCCGAAAACCCGCTCGATGAACTTCCCATAAATAAAATAGGCCGCCACGAGGGCGAGCAAACAAAGGGTGAACGTGATCATGGGTTGAGGAGCTTTTTAACCGTTTCGGAGATTTGTCGCCCCTCGGCCTTTCCGGCCAGCTTTTTCGAGGCGACGCCCATCACCTTGCCCATGTCTTTCGGGGAGGAGGCGCCGACTTCGGCGATGATCTCGCGGAGCGCCGCCTCCAGTTCCTCGGGCGACATTTGCTTCGGGAGATAGCGCTCGATCACGCGGACCTGGCTCATCTCGCCCTCGGCGAGGTCCTCTCGGCCTTGTTGCTTGTAGATTTCGGCGGCGTCACGTCCTTGCTTGACCAGCTTTTGCATGATCTTGAGGGCGTCGGCATCCGTGAGGGTGTCGTTGGCGCCCGGGGCGGTTTTCGCTTCCAGGAAACATTTCTTGACGTTGCGCAAGGTCTCCAAGGCGACCTTGTCTTTCGCTTTCATCGCGTTTTTGATGTCTTCACTGACTTTTTCAAATAAATCCATGATATCGTATTTTTTATAATTTTATAAGAATCTAGCTTTTCCGCTCGTGCGGGTTGTCGTGCTCTTCGTTTTCTTGACCTCGGGATTCGGGGCAGCCGTCGTCCCGGCCGCGTTGGCGAAGCCTTTTGAGCGGGCCCGCGCGACGAGCTTGGGGTCGCGGCTATAGGTGGGGTTCTCTTCCAGGAGGGTGATCAGCACCTCGTCGTCCAGCTCGTCTTGTGAGAGGACGGTGGCCTTGGCCCGGGTGAAACGGCTGTCTTTCTGGGCGGACTCGCCGTAGAATTTCTTGATCTTCTCGCGGTTCTGTTGCTCTTTCATGAGGCGTTCCTCTTCTTGGCGGAGTTCCTCTTCCGTCATTTGGGCCGCGTCAGCCCGCCGCTTGTCGGCGATTTGCGGGATGTCGTCCATCGAGAAGCCCGTGGCGAGGATGGTCATCTTCACCTTCTCGTCCAAGGTGTTGTCGATCGCCGTTCCCCAAATCACCTCGATGTCGCGGTTGAATTCGGACATGAAGTTATGGATATCGTTCATCTCTTCCATCCGCAAGACCGAGTTCTCGCTGAAGCAGACGTTGAAGAGGATCTTCTTGGCGTTCCGCACGTCGTTGTTGCTGAGGAGGGGCGAGTTCAAGGCGTCTTCGATCGCCTGGTGCACGCGTCCTTCGCCTTCGCCATAGCCGTTGCTCATCAGGGCCACGCCGCCATCTTTCATGGTGGTCTGGACGTCCGCGAAGTCGAGGTTGATGACACCGGGGATCGTGATGATCTCCGCGATGCTCTTGGCGGCGTCGGTCAGCGTGTCGTCGGCTTTCCCGAACGCGTTCATGAGCGAGAGGTCCGGATAGATTTCCCGCAGGCGTTCGTTACTGATCACCAAGAGGGCGTCGACGTTCTTGGCGATTTCCTCCACGCCGTTGAGCGCCTGGATAATCTTACGCTCCCCCTCGAACAGGAAAGGAATCGTGACGATGCCCACCGTCAGGATCCCCATGTCCTTGGCGATCTTGGCGATGACGGGCGCGGCGCCCGTCCCCGTCCCGCCGCCCATGCCGGCGGTGATGAACACCATTTTCGTCCCGTCGTTGAGCATGTTGCGGAGGTCGTCGGCGCTTTCTTCCGCCGCCATCATGGCCCGTTCCGGCTTGTTGCCGGCGCCCAGGCCCTGCGTGATCTCCCGGCCGAGCAGCAGCTTGACCGGCACGTCCGAGCGGTTCAACGCCTGATTATCCGTATTGCACAAGACGAACGTCACGTCTTGAATGCCTTCCTTATACATGTGGGTCACGGCGTTGCCCCCGCCCCCTCCGACACCGATCACTTTGATGATCTTCTGGACTTCTGTCGGGTAGTTGAAGTTTAATATCGCATTATCCATGGGTTTCAAATTTTCTTGTTGTCATTACTCATTGTCTCTTCGTTCTCGTCGAATAAGCCGCGGCCCAAGTCTTCCGCTTTCCGGGTGATCGTTTTCCACCAACCTTTCTTCTTGGGGGGCTTGGGGGGATCTACCGGTTGCTTCACGTTGCCCTTATTCTCGTTGTCGTCCTTCTCCGGTTGCTTGTCGTCGATAGGGGTTGGCGTCGGCTCCGGCTTGGGGGGAACATACGACGCGCAGTTCTGGGTCCCTTTTTTCAAGAGGCCGATCGCGACTGCGTATTCCGGATTGTTGGAGAGTATCATGTCGCTGTTCGAGAGCACTCCTTTCCGGATCGGGGAGAAATGGACATCCACTTTCAGCCGTTCGCGCATGGCTTCCGCGAGGCCTTTCAACGCGGCGCCCCCACCGGTGATCACTACGCCCGCGCCTAAAGCGTTCGTCAATCCCGTCGCTTCCAGGCGGGCGTAGACATTTTCGAGGATCTCGTTCGCGCGCGCTTCCACGACGTTGTTTAACTCGCCCATTTTGATTTCCCGCAAGCCATAACCTTCCGCCAAGCTGACTTGCACGGAGAGGTCCGTATCCTTGTCGTTCTTCGTGCGGCCATAGGTCACTTTCAGACGCTCGGCTTCCGCCTCGACGACGTGCAGGCTCATGATATCTCTCGTGATCAAGTTGCTGCCTAGAGGAATAACGGTCAGGCTATTCAATTTCCCGTTCTTATAGACCGTCACGGAGGTGACGCCCGCGCCGAAGTCGATCAACGCGCAGCCCAGGTCCTTCTCGTTGTCGCCCAACTTCACGTCGGCCAGCGCCAAGGGGGAGACCAAGATGCCGGCCACCTCGATATTCGCCTGCTCGGCGACGCTGTTGATGACGCTCGTCCTCAAGGACGGCCTTCCGATAATGATCTTGTAGCGCGCCTCGATCCGTGAGCACGAGACCCCGACGGGATTTGGCTCGTAGCGGTTGTCCAGGTAATAGGAAGGCGAGTCGATCGCCAGGACATTCAGCATATCCGGATGGAAGTTCTGGCATTCTTGATCAAGGGATTTGATGAGCTCTTCCGTCACGACCCCCTCCGTGCCAAGCACCTTGCTCACCGTATGGTCGATCGAGCGGATGGATTGCCCACCCAAGCCGATATAAACTTTCCCGATCTTGACGCCGTCGAGCTTGCTTTCCAGCTTACCGATCAGTCGCTTGATCTTGAACGCCGTGTCTTTTACGTTATATACACAGCCTCTCCGTATACAAGAGCTTGAATCCTCTTCCGCGTAGTTGACCACGGTAAGGGACCCGTTCGCGTTTTTTACGCCTACCATCCCGACCATGTGGGAACTTCCCAAATCGATCGCCGCTATAAAGTCTGTGTATGCCATGCTATCCTCTTTTTATTTTTTTGTACAAACTATCTGATTCTTATATTCTAAATTGATGACGCTGTATTTCTCCCACCCGACTTTCGGGATCGCCTGGTCGTAGAAGAGCTTCAGCTTGTGGAGCTTTTCCTCGAAATCCGTGAGCGGGCCCAACACGATCCGGAAGCGCCCCAGGCGGGGGATTAACTCGACGTCGCGATTCGGGAAAACGCAGATTTGCTCTATTTGGTTATCCCAAAACGCATTTTCCCGCAAAAATAGCGCGAATTTATATAACTCGTTCCTCGCGAACTCTTTTTCGACATATCCCGTGACGATGGGGACTTGGGCGACGTAGCGCCGGCTGATGGGCATCGTCGTCCCGTTGTGATCGATGTAATAGCTCTCGTCGGCCGTCATGACGCGGAGGATCGGCATTTTTTGCGTCACTTCCAGCTTGATTTTTCCCGAAGGAGTCTTGTAGGCTTCCACTTTCGCGATCATCTCGTTGCGGGCGAGACGTTTCTCGATGGAGTCCGTATTGATGGCGTCGAGGGGGCGTTCGAGGGGCGAGGATTTGTCTCGTTTCAAGAAAGAAAGGAGGTCCGCCTCGTTCACGAAATGCTTTTCCAGGCTGTCGCGCACCACGATCTCCATGCCTTGGCAAAGCCGCCCGTCGGGCAGGGGGGCGAAAAAGAGCGAGGCGCCTACGAGGTAGCCGCCGAACAAGAGCGCTAATATGACAGACAATATCCGGATCACGATTCTTGACGCGTTTTTTGGAGTAATACTTCTTTCACGGGCTCGACCAGCCGCTCAATGTCGCCGGCGCCGAGGGTGAGCACCACGTCGAACGCACGCGCGGCCATGAAATCCAGCAACTGGCTCTTCTCAAGGAGATGTTTTTCCGGGATGGTCACTTGGTCGAAGATGATCCGCGACGTGACGCCGGGGATGGGGGCCTCGCGGGCGGGATAGACGTCGAGGAGGATCAGCTCGTCGAGCAAGGAGAGCGCCGCCGCGAAACCAGCCGCGAAGTCGCGAGTCCGCGTATAGAGATGGGGCTGGAAAATGCCCGTGATCCGTCGGCCGGGATAGAGGGCGCGAACCGATTGGATCGAGGCCCGCACCTCGGCCGGATGGTGGGCGTAGTCGTCGATCAGCACCGCCCGTTCGCTTTTCAGGTGGAAATCGAAGCGGCGACGGGCACCCCGGAAGGAGGCCATCGCACGGCGGATCTCGTCGGCCGTCGCCCCATTGAGCCAAGCCAAGGCGATGGCCGCCACGCCGTTCTCGATATTGATCTCGACCGGGACGCCGAGCTGGACGCCTTCGATCCGGGTCGAGGGGCCTACGAAATCGAATGAGATCTCGCCGTTGCCCACGCGAATGTTTTCCGCGTGAAAATCACCCCCGTCTTGGGCGGAATAGGTGTAGACCTTTCCCGGATAAGCGCTTAGATCCAACGGGAGTCCTTGGCGGACGACGAGCGCCCCCGCGGGATCGACCAACGAGGCGAATTTCTCGAAGCTTTCCCGATAGGCTTCCGGGGTGCCATAGATGTCCAGATGGTCGGGGTCGACCGCCGTGATGGCGGCCATGTAGGGCGAGAGCCAATGAAACGACCGGTCGAACTCGTCGGCCTCGATCACGGTCCGATCCGCCCCGGGCGTGAGCAGCAGGTTGCTGTCGTAATTTTTCAGGATCCCGCCCAGGAAGGCGTTGGCGCCCACGTGGGATTGGTGCAGGATGTGCGCCAGCATCGACGAGGTGGTCGTTTTCCCATGGGTGCCGGCCACGCAAAGGCCGAAGCTGTGGCGCGTGATGAGACCCAGCAACTGAGCACGTTTCAGGATCGTGAAGCCGTTCGCCCGGAAATACGTCAGCTCCCCGTGGTTCTCGGGCACGGCGGGCGTATAGACCACCAGCGCGGAGGCCGGATCCTTGAACGCGGCGGGGACGGCCTCAAGGTCGTCCTCGTAATGCAGCCATGCCCCCTCGCGCTCGAGGGCGTCGGTCAGTTCGGTGCGTGTACGGTCGTAGCCGCCTACCGTTTTTCCTTTAAACAGGAAATAACGGATCAGGGCACTCATGCCGATCCCGCCGGCGCCCACGAAATAGACGGCTTTTGTTTCATCTAGATTCATTTTTCTCTCTTTTTCCAAAAATCCCGGTAAAGATACAACGAAGATCCGTTCAATCTCGAAACGACCGGATAAAATTCATCGTTCGGCATTTTTTCCTCGCTTTTTCCTAGCGGGGACAGCGCTTCTTCCGCAGATTAAGGGCTGTCCCCGCTGGGGACGGAGCTTCTTCCGCAGATTAAGCATTGTCCCCGGGTGGGAAAGTGCTTCTTCCGCAGATTAAGCGCTGTCCCCGCTGGGGACGGAGCTTCTTCCGCAGATTAAGCATTGTCCCCGCTGGGGACAGTGCTTCTTCCGCGGATTAAGGGCTGTCCCCGCTTTATTTTTTTATTATTTTTAAGATCTCATCCACGATACGGTCGGCGCTGTGGGGCTGGGCGAGCGATAGGATGTGTTGGCTCAGGCTTCGCAAACGGGCCTCGTCGGCTACGGTCGCGAGGGCTTCTTTCATCAACCGGCCCTCGGCCTCGGCGTCGGGGATCATCAGGGCCGCGTCGCGCTCGACGAGGGCCATGGCGTTCTTCGTCTGGTGATCTTCGGCCACGTTGGGCGAGGGAACGAGGATGACGGGCTTGCCCAAAAGGCAGAGTTCGGAGATCGACCCCGCGCCGGCCCTCGAGATCACCAGGTCGGCCGCGGCGTAAGCGTAGTCCATCCTCGTGATAAAGTCTGAGCACCAGACCTGGATGCCGCGATAGGCCTTGAGGCGCTTGGAGGCTTCGTTGTAATAGTAGCGGCCGGTTTGCCAGATCACTTGAACGTCGGACCGATAGAGGAGGTCCAAACCGTTCTCCACGCTCCGGTTGACCGTGCGGGCGCCAAGGCTTCCGCCCACGACGAGGATGGTTTTGCGTTCGGGCGAGAGGCCGAAAAAGGCCAAGGCCTCCTCGCGCTTGCCTCGCGCTTCCTCCAAGTCGGCCCGCACGGGGTTGCCCGTGAGGACGATCTTGTCTTTTGGGAAAAAACGCGCCATGTTCTCGTAGGCGACGCAGATTTTTTGGACTTTACGGGCGAGGAGCTTGTTGGTGACCCCGGCATAGGAGTTTTGCTCCTGGATCAGGGCCGGCACGCCGAGCGCGGAGGCCATCCACAGTGTCGGGCCGCTCGCGTAGCCTCCCACGCCGATCGCGATGTCGGGCTTGAAGTCGCGAATGGTTTTTTTGGCCAAAAGAAGGCTTTTCCCCAAACGGGCGATGACCCGGAAGTTGTTGAGCAAGTGGGCCCGATCGAAGCCGCTTACGGGGAGGCCGATGATCTTGTAGCCCGCCGCGGGGACGCGTTCCATCTCCATCCGGTCTTCCGCCCCGACGAAAAGGATCTCCGTCTCCGGGAAACGAGCCTTGAAGGCGTTGGCGATCGAGATGGCGGGGAAAATATGGCCGCCCGTCCCGCCGCCACTGATGATTAACCGATAATTCTTCATATAGTAACTTGTTGTTTCATTTCTTCTTCAGGCATCGCTGCCGTTTCGGGCAGGGGGGCCAAAGGGGTGTCGGCCGTCGCGGCGCTTACCTCCTCCTTGGCCTCTTCCTCATTGCCCATACCGGCGGCGAAGCGGCTTACGCTTAGGATGATGCCGAAATAGACGCACGAGATCAGGGTCGACGTACCGCCCCGGCTCACGAGGGGCATCGGTTGCCCGGTGACGGGGATCAAGTCGACCGCCACGGCCATGTTGGCCAACGCCTGGATGACCACCAAGAGGCCGCAGCCCAAGACCAGGAACTTGGGGAACAACCGGTCGCACCGCCGGGCGATGATTCCCACCCGGACGAGTAATATAATATATAGTAGAAGGACGACGACCCCGCCGACATAGCCCAGCTCCTCGATGATGATCGCGTAGATGAAATCGGAATAGGCCTGCGGGAGGAAATCGCGTTGCTGCCCATGGCCCGGCATCTGCCCCAAGACTCCCCCACGAGCGATGGCGATCTTGGCGTGCGAGACTTGGTAATTGTCGTCCGTGATCTGGTACGTGCCTGCCTCGTTTTGGGGTTCGGGTTGGGTGAAACGCTCGACGCGGGCTTTGACGGTCAGCAGGCGGTCTGGCAAGTACTTCTTGATGGTCTCGTCGTCAAGCGTCATGAGTGTCCCCACCAAGATGCCCCCCATCAGAAGCAGGAAACCCATCAGTTTCAGCAAGCGCAACAGCGAGACCTGCCCGATGAACATCATCAGGAAGCAGACCCCGAAGAGCATCATGCCCGTCGAGAAGTTCTCCGGCAAAATCAGCACGCAAGCCGTCCCGACACCGGCCAGGATGAGCCAAAAGATGCTCTTGTCGCTCAGTTGGCTCCTTTTGCTCAAGAGAAAAGCCACGTAGACCACGCAGGCCAGCTTGGCGATCTCGGACGGCTGGAACTGGACGCCCATGAACTCCAACCAGCGGTGGGCGTCGTTCGCCTCCACGCCGATAAAGGGCGTGACGATGAGCATCAGGAACGAGACCGGCAAGAGGATGATGAGCGCCGAGAAGAAGCGATAAGGGATGTTGTGCAAGACCAAGATCATGGCGAATCCCGCCAACAGGAACGAGGCGTGCCGGATGATGGGCTCCCAATAGTTCGCGTTCTTGTAAGCGATGGTGCTCGTCGCGCTGAATACCTCCACCGCCGAGATCAGGCACAGGAACATGAAGATGATCCAGATCACCCGGTCTCCCCTGAATAGTTTATTGGCTAATTCCATGGCCTTTCTGAATTAAGAAATTTATAGGTCTCGGACGCAAGCCTTGAATTGCTCGCCGCGGTCCTCGTAACTTTTGAACAGGTCGAAGCTCGCGCAGCAAGGAGAGAGGAGAACCGTGTCGCCTCTTTCCGCCACGTGATAAGCCTTGTCGACGGCCTCTTTCATCGAGCTGGCGTCCGCGATGGTCGCGACTTTCCCGTCGAAAAAGGCGTGTAGCTTGCGATTGTCCTTGCCCAGGAAGATCAGGGCATGTACTTTTTGCTTGACCAGCGCCTCGATCTCCGAGTAGTCGTTCCCCTTGTCGGTCCCACCCAGGATGAGGACGATGGGCGTGTTGACACTTTGCAGGGCATACCAACACGAATTGACGTTGGTCGCTTTCGAGTCGTTGACGTATTCGACGCCTCTCACGCGTAAGACACGCTCCAGGCGATGCTCGACTCCCGCGAAATCACTGAGAGAAGCCCGGATGTTTTCGTCTTTGATGTCCAAAAGCTTTGCCGTGATCGCGGCCGCCAAGGAATTATAAAGGTTGTGCGTTCCAGACAACGCTAGAGAATCTTGATCCATAGAGAATATGCCGTTTGGAGTTTCAATGATAAATTTCTTGTCTTTCGTATAGCCCTTCACGCCGGGGGCTTCGACTTCCGCAAAAGGATAAAGCGTGGCTTGAGGATTCCTTTTCGCGATTTCCCGGGCGACGATCGGGTCGTCGTTCCAGAAGATGAACGCGTCCGCCTTCGTTTGGTTCTGGAGGATCCGGAACTTGGCGTTCACGTAGTTTTGCATCTCGTAGTCATAACGATCCAAGTGGTCGGGCGTGATGTTCAACAGAATCGCGATATCCGCCTTGAAATCGTACATGTTATCCAACTGGAAACTGCTCAGTTCGATGACATACACGTCGTGTGGATCTTCCGCGACTTGCAGGGCCAGACTGTTCCCGACGTTCCCCGCCAGCCCCACGTCGATGCCCGCTTGCTTCAGGATGTGGTGGGTGAGCATCGTGGTGGTCGTTTTCCCGTTGCTTCCCGTGATGCAGATCATCTTCGCGTTGGAATAACGTCCCGCCAGCTCAATTTCGGAGATGATGGGAATGCCCTTTTCCTTGACTTTTTGGATAATGGGCGCCTTATCCGGAATGCCGGGGCTTTTGACGATCTCATGGGCGGTCAAGATTTCCGATTCGGTATGTTGGCCCTCTTCCCAGCGGATGCCCCTTTGGGTCAGCGATTCTTTGTACCGCGGTTTAATGAAGCCTTTGTCGGAAACAAAGACTTCGAATCCTTTCTTTTGGGCGAGGATGGCCGCTCCCGTGCCACTTTCGCCCGCTCCTAATATGACTATTTTCTGTTTCATGTCTATCGCATTTTTAATGTTACGATCGTGATTACCGCCAAGATAATCCCAATCAACCAAAAACGAACTACGATCTTTGATTCCGGAACGACATTGATGGGTTTCTGGATAACCGCGTTGATGCCCGCGTTTCCCGGTTTTTGGAAATGATGGTGTAATGGCGCCATCTTAAAGACTCTTTGCCCTTCGCCATATTTCTTTTTGGTGTATTTGAAATAAAAGGTCTGTAGGATGACCGATAAATTCTCAACGAGAAAAATGCCACATAGAATGGGAATCAGCAATTCTTTCCGGATGATGATCGCGAATACCGCGATGATCCCGCCCAAGGTCAAGCTACCCGTATCACCCATGAAAACCTGAGCCGGATAAGCGTTGTACCACAGGAAGCCGACCGTCGCTCCGATAAACGCGGACGCGAATACCACCAACTCTTCCGCTCCGGGTATAAACATGATATTTAAGAACGAAGCGAATTCAAAGTGTGACGACATGTAGGCTAGAATTCCTAACGCCATCCCGATGATCGCGGAACTTCCGGCCGCCAATCCATCCAAGCCATCCGTAAGGTTCGCCCCATTCGATACGGCCGTGACGACAAAGATGACCATCAGCACGAAAACGATCCAAGCGACTTCCTGCTTGTATTCTCCGGCCCAAGAGGCGAGATCCGCGTAATCGAAATTGTTATTTTTGACGAACGGGATCGTGGTCTTTGTCGATTTGGTCTCGTTGTTATGATATTGTACCTCTTCGATTACGTTATCATGGCGGACTTCCATGTTTTCTCGGATCACGACGTCTGGACTTAAAAAGAGGACTAGCCCGACGATCAATCCTAAGCCGACTTGTCCGATGATCTTGAAGCGGCCGTGCATACCATCCTTATTTTTCTGGACAACCTTAATGTAATCGTCCGCGAACCCTAATGAGCCCAGCCAAACGGTTGTCACGAGCATTAAAATCACGTAGATGTTATCCAATCGAGCGCACAGCAAGGTAGGGACAAGGATGGCGATGATAATGATGATACCACCCATGGTTGGTGTTCCCTTTTTACTCATTTGGCCCTCCAACCCCAGATTCCGTATGGTCTCGCCGATTTGCAAATATTGAAGACGGTCGATAATTCTCCGGCCGATCGCAGTCGAAATGAATAACGACAGGATTAATGCCAGCCCCGATCGGAACGAGACGTACTTGAACATGCCCGCTCCGGGAACATCCAGTTGATCCAAGTAGTTGAATAAATCGTAAAGCATATCTTATCTCATTCTGTTTTTTGATTGGAGAAAATTTGGCGAATCTTTTCCCGGTCGTCAAAATGATGTTTAACCCCTTTGATCTCTTGGTAATCCTCATGGCCTTTACCGGCGACAAGGATCACGTCCCCTTTACGGGCTAACAAGGTGGCGGTCTTGATCGCTTGTTCCCTGTTCGTGACGCATAAGACTTTTTCTTGATTTTCCGGACTTAATCCTGCGAGCATCTCTTGAATGATTTGTTCCGGTTCCTCAAATCGGGGATTGTCGGAAGTAAGAATCAATTGATCGCTCAAGCGGAAAGCTTCTTTCGCCATTAAGGGACGTTTACCTTTGTCCCGGTTTCCGCCCGCGCCAACGACCGTAATCACCCGACCTTTGCCATCTAGGACTTCATGAATGGTGTTCAGGACGTTGGTGAGCGCGTCGGGCGTATGAGCATAATCCACGATCGCCGTATAACCAAGGGGCGAATGAATGGTCTCGAACCTGCCAGCCACGGGGCGCAGCATGCTCATCGTAACCAAAATCTCGTCTGGCTCTTTCCCCAGCGCGATAGCCGCGCCATAAACGGCTAATAAATTGTAGGCGTTAAACCGTCCGACAAAGTGAACAAAAACTTCTCTCCCGTTTACCAATAAATCGGTCCCTTCGAAATGGGATTCCAGGATTTTGGCCTTGAAATCGGCGGGAGAGCGCAAAGAATAAGTGAGCTTCCGGGCTTTCGTGTTCTGTAGCATGACCAATCCGGATTTGTCATCCAAGTTGGTTAAGGCGAAAGCCGTATTGGGAAGGTCGTCGAAAAATTTCTTTTTGGCTTTAAGATAATTCTCGACGGTTTTATGATAGTCCAAGTGATCGCGTGTCAGATTCGTGAAAATCGCTCCATTGAACGCGAGGCCACTGATTCGACGTTGGTCGACCGCATGTGAGCTGACTTCCATGAACGCGTATTCGCACCCTTCTTCCACCATGCGGGCGATGAGCGCGTGCATCGTTAAAGGATCGGGCGTCGTATGGTCTGTAGGAATAGCCTCGTCGTTGATGTAATTGCGGACCGTGGATAAGAGTCCTACTTTATGCCCCATCGCACGAAACATCTCGTAGAGCAAGGTGGCGGTGGTCGTTTTCCCATTGGTCCCCGTGACGCCTACGAGGATGAGTTTTTCGGACGGATCGCCATACCAGCGGGAGAGGAGTTTGCCAAGGGCCGTCGCGGAGTCATCGACTTGTACGAAGGTGACATTAAAATTCTCCTGATTTTCGGGAATGGTTTCGCAGACAATCGCCACGGCGCCTTTTTCTACAGCGCCGGGAATGTAGGCGTGCCCGTCTACAGCAGTCCCGCGTACGGCCACGAAGAGCGATCCCAGTTTCACTTGCCTGGAATCCGATTGAATATCCTTGATTTCCACTTGAGCTTCGCCATATACTCGCAAAGCGTCTAACGTTCGAATTAAATCTTTCAGAGTCATAATCATCTTAAAGTTAGTAAGACCTTTTGCCCTTTATGGATCTTCCTGCCTGGCGATACGCTTTGCGTGACCACACGGCCGATACCCGACAACGAGACTTGCAGCCCCGCTTTCTCCATTAAATAGACCGCGTCTTTAGCGCCCAGACCGATCACCCGGGGTACGAGGCCTTCTTGTATTTTTAAATCCACTAATTGGATCTTGGTCGAATCCGCACTCAATCGGGCGATCGTCCAAGGCGTGTCGAGGCTATCGGTATCGATGGGGATCATCAGCTCGTCTAAAGCGTCTTCCACGGATTCACGGTCTCCGCCTTTAACTTGAGGGAAGGGAACCGCGGTCGAGTCTCGCTCCATCTCATTGACATCGTAGAGCATATAGCTCGCGTAAATCTTCTCCGCGATGGCTTTTACGACACCGCCCGACATGGTCCCGCCCGAGGGGTAACCGATGCGAGGTCGCCGGATCACGACGATGCAGGAATATTTGGGCTCGTCGGCCGGGAAATAGCCGCAGAAAGCCACCTGATGCCCGCTGGTCCGATAGACGCCGCCCGAGGCGATTTGGGCCGTACCGGTTTTCCCCGCGATCCGGATGATGTCGGAATGGACCGCTTTTCCCGTCCCTTTCTCGACGACCCCGAGGAGCATGTCTTGGATATAGGCTAACGTCGTGTCGGAACAGATGGATTCTTTCACGACCTCCGGTGAGAAACGATGGATCGTTTCCCCGTCTTTCAGGATTTCTTTCGTGAACATGGGGCGCATCATCGTCCCGCCATTCGCGATCGCGTTATAGAAAGCCAGCGTATAGATGGGCGGGATTTGCGTCTCATAACCAAAAGACATCCAAGGCAACGTGGTTTTCGACCAATAGTTCAACGTGTCACCCGGCATCCGGATCTTGGATTTTCCTGAGCCGGGGATCTCCAGTTTCAGGTCGGCGTTCATCCCGATGCGATACAAGCCTTCCACGAACTTTTTGGGGTTCTTCTCGTAACCTTTCAAGATTGTTTTCGCGACACCGATATTGGACGAGTACCAGACGGCCTGTTCGACGGAGATGCGTCCGTAGCCTCCCCGGTTGAGGTTGTGGTCGGTCATCCGGGCGCCTTTGTACATGAATACGCCGTTCCCGACATCTACCGTGTCACTGGGTAGGCAGACTCCGTCGTCTAAAGCGACCATGATGGAAGCGACCTTGAAGGTGGAGCCGGGCTCCGTCTCGTCGGCGACCGCATGATTCTTGGTCTCCGCATAGACGCCTTCCCGGATGCGGGCCATGTTCGTGATGGCCTTGATCTCGCCAGTCTGGACTTCCATGACGACGGCGGTACCCGACTCGGCGTCGATCTCGCGGAGTTTATCGACCAGCGATTTTTCCGTGATATCTTGAATATGGATATCGATCGTGGTCCGGATATCGCAGCCATCTTCCGGCTCGATTTCCACGACGTTCGTCCAGCCACCACCTACCCGGCGGACGGAGCTCAGGCCCGCCTCACCTCTCAACAAGGAGTCGTATTGCAATTCCAATCCGTTCTTGCCCTTCGTCATGCCGTTTTCCTCGATCTCGCCGTAAATGTCCCCGATCGTGCGCGAGGCCAAGGAGCCGAATGGTTTCTGTCGTTGCACCATCTCTTTCGTATAGAAACCGGCCTTATAGCGCCCGAACCGGAGGAAGGGGAACTTTTGAATCTCCTTCAGGTCGGAGTAGGAGACTTTGCCGGGATAGATAGGATACTGCCGGCTCTTTTTCTTCAAGCCTCTTTTGAGGTAGGCTTTGTAGCCCGCCGGCGTACGGTCTTTTAGCTTGCGCGACAAGTAGGCGGCCAGCGAATCGACGCTATTGGGCGATTTGCTGTTGAGAAACGTGTCCAAGCTGTTCCATTTCGGCCCGGGGTTGACGAAGCAGTCCGCCTTGAAATCCATATAAAGGTAATAGCGGGGGACGCTGGTGGCCATCAACTTGCCGTCGGCGGAATAGATGTTGCCGCGTCCCGGCAGAATCAGGTGGTTGGGGCGTTGCTGGTCTTCGGCGACCTCCAGCCACTTGTCTCGTTCAATGAACGCCGTCTTGAATGCGCAAAACAAGATGCCTCCCGCCACGCCACAGAGCATGAGCACGACGATAAAATAGCAGAGCAGGATTCGCCCATTGTGGCCCGATCGCTCGTTGTTTTGCTCGTTTTCTTCCATAAATCTTTATCCTCCTTTTATTTGTCTCGCAATTCGTAAGCGGGTGTCTTCGCGGTTTCCAAGTCGATGCCTTGTTCCTCAATCAGTAGCTCGATTTGCGACTCGCGGCTGTTGCCCGTCAGCTCCGAGGAGATCGAGAGCGCCTCGAAGCGGGCGTCGCGCAGCTCTTGTTGCAGGCGGTCAATTTCCCGCAACTTTTGCATGCAAGTATAGCGGTTGGCGATGAAAAAAAAGGCCAAGACCACCAGCAAGATGATCATCTTGGTGTGTCTCAGGATGAAATCCTCTTTCAGGATGCCGCCGCCTAGGATGTAGAGCAGCGTGATCTTGCGTTCTTTCTTCTTCTCTTTATTGCTTGATAATTGTTCGTCCATCTTTAATTCTCTCCTATAAATTCGGCGATTCGTAATTTGGCGCTTCTCGAGCGGGGGTTCGCGGCGATCTCTTCGTCGGTCGGGACGATCACCTTGTTGTTGATCAAGCGGAAAGGCGTGCGGACGTTCCCGAAAAAATCGCTTTCCCGCTCTCCTTCAAAGTTGCCGCTCCGCAAGAAGTTTTTCACGAGCCGATCTTCCAGCGACTGGTAGGTCATAATCACCAGCCGGCCGCCTGGGCACAACACACGGGTCGTCTGGAGCAACATTTCTCGCAAAGCCCCCAGCTCGTCGTTTACCGCGATGCGCAATGCCTGGAAAATTTGCGCCAGGAATTTCTTTTCCTTCTCGCCCCGGGCGGCGAATGGTTTGACAGCGCCCAGCAGGTCGTCGATCGTCGCGAACGGCTTTTGGGCACGGGCCTTGACAAGGGCCGAGGCCAGTCGCCGGGCTTGTTTCTGTTCGCCGTAGTGGTAAAGCGTGTTGGCGAGGGTCTCCTCAGAGTCGTTGTTAAGCAAGTCGGCCGCCGTGCGGGGGGCTTGTTGGTTCATGCGCATGTCGAGGGCGCCCTCGAAGCGGAAAGAGAAACCGCGGGCCTCGTCGTCGAAATGGTGCGACGAGACACCTAAGTCAGCCAAAATGCCGTCCACGCAGCCCGCTTGCCCATAGTAGCGCATGAAGTTGTAGAGGTAGCGGAAGTTGCTCCGAACGAAGGTGAAACGCAAATCGGCGGGCACGTTGCGCTCGGCGTCGGCGTCTTGGTCAAAGCCATAAAGGTGTCCTTCTTCGCCAAGGCGTTCGAGGATGGCCCGCGAGTGGCCGCCTCCCCCGAAAGTGACGTCCACATAGACGCCATCCGGGCGAACGCACAAACCCTCCAGGCATTCATTCAACATGACCGGTATATGATAACAACTCTTTTCTTCCATTCGAACCTCTTAAACTAATCCTTAAAAAACATACGCTAGCGATTTGATAGGCATACGGATGCCTTCGTTTTCGGGAGGTAAAATTACATATTCCCTTATTCCAAGCCAAGTGTTGCGTGGGAAAAGTTAGAAAAAGTTATCAACAGGGGGCGCGGGCGCTTGTTTTTGTGAGGCTTTCGTATAGTGCGGATACTTCTTTCCCCCAAAATACTACTTTTGTCGAAGGAATGAAGAGAATTTATCGTACTTTTGCCCGAAGAAACTTGCGGAGGCGAGTTTTTGATTGTAGGGATATATTATATGTAAAGGTATTCAATTGACCTTGGTTCTTATATCATAATTAGATGGGGCGCACGAAAATAATCTTGTTGTAATGCGAAAACAAAATCCGGTGATCTCTTTCCTGCAAGTATTTGGTATTGTACTTGTGGTGGCGGGGCATTCTGTTGATCAATTAGAAATCAATCTTATAACCGACTTGAATAACGATTGGCTTCATTTGTTTCGAATGCCTTTGTTTATGTTTCTTTCAGGTTATTTACTTTATTATGGGCTACGAAAGCGTTCGATGGCGTTGTCTGCTATATCTCTTTATGGAAGCCAAGGATTTATATGGAAAAAAGTGCGCCGTCTGCTGATCCCTTATGTTTTTATTAGTACGCTCGCGTTTTTCCCGAAAGCGGTATTGAGTCGTTTCGCCCTTCGGCCTATTGAACTTTCATTGGAAAACTATCTGCATTCCTTGATTTATCCTTGGGACAATGTGATCAGATTCTTCTGGTTTCTGCCTACATTGTTTATTATTTTCTTGATCGTGGTTTATGGAGCTAAGATCTTGGCTAAATTAAGAATATCCGCTCCATGGTTCATTGCCCTTTCTGTTTTGTTGATTCTTCATCTATTTAATCCTTTAAAAGACATCCGTTTGTTTAATATAGGAGGAGTTGTCGAGTATTTAATTTATTTCGGATTAGGCTATTATTATTGTCACGCACAAGTGGAAAAATTGTTTAAGCCGTATGCGCTTGCTATTTTTTGCATGACGGCTCTAGTTTCGCTTTCTTTATCATTTCTCGCTTCTCCTTTCCCGGGACGAGATGTCTTAATTGCCATAAGTGGTATCGGAATGTGTATTGCTCTCGGCCACATTTACGTGCGCGAAGGCTGGACATGCTTCAATCATCTCAACGGCGCTTCTTATGCGATCTATTTGTTTTCCTGGTTCCCACAAGCCGTTTCACTGCAAATATTGATGAAGCTGACGGGGGAGCCATGGCCCGTTACCAGTCTACTGGCTTTCGTGAGCGGCGTTTATGTTCCTTGGCTCATTTATCGTTGGATCGTCCGAAACAAGGAAAAGAAAGCAGGCAAAGTGATCGCCTATTTAACGGGACAATAATAGGCATTCTTCCCTTTTTGCATTGCGGAACGCGAACTTCTGCGTTCCGCAATGCAAAACTTCGCGCTCTCGAACGCGAAACTTCGCGTTCCCCAGCGCGAAACCCCAAGAATAGCGATTCACCAAAGATACTTCCACTCGTATCGATCAAACTCTATCGGCTCCGGCGCGCCGCAACGGGCCAATACCGCCGTGATCTTCTTCTGCATTTCCGGCGAAATCGGTTTCTCACCCTTCAGCAGATAATAATAATCCCGCTGGCAAACCCAACGGCAGATCGCGGATCGCAAGTTTCGTACCTGTCCCGCCTCCACCTTGGCCTTCGCCCGCTTGAAGCCATAGGCGATTCGCACCTTCTCCTCTTTTCGGAAAAAAGGACAAGCCTCCCCACCCTTCTCATCGGCCAACAAAGGATTAACCACGCTCAAATTCAGCCGTTCACGGTCTAAATCCCTACCGGCCAATCCCCGTAAACACTCATTCACCGTCGCGCAACCGCTTTTCAAACAAAGGCTAAAATCGCCCGGGGCATTTTTAAAGTAATTGAAAGTGTCTTCCATTTTTTATGATTCAATTCTATGATTATTTCTCAATATTCTTGTTTTCAGTCTCCAATACGATTCAATGAACCAAATTCTTGAAGACAGGAAAGGTTGTATTTCATATCACCATCCGTAATGTTCCAAAGATTCTCACTTATCTCCTTTCGGATCTCATCCATCTTTTTATAAAGATATTACTTGTTGTTCCATCAGAGTTTGTATGGTCTTTTGAGTTATCGTCTTATTAAGCATTCAAACTTGAAATCCTCGGGACGTCATAGCGGAGCTCAGACGTGAGAATCCGTCATTCTCACAAACCTAATGATATGCTCAAGCCTCTGCTTCAATCTCACCCGTACAGAAGAACGTATTACAAAGCTTGGATCATATTCAATCCTCCAACGTATAAGTTTCATCATAAATGTCTCTCAGATTCTTTCCCTCATACATCCAATATCCTGTAGGCTGGATGGCATGAGTGAGATTGAGCAATTTTTTGGTAATGCCTGTCAGTGAATAGATATCACCTTGATACATCACTTTCTTTTCATCAACTACCGAAACTTCAATAGACGGATCTTTTACGAATACCAAAATATCGCCTTTCTTCATTCCCATTTCAAAATAATTGAGAGGTGGACGGCGTGACGAATTGATTTTCTCCGTAGCGGATTTGTCTTCTGTTGTCAGGTCGTTGTCTATCTCTTCTGTGATTTCTTGTGTTACGTCTTCCCGATTGAACAGTTCCAATATCGCCATAGCCTGCTCCGGCTTGATTTGGAAGAACTCGCGATTCGCATTAATCCGATTCGGTGCAAATGCCGTGTGCAAGGCTTTCTCAATCTTTGCACAATCCGAAGATTTCACCTTGCAAGCGTATTTGCATTCAAAGGGAACAGGGACGCCCGTGCCATAAAGTTCCTTCATCCGGGTATCCAGATTGTCTCTTGTGGTCATACCTATTTTTACCAATCCGGGCATGGCAGGGTTGGTTAGGACATAGACAATTCCTGAATTATTTTGTTGTTTCATAATTGTTTTTAGAATGAATCCATTATTTTTGTTTTCTCATTATCAGAAATAGACTCTGCCGGATTCTGCTCTATATTTGCTAATCTATTATAGAGCAATCTCATAACTCTTTCATATTCCATTTGAATTTTACAGAAGTTTTTACTAGACCTCAACTTCTTGTCGTTTTCTTTCACTACTTTTGTAAACTCACCTATAGATCTCTTTACATGACATTGATAATCTTCACTTGATTCATCAATACTCCAAAAAGAATTGGGCGTACCTGCATATTCTAAACTGAATGTTAATCCGTCCATATTCACAATAAAATGTCTGAGATATCTAAAAAGCCATTCATAATCTGTTCTATCCGTTTCTATTGAAGAAATTAATGCCCGATGCATATGTAAAAAAGCAGATGTACTCATTGAGGAATCTTGGCGACTATTATATGTAACAAGAGCAGATATTATATCAAATCCTTCTTCCATCACAAACTCCTGTTGAACCATTTTTGCCTCTATTTCTTCATTACGCTTAATAATATCATTATATTTTCCCTTCTGATTTTCTATTTCCTTCTTAAATTCAATAGCATTGTATATCTGATATCCAATAACAAAAGTCGCAGCTAAGCTTAATAATGTAACTATCGTTCCAATGTATGTTTCACTGGTAACTTCAAATGGAGTTACTTTTAATAAAGAAAACGAAATGGCAAAAACTATTCCTATAAATAGTAACGTATTAATAACACATTGCTTTTTCATACATCTTAATATATTATTCAAACTTCAACTTCGGTAATCCTTTCACAATCTCCACCGTCTGCACCGACACATTAATCACCCGGAGCAACAGGTTGAAAATATATTTCTCATCGTTATGCTCCCTCGCCCAATCATTCGGGTCATTGGTAATGCCACTTTTCTTGTCGGTAGTTACAGCATAACGCTCCATTATCCATTCGATGGCGGATTTACCGTTGACCACATACTCGTAGGCTTCGGCGGGTATGCCCTCTATGGTGATGGCATGGTTGTAGTGGATGACGCTTTTGTCGACAGTTTTGCTGTCAATCTTGCCGAAGCGCATTTTCTCCACCCGATAATTGACGCTTTCGCCTTTGTTGGTCAAAGGGGCATGGAGCACGAGGCACTTCTTATAGGTTTCTATCGTTTCATAATTCAGATGCAAATCCGCCAGCGCACGTCCGGCTTTGCTGAATGCCCAGAAGTCGTCTGCTTTCTCTACCAAAGGCAGGCGCGGCAAAGACTTTTTCAAGTCGGTGGCAAAAGCCGTGCGGTAATCGGGCGAATGGAGCAATCCATAGACATAATAGAAGATGTCTTCTTTTGTTACTTTGTAGCCGTATTGCTTGCGGGCGGTTGTCAGTATCCAGTCGGTCACGCCATCTTTACGGACATAGCAGTCTGCTTTCTTTTCTGCGCCTTGATTGAAGAGGTCTATTACATCTGCATCGCTATTGTCATACCAATAGAGTGGGAAGCATTGGGTGTCTCCGATATAGTGCAAATCAGGAATGCAATCTGTTATAGAAACAGATAATCCATTACTGGAACTAACACAAGATACACAAATCACAAGATTCTCATGTTCGGGAGTGGGGAAAAGTTTAGGAGAAAGCCCAATACGTTCAATGAAGGGTTTATCGAAATACAATCTCTGTTTGAAAAATGGGCGATAAATGCTATCTCTTATGTCAAAAATGTAACAGTGTTCTACATTCCTTTCAATATCTTTTTTTAGATTGACCGTCCAACTTATTTTCGTATTATCCGTATTAATAAACTCTTCCACAGACAAATTGCCATTCCCCTTTACCGCATTCGAATATGCTTCTTTTTGCTTATTATAGAAATCTATCATAGACAGCATATTCTTTTCAAGTGTTTGTTGAGAAGAATTATAAACCCAAGCGTCACGGTTCGTTGCTACTCCAATAGCATACGTTTCAAAGAATGCCCTCTGTCCTTTCGCAAACTTTTTCTCCGGCTCAATCGGAATAAATTGCTTAAACATCTCGTTACGGTGATTTATCCAATCCCCATGCTCATTGGGTTGGATAATAGTCCAAGGAATACGCTCCACGCTTCCGAACTCGCGGATGATGCGCAGCTTGTCTTCGCGGCTCAGGTAGTCGCCTATATCGTAATAATGTATCTTCGCTTTGTTCATAATCTGCTTATCTAACTTATTAATGCGGCATGGCTACTTTTCTTAGTTACATGCCAGTTACATGTATTTACTATCTATACACACTGATTACCAATAGATTGACAATATACTACATCTTTTCAGTTACATACCAGTTACATGGTCTTCACGCCCAATAGGGAATATAGTTGTGCCTTGACGCACCATCCTGACTTTCCTCCTTGATGAGCTTGGCTTCCAATGTATCTCTTATGATTCTTGAGGCCATGGGATAATTCTTGTCCTCTATGCCGAGCCGTGTCCTCAATGACTGATTGTTCATTTTCTCGTTGGACACATATTTCAAACAAGCATGTTGATAACAGGCCCTGATGCGTTCGGTCTTGTCAATCTCTGCAAACTTCCGGTAAGAAAACATTGTGGCAGTTGTTCGGTTCTCTTGAACCTGAAGGCGTAAAGGCGGCAACTGGTAAAGTTCAATGTTGAAAATAGTTTTATCCATTCCACTACCTTTTTCTTCACACATGCCCATCCTTCGCATGATGTCTGCCAGTGAATCATTTCTTGACTGATATTCGTCAATAAACCGTTCCACACTGATAAGCGGCGATCCCGGATTTGAAATTTCAATCCGGTCTGCATATATTTCAATCATCGGGAATCCTTGCTCTGCAAAATCCTGATGGATAAGCATATTGGCTATTAACTCTCTCACCGCAATCTCCGGATACATACGGGCATCTCTTCTTAACGCCTGTCCTATTTCTTCATTGGCAGGAAGCTGGCTGTTTACCCATTCCACCATCTCCTCAAAGGCAATGGCATAACCTTTATCAAAAGTCTGTTCGCGTATGGTGGCTATTTTGCTTTTCCCTTTATACACAATGACCCTGACCATTTTCCGTTTTAATCCATCAAAATCGGAAAGCCTTTTTGCCAATAAGATAGCACCAAGTTCTGTGACGCCATAGCCTACTTCATCTCTTACAATGAACTGTTCTGACAAGAATCTATCCAAGATGCCAGTCGTATCTTGAGGCAGAGGCAAATGTAACTTATCGAAATAAGTTTCTGCACTCAGACAAGAAACCACCTCTTGAGCGGACAAACCTTTTTTGAGCACAATTTTTTCCAAAGGCTTCTGACCGCCTTTCCATATCTTCGCTTCTTTATCCGGATAATCTTTCAACTTTCGGGTGGTACTGCCTATTCGGATATATTCTTCATGCAAAAAACTTACAGGGCGATTGGTGGTTGCTGGTATCTTGAATACACAAACATGCCCTTTATCTTCGTAATCAAAATCATCTATAATCTCAAAATCAAGACGGGGATTCAGCCGGGTGGACAACCAGGACTCCAATTCCTCATTACCGACCTTCTTCCGCTTAGCATAGAAATCAGTCCCGATAACATTATGGGTTTCATCATCGATGCCAAACACGATATACCCAAAGGGCATACTGCACAGATAAGCACTGTTTGACAATGCAGAGATTCGCTCTCCTATTTCCTCTTTGGAGTGGAAGTTATGCTTAAACTCTACCCATTCCGTTTCCTTGGGCTTCGCCGTTAAAGCATCTATCAGTTTTTTGAAATCAATATATTCCATAATCATTCTCCTTTCTTCACTAAAATGGTTATCGCTATCGGCGTGCGGGAACCTGAGCCAAATATCTTTCCGCCTTCCTTACGTGATAATTCACCGCTGGTTCGTTGGTTGCCTCTCAAATTAAACACGTAGATGGAAGAAAACTCCTGCTCGAAGCACTTGCGCATTCCGTCCAATCCGTTGGCATCTAGCCAAGCGCCATTGGTCACAAAACCGATGATACCTCCGTGCCGAGAGTCTATACGGTCGGAAGCCCAGCGGAAAGCTTTCACATAACTATCGTATGCCGATTTGTTCAAATTGGCTTCCGACTGTGCCACATACGTGGTTTCAATATGTTTCTCCAACGATGGGTAAGACTGGTTCTGCGCATTGTCATTGGCAGACTTCTGCCCGATGGAATAAGGAGGATTGCCGATGATTACGGTTATGGGACACTTCTTCTGTGCCATCACACGCTTGGAGTTGGTCGGGAACTGTTCGGAAAACAAGTTCTCATCCGAATCTTTCTCTCCCAACTGAAACGTATCCGTCAGGCAAATGCCATCGAAAGCTTTGTAATCCTCGTCCGGCATCAACGAATGGAACACATTTTCTATATTGATGGAGGCAATGTAATAGGCCATCAGCACAATCTCGTTGGCATGGATTTCCTTGCGGTATTTGCGTATCAAATCTTCTTTCTTTATCAAGCCGCTCTGAAGCAGGCGGGTAATGAAAGTGCCTGTACCCGTGAAGGGGTCAAGGATATGTACGTTCTCATCGGAAAGCGAACGGCCAAACTCTTTTTGAATGATATACCCGACAGAGCGAATAATGAAATCTACCACTTCTACGGGAGTATAGACAATGCCCAGTTTCTCCACCGTCTTGGGCGAAGCCACTTTGAAGAACTTGTCGTAAAGCTCCACGATCAGGCGTTGGCGGCCTTCGGCATCGGTAATGTCGCCTACGGTAGTCCGCACATAGTCGTAGAACTTTTGCAGGCGTTCGTTCTCTTCTTCCGTTTTGGTCTCATCATCCAACAGGGCAAGCATCTTCTGCATCGCTTTCGACACGGGATTGCTGACCGCAAACTCGTAATTGCCGAAAAGGGCCTCGAATACCGGCATGGCAATCAGATGCTGCGAAAGCATTTCGATGACTTCCTGCTCGGAGAGGTTGGGGTTGATGTTCTTCCGCAAGCCGCGCATCAGTTGCTCGAAGGCACGTTTGTGTTTCCCTTCGTCGGCAATCAAGTGCTTGATGCGTTCGATATGCTCTTCCGCTATCTTGGCAATGTCCCTTGCCCAAAGTTCCCAGTAGCGTTTGCTGCCCACCTTGGTCACCATCTTGGCATAAAAGACATTCTGCAAGTCCTCGAACTGCAACGAAAGCTGTTGCGCCATCTGCATGGCCGCGCTGGTGGTATCCTGCTTCGTCGCATCGGCCAGGCTATGGTCTACGCTGTCATCATCGTGCGCACTGCCCACTCCACCAAAGAGAATGTGTTTGGGCTTCTGTCTGGAAAGCTCAATCTTGTTCACCTCGGCATTGAAACGGTCGTCGTGGGCACGCAAGGCGTTGAGCACCGTCCATACCACCTTGAAATTGGGATGCTTGCTCAGCACCTCGTCCCCTTCCACATTCTCAGGTATCACCACCGGGATGATGATGTAACCATATTTCTTTCCGGGACTGCGGCGCATTACCCGGCCTACCGACTGCACCACATCCACCTGCGAGTTCTTGGGCGAAACAAACACCACCGCATCCAAGGAAGGCACATCCACGCCCTCGCTCAGGCAACGGGCATTGGTCAGCATCCGGCATTCCATGTCATTGTCCGGTTGCTCTTTGAGCCACATCAGCTTTTGGTCACGCTCCGTAGCCGACATCGTGCCGTCCACATGACGTGCCACTACGTCCACCATCATTGCCTTGTCCTCGGCACTAATGTCTTCCATATAAGCCGACTTGCAATCGGTGAAGACATGGGCGGTAGCCTTGGATGCTTTTATGGTGGAACAGAAAGCCACGGCGCGGCGCATGGGCAACGGGTCGGCAGCCTTGATAAGCCCTTCGTCGCCCAACACCCGTTTGGACAGGGCATTGATGCAACCTACAAATTTGGAAGCATCGTCCACGGTTATCGTACCGTCTTCGTTGGTTATCACATCGCGAAGGGCAGGCGTAATGTCCTTGTCACCTACGGCCAGAATCAATACCTTATAATCGGTAAGCAACTGTTTTTCCACCGCTTCCCCGAAACCGATGCGGTAAATCTCATCCCCATACAACGAAACATCATCCATCGAGCACAGCACGACATCGCTTTCTTCGGCTTTCTTGCGTGCCTCGTCTGTATAAAGGCGGGGCGTAGCCGTCATATAGAGCCGATGTTTTGCTTGAATGAACTCGTTATTATGCACTTTGATAAACGCGCTTTCTTCTGTTCCTTTCAGCGACACGCCGGTTGTGCGGTGGGCTTCGTCGCTGATTATCAAGTCGAATACGCCATATCCCCCTTGCGTACGCTTCAGCAATTCGCTTTGCGCACGGGATATGACCTCGATGGATTGGTAGGTGGAAAACACGACTGTCATGCCTCCGCGTCCTTCACGCCGGATGGCTTCGAGCTGATAAAGAATGTAATCAGTATTGGTAGAGGCCGGCAGAGCCAGGTCTACAATGCTCACCTCGTCTTCGTCGTTCTTCACTTTCTGTTGTGAAACTTGCCCGTCTGAACAAATGCACACCGCATGGATAGGGACACTGGCCTGTGCCGACCAGGCGCGCAACGTCTGCCCCAACAAGGCAATGGAAGGCACGAGGAAAAGCACCAGTCCCTTGTTGCCGGTCTCATTCTCGGCAATCTTCAGCGAGGTAAATGTCTTGCCCGTGCCACATGCCATAATCAGTTTGCCCCGGTCGCGGGTCTGGAAATATTCATGCACTTTGTCGACAGCCTTCTGCTGATGCTCCATGATGGAGAATGACTTGGGCCGGGAAGCCTTACCATACAATCCGCGCTGCAATTTTTCCCAATCCACCTCATCCGCTTCCAAGTCAATCAAGTTCAGGCGCGTCACCGGCGGTGTCTGGTTCCGTATGGTCAGTTCTGCAACGCTGTTCCACTTGTTGGTCGTTGAAATCCAAAGACGTTGGACGAAAGCCTGTTCAATGCCCTCTGCTTCAAATGTCTTGCCCGAAGTAGAAAGAAAAGTATCCACATCGGCTTTGGTGATATACTTGTCATCGGCATAACACTTGCATTGCACCGCCCAATATTCACCCGCAAAAGTCTTTACCACCAAGTCAATGCCCACATCTTTCCCGCCGAACTGGTCGTGACAGGGAAATTCCGTCCATAACCAAACCTCCTCAAATTGTCCTTCATAGAGGGAGGTCGTTTTCAGGTAAGCCTGCATCAGGCGTTCGAAGCGAAAGCCTTTATCGCGTTCAGAAAAAGCCTTTTGACGGAATTTATCTAACACCTGAACAAATGTCGTCATTTTTATATGATAATTAAATGATATCCACAAATGTAAAAAGAATAAATTAAAGGGATAATCTTCCTTCCAATATTTTTTATACTTGAATTGATTACACAAATTTTCTCCTTTAAGAAAGGATCGGGAGCCACTCAATAAGCAGCCTGGAACTGCTCAATAAAAAGTCAAGAATATTCAATCAACATATTGTTTCCTTGAAGTCTTCTTTTTGTTCTTCAAATGGTTCCAAACGATAAATTTGATTCCTCACAAAAATATATCCCCGGTGTAAGAGAAGCCCCAATCACTTAACTACGCAAAAGATCTTGCTCACGGCCTTTTTTATGCGAATTCGCATCCTCAGAAGGAAGTCACAAAAAAGATCGCAAAGACAGACAAACGGATTCAAAATATTCCAGCGCCTTCCCCTTAATCGATCAAAACCCGAGATTCATCGACTCCTGCGCCTTTTTTATCATTTCTTTTTTTCACTCCTGAAGAAATTCTTTAATATCGCGTTTTAAACTTTATAAATAACCCATATATGAAAACAAAATCAATCCTTTCATTCCTGATCCTCTTCTGGATGTTAGCCTGTTCAGATGACGGGCCTTATATTACCTTCAACAACCACACGCAAACGGAAGGCGTTACGTTAGGAGCCGAGCAAGGGAGCGAGGAAAAGCTATCGTTCTCCAGCAACCTGCCTTGGAAAGCCATCGATGACGCAGATTGGTTGATCATTGAACCCGAGACAGGCGAGGCAGGCGACCAGGAAGTGATCCTTCGGGCGGAAAGCGAGAACCGAACAGGCGAGCCACGGAGCGCCACTGTCACCTTGGCCTCCACGGAGATCGCGCAGACCATCACCGTCACCCAAGAAGCGGGACGCTACGCTCAAATGGGAAAGGATACTATCCAAGTAGGCAAAACCGGTGGAGCCGTGGAAGTGCGCTTCACGACCAACATGGCCGCGGAAGAATATGTGTTTTATCGCAACGCGAACTGGATCTCTCGACTTTCGCAAAGCTCCGCGAGCGAGAATGGCGAGATAGAAGTCACGCTTCAATTGATGATCGCCCCAAACCTCTTGTCGCTGGATCGCGTGGGATATTTCCTCATCGCTGATGCCACTCAAGGGTCGTCAGACAATCCTTTCGCCACCCTTACCATCGTCCAAAGCGGAACATTGGAAAACACTGTCAATTCGTCGACAGACTTCTCGCGCGACCAGACCACTCGTCTCCTTCACGAGGCCACCCAAGGGCAAGGCATCCCTATCGTTCTCATGGGTGACGGCTTCATCGACACGGACATCGAGAACGGCCATTACGACGAGGTGATGGAAAAGGCCTTCGACAATCTGTTCTCCGAGGAACCAATCCGCTCACTCGTCGACTATTTTGACGTCCACATCGTTTACGCCGTCTCGCCCGACCAAGGGATCGGTCTCTCACGTCAAACGGCCCTCAGCTCCTATATGGCAGGAGGATCGAGCACCCAAATCACGGTCGACGAGCAGGCCGCTATCAACTACACCCAATGCGTGGAAGGCATCGACATGGAAAACACGCTAGCTGTCGTCATCCTCAACGCTTCGGAACACGCCGGAACGACCTACTTCCGCTTCTCGAACAACTTAGGTGAAATCAGCGAATACGCCATCGCCCTCTGCCCGATCATTGACAACTTGGAGAGCGAGCAATTCCGACAAGTCCTGACCCACGAAGCCATCGGCCACGGGTTCGCCAAACTGGGAGACGAATATTCCTACCCTACCTACGGGCAAATTCCCCAAAGCGAAGTGAATGACATCAAGGATATTCAAGCGCTAGGCTGGATGCGCAACCTGGACTTTACCGCTGACCCATCCGCCATCCTCTGGAGCTCGTTCCTCTCGGACATGCGCTACGATTCGGAAGGGGTGGGCGTCTTCGAGGGCGGCGACTCCTACCCTATCGGTATCTATCGCCCTTCAGAAGAAAGCATGATGAACAGCAACCAAAGCGGCTTCAACGCTCCCTCGCGCCAAGCGATCTACGACAAAGTCATGCTTTTGGGTGAAGGCCGTGAGGCAACCTACGAGGAATTTACCAGTTTCGACCTCCAACGTTCCCGCACAGCCCAAACCAAAGCCGCGCCCTCCACGTCGGACGACCTTTGGATTCCTTTCGCCAAGCCGCGTATCGGACACATCACGATTGGGGAGAACGGACATGTGGATAAATTCCACACCAAGATTCCACAATCCACACCTAGTTCTTCTTTGCCCTAATTCCAAATCCGCTCAAAAACGATTTATTGATCAACAAATTATAGAAATAATCGTCTTCCAAATCCCTCTTGGCACGCATCTTGCTTAACAATTGGCGATTCATGATGTGAGTAAATGTGTTTTTTGAGTATGATTGTCTTTAAGCAATAAAGATTGTTTTAAGGTTTATCATTTAAAAAGAAGAAAATAAGGTTGTTTTAGACTTCAATCATATAAATCATATTATTGAGTAGATTAACTTCGACCGTTTTGCCTGGGAAGGTCAAACGGTTTTTCTCAAAAAAACACTATAGTTTCATGATATTACTATATAAATACACTGTTTACATTTTTAATAGTTGAAAGCCATCTTGTTCGAGAGAATAGGATGGCTTTTTTGTTGCTTTCCCTCAGCCTGGTCAGCCCTGGTGAACGGTCAGCTGCGGGAACGGGAAATCAATGCCTTCTTTATTGAAAGTCTCATAAATGATCTTATTCATGTCGAAATAAACAGACCAATAATCTGCGCTGTTGACCCACACACGAACAAGGATATTAACGCTGCTATCAGCCAATTCCTTCAAAGCGATGAAAGGCTTATCCGGTTCTTGAAGAATACGGGAATCTTGGGCAAGCACCGACTCGATCACTTGCTTCACCCGCTCATAATCGCTTCCATAATCCACCCCAAAGACCCAATCGACACGCCGAGTTTTCTGATCACTGTAATTGACGACCACACCACTGCTGAGCGCACCATTTGGAATGTAAATCATCTTGTTGTCGGCTGTCCTCAAGATCGTATGGAACATCTGGATCTCACGCACCGTGCCAGACTCCCCTTGATAATCAATAAAATCACCCACCTTATAGGGCTTGAACAACAAGACAATCAGTCCACCCGCGAAATTCGACAAATTGCCGCTCAACGCCATACCAACCGCCACGCCAGCCGAAGCTAAAAGGGCGGCGAACGAAGTTGTTTGAACCCCTAAAGCGCCGACAATCGAAATAATGAGGAGAATCGTCAAAGTCACGTTCACCAAACTCCCCACGAAGCTCTTCACCGAGGGATCCACATTTCGTTTATCCATCACCTTGCGTGTCAACTTATTCAAGAGGTTAATCAATAAACGACCAACCAGGAAAACGATCACCGCTTTGATGATCGCGAAACCCAACTCCGCAGAATGCTCAACCAACGATTTCAAAAGCACTTCCACACGCTCACTTACATCCAATACTTGCAATAACGTCATAAACCTTTAATTTTTTATTTGAGTTAGAATTAAACACAATATTCCTTTCAAAATGTGCGAAAGATATAAATTTTTTTCCATCCTATGCGCCCGAATCTTTTATTGATTAGATTCGCGAACAGAAAACAACCCGGATCAAAATGCATAAATTCCTCTTATTGTTTGGTCTAATCATGGCGAGCATGATCGGCGCCAAGGCGCAAAGCTATGTGGACTTCGTGGAAAAAAGTTATGAATACCTCGACAAGGAAGACTTGCCCGCTGCCGCCGAGAGCCTGCGAGCCGCCATGCGCCTGGAGCCCGGCAACCCCAACAACTACGCCTTGCTGATGAATCTAGGCACCATCCAACGGCGCTTGGGAGAAATGGACGAGGCCTTAACTTCCTACAACGCAGCCCTCGGCCAACAACCCCAGAACCTACTGATCCTCGAGAACCGGGCAACCCTCTACACCGAGATGGGCGAGATCGACAAGGCGCTAACCGACTACAACACCATCCTCTCCCTCAATCCCGACCATCAAGAGGCGCTTTATTGCCGGGGAATGCTCTATTTACAGAAAAAGCTTTTCGTCGCGGCTGAAGATGACTTCGAACGCATCGTCAACATCAACGAACGCTCCGTCAAAGGCCGTTTCGGATACGCCATCCTCGAGAAACTGCGCGGCAATTATTTCGAGAGCGAGCGCATCTTCAACTTCCTAATCAACGAGATGCCCCGTGCCTGGTATCTTTATGAGGGACGGGCCGACCTTTACTTCATGATGGGGAAAAACGCCCGCGCCATGGCCGACATCAACAAACTTTTCGTCGAAACCGAGCCCACAGCCACACTCTACGTGCTCCGCGGGAAAGTGAAAATCGCGCAATATGAAAAAGAATCGGCCGCCCAAGATTTCCGGAAAGCTCTCGAGATGGGTTACGATCCCAAGGTCATCTCGGAGTTGCTGAAAATGACGGAATAATTCCGAATATAGTCCACGATCCAAGCGCCCACTTCTCGTGTACCATATTTCGCGCCACCTTCCACCTGGATTTCCGGCGTGCGGACATTGGCATCCAACGAAGCGTCGACTGCCCGACGAATCAACGCCCCTTCCTCCATCAAATTAAAATATTCGAAGAGCATCGCGACGGAAAGAATCTGCGCCAACGGGTTCGCGATATTCAAGCCTTTCGCTTGTGGCCATGAACCATGGATCGGCTCGAAAACCGGCGTACTCTCACCCGTCGAGGCGGAAGGCAAAAGGCCCATCGAGCCGCTAATGCACGAACCCTCGTCGGTAAGGATATCGCCAAACGTATTCTCCGTCACCATCACGTCGAAAAAGGTCGGTTCCTGGATCATGCGCATGGCGGCATTGTCTACATACATATAATCGGTCTTCACCTCCGGATAGCGCGGGGCCATCTCCTGGGCAATCTGCCTCCAAAGGCGCGATGAGGCCAGGACGTTCGCCTTGTCAACCACCGTCAGGTGCTTGCGACGGCGCATGGCATACTCAAAACCGACCCGCAAGATGCGCTCCACCTCTGGGCGAGTGTACTTGTTCGTATCATAAGCCATCTCATTGTCTTGATATTTCTCGCCAAAATACATGCCTCCCGTTAGCTCGCGGATACAAAGGAAATCAGCGCCCTCCACCAACTCAGCCCGCAAAGGCGACTTGTGCAACAAGCATTTAAAGGTTTGGACAGGACGGATATTGGCGAAAAGCCCTAGTTTCTTACGCATGGCAAGCAAACCTTGTTCTGGGCGTACCTTCGCTGTTGGGTCATTGTCAAACTTTGGATCACCTACGGCCGAGAAAAGTACCGCGTCACTCTCCTTACAAACTCGATACGTCTCTTCAGGAAAAGGATCGCCGACCTTGTCGATCGCGTCCGCTCCACAGATCGCGTATTCATAATTCACTTCGTGTCCGAATTTCTCACAAACGGCGCTCATGACATCCACGCCCACGGCGGAAATCTCCGGGCCGATACCATCACCAGCCAAAACCGCGATTTTCAATTTCATAACTTATTGATCGTTTATATTGTTAAATTGTTCCTATTCTTGTTCTCGCTTCTCATATTCCTCCTCAATGAGGTTCAACATTTTCAGTGTCGCCTTGATCGCGGCCTCCGTCTGATCCGCGTCCAATCCCCGTGTACGGAAGACTCTTCCCCGGAAACTCCACGTGATCACCGTCTGCACAAAGGCGTCGGTCCGTCCGCCGGGCGGGATCGTCACGGCGTAATTGGTCAACATCGGGAAGTCGCGCCCCAAGGTATTCTTATAAACCTTCCGCAAAGCGCGGACGAACGCGTCATATTGACCATCACCACTGCTATTCTCCTCATACGCCTGCCCGTTGACCTCGATCTTGAGCGTCGCCATCGGCTTCAGGCCATAAGCGAGGTTGACGATATAACTCTTCAACTTAACCCGTTCGTCGCGAACGCCGTGCTTCAAGACATCGCTGACAATGTAAGGCAAATCCTCCTGCGTTACCAAAGCCTTCTTATCCCCAAGCTCAATGATTCGCTCCGTCACCTTCCGCATGGATTCCTCATCCAATTGCAAGCCCAAGTCTTCCAAGTTTTTGCGGATATTGGCCTTTCCCGAATTCTTGCCCAAGGCATACTCGCGTTTCCGGCCAAAGCGTTCGGGCAGAAGATCGTTGCAATACAGATTGCGCTTATTGTCGCCATCCGCATGCACGCCGGCGACTTGCGTGAATACGTTCTCCCCAACGATCGGCTTGTTGGGCGGAATAACGACACCGCTGTAGGACTCTACCACACGGCTCACTTCGTTCAGACGACTTTCATCAATGCTCGTGACCGCTTGGAAATGATCCTTCAAGATGGCCTGTACGCTGGCCAAAGGCGCGTTCCCGGCCCGCTCACCCAGACCATTAATCGTCGTATGCAGCCCCCGGCAACCGCTCAACACGGCGGCCAACACATTGCTGACCGCCAAATCGTAGTCATTGTGGGCATGGAAATCAAAATGCGCCTCAGGGTAACGCTTGATCATCTTCCGCATGAACTCGATCACTTGCAAAGGATTCAAGATACCCAACGTATCGGGGAGCATATAGCGACGGATTCCCAGTCTGACCAGTCCATCCATCAATTGAAACACATAGTCGGGCGAATCTTTCATGCCATTGCTCCAATCCTCCAGATAGACATTGACCTCCAGATCGCGCTCGCCGGCATAGTCCACCACCGCACGAATATCCCGAAGGTGCTCTTCCGGCGTCTTTTTCAGCTGATAGGTGCAATGTTTCAAGGAACCTTTGCATAACAAATTGACGATACGGCATCCGGCCTCGTGGATCCAATCGACCGATTGGTGACCGTCCACGAAACCCAAGACCTCGACCCGCTGCAACACGCCTCGCCTGGCGGCCCAGTCGCAGATCATCTTCACCGCCCGCGCCTCGCCTTCCGAGACCCGGGCCGACGCCACCTCCACGCGATCCACCTTCAGCTCCTCAAGCAGCAAACGGGCGATCATCAGCTTCTCATGCGGCATAAATGACACACCGCTGGTCTGCTCGCCATCGCGCAGCGTGGTATCCATTATTTCGATTACGGGATGTTTCATAAGTCCCTATCCGCGTGCCATTCCGTTTTCATACTCCATTATCTTGTCCTTGCTCGCCACCAAGAAATCGATGTCGTCCAGGCCATTCATCAGGCAGTGCTTCTTATAGGCGTTGATCTCGAAACGCTCGCTTCGACCCGTCGCCTTGTTGGTGATGGTCTGCTCGGGCAGGTTCACCTCCACTTCTGTCTTCGGGTCCTTATAGATGGAATCGAACAATCCCTTCAGGAAATCTTCGCTCACCACGACAGGCAGCACGAAGTTATTCAACTCGTTGTTCTTATGGATGTCGGCGAAGAAACTGGAGACCACCACCCGGAAACCATAGCCGGCGATGGCCCAAGCGGCATGCTCGCGGCTCGAGCCGGAACCGAAGTTCTTGCCCGCCACCAAGATTTGTCCGCCATAGGTCGGATCGTTCAACACGAAGTCCTTATTCAATGTCCCGTCCGCCTTGTATCGCCAATCGCGGAACAGGTTATCGCCAAAAAATTTCTCCTCGCGGGTCGTCGCCTTCAGGAAACGGGCCGGGATGATCTGGTCCGTGTCCACATTCTCGAGGGGCAACGGCACGCAGGTACTTGTGATAATATCAAATTTCTGTTTCATCGTCTTTTCTCCTTATTCCATTAATGTTCTCGGATCGGTAATCACGCCAGTCACCGCGGCGGCGGCGGCCGTCAAGGGACTAGCCAACAGCGTACGCGAGCCCGGTCCTTGCCGTCCCTCAAAGTTCCGGTTGCTGGTCGAGACGGCATATTTGCCCGCCGGGATCTTATCGTCGTTCATGGCAAGGCAGGCCGAACAACCCGGTTGACGGATCTCGAAACCGGCCTCCTCCAAGATCTTGTCCAAACCTTCCTCGCGGATCTGGGCGTCGACCATCCAAGAGCCGGGCACCAGCCACGCCGTGATATTCGCCGCTTTCCGGCGCCCCTTCGCGATCGAGGCGAACGCCCGGAAATCTTCAATGCGTCCATTCGTGCACGCGCCAAGGAAGACATAATCGACCGGTTTGCCCAGCAGCGACTGGCCCGCCTCGAAGCCCATGTAAGCCATCGATTTCTCGAAAGAAGCCTTCTCCACCTCGCCCAGCGTTTCCGTGGTCGGGATCGAGGCGGTGATCGCCATACCCATGCCCGGGTTCGTCCCGTAGGTGATCATGGGTTGGATATCGGCCGCGTCAAAACGGACCTCCTTGTCGAACACCGCGTCGTCGTCGCTCCGCAAGGTCTTCCAATAGGCCACGGCCTTCTCCCAGGCCTCGCCTTTCGGGGCGTAATCCCTTCCTTTCAGGTAGGCAAAGGTCACCTCGTCCGGCGCGACCATCCCGCCGCGAGCGCCCATCTCAATACTGAGGTTACAGAGCGTCAAGCGGCCTTCCATCGTCAGGCTCCGGATCGCCGACCCGGCGTATTCCACGAAATAGCCTGTCGCGCCGCTGGTCGTCATCTTCGACATCATGTAAAGCGCCACGTCTTTCGCCGTCACGCCCTTGCCCAACACGCCATCGATGGTGATCCGCATCGTTTTCGGGCGGGTTTGCAGGATACATTGCGAAGCCAGCACCATTTCCACCTCGCTGGTCCCGATGCCAAAGGCCACGGCGCCCACGGCACCATGCGTCGACGTATGCGAGTCGCCACAGACGATCGTCATGCCCGGCAACGTCAGGCCGCGCTCCGGGCCCACCACGTGGATGATACCGTTGCGCGGATCCATCATGCCGAAATAAGTCAGGCCGAAATCCTTGGCGTTCTTAGCCAAAGCCTCCACTTGCGTCCGCGAGACGGGGTCGGCGATGGGCTTGTCCTGGTCATGCGTCGGCGTATTATGGTCGGGCATACAGAAAATATGATCCGGGCGGAAACATTTCAAGCCCCGAGCCCGCATGTCGGCAAACGCCTGAGGGCTAGTCACCTCATGGCAATAAAGCCGATCGATATACAATTGAGTGGGACCCTCCTCCACTTGCCGCACCACGTGCGCGTCCCAAATCTTGTCGAATAACGTATTCATGATTCTTATTTCCTGAATTTATTGATACAATCGATATAGGCCTCTACCGACGCGGCGATGATGTCCGTGTTGGCGCCGAAGCCGTAATACATCTGCCCGTCGTATTCCACTTGCATGTGGACTTTCCCGACGTCGTCGCTGCCCTTGCTGATCGCCTGGATCGTGAACTCTTTCAACGTCATCTGGCGATTGATGATTTTCTTCAGGGCCTTGATCGCCGCGTCGACCGGGCCGTTGCCGCTCGCCGCCGCCTCGAATTTCTCACCCGAGATGCTCAGGCCCAGGCTGGCCACCGGCCGGACACCCATGCCGCTGGTCACTTGCAGATAGTCGAGCTTGATATGATGGTTTTGCGAACGGTCGGCGCCGGCCAAGACCAGGATATCGTCGTCCGTGATGTCCTTCTTCTTGTCCGCCAACTTCAGGAATTCCTCATAGACCTGGTCGAGTTTCTCCTGCGCCAGCTCGATGCCCAAGACGTGGAGGCGATGCTTCAACGCCGCCCGGCCGCTGCGGGCCGTGAGGACGATGGCGTTGTCGTCGATGCCCACGTCTTTCGGGTTGATGATCTCATAGGTCTGCACGTTTTTCAAGACGCCGTCTTGGTGGATGCCCGACGAGTGCGCGAAGGCGTTGCGCCCCACGATGGCCTTATTGGGCTGCACCGGCATGTTCATCAAGCTCGAGACCATCCGGCTGATGCCGTAGATCTTCGTCGTGTTGATGTTGGTGACGATCTCCCGCTCCTTATGGCTCTTGAAAATCATGGCGATCTCCTCGAGCGACGTGTTGCCCGCCCGCTCGCCGATGCCGTTGATGGTCACCTCCACCTGGCGAGCGCCGTTCAGCACGCCCTGCACCGTGTTGGCCGTAGCCATGCCCAAGTCGTTGTGGCAGTGGGTGGAAATGACGGCCTTCTCGATGCCGTCCACGTGCTCCATCAAATACTTGATCTTCGCGCCATACTCGTCGGGGAGGCAATAGCCCGTCGTGTCGGGGATGTTCACCACCGTGGCGCCCGCCTTGATCACGGCCTCGACCACGCGGGCCAGGTACTCATTCTCCGTCCGACCGGCGTCCTCGCAATAGAACTCCACGTCCTCGACATACTTCTTGGCGTAGCGCGTCGCCGCCACGGCCCGCTCGATGATCTCCTCGCGGGTGGAGTTGAACTTATATTTAATATGTGGGTCCGACGTCCCGATGCCCGTATGGATCCGTCCGTGCTTGGCGTACTTCAGGGCCTCGGCCGCCACGTCGATGTCGCGCTCCACGGCCCGCGTCAAGGCGCAGATCGTCGGCCAAGTGACCGCTTTCGAAATCTCGACCACACTGTTGAAGTCACCCGGGCTCGAGACCGGGAACCCCGCCTCGATCACGTCGACCCCCAACTGCTCCAGCGCCTTCGCGACCTGGATCTTCTCCACCGTATTCAACTGGCAACCTGGCACCTGCTCACCATCGCGCAGCGTCGTGTCAAAAATAAATAATCTTTCTTCAGACATATCTTTTTACCTTATTAATACCATTCGTTCCACATTCATGTCATGCCAAAAAGAAACCTCTCCCGCTCCGGGAAGCGAGAGAGGCTCAATACTTGATATCCTTTTACTTTCGAAAGGTCGCGCGCGCACCTCACTTCCCGCCCCGCTCTTGGAGTAGAATCAAAATGGACAAGGAATCCAATAGGCACGTCAACGACAATCGAATCATTTTCTTTCTTTTTTCTTTTTGACGCCGCGAAGATACGTTCTTTTTCCAACCCGGCAAATATAATCCGAAGTTTTTCTTCAATCTATTCTAACAAAACGTAAGTAGAAACGGGGGATGCGGCGCATATCCGTTAGTCGCGAGGATGTTTATTTCAAGACCTTAATGAAGAATGGCGCGCGAACGACACCGATAGGGCGGATTTACGCGGATCATTTTGTTCGGCGCGGCTTCTCGCGACAAGACACGCGAGCGGCTCATCCGATTCAATTCCTGAATCATCCCGTTTACCGCGGTAAATGGGAGTTGGCCAACTGGAATATTAGCGTTTAATGCGGTAAACGCTATTATTCCTGAGAGAAAATAGCGTTTTCTCCGGTAAACGCTATTAGTTCAGCTTGCGCTCTTAGCGTTTTTGCCGGTAAACGCTATTTTCCGAATGATTAAATAGCGTTTACCGCGGTAAACGCTATTTTTCGCCTCGCTGAAGGGCCATTTACCGCGGTAAACGGGCCTTCCCGCCTTGCGCTACCCTCATTTACCGCGGTAAACGGGCCTTTCCATCTCGTGCGACCCTCGTTTACCGCGGTAAATGTGGTTATCCGTCTCGTGCGACCCTCATTTACCGCGGTAAATGGGGCTTCCTGTCTCGTGCGACCCTCGTTTACCGCGGTAAATGTGGTTATCCGTCTCGTGCGACCCTCATTTACCGCGGTAAATGGGATTTCGCGCCTCCGAAATTCCGTATCTATCATCCCTGTTGTCATATCTCTTCCTATTTTATTTTCGCCAAAAACAGAACCGGGTTGCTCTCCTCCTCCAGCCCAGGAAAGCGCTGGGCGAAGGCGGCGTTAAGCAGGATGTCCTCGGGATAGAGGAGGAAGGCGCACCAGCCGTCCCGCTGCGAATAGAGCGTCGGGGGCTTATGGACAAAGCCGTCCTCGAAAATGAAACGCTCGATCACTTTCGTCGCCCGGTTCTCCTTGTTTATGAACGCGTAATTCTCGTCTTCTTTCTTGCCCCCGTCGAAGAAAAGGAGGATCGAGCGGTCCGATTCCACGTAGAACGGGATGTGGCCGATGTAGCCTTTTATATCGTATTCCCGATGAACTCTCATGGTTTGATCCTCCCCTTTCCAAAAGTCTTTGGGTGGCATCTTATTGTCGACATTGATCGTGTAGTGGACGATCGTTGTGTCTCGCCTAAACTCATAGATGTCATTGTATTTATAGCCATGGAAAAGAATTTTCCCATCATATTTATAGATAAAATCCTTCATCGCGAACTCCGCGTCGGGTTTACCAACCCACCAATAAGCGTCCGCCAACTCCCACGTGTCCTTCTTGACCAAGTGGCAACGATAGCGATTGCCATTTCCCTCAAAA
>CASFXH010000011.1 GCA_949298575.1 uncultured Parabacteroides sp.
GGCAGCTCCGCGTAGGGGTACGCGGAGCTGCCGACGATCGTTTTCTATTCCGCGAAGCCCTTCGCCAGGCCTCTTCCGACCTTTTCCTGGAGCAACGCGTGGTCGACCACCTCGCGGATGTCCGTCACGTAATGGAACGTGAGGCCTTTCAGGTAGTCGGCCTTGATCTCGTCGATGTCTTTCTTGTTTTCCGAGCAAAGGATGATCTCCGTGATGCCGGCGCGCTTGGCGGCGAGGATCTTTTCCTTGATCCCGCCGACGGGGAGGACCTTGCCGCGGAGCGTGATCTCGCCCGTCATGGCCAAGTTGGGTTTCACCTTGCGGCGGGTGAAGGCGGAGACGAGCGAGGTGACCATCGTCACGCCGGCGCTGGGCCCGTCCTTGGGGATGGCGCCCTCGGGCACGTGGATGTGGACGTTCCATTGCTCGAACATCTCGTCCGGGATGCCGAAGAGGGCGGCGTGGGCGTGGATGTACTCGAGGGCGAGAATGGCCGACTCTTTCATCACGTCGCCGAGGTTGCCGGTGAGGGTCAATTTCTCCCCCTTGCCCTTGCTGAGGCTCGACTCGACGAAGAGGATCTCGCCCCCCACGGAAGTCCAGGCCAGCCCGGTGACGACGCCGGCGTACTCGTTGCCTTGGTACTTGTCGCGCGAATACTCTACGGGGCCCAGGTATTCCTGGAGGTCGTCGGGGCGGATCGTCGTGGGGACCTCCTCGCCGAGCGCGATCTTGCGGGCCAAGCGGCGCATGATTTTCGCGATTTTCTTGTCGAGCTCGCGTACGCCGCTCTCGCGCGTATAAGATTCGACGATGGCTTGCAAGGTCTTTTTCTGGAACCGGACCTTGCCCTTGCCGATGCCGTGCGCCTCGAGCTCCTTGGGAATAAGGTGCTTGGCGGCGATCTCCACCTTTTCTTCCATAATGTAACCGCTCACCTCGATCAGCTCCATGCGGTCGAGGAGGGGTTGGGAAATGTTGTTCAAATTATTGGCCGTCGCGAGGAAAAGCACCTTGCTCAGGTCGTAGTCGACGTCGAGATAGTTGTCGTGAAACGAGTTGTTCTGCTCCGGGTCGAGCACTTCGAGGAGCGCCGCCGCCGGATCGCCCCGGAAGTCGCTGGCGATCTTGTCGATCTCGTCGAGAACGAAAACGGGGTTCGACGTCCCGGCTCTTTGGATGCTTTGGATGATGCGTCCCGGCATGGCGCCGATGTAGGTGCGCCGGTGGCCGCGGATCTCCGCCTCGTCATGCAAACCGCCCAGGGAGACACGGACATATTTCCGCCCCAAAGCCTCGGCGACCGACTTGCCGAGCGAGGTCTTGCCCACGCCGGGAGGGCCGTAGAGGCAGATGATGGGCGATTTCATGTCGCCCTTCAGTTTCAGGACCGCCAAATGCTCGACGATGCGTTCCTTCACTTTCTCCAGACCATAATGATCGCGGTCGAGCACCCGCTGCGCGTGGTTGAGATTGAAATTGTCCTTGCTGCACGTGTGCCAAGGCAGGTTGACAAGGGTCTGCACGTAAAGTTCCTGGATCGAATAGTCGGGCGATTGGGGGGCGAGGCGTTCCAAGCGCTTGATCTCCTTGTCGAAGACATCGGCGACGGCCTTGGGCCAGCGCTTCAGGAGGGCCTTGTCCTTGAGCGCCTGGATTTCTTGCTCGTTGATGTTGCCGCCCAGCTCCTCTTGGATCGTCTTGATCTGCTGCTGGAGGAAATACTCCCTTTGCTGCTGGTCGATATCCTCGTGCGTCTTCATCTGGATCGCGTTTTTCAAATCGAGCAGCTGGCTCTCGCGGTTCATGATAAGCAAGGCGCGGAAGGCGCGGTCCTTGAGCTTGTCGATGCGTAAGAGTTGCTGTTTCTCCTCCACCTCGACGGGGAGATTCGCGCATGAGAAGTTGACCGCGTAGACGCTGTTCTTGTTCGTGCGGATCGCGGTGACCAATTCCCTGGGCGGCTCGGCCGACGCGCTCAGCAATTTGATCGTCACGTCCTTGATGGCCGAGACCAGGGCGTCAAACTCCACGTCGCCCTTGCCGGGCCGCGGGTCGTCGAGCAATTCGATCCGTCCTTTCAGGAAAGGCGCGGTCTCCGTCAGCTCTTTCAAGCGGAAGCGGCGCCGGCCTTGCAAGATGATGGTCGTCAGGTCGTCGGGCATATCCAAAACCCGCACGATCTCCGCCACGACCCCGACATGATAAATATCCTCGAAGCCCGGATCCTCCGTTTCAATATCCTTCTGGCAGACGGCGCCCACCATTTTCTTCCGATGGAGCGCCTCGCGCACCAGCCTCATCGACTTCGTGCGCCCGATCACGACCGGCAAGGCTACGCCGGGGAAAAGGACCAGGTTGCGCAACGTCAAGATGGGCAACTCCTCGCCCGTCTTCTCGATACCCACGGAAAAATCCTCGTCCTTGTCGCAGTCCATCAAGACCGGCATGACAATTCCGACGCCCATGTTCGTCTCATCTGACAATCCTTGGTATAGTCTTGTTTTATTCTTCATATTCCCTTAAAAATTTCGCTGTATTCCTCTTATCGCAATAACCGTGCCAAAGGTACGTCTTTTTTCGGTCAATATTCCTATTTTCGCGGCGACATATCCCAATGACAACGTATGGCTAACGCCTATTTTCAATTCCAACGATTCACGGTCTACCACGACCGATGCGCCATGAAGGTCGGGACCGACGGTGTCCTGCTCGGCACGTGGGCCGACGTGGCGCCCGCCCGCCGCGTCCTCGATGTCGGGACCGGCACGGGGCTCATCGCCCTCATCCTGGCCCAACGCGGGCAAGCCCTCATCGACGCCATCGACATCGACGCCGACGCCTGCTCGCAAGCCGCCGAGAACGTCCGCCGCTCACCCTTCGCCGACCGCGTCCGCGTCTGGCACCAGCCCCTCGAGCGCTATTCCCCGCCCGAGCCAATCGGTTACGACCTCATTGTCTCCAACCCGCCCTATTTCGACGAGACCTTGAAAAGCCCCGACCGGAAACGGAACCTGGCCCGCCACGCCGATACCCTCCCGCTCGAGGACCTCCTCCTGCACGCCAAACGCCTCCTCGCCCCCGAGGGACGCCTGGCGCTGATCCTCCCCTTCGACCAACTGAATCGCTTCATGGCCAAGAGCCAAGAGGCGGACCTCTTCCTCCGCCGGCTGACGCGGGTTATCCCCATCGAGGGCGGACGGCCCAAACGCCTCCTGGCGGAACTGACCCTCGTCCCCACGCCCCCTCCCGCGCACGACGAGCTTGTCATCGAAAACGCCGACCACCACTATACCGAAGCGTTCGTGGCGATGATCCGCGACTTCTACCTGCGCTGGCGAAAATAACCAAGGGCTTTTTAACGGAAGATATACGGCATCTTCTTGTCGAAGAAACGGCTGGCCTGGTCGAACAAGTTCCGCACTTCCTTCGTGAGCGAGACCACCTCGGGCGTCAAGACCCGCAAGGCGTTCGGCTCGATCTCGATGTCGATGCGGCTATCGGCCATGACCGGCTCCCCATCCAGATGCATGACGCCGGGGCGCTGGCGAATGATGGAGACCTGCCGGGCCTTCATGGTCTTGATCTTGCTGTTCCGGTCGATTTGTTTCGTGAATAATTGGATCGCTAGAGGCGGGATGTCCAAGGGGGTAAAAGGGGCGAGGATCGTCACGTCCATCTTCCCGTCCGAGATGTTCGCTTGCGGGGCGATGAAGGCGTTGTTCCCGTATTGCGTCGCGTTGGCGCAAGCCACCAGGAAGGCCTTCTCCTTGATCGTCTGGTTATCGATCAGCAACTCATAGGGTTCCGGCTCGTAACTCAAATACTCCTCGATCGTGTTCCGGAGGTAAGTCAACGAGCCCCGGCGCTTCTGCTGGGCGAATTTCTGGCTGACGGCCGCGTCGAAGCCCACGCCACAGGTGCAAAAGAACGGCCGCCCGTTCGCCCGGCAACAATCTATAATAGAGGTATGCCGCCCCTTCAACACCTCCAAGGCCCGCCACACCTCCATCGGGATATGCAAATCGCGCGCCAAGCCATTGCCCGAGCCTTTCGGGATAATCCCCAACGTCACGTCCGTATGGATCATCGACCGGGCCACCTCGTTCACGGTCCCGTCGCCCCCGACGGCGACGATCAGGTCTACCTTCGCCTCGACCGCCTGCCGGGTCAGCTCGCTCGCGTGGCCCGGATAGCGGGTGAAGGAGATATTCAAGGCATGCCCCCTCGCCTCGCAAATCTTTCTCAACATATTGGGGATCTTACGCTTCGAGCCCACGCCCGAAATCGGGTTGATTATCGCTTGAATATTCATAAATATCTTGCCTTCTGGATTCTCATTTCTACCGGTGGGCAAAATTAATGCATTCGAGAAACTTTTGGAGGTATTCAAGGATAAGAAATGATTTTTTTATTACTTTCGCGCTTGCGATTTTAGCGACGCGGAAGGCTGCCTTCGAGGCAAATTCCTTAATAATAATCATTCTCTGTTTTTAATGACATGAAACTTTTACAAGAGAAATTAGCGAAATACGACGCGCCTCAACAGGCCATGGCGAAAGGGATCTATCCCTATTTCCGGGAAATCCAAAGTGACCAAGATACGGAAGTCATCATCAACGGGAAAAAAGTCCTGATGTTTGGTTCAAACGCCTACCTCGGGCTCACCAACCATCCTAAAGTAAAAGAGGCCGCGATCGAGGCCATCAAGAAATACGGGACCGGATGCGCCGGCTCTCGTTTCCTCAACGGTACGTTAGATTTGCATATCCAACTCGAGAAACGCCTGGCGAAATTCGTCGGCAAGGAAGACGCGATCGTCTTCTCCACCGGCTTCCAAGTGAATTTGGGCGTCATCTCCTGCGTGACAGGACGCGAGGACTACATCCTCTGGGACGAGCTCGACCACGCCTCCATCATCGAGGGCCATCGCCTCTCTTTCTCCACCAAATTGAAATTCAAGCACAACGATATGGAGTCGCTGGAAAAGCAACTCCAGAAATGCGAGCCCGACAAGGTCAAGCTGATCGTCATCGACGGCGTCTTCAGCATGGAGGGCGACGTGGCCAAGCTGCCGGAGATCGTCGCGCTCGCGAAGAAATACAACGCCAGCGTCATGGTCGATGAGGCGCACGGACTCGGCGTCTTCGGCGATCACGGGCGGGGCACTTGCGACCACTTCGGCGTCACCGACGACGTGGACCTGATCATGGGCACCTTCAGCAAATCCCTCGCCTCCATCGGTGGCTTCATCGCGTCCGACGAGCCCGTCATCAACTTCCTGCGCCACAACGCCCGTTCCTATATCTTCAGCGCCAGCAACACCCCGGCGGCCACGGCGGCGGCCAACGCGGCGCTCGACATCATGCTCAACGAGCCGGAACGGATCCAACATCTCTGGGACTTGACGAACTACGCGCTCAACGGCTTCCGGGAAATGGGTTGCGAGATCGGCAACACCTCCACCCCCATCATCCCCCTCTTCATCCGCGACAACGACCTGACGTTCCTCATCGTCAAGGAGCTTTTCGAAGCGGGCATCTTCGTCAACCCCGTCGTATCGCCCGCCGTCGCCTCCAACGACACGCTCATCCGCTTCTCCCTGATGGCGACCCACACGAAGGAGCAACTCGACTACGCGCTGGAGACGATCCAAAAGATTTTCAAGAAACACCACCTGATCGACTAGATCTTGGCTCAAGAAATCACGAAGCCCTTCTTCCCCCCCACCTATCGGGGAAGAGGGGCTTTTCCTTTTGGAAGCCTCCAAAAACCCCTCCGAAAAACGGGAAATCGCTTTTGTAACCCTACAACGCTATTTCCTGATCCAGAAAATACGATTGTAAGCCTACAAAAGCATTTTCCCGGAAAACCCGAGCCCATTGTAACCCTACAAAGGGGCTTTCGGAAAAAGGAAAATCGCTTTTGTAACCCTACAACGCTATTTTCTGGATCAGGAAATAGTATTGTAGGGTTACAAAAACGATTTCACAATTTTGGGGAGGCCTTTTGGAGGGTTCCAAGATCTCTTTCCCGCTTCAGGAAGTAGTTTTGGAGGGTTCCAAGACCTCTTTCCAGTTTCAGGAAGTGGTTTTGGAGGGTTCCAAGACCTCTTTCCCGCTTCAGGAAGTGGTTTTGGAGGGTTCCAAGACCTCTTTCCCGCTTCAGAAAGTGGTTTTGGAGGCCTCCAAGACCATTTTCCAAAGCTGGAACCCCCTTTTGGAGGCCTCCAAAGCCCAATCAGGGAGCGGGGCATCGCGAAAAAACGTATCTTCGCGCCTAATCAACAATCCAGAAAACGACATGAACTATTACGAAGTCAAATTCACCTACGAGAGCGATCTCGACCCCCAAGTCGTCAACGACATCCTGGCGAGCGAGCTGGGCGGGATCGACTACGAGAGCTTCCTCCCCGACGAGCGGGGGCTGACCGCCTACGTGCCGGAGAACAAGTACGACGAGGCGCGCCTCGCCCAGACGCTGGCCGCGTTCCCCCTCCCCGTCGCCCATTTCGCCCACCAAGCCCAACGCGTCGAGGACCGGGACTGGAACGAGGAATGGGAAAAACATTATTTCCAACCCATCCGCATCGGGCGGGAATGCACCGTCAGGGCCTCCTTCCACGAGCCGGAGGAAGGCTTTACCTATAATATATTGATCGACCCCAAAATGGCGTTCGGGACGGGCAACCACGCCACGACCTACCTGATGCTCACCTACATCCTCGGCCTCGACCCGCGAGGCAAGCGGGCGCTCGACATGGGATGCGGCACGGCCGTCCTCGCCATCCTCGCCCGGATGAAAGGGGCCGACGAGGTCGTAGCCATCGACATCGACGAGTGGGCCTACCGCAACGCGCTCGAGAACATCCGGATCAACCATACGCCCGACATCCAGGTCGCCCTGGGCGGCGCCGAGCGCGTCGGCGAGTTCGGCCCCTTCGACCTGATTTTCGCCAACATCAACCGCAACATCCTCACCCGCGACATGGCCCTCTACGCGGCCGCCACGCGCCCGGGAGCGGAACTCTACATGAGCGGCTTCTACGTCGACGACATCCCCGCCATCCGGGAAGCGTGCGCCCGCGCCGGGCTGCGCCACGTCGATCAAAAAGAGAAAGACCGCTGGGCCGCCGTCAAGGCCGTCAAAGAATAATTCAAAAAAAGACGGAAAAAAGCACGCGAATCAAACAGAATCGCCTATATTTGTAGGCCATAAACAAAGAACTTCATTAAATCTTAAAAGAAAGGGAATGTTATGAAAAACGTAGATTCTAAACTGTTGCTGGGCCTCATCGTGGGCGCGGCGGTTGGCGCGGCGGTTGGCTATCTGGCCGCTACGGACAAGAGAGAAGAATTGCTGGAGAACCTGAAAGAAGTGGCCGGCAAGGTGAAGGACGAGATCAACTCCGCGATCGCCAAGGCGAAAGAAAGCGGCAGCGAAGTCCTGAGCAAAGTGAAAGGCAAGGTGGAAGAAACGACAGCAGAAGCGGCCGCGGAATAAAACCCCACCTGTATGGAGAAAGATTCGGGAAAAATCTTCCATGAGTTGAGAGACGACCTCTCGGCTTACGCGAAGCTAAAACTGGAACTCCTAAAACTAAACACCTACGAGAGAACCGGGCGAGTGACCGCGGTTCTCTCGTATGGTTTAATCGTGGTGTTCTTGATCCTATTCGCGATCCTCTTTATCTTCATGGCGATAGGTTACTTCCTGGGCGATACGCTCGACAACACGGGACTCGGGTTCGCGATCGTATTTTTGATGTACGTGATCATCATCGCGTGCGTAGCCGGGAATCGACGCCGCATCACGACCCGCGTCCAAAACGAGATCATCGAGGCTTTAATGACAAACGACGACAGAAATGACAAGCAAACAGCAGACACCCCTGGAAAAACTCCAAGCGGAGAAACGACGAGTGAGAATGGCGTGCGAGACGCGGGAACGCGAGTTGAATGAACACCTCGCCTACCTCCAGGCCAACGCCGGGAGCTTGATCCTCTCGGGCTTATCGACGATCCTCTTCCCCTCTTCCCCCAAAAAGGAGAAAAAACCGGCGGGGGTCAAGCCGCGGGAAGGAGCGGCGGGCGCGCCTTCCGCCTCCCTCGGGATGAGCGACTACCTCTCGGTCGCGAAAAACCTGGTCCCCGTTTTCTGGGAGATCGCCCAACCGCTTATCACGTCGTGGGGCATCCGGAAAATCCGCCAATGGATCACGAATAAAATATTCCACAAAAAGAAAGCCGCGCCCCAACATTAATTTTTGTTAGAGAGCGATTTTTTTCCAAGACATAAATGAACGCGAATAAAAAACAAGCGCTAAATTTGCGTCCGGAAAAAGGAGAGAGATTTTCAACACGAAACATATTCTAATAAACTCATAAAAGTATAACAAAATGATTAAAGTAGGTATTAACGGTTTCGGTCGCATTGGCCGTTTTGTATTCCGTGCAGCTCAAACAAGAAACGATATCCAAATCGTAGGTATTAACGACTTGTGCCCGGTAGATTACTTGGCTTACATGTTGAAATATGATACAATGCACGGCGCGTTCGACGGCACGATCGAGGCTGACGTTGAGAACAGCAAATTGATCGTTAACGGAAAGGCTATCCGCGTTACAGCTGAGAGAAACCCGGCTGATTTGAAGTGGGACGAGGTTGGTGCTGAGTATGTCGTTGAGTCTACTGGTTTGTTCTTGACTCAAGAGAAGGCTCAAGCTCACATCCAAGCTGGCGCGAAATATGTCGTCATGTCCGCTCCGTCAAAGGATTCTACGCCGATGTTCGTTTGCGGTGTCAACGAGAAAACTTATGTAAAGGGTACGCAATTCGTTTCTAACGCTTCTTGCACGACCAACTGCTTGGCTCCGATCGCGAAGGTGTTGAACGACAAGTTCGGTATCGTAAATGGTTTGATGACGACGGTTCACTCTACGACCGCTACACAAAAGACGGTTGACGGTCCGTCGATGAAGGACTGGCGTGGTGGCCGTGCCGCTTCTGGCAACATCATCCCGTCTTCTACGGGTGCCGCTAAGGCCGTTGGTAAAGTTATTCCGGAGTTGAACGGTAAGTTGACGGGTATCTCGATGCGCGTCCCGACTTTGGATGTTTCTGTTGTTGACTTGACGGTTAACTTGGCTAAGCCGGCTACGAAAGAGGCTATCTGCGCCGCTATGAAAGAGGCTTCTGAAGGTGAGTTGAAGGGTGTACTGGGTTACACGGAAGACGCTGTCGTTTCTTCTGATTTCTTGGGCTGCACGTTGACTTCTATCTTCGACGCTAACGCGGGTGTTTATTTGACGGATACGTTCGTTAAGGTGGTTTCTTGGTATGACAATGAGATCGGTTACTCGAACAAGGTATTGGATCTGATCGCTCACATGGCATCTGTAAACGACTAATCAATTCATTTGAGAGTTTATATAGAGAGGGCGTACCCGTTGTGGGGCACGCCCTCTTTTTTTATGCTCTCCTCAAAAGCCATTCGATTTTGCGTTCTCCCCTTTTTTTGCTTATTTTGCCCGCCATGAAAAAAGACAGACTCATCACCATTTTAGGGCCGACAGCTTCCGGCAAGACCGCCCTCGCGGCAGCGCTGGCCGAACGGATCGACGCGGAAATCATCAGCGGAGATTCGCGACAAGTCTACCGGATGATGGACATCGGGACCGGGAAGGACTTGGCGGATTATACGGTCAATGGGAAAAAAATCCCTTTCCACTTGATCGATATCCACGATCCGGGCTATAAATACAACGTATTCGAGTATCAGCATGACTTCCACAAAGCCTACGCGTCGATCCTGGAAAAAGGCAAGCAAGCGATCCTTTGTGGAGGAACAGGTATGTATATCGAAGCGGTCCTGAAAGGATTCAAGCTCTTGGACGTTCCACAAAATCCCGCCCTAAGGGAAGCCTTGAAAGGCAAATCGCTCGCCGAGTTGGAGCGCACCCTAGCCTCATACAAGACATTACACAACAAGACCGACGTCGATTCCGCCCAACGGGCTATCCGGGCCATCGAAATCGAGGAGTTTTACAAAACGCAAGCCCCCGATCAACGCGAATACGCCCCAATCGACAGCTTGATCATCGGCATCCATATTGAGCGAGACGCTCGGCGAGATCGCGTCTCCAAACGCCTCCGGGAACGATTGGACGCGGGCATGATCGAAGAAGTACAAACTCTTTTGGCCAATGGTATCGCGCCTGAAGACCTCCTCTATTATGGCTTGGAATATAAATTCTTGACGCTTTACCTTTTGAAAAAGCTCACATACGAGGAAATGGTCACCCAACTAGAGATCGCGATCCATCAATTCGCCAAACGACAAATGACTTGGTTCAGAGGTATGGAGCGACGAGGCTTAACGATCCACTGGATTGACACGGCACTTCCTACCGAAGAAAAAATCAATCATATTCTTGAACTTATCCAAACATCATGACAGTTACTTTAAACGACTTAAAAACAAATGACTCGTTCTTCCTATTGGCAGGACCCTGCGTGATCGAAGGAGAGACGATGGCCCTTCATATCGCCGAGAAGATTACGGAAATAACGACTCGCCTAGGCATCCCCTACGTATTCAAAGGCTCATACCGGAAAGCGAACCGATCAAGGTTAGACTCCTTTACGGGTATTGGCGATGAAAAAGCTCTGCGCGTACTCCGGAAAGTCGGGGAAACATTCCAAATCCCAACCGTCACGGATATCCATGAGTCGCATGAGGCCACGATCGCCGCCGAATACGTCGATATGCTACAAATCCCAGCCTTCCTTTGCCGCCAAACAGACCTTTTGGTCGCCGCCGCACGAACGGGTAAGATCGTCAACATCAAAAAAGGGCAATTCCTCTCCCCCGAAGCGATGCGATTCGCCGCCCAAAAAGTCGTTGACGCGGGCAACACCCAAGTGATGCTCACCGAACGGGGAACGACATTCGGCTATACGGACTTGGTAGTAGACTTCCGGGGAATCCCTCTCATGCGCTCACTGGGCCATCCCGTCGTCATGGACGCGACCCATTCGCTGCAACAGCCCAACCAGACAACGGGCGTCACGGGAGGCCTCCCCACTCTTATCGAAACGATCGCCAAAGCGGCCATCGCGGTCAATGCCGATGGACTCTTCATCGAGACCCACCCCGATCCATCCATCGCAAAATCGGACGGGGCAAATATGCTCCGGCTTGACGCGCTCGAAGGCCTCCTCCAAAAGCTGATCCGGATTCGGGAGGCGATACAGGAATAAAATGTCTTTATATAGACAAAAAAATGCCCGTCCCGGAAAAATTTTCCTAGACGGGCATTGTCTATTTATTCTCTTGGGCTTTATCGGATAATACCCAATTTCGAGGCATTGATAAAGTCCATGATATGCTGGATCTCCTCACTCATGGGCACCTGGTCCTTGATCATCAACAACGCGTCAAAAAGGCTCGTATTGCCTTGATAAATGATTCGATAAGCATGACTCATGTGCTTGATGACCTTATCGGAAAAACCTTCATGCTCCAAGATCATGGCGTTAATGCCATAATAACTCGTTGGCTCTTTCGCGGCCACGATATAGGGCGGAATATCCCGTCGGAAACGGCAACCTGTCTGGATCATTGACCAGCAGCCCACCCGGCAGCCCTGGCTTGCCAAAATATTTCCACCGAAGATCACACAATCCTCCAAGAGACAATCTCCCGAAAGTTTGCTTCCATAACCAATCACGCAATGATTACCAATATGGCAATCGTGCGAAATGTGGACACCCTCGTGAATGAAATTGCCATTTCCAATCTGTGTCTTCCCATCGCCATGAGTTGCCCGGTTGATCACCACGTTCTCGCGGATGACATTTTGATCACCAATCACCAAGGTCGAATCTTCCCCCTTAAACCTGAAATCCTGAGGCTCGGCGCCCAAGACCGCATTCTGGAAAATCCGGTTCCCCTTTCCCATGCGCGTGCCATTCATCACGCTCGCGTAAGGCATGATCTCACAATCATCGCCAATCTCCACATTCTTGTCAATATAAGCGAACGGATAAATCGTCACGTTCTTGCCGATCTTCGCGCTCGCGTCTACATAAGCTAAAGGACTAATCATAATTGTATGAGTTTAAAAGGTTAAACTATCTACCTCCACCGAGAGCGCTATACAAAGTGATCACGGCCTGCATCCGCTGCACGTTATCAGACACCTCCGTCAGTTGGGCACTCAACAAGCTTTGCTGAGCGGTCAAGATCTCCAAATAACTCGCGTCACCACTCTGGAACAACGACTTCGTATAAACGACCGCTTTCTCCAATTGCTCGATCTGGGCTTTGTCCTCAATCAAACGATTGTTGGTGGCGTCATACAAATGCAAGGCATCACTAACCTCTTGACCAGCCTCCAAGATCGTCTGTTGGTAATTCATCCGAGCGATCTCTTCTTCCGCTTTCGAGACCTTCAAGTTGGCTACCAACTTTCCATTATTGAAGATTGGTTGAGCCAAAGAAGCCAACGCTTGGAACATGAACTGTCCCGGATTCGCGACTTGCACCCCCGAGCCATTCGTCCAACCTGCCGTCGCCGTGATGTTTAAACCTGGATAGAACGCGGCCCGCGCTTGATTTGTCGTGTAATAAGCGCTTGCCAGTGTCATCTCAGCCACCTTCACGTCGGGACGGTTCTCCAAAAGTTGCAATGGCACGCCCGTCACCAGATTCTCCGGCATCACTTGACCATCCAATGTCCCTCGCTCGATCTGTTGCGGCGCACGCGCCAAAAGGACCGACAACGAGTTCTCAACTTCGCGAACTTGACGTTTCAAGTCGATCAAGCTGGCGGAAACCTGATGGTAAACGGCTCGTGTCTGCGCAACCGCCGCTTCCGTGGTCATACCCGCGATCTTCATCGCCTCCATCGCCCGAACGTTCTCCTTATAAATACCTACCGTTTCAGTCGTGATCTCTACTTGACGATCCAGCATCAACAGCGTATAATACGCGTTCGCGATGCCACAAATGATTTGCGAACGGACCGCCTGTTGCGTATATTGGCTTTGCAGATAAGCGGCTTTTTGTCCACGGCTCGCGTTCAACAACTTGCCGAACAAATCAATTTCCCAACTCGCGGCCGCCGCAGCAGTATAAGACTTGACATAATCCGTGTTCTCCATTTTCGTAATCGCTCCTTGCGGCGCCAAATTAATCGACGGCAAGAAGGACAAACGTGCCGAAGTCAACATGACTTTCGCTTCCTCTACCCGAAGAATCGCCGCTTGCAAGTCCACGTTATTCGCCAAGCCCTCCTCAATCAACGCCTGCAACTGAGGATCCTTGAAAACCTCTTGCCAAGGCAAATTGCCAATGGTTGTCGTATCCGACACGGCCAGCGTATCCGTCAAAGAAACCGCGTCGCGATAAATGCCATCGGCATTGATCTCCTCCGGACGTTCATACGCTTTGTAAATGTGGCAACTGCTTAAAAAAGCAGTCGCGCACATTAAATAAAATATATTTCTTGTTTTCATCCTAATCCGTCTTTAATCTTTAGATTGTGCATATTGTTCTATCTCCGTACTCATATCGCTGTTGTCCAAGTCGTCCCATACAAGCGGCTTGATCTTCTCCTGCAAGTACTGGAACGCGACGAACAACACCGGAACGATAAAGATCTGGCAAATCATACCAATCAACATACCACCGATCGCGGACGCGCCCAATGTCCGGTTACCGTGAGCGCCGACACCGAAGGCGAACATCAACGGGAGCAAACCAATAATCATCGCCAACGAGGTCATCAAGATCGGGCGCAGACGGGCGGCGGCACCCAAGACAGCGGCCCAAGTCAAGCTCATACCCATCTTACGACGGTCGAGGGCGAACTCTACGATCAAGATCGCGTTCTTCGCCAACAAACCGATCAACATGATCAACGCGATCTGCATATAAATATCGTTAGACATCGAGCCCATGATCATTCGCAAGGCCGGAATACTACCCAACGAGTTCATACCATTCACGAAGATAAAGCTACCAAGCAAACCAAACGGAATCGAGAACAAGACGGCCAAAGGCAGCATGTAACTCTCATACTGGGCACTCAGCAACAAGTAGACGAACACAAGACACAAGATGAAAATAATACCCGTCGTGTTAGTCGTCTGTGCCTCCTCACGAGCCATACCACCCAACTCATAGTCGAAGCCCGCAGGCAAATTCTCTTCCGCCACTTGCGCGATCGCTTGCAAAGCCTGACCGGAAGTATAACCCGCCGCCGGAGCGACCATCACCTGAATTGAAGTATACAAATTGAAACGACTAATAACATCCGGACCATAAATCTTCTTGAAAGACGTGAACTGCGTGATCGGCGCCATTTCCCCATTGCTCGAACGAACCTTTATTCGATTCAACGACTCCATATTTTTCGTCGCTTCCGGTTCCGCCTGGATCATGACACGGTACATCTTACCGAAACTGTTGAAGTTCGAAGCGTAAAGACCACCGAAATAACCTTGCATCGTCGTCAAGATATCACTTGGGCTAATTCCCGCCTTTTTACAAGCGGCCGCGTCAATATCCAACTGATACTGCGGGAAACTCGGGTTAAAGTTGGTACGAGCGGAGTTCACCTCCGGACGAGCCTCCAATGCCGCCGTATAGGAGTTGACCACCTCGAAGAAACGATCCAAGCTACCACCCGTCTTGTCCTGCATATTCAACTCAATATCCGTCGAAATCGAATAACCCGGGATCATAGGCGGCGCGAAGAACAAGACTTGCGCATCCTTAAACACCTTTTGCGCACGCATAAACAACGTCGCGTAAACGATATCGGAACTTTGCGTCAAGGAACGCTCACTCCAATCCTTCAATTTAACAATGATAGAACCATAAGAAGGTCCCTGACCACTACCGATAAAGCTGAAACCGGAAATGACGGTTCGAGAGGCAACGGCCGGCTCGGCAGCGATCAAGCTATCAACTTGCGCCAACACCTCCATCGCTCGCTCTTGAGAGGTTCCAGGCGGCAAGGTAACAGAACCCATGATCGTACCTGTATCCTCGTTCGGCACCATACCGGTTGGAGTCGTATTCATTAAGACCACCAACAAGACGATTGACGCGATTACGGCGATCGCGGAAATGATCTTCTTTTGAATAAAGAACAACACGCCATTCTTGTATCGGCCCAAAATCCGTTCGTAAGATTCATTAAACGCTTTCTTGAATTTATCGGTCGTCATTCCAAAGAATGCCAAGATACTGATCAAGGCGAAAACGATCGTCAAGAAAGGATGCTCACCGAAATTAAAGAAGCCAAAAATCATACCCAAGACCGCGATCACCGTGAAAAGAATCGTAATACTTGGGTGCAACAACCGACCAATTGCCTCACTATAACGACGGATCATGATCTTCCGAGACTCCTTCATGGCTGTGCCTACACGCTCTTTCAAGGGAGCTACTTCCTCGCCCTCCGCGGGATGCGGTTTCAACAAGATCGCGCAAAGTGTCGGGGACAAAGTCAAGGCATTGATCGCCGAGAAACCGATCGCGAACGCCATCGTCAAACCGAACTGCTGATAGAAGGTACCAGCCGTACCCGACATGAAGCTGACCGGGATAAACACGGACATCATGACCAATGTGATGGACACGATCGCGCTACCTAACTCACTCATGGCATCTATAGCCGCCTGCTTGGTCGACTTATAACCTTGATCCAATTTCGCGTGGACTCCCTCCACGACGACTATGGCATCATCCACCACTATGGCAATCGCCAGCACCAATGCGGACAAGGTAAGCAAGTTCAAGCTAAAGCCGATAAGTTTCAACGCGAAGAATGTCGCGATCAACGCGACCGGGATCGCGATCGCCGGGATCAACGTCGAACGCATATCTTGCAAGAAGATGTACACCACCACGAACACCAAGATAAACGCCTCGATCAACGTCTTGATCACCTCGTGAATAGAAGCGAACAAGAAGTCGTTGGTCGTCATCGCGATGTTGATACCAATACCCTCTGGCAGGTTCTTCTCATAATCCGCGAGAACGGCTTCCAAGTTCTCGACTGTCTCCGTCGCGTTCGTGCCGGCCATCTGGTAAACCACGCAAGTGACACCTTTATGGCCATCAACCGTATTGTTAAAGCCATAAGTCAAACGGCCCAACTCCAAATCCGCCACGTCGCCTAAACGAAGGATCTCTCCATCCGGAAGTGACTTGATAACGATATTCTCAAACTCAACCTCAGAAGACAAACGTCCTTTATAACGGATCGTGTATTGGAACGACTGATTACCCCGCTCACCAAACTGACCAGGCGCGGCCTCTATATTCTGTTCAGCCAAGACATTAGAAATATCACTCGGGACCAAACCATACTGAGCCATCACATCCGGCTTCAACCAAATACGCATGGAATAATCCATACCCATCACGTTCGCGTCACCGACACCCTTTACACGCTTGATCTCAGGGATCAAGTTGATATTGGCATAGTTCTCGATAAATTCAATATTGTACTTATCTTCCTTATCATACACGGAAAAGACCATCAACATGGATGTCTGGCGTTTGTAAGTCGTCACACCGACACGCGTAACCTCCGCGGGCAACAGACCTTGCGCTTGAGTGACACGGTTCTGGACATTGACCTGTGCCATATCCGGATCCGTACCTTGATTAAAATAAACCGTGATACGAGCCGATCCATTATTGGTAGCCGTAGAGGTCATATACATCATGTTTTCCACACCGTTGATCTGGTCCTCCAACGGAGAGATCACGGAATTCAATACGGCTTGCGCGTTCGCGCCCGTATAGGTCGCGCTCACCGAGACTGTAGGTGGCGCGATGTCCGGGTATTGAGTAATAGGCAATGTTGCCAGACCGATCAAACCCAAGATGACCAAAAAGATGGAAATGACGGTCGATAATACCGGACGATTAATAAATCTATCTAGCTTCATTCTTCTCTACATTTTAATAAATCAGACTAATACCTAAACAATTAATTGAAAGCGGTCGATAAGTTACCCTCCCGCTGATCTTGCAACGCTTGTTGGTATTTCGCCTCCTGCTGCTCTTGGGTAATCGGAGTGATCTTCTGACCGTCCCTTAATGTTTGCACACCTTCCGTTACGATCTTATCGCCCGATTTCAATCCGCTCATCACGATATAATCCTGTCCATCATTCATGTTTGAGATCTTTATCTCCGTATATTTCACTGTATTATCTGCTTGAAGGACATAAACGAACTTTTTATCTTGAATCTCGACCGTCGCGTTCTGCGGGATCAAGATCACATTCTCCATCACGTAAGGGAAGATAACATTCGCCATACCACCGCTTCGCAAGATGTTCTTCTCGTTCGGGAAAATCGCCCGCATGCTGACCGAACCGGTCGATTGATCAATCACGCCACTCACGGCGTCAATCTTACCTTCGAACTCATACATTGAGCCATCAGCCAATTGCAACTTCACGGCCGGCATTTTCTCCAATTGCTCTTTCAAGGTACCACCCGCCCGGGTCAAGCCCAAGAGGTCTTTCTCGGTCATGGAGAAATACACATACATATTATTAATTTCAGAAACCGTCGTCATCGGTTCGCTGATCGAAGCGCTCACTAAAGCGCCCACACGGTAAGGGAACGTTCCCACGACACCATTTGAAGGACTCGTTACCGTGCAGAAATCCAAGTTCTGCTTCGCGCTTACCAAGGCCGCGTTCGCCTGCGCTAAACTCGCCTCAGCGGAAAGGAGATTGTTAACCGCCGTTTGGTACTCAAAATCACTGATGATCTGTTGCTCATGCAACATCTTCTTGTTCTTCTCCGTCAAAGAAAGCGTATTGACATTCGCCTCCGCCACTTTCACCTGGGCTTCCGCCTGCCGGAACGCGGCTTTATATTGCGTATCATCAATTAAAAACAGGGCTTGCCCTTTCTTGACTGTCGCACCCTCATCCACACATAGTTTAACCACGAAACCCGATACCTGGGGACGAATCTCGATGTCTTGGGTTCCCTTAATCGTCGCCGGATAGGAGGCCGCTTGATCACTTGAGGTCGATTGTACCGCCATAACCGCGAACTCATCATCGCCTAAATTCATTCCGCTTTGCCCACCGCAGGCACTCAACACAGATAGCCCCACGGCGAATAAAGCCATTTGCTTCAGTTGATTCATTGTAGCTTTCAACATTTGTTTATCCATAATTAACATTTATAATAGTTTCACTCATATTGTGTTTCTTAGCCTCGGCCTTAACTTGCTTAACCTTAGATAAAGGATACATGGCTGAAAAAAACCTCACAAATGTAGGACAAATTCACCGTTAATCTTGATTTTATACATTCTTTATACAGGAAAAAAGGTTTATTTCAAACAAACGATCCTAATATCCCCGCGAATTTCTGACAGAATAAATATCTATTCGTCTCAAACGATATACGCCATAGCAAAATCCGCCTTCCAATTTAAGATAAATTCAGACAAAGAAAATCACCCTCCCAATGAAGACAAAATCACCCCGCCTAGAATGAAAAAACAATACTAGGCATTATAAGGCGCTTACAATAGGCATTATGAACACCTTATAACAGGCATTATAAGCACCTCACGATAGGCATTATAATAGAGCCTCTTTTTGAACGCGATACGATCAAATAAGAATGAGAAGGTTGAATGGTTCAAAAATCAGATTCGAGTTGGAACGCCACTCAAATAAAGCGACTATAATAAAAAATGCCACTGAAAAATCAGCGGCATCCGTGGAGCTGGAGAGATTCGAACTCTCGTCCAAACGAGGAACTAATCTGCTTTCTACATGTTTATCTTCGCCTTCATTGTCGGGAACAAGCAAGACCGAAGCCACCCACTTGAACCTTATCCTCTAAAGCTTCATTTGAGACTCGAGGCTAACCTCAAACTATCTCCGATATTGCTGCACCACCTGTTCGGAACGCTTCGGAGCCACAGCATCCGGGTGATGTCACGTCTCCACGACTTTCGCGGAGATTAAGCTTCAATCTACTGTACTTCGATTAAGCAGCGAGAGCGTAGTTTTCTTCGCCAGTTAATTGTTCGCCGTCTGAGATTTAAGCGCTAGCCGACCACGCGCTACATGCTTACAAACCACTTCTGCCCGCTGTCAAAACCGGTCAGCCCCAATGGTTGTTCGAGACACAAAGGTAGAGATTATCATTGAATCCACAAATTTATGCATCATGGAAAAACAATTTGTTTCCTTAAGTGGCGTTTCACTGAACCAAATACCGCTCTTCACATACGAACACGTTCAGGAGCGCCATTATCCCATTCGGCTGATTTTCCGTAACCGATCCTCATCAATCAACTTGATCTTACGGCCGTCGAGCGCGATAATATGCTCGGCCACAAAAGTCGAAAGCGTACGGATGGCGTTCGAGGTCGTCATATTCGAAAGATTCGCCAAGTCCTCACGCGCCAAATAAATGCTCAGCGTCGCTCCATCTTCCTCCAAGCCATAGCTATCTTTCAAGAAAAGCAACGATTCCGCGAGCCGCCCACGAATATGTTTTTGGGTCAAATTGACCGTCCGCTCGTCAGCTATGCCCAAATCGACAGACAACTGTCGGATGAAAAACATCGCCAAATCCGAATTTCCCTTGATCAGATCACGCACGACCACCATCGGTATCATACAAACGGTTGACGCCTCAAAAGCGGACGCGTTTGTCAAGTAGTCCTCTTGAGCGAAACTGGCCCGATAGCCAAAATATTGGATCGGCTTAATCATCCGGATAATCTGACTCCGGCCACCCACTCCATCCTTGAATATCTTCACCTTGCCTTTCAGCAAGCACATCATATCCTTCGGCTCTTCCCCCTCACAATAAATCAACTCATTCCGTTTAAAGTGCTGGATAAATGAGCTATTCCGGAGGATCTCACGTTCTTTGCCGGTCAAGAGCCTCCAGACTTCCGATAAACTCGTCGAGAAATCGACTTCCTCTTCTCTCTTTTGCTGTTTCACCACGACTGTTAAATAACATACTTATGGAGCACAAATATAGAGAACTTTTCAATGCCACCAAAACAATTTGATATTTTATTCTCCTTTTGACTAATCATTTCGCGCGATCAATTGAAAAATCCACATTTATTCCGTATGTTTGCTCTGTTATTTGTCTAAAAAGAGGTGTTCATGCGCATCAAGATCCGAATCCTTATCTTACTTTTCATGACGGCTACCTTGCAAGTATCCGCCGAAACGCTTATTCATAAAAAACAACTTCCTCCTGAAGACAAGGAAGCGGAAACTATCATGGCGCACGTGATCGAGAAGGCGGAGGTTTATGAACAAATCATTCAAGAATACCGAGCGGAAATCTATTTAAAAGGAAGAACCGAAATCCTAAAGAAAAACTTCTTGATTCGCTTCGCCAACCATCTCTTCCCGCTTGACTGGCGAATTAACGACCAATTTTTCGAATTGGTAACCAATTCCCGATACAATGCGCCCAATAACTTCATCCACACAGTTAAGGCGATCAACGCGAACCGCCTCCCCAACGCAAAAAAACAAATGGAAGCCATGACATTCCTCAACCTCAATATTTATTCCCAAACGGCTTATAACGAAGCCATCTTTCTTCCTACGGCTCCGAACGCGTTCAAACATTACCGTTTTGAGCTAACTCGGGAGGAAATCATCGAGGGGAATAAGGTCTATGTCATCAGTTTCTACCCCAAGCAATGGAGTCCTAAATTGATTTGTGGATTGCTTTACATCCTCGATAAAAGCTGGCTTATTTGCAAGATGGACATGAATGGTCGTTATTCGTTCGCGGAGTTCAACGTGGTCTTAAACTTTAGCGAAAAGACTTATCACTACTTCCTGCCAGAAAGCGCGGACATTTTCTTACGATATAAATTACTGGGAAATGCGGTGGTCAGCCGCTACCACGTTGCCTACCAATATAGCGGGATCAAACTACTGGAACCAGGCACGTTAAAACGTCATTCCCTAGACCTGAGCAACTATTTCCGAATCGAGAAAAGCGAGGAAAACCTTTCCAAGGACTCCTCTTATTGGGCAAAAAAAAGAGACCTTCCCCTCTCCCCTGAAGAAAGCACATTGCTGACTCACTCCGCGGCTCCCGACACGTCTATCATCAGCAAAAGCACAAGCCCTTTCTTAAAAAAATCAAACGAAGTGGCCCAGATGTTAGCCGGCTCATGGAACTGGGACGTGAACTCAACACGAATCAAGTACTCCGGCTTGCTCAATCCATTCCAATTGGGCTATTCGCATCGGAATGGCATCACTTATAAACAAGAATTCCGGCTTAGCAAGACTTTCGCTCGCGACCGGCAACTCCGTTTCAATCCAGACATCGGTTTCGTGTTCAAAAGAAAAGAAATCTTTCTCCACCTACGGGCGGAATGGGAATATCTCCCTGAAAAAAGGGGACGGCTGAACCTTTCTCTCGGGAACGATAACCAAACTTATTCATCTAAAATCACCGACCAGATTCAAGACATCTTGAGCAACACACCTAACCATAATCAAATCCATATCAACTTCGACGACTTGAACCTGGATTATTTCCGCCATTATTATGTGGAACTCAGGAATGACATCGAGCTATTCAATGGCTTTGAGCTGGACACCCGACTCACCTATCATCAACGGACACCGATTCGTCCCGAATCCAATATCATCCCTCCTGGTGGGTTATTAGAAGATTTGGCTTTCAGCAATTATCATGATTTCGTTCCGTCCATTGGTTTCGTCTATACTCCTCGTCAATATTACCGGATGGATGGCTTCCGAAAAGAATACCTCTACTCTCCCTATCCCACTTTCTCGCTGAACGTGGCCAAGGCAATCCCCGGTATTATGGGAAGCTCAGGCGATTATTGCCGGGTGGAAGCGGATATGCATCAAAGCATTCCCTTAGGCCTTTGTCGGACCCTCAACTACCATCTCAGCGGAGGCTTTTATGCCCAACAGAAGTCAACCTATTTCGCTGAATTCCAATATTTCTCCCGCCGAAACTTCCCAGAGAGCTGGAACGATCAAATCGGGGGCGTTTTCAATTTACTCAGTGGCGAATGGTTCAACGCCTCCGATAAATACGCGCAAGCGCACATCATGTATGAAAGCCCATTCGTTTTGTTCCGATTCCTAAGTAAATCACCCAAGTATTTACAAATCGCTTCTCGTTATATCGTCACGGAGCGATTCTATCTGAGCCAGCTTTGGACACCGGCTCTCCCAAGCTATACGGAAATCGGATATGGTATTGGCAACAATATCTTCAATATTGGTATTTTCGCGGGATTCGACCGCTGGAAATACGATGGGATAGGTTTAAAGTTCGCGTTTGAATTATTCCAATGAGAGAGGCCGGATCACCAACAATCCTCGGCAGCTTTTAATTGATGCCGCATAGTCAGCCAGCGATTCCGGATTCACGATCACCCGCTTGGCCGAAGAGGAGGCATGGATGAAAGTCAGGCGTCCATCCAACCAATAAGCGATTCCTACATGCGTAACGTCCAATCCTTTGATCGTCGTAACAAAAGCGACAATATCGCCCGATTGGATATGCGTCGCACAAGAATCAATCCGTGCTTTCGGCAAATAAAAATAGGAACGAGCATTAATCGCAGCCTCTTGAGCCTCAATTTTGGCAACCAACGCCGGCTGATTTTTCAACTGCTTATAACTATCCGGACGCGTTGAGATAAAGTTAAGCGCAAGGGGCAACATTTCGCCGCCAACCAAGCGACTCACGTCTTCCACGATTCCTTTTCGCTGATTCTCATAAAGCCAATCTACGATGTAATGCAAGCGATCCGTATAGTCATGAATCTCTCCCTCTCGATAGCGAATCAGCCGCAATTGGTTCCGGAAAGTTTCATAACTTCCGTCATCGGTTCGGGCCAAGGCCAAAGCCGTCTCCATCAATGTGGTGCAATCCAATTCTCGGAGATTGACCACCAACCCCTCCGGCTCTTTCTCCAATGTCGCGGCCACGTATGGTTTATCCAAAAAGAAAAGCGCCGCATGAACAAGCCGAATCCCCATCGAAGAATCCGCGACAGCCTTCCCCACCATGGCGTTATAACGTTCGAACAACTGACGATCTTCCAGAGTCTCATAGACAAGCGGGCCAGAAGCCCAAATCTTCTCCGGGAAAACAAGGGCTAAAAGCAAGAACACCAATCCTCCGATGAACCTTCTCCACCTACTCATACCTTCTCTGTCTTCTTCTTCAACAAATCTTCCAATTTGATCAACTCATCCCGCAACTGAGCCGCTTCAAGGAAGTCTAGTTTTTTGGCGGCCTCGGTCATTCGCTTGCGCGTCCGCTCAATCGTCTTAGACAACTGCGAGGAATCCATGTATGCGACAACCGGATCGGCCGCGACACTCACTTGAGGTTCCACATAAGCATATGGCTCCACTTCGGCGGGCTTACCCACCAAGGCAGAGGTCGTGTTTTTCTTCACTTGTTTTGGTGTGATACCATGCGCCTCGTTATAAGCCATTTGCTTCTCGCGACGACGATTGGTTTCGTCGATCGTTTGCCGCATACTATCCGTGATCTTATCGGCGTAAAAAATAACTTTCCCATGGATATTGCGAGCGGCTCGCCCTGCCGTCTGGGTCAAGGAACGATGCGAACGCAAGAAGCCCTCCTTATCCGCGTCAAGGATCGCCACCAGCGAAACTTCCGGCAAATCCAGTCCCTCACGCAACAAGTTCACACCCACCAACACATCGAACAAGCCCTTACGCAAGTCCTCCATGATCTGCACCCGCTCCAAGGTATCCACATCACTATGAATATAATTGCAACGCACCCCCATACGGCCTAAGTAAGCGGTCAGCTCCTCCGCCATCCGTTTGGTCAAGGTCGTCACGAGTACCCGTTCATCCTTTGAGGCCCGAGCTGTAATTTCTTCCATTAAATCGTCAATCTGATTCAGAGAAGGACGTACCTCGATAACTGGATCGAGCAAACCCGTCGGACGGATCACCTGCTCCACTACAACGCCCTCGCTCTTGACCAATTCATACTCGGCAGGCGTAGCGCTGACATAAATGGCCAGCGGGGTCAACGACTCAAACTCCTCGAATGTTAAAGGCCGGTTATCAACCGCCGCAGGTAGGCGAAAACCATATTCCACGAGATTTTTCTTGCGGGCATAGTCCCCACCATACATCGCCCGAATCTGGGGAATCGTCACGTGGCTCTCATCGACAACCAGAAGGAAGTCCTTGGGGAAATAATCTAACAGGCAGAAAGGCCGCTCACCCGGCGCTCTCCCATCAAAATAACGGGAATAGTTCTCGATGCCGGCGCAATGCCCCAACTCTCGAATCATCTCCAAATCGAAAGTCACCCGCTCAAGGAGTCTCTTCGCCTCTAAAGGCTTGCCGATTTCCTTCAGGAACTCCACTTGCGTGCCAAGATCAACGTCAATCTGACTGATCGCCTGGTTGATCCGTTCTTGCGTAGTAACAAAAAGATTAGTAGGATAGATATTTAGCTCGTCTTGTTCATCATATTCCTGACCAGAGTGGGGGTCAAACGAGGAAATCCGATCGATCTCGTCATCCCAGAACTCCACCCGGTAAGCCATTCCATCGTAGGTCTCGATCGCGGGAAAAATATCAACCGTATCCCCATTCACCCGAAAACAGCCGCTTTGAAAATCTAACTTATTATTAATGTATAAGGCGCCAACCAAGCGCCGCAACAGCTCGTCGCGATCGATCCGGCCACCCCGCTTCAGGTGGATCACCTTCTCCGCGAAAGCCCGAGGATCAGCCATTCCATAAAGGCATGAGACCGACGAGACGACAATCACGTCACGCCGCCCCGAGAGCAACGATGCCGTAGCCCGCAAACGCAACTTGTCGATCTCCTCGTTGATCGCTAAATCCTTCTCAATATAAGTATCGGTCGAGGGAATATAAGCCTCCGGCTGGTAATAATCATAATAAGAGACAAAATACTCCACAGCATTACTAGGGAAAAACGCTTTGAACTCACTATAGAGTTGGGCGGCCAAGGTCTTGTTATGGCTCAAGATGAGGGTGGGGCGCTGGACCTTCTCAATCACGTTAGCGATCGTGAATGTCTTACCCGACCCTGTCACCCCGAGCAACGTCTGAAAGGGCACACCGGAACGAATGCCCTCCGATAGGGCCTCAATCGCTTCCGGCTGATCGCCCGTCGGACTGAATGCAGATGAGATCTCGAAACCCATCAGACTGTTGTCTCCTTTTTAGGCATAACCAACCACAAAATCAAATACAGCAAGATACCAAAACCCGCGAAAAACACCATTAAAACATACAGTATCCGCACGATCGTCGGGTCCAGGCCAAAATATTCCGCGATTCCCGCACACACGCCGCCAATCATTTTTTGGTCCGAACGTGTCAATCTCTTCTTCTCGTTTTCCATAATGTCTCCTGTTTTTTAAGTTCGACTGAACAAAGATACGGAATTTTGCTTAACACGGCTCAAGAGGGGGTATCAAAATTAAATATTAGAAATTCTCGCGAGCGAAATTTGATATTTCTTGAAACGAAAGGGGAATAAAAAGGAATCCTGATAAACTCAAAAACTACTTACTAAGCAGAGAGGGTAACTACTTATCGATGCGACCGGCAACAGCTTAGTAAGTAGATGGGGGTACTGCTTACTAAGTAGTTTTCGGCCTGCTTATCGAGTAATTTTTACTTTGCTTGCCAATGTCTTTTCTTCCTGTTTGCCGAGCAACTAGCTTCCCTCGATAAGCTGACATAAAATCCGTCGCGAAAGTAATACGCAATGGTTCTTTAGTTTTCACTCACTCCGACAACTATGCCGCTGAATAAATACGATCAAAGGAGTCTTCCAGTCATGTAACCACAACTCCCATAAAAACGGAGCGCCTTAAAGAAAGACACTCCGCCAAAACAGACCACCGGTAATCTCCTAAGTCCAATCGTCCTTTCGCAAAATACATAAATATGAAACAATCAACCTATTTCATAACAATCTCATAATCCTTGCTACCTAGACCTATTCGCTCCGCATAATCCACCGTATGACGACCATGCTGCTTATTGATCCGCTCGACCAACGGCCGGTTATCATTGTCTTCCGTCGGTTTGACAGCATAAACCAAGTCCAAACAAGCCTGATCAAGTGCCACCGGATCCGTCGAAGCCAAGATTCCTATATCCTTTAACTTCGGAGCCTCAGGATTAGAGTCGCAATCACAGTCGATAGACATATTATTCATTACATTAATATAAAGAATCTTGTCACCAAAATAATCAGCTACCGCTTGTGCGGAAGCAGCCATAGACTCCAAGAAAGCGTCTTGTTCTGGCAAATTACTCCACAATTCAGACGGCTTCGACGTCTTCCCCGCAGTATGAATATAAGCTTTCCCCGCCGATGAAGCGACACCAATCGACTGGTTTTTCAGCACACCTCCAAAACCACCCATCGCATGCCCCTTGAAGTGAGCCAAATTGATCATAAAATCATAATTCTTAATATGCGCACCAACAATATTGTGTTTTAAATGTTTCATATCCTTTACTGGAATCTCGATATCACCTTCGCTATCCATAATGCCGACCTTTGCGATATCATTAAAACCATGCTCACGAATGACGGCCAAATGCACTTCGGTCGTGTTACGGCGCCCCTCATAAGCGGTATTACATTCCACGATCGTTCCATTTACTTTTTGCACCAAATCCTTGATCAAAGCAGGTTGCAAGAAATTATGTCCACCCGGTTCACCCGTACTGATCTTGACCGCTACACGCCCCATTGCAGGACGGCCAACAGCCTCATAAATATGCACTAAACTCTCAGGAGAGATTTCTTTCGTCATATAAACTTTTGAAACGTTTACTGCTTTCAGACCCTTAATGTCCGCCCAAACAGGGATGTTATTCGCCGCAGCCAATGATGTTAATGCCGCAAGCGAGGCCTTCATCCAACCCCTTCTTGTCATTTTATTTTCCATGATTCGTATCATTAAATCCATGCGCCAATCTTTACGCACTTTCAAAAGTACGGAGTATCGATTTCTCATCTGCGGGATTACGCTTCAAAAGGAAAAAAGCTATTCTAAAAAAGAAAAGGGAAACATGCCCGACCGGCATGTCTCCCCCCTCTATAAACGAATCCGTATCTATTACTCCGCTTTATTCTCCTCAGTAACAGGAGCCTCAGAAGACGCATCTACGGTTTGTTGCGGCTGCTCAGCCACCGCCTCATTTGTAGACTTCTTACGAGAACGACGGGTTCTTGTCACCTTCTTAGCCGTCGTATCTTTCAACATGTTCTCGTTGTAATCAACCAACTCAATAAAGCACATCGCAGCATTATCACCCAACCGATAACCCGTCTTGATAATACGAGTATATCCTCCTGGACGATCAGCGATCTTTTGAGCAACGCCATTAAACAACTCCGTTACAATATACTTATTTTGCAAATGTTTAAAAACTTGACGCCTCGAATGAGTCGTATCCGTCTTTGATCTCGTCAAAATCGGCTCAACATACTTCCGCAAAGCCTTCGCCTTAGCGACAGTCGTGAAAATGCGTTTGTGTTTGATCAATGAAGAAGCCATATTCGCCAACATTGCTTTCCGATGCGCACTCTTACGACCAAGGTGATTAAACTTCTTATTATGTCTCATCGTTATTAATCTTTATCTAATTTATACTTCGTGATATCCATACCGAATGAAAGGTTCAAGCTTTCAAGCAATTCATCAAGCTCCGTAAGCGACTTCTTACCAAAGTTCCTGAATTTCAATAAGTCGTTCTTGTTAAATTTCACCAACTCACCTAAAGTTTCAACATCAGCGGCTTTCAAGCAATTAAGTGCACGAACGGAGAGATCCATGTCCGCCAATTTACTCTTCAACAATTGACGCATATGCAAAACTTCCTCATCAAATTCTTCATTGCCCTCCGTATCCGTGTTCTCGAGAGCAATCTTCTCGTCGGAGAATAACATGAAATGATGAATTAAAATCTTAGCAGCCTCTTTCAACGCTTCTTTCGGATGAATTGAACCATCGGTAGAAATTTCGAGGACCAATTTCTCATAGTCCGTCTTCTGCTCTACACGATAATTTTCAACAGAATATTTAACGTTGCGAATTGGGGTATAAATCGAATCAATCGCAATGACATTAGCCTCCGCATTCGGATCCCGATTTTCATCGGCAGGGACATAACCACGTCCCTTATTGATCGTCAATTCAATCTGGAAGCTTGCGCTCGGATCCAGTCGACAAATGACTAAATCTGGATTCAAGACCTCAAATCCCGTTAAATGCTTACCAATATCACCGGCTTTGAACACTTCCGTACCCGAAACAGTAATACAAACTTTCTCATTCTCGATATCGTCGACAAAATGTTTGAAACGAACTTGTTTCAAATTGAGGATCATGTTCGTTACATCTTCCATCACGCCAGGAATCGTTCCAAACTCATGGTTGACTCCCTCTATTTTGATTGATGTAATGGCGAAACCCTCAAGAGACGATAGGAGAATACGGCGCAAAGCATTGCCTATGGTAATGCCGTAGCCAGGCTCCAACGGACGAAATTCGAATTTACCGAAAAAGTTGTCCGCCTCCAACATTAATACTTTATCAGGTTTTTGAAATGCTAAAATCGCCATGGATATCAATTATTGTTTAGAATACAACTCTACAATTAACTGTTCTTTGATGTTTTCAGGAATATCCGCTCTTGCCGGTACATGAAGCATTTTACCACACAATGCCGCTTGATCCCATTCAAACCACGGATATTTGCTGTGATTAAATCCAGCCAACGAATCAGCAATCACTTCCAGAGACTTAGACTTCTCACGAACGCCAACAATCTGACCTGGTTTTACGGAATAAGAAGGAATATTCACAACACTTCCATCGACCGTAATATGACGATGAGAAACCAACTGACGTGCGGCCGCACGCGTAGGAGCGATTCCTAAACGGAATACGACATTATCCAAACGGCTTTCCAGCAATTGAAGCAAATTCTCACCCGTAATACCTTTTTTACGTGAAGCCTTTTCAAATAAGTTCCGGAATTGACGCTCCAACACGCCATAAGTATATTTCGCCTTTTGCTTTTCTTTTAACTGAGTACCATACTCAGAAGTCTTTCTTTTTCTTAAATTCCCATGTTGTCCAGGAGGATAGTTCTTCTTTGAAAGAACTTTATCCGCACCGAATATCGCCTCGCCAAATTTACGGGCAATTTTTGTTCTTGGTCCAGTATATCTTGCCATTTTATTTAACTTTTAAATTTTACTTGAATCAAGAACCGTGCAGCCGCGATTACAGAGAGGATAAGGTTATTTTGCAATCTATTCACAATTCCCGATTCAAATACAATTAAGAAAAACCAATAATAATTTATACTCTTCTTTTCTTAGGAGGACGACATCCATTATGTGGCAATGGTGTCACGTCAATAATCTCTGTCACCTCAATTCCCGCACCATGGATCGTACGAATAGCGGATTCACGTCCGTTTCCTGGCCCCTTTACATAGACCTTAACCTTACGCAAGCCCAAATCATACGCAACTTTCGCACAATCCTGTGCGGCCATCTGAGCAGCGTAAGGCGTGTTCTTCTTAGAGCTCCGGAAGCCCATCTTCCCTGCCGAAGACCAGCTAATTACCTGCCCTTCGCTATTAGCCAAAGACACAATAATGTTGTTAAAAGATGAATGAATGTGCGCTTGGCCACAAGCGTCAACCTTCACATTTCTTTTTTTTGCTGCGACTGTTTTTTTTGCCATATCAACTCTAATTATTATTTAGTAGCCTTTTTCTTATTTGCAACTGTTTTCTTCTTCCCCTTACGAGTCCGTGCATTATTCTTCGTGCTTTGACCTCTTACCGGAAGGCCTAAACGGTGACGAATTCCACGATAACAACCAATATCCATCAAACGCTTGATGTTCAGTTGGACCTCAGAGCGAAGGTCTCCCTCCACTTTATACTCTGCACCAATGATTTCACGAACTTTAGCCGCTTGATCATCAGTCCAATCTTTAACTTTGATGTCACGATCAACACCAGCTTTCGCCAAAATAGAGTTTGCCGCACTCCGACCAATTCCATAAATATAGGTCAAGGCAATCTCTCCTCTCTTATTTTGTGGCAGGTCTACACCAACAATTCTTATAGCCATATTTCTTACATTTTTTTATTTCGCGAAAATAATAATTTTATCCTTGACGTAATTTATACTTAGGATTTTTCTTATTAATCACATACAAGCGTCCTTTTCTCCTGACAATCTTGCACTCAGGAGTCCGCTTTTTCACAGAAGCTCTAACTTTCATATCGTATTCATTTTTTATTTATATCTAAAAGCTATTCTACCTTTCGACAGATCATAGGGGGACATTTCCACCCGTACCTTATCTCCCGGAAGAATTTTAATATAATGCATCCGCATTTTCCCGGAAATATGAGCCGTTATCTCATGCCCATTCTCCAACTCTACACGAAACATCGCATTTGACAATGCTTCCACTATCACACCATCTTTCTCAATTGCCGCTTGCTTAGCCATTTTTCAATTCACTTATTATTAAGCACCTTTTCTAAAAAATCAAACGAAGATAATATCCGAGGCCCCTCTGGATAAATTGCGATACAATGTTCAAAATGGGCCGATGGTTTTCGGTCTCTGGTTCGAACAGTCCAACCATCCTTTTCAAAAACCACATTCTTACTCCCCATATTGATCATAGGTTCAATACAAATACACATCCCCTTACGTAATAGAGAACCACAACCCCGCCGTCCATAATTAGGAACTTCAGGCTCTTCATGCATCTGCCTTCCAATACCATGTCCTACCAATTCACGCACGACCGAATAGCCATTAGCCTCATTATAAACCTGAACAGCAGAACTAATATCACCTATTCGATGTCCTTCGACAGCAGCTTGTATCCCTATATAAAGAGATTCCTTTGTCGTTTTTAATAACCGTCGAACCTCTACAGAAACTTCACCCACCTCAAAAGTATATGCGGAATCACCCACAAATCCATTCAAAACTGTACCACAATCTATCGATACAATATCCCCATCTTCTAAGATTCTCTTCGAAGACGGTATGCCATGTACCACTTGCTCATTTACTGATACGCAAATAGAATTCGGGAATCCCCCATATCCTAAAAACGCAGGTGTAGCCCCATGATCACGAATAAACTCTTCCGCAATCTTATCCAAAGCCAGAGTCGTCACACCTGGGGAAATATGTTTAGCTAATTCTCCCAAAGTCATGCCAACCAGCTGATTAGCATGATACATCAGTTCTATTTCTTCCTCTGTTTTTAGATAAATCATCTCAATCAATAAGCTACAGCCGCGCGACCTTTGATTCTTCCTGATTTCAACAACCCGTCATAATGACGCATCAACAAATGGCTTTCGATCTGTTGCAACGTATCTAAAACCACACCAACAAGAATCAACAAGGAAGTTCCTCCAAAAAATTGAGAAAACTCCATACTCACACCCGCAATTCTCGCAAAAGCAGGCAAGATTGCGACAAGCGCCAAGAAGAATGCTCCCGGAAGCGTAATGCGATCCATAATGGTGTCCAAGTATTCTTTCGTGTCCCGACCTGGTTTAACTCCAGGGATAAAACCATTATTACGTTTTAAATCATCAGACATTTGCGTCGGATTAATCGTGATTGCCGTATAAAAATAGGTAAATAAGATAATCAAAACCGCAAATACGAAATTATACCAGAATCCCGTATTATCCATAAAAGCCGCCCAAAATCCTGATTGCTCACTAGAAGTCGAAAAGCCCACGATGGATATAGGAATAAACATAATCGCTTGAGCAAAGATGATTGGCATCACATTTGCCGCATTGACCTTCAATGGAATATATTGTCGGGCTCCGCCATATTGTTTGTTACCAATAATTCTCTTCGCATATTGCACAGGAACTTTTCTCGTCCCTTGTACCAGCAAAATAGCGCCTGCGATCACCAGCAATAAAAATAACATTTCAAAAAGAAACATCACCAAACCGCCAGTTCTTTCACTTGTCCGAGACACAAACTCTTGAAACAAAGAATGAGGAAGACGAGCGATAATACCAACTAAGATAATAAAAGATATACCATTTCCCACGCCCTTATCGGTTATACGCTCACCCAACCACAGGATAAACATACTTCCCGCCGCAAGAATTATCGCAGAAGATACCGTAAACCAAATTCCTCCAGGTAACGTCGCACCCACAGCCTTCAGCTGGACACTCAAGTTCACCAAATAAGTTGGTCCTTGAAATAAAAGAATAGCCACCGTCAGATACCGCGTCCATTGGTTAATCTTCCGTCTCCCACTCTCTCCTTCTCTTTGCAATTTCTGAAACGAAGGAACAGCGATCGCTAACAATTGCATCACGATAGAAGCGGAAATATAAGGCATGATTCCCAACGCAAAGATGGAAGCATTAGAAAACGCACCACCTGAAAACATATCCAACAAAGCCATCAAACCACCTCGGGTCTGTTCTTGCAAAGCAGTCAATGCTTTTGGATCAATACCCGGAAGCACCACATAAGTTCCAAAACGATAAATCGCCACAAACAAAAGAGTGGTGAGGATCCGATTTCTCAGATCCTCAATCTTCCAGATATTCTTTATTGTTTCAACAGCTCTCATATCTTAGAGTTTAACAACCGATCCACCTACAGCCGTAATAGCAGCCTCCGCAGCCTTCGAAAATGCGTGCGCCTCTACCTCAAGCTTCGTTTTCAACTCTCCTTTAGCCAAAATTTTAACCAACGCAGAAGAGGAAACAAAACCCGCTTCTCTCAACTCTTTAATACCGATTCTCGTGAGATTTTTCGTCTCCGCTAATTGCTGTAAAGAGGAAATATTAACCGCTCTATATTCTACTCTATTGATATTCTTGAAACCGAATTTAGGCAAACGCCGCTGGATAGGCATCTGACCTCCCTCAAAGCCAATCTTACGCTTATAACCAGATCTAGACTTAGCACCCTTATGACCTCTTGTAGAAGTTCCTCCTAAACCAGAACCCGGACCACGGCCAACTCTCTTCCGTTCCCGCGTGGAACCAGCCGCAGGTTTCAAATTTGACAAATCCATATTATAGCTAATTAAATATCAAACACAATAAACATTACTTCTCAACAGAAACCAAATGCTTAACTTTTTCCACCATGCCCAAAATAGAAGGCGTAGCTTCATGTTCAACTACTTGATTCATTTTTCTCAAACCCAGTGCATCTAATGTGCCTTTTTGATCCTTCGGACAATTTATTCTACTCCGAACTTGCTTAATCTTAATCGTTGCCATAAATAAATTTCCTCCGAATTAACCCTTAAACACCTTTTCTACTGAAATCCCACGATTCTGAGCGACCATATAAGGATCTCTCAATTCACAAAGTGCAGCAATTGTGGCCTTAACCAAATTATGAGGATTAGAAGATCCCTTTGATTTCGCCAAAACATCCGAAATGCCCACACTCTCCAATACGGCACGCATAGCACCACCTGCCTTTACTCCCGTACCATGAGATGCTGGACAAATCAAGACTTTCGCACCGCCAAATTTAGCAATCTGCGCATGAGGTATTGTCCCTTTATAAACAGGAACTTTGACCAAATTCTTCTTAGCAGCCTCTACCCCTTTGGCGATCGCAGCGGTCACTTCCCCAGCTTTACCTAGGCCCCAGCCTACGATACCTTCACCATTCCCTACAACGACAATAGCGGCAAAACTGAACGTACGACCACCCTTCGTCACCTTTGTAACGCGGTTGATCGCCACAAGCCTATCTTTCAATTCCAAGTCGTTGGTTGATTTAACTCTATTATTTACCATCTTCTATTAAAATTTAAGGCCGCCATTGCGTGCAGCATCCGCCAATTCTTTAACTCTACCATGATACAAATAACCATTCCGATCGAAAACGACTGTCACGACACCCGCTTCCTGAGCAGCCTTGGCAATCAGCTCACCGACTTTAGCCGCAATCTCTTTTTTCGGAGCTTTCATATCAAGCTTTAACGATGAAGCCGAAGCCAGAGTTCTTCCCGTGACATCATCAATCACTTGAGCGTAGATCTGTTTATTGCTTCTGAATACAGTCAAACGTGGACGCTCAGCCGTACCTGAAATTTTTTTACGAATTCCAGTTTTTATCTTTATTCTTCTTTCTACTTTCGTTAACATGATAATTCCCGTTTACGCATTATTTACCTGCAGACTTACCAGACTTACGACGAATCTCTTCACCCACAAACTTAATACCCTTACCTTTATAAGGCTCTGGCATTCGGAATGAACGGATCTTAGCGCAAACCTGTCCCAATAATTGCTTATCAGCCGACTCCAAGATGATAAGAGGATTCTTATTTCTTTCAGACTTTGTCTCAATCTTGATTTCCTTAGGCAACATCATATAAATATTATGTGTATAGCCCAAAGACAAATCCAAAATCTGTCCCGTATTTGTAACACGGTAACCTACACCCACAAGCTCCAACTCTTTCTTGTATCCCTCAGAACATCCAACAATCATATTGTTAATTAATGCCCGATACAAGCCATGCAAAGCCCGATGCTCTTTATCGTTAGAGGGACGAGTCACATGAACAATACCATCCTCTACCTCAACTTTAATGTCAGGATTAACAGCTTGCGTTAACTCACCTTTCGGTCCTTTCACCTTTACAATATTATCCTCAATGGCAATCGTTACACCTGCCGGAATATGAATTGGCAATTTACCTATTCTTGACATCCTACTTCTCCTCCTCAATTAATAAACATAACACAATATCTCGCCACCTATCTTCATCTCACGAGCTTCCTTGTCTGTCATCACCCCCTTAGAAGTAGAAAGAACAGCAATACCTAAACCATTCAATACACGAGGCATCTTTTTATAACCCGTATATTTGCGCAAACCTGGAGTAGAAACCCTTTCGAGCTTCTTAATCGCATTCACCTTATTCACCAAATCGTACTTTAAGGCGATTTTGATTGTTCCTTGTGGACCATCTTCAATAAACTTAAAATTAAGAATGTATCCTTTTTCAAAAAGGATCTTAGTGATCTCTTTCTTTAAATTTGACGCAGGAATTTCGACCACTCTGTGTCTCGCTTTAATCGCATTACGCAACCGCGTCAAATAATCTGCAATAGGATCTGTCATAAAAACTTAATTAAATTGATCCGGACATCCGGACAATATTTAAACAAAAAACTTGAAATTACCAACTCGCTTTTTTTACACCCGGGATTAAACCTTGCGAAGCCATCTCACGGAATTGAATACGAGAAATGCCAAATTGACGTATATAACCTTTCGGACGTCCCGTAATCTTACAACGGTTGTGCAAACGAACCGGAGAGGCATTTTTAGGCAGAGCTTGCAATGCCTCATAATTCCCTTCAGCCTTCAATTGCGCTCTTTTAGCGGCATACTTAGCAACAAGCTTCGCTCTTTTAACCTCACGAGCTTTCATTGATTCCTTAGCCATAACTACTTAGATTTATTTTCGTTTTTAAAAGGCAACCCAAATTCCTTCAAAAGAGCATAACCTTCCTCATCAGTTTTCGCTGAGGTCACAAAGGTAATATTCATTCCCATAATTTTGGTAATGTTATCAATATTAATTTCAGGGAAAATAATTTGCTCCTGAATACCTAATGTATAATTACCTCTTCCATCCAATTGACTCTTTATTCCCTTAAAGTCACGAATACGGGGGAGAGAAATTCGGATCAGTTTCTCTAAAAACTCATACATTTGCTCACGACGCAACGTTACCATCACGCCAATAGGCATTTTCTTACGCAACTTAAAATTAGAGATATCCTTTCTAGAAACTGTCGCAACCGCCTTTTGTCCTGTGATAGCTGTCAGTTCACTAATAGCAACATCAATAATTTTCTTATCAGCCACCGCAATACCTAAACCTTGATTGATTACGATTTTCTTTAAGGCCGGAACTTGCATCACTGATTTATATCCAAACTCTTTCAATAAAGCGGGAACAATCCGCTCCTTATATTCTTTCTTAAGATTGGCCGTATTGCCCATCACTTAATCTCCTCTCCTGATTTTTTTGAATAACGCACTAAAGACCCACTCTCATCTCTCCTACGTCCAATCCGAGTTGGCTTACCAGTCTTCGGATCTAATACGTTCAGGTTCGAAATATGAATTGGAGCCTCTTTTCTCTCAATACCTCCTTGAGGATTTTTCGCACTTGGTTTCGTGTGCTTGGATACCATATTAACTCCTTCAACAACAGCTCGCTGTTCTTTTACTAACACGCGAAGGATACGCCCAGTCTTACCTTTATCATCCCCAGCGTTAACAAAAACGATATCCCCTTTTCGAATATGTAACTTACTCATCAGTTATCAGATTTACACAATTAAAGAACTTCCGGAGCAAGTGATACAATTTTCATATTAGAAGCACGCAACTCTCTAGCAACAGGGCCAAAAATACGACTTCCACGAATATCACCACTTGCGTTCAGTAAAACACATGCATTATCATCAAAACGAATGTATGAACCATCCGCACGACGAACCTCTTTCTTTGTCCTTACGATAACAGCTTTTGATACGGCACCTTTCTTTATATCACTCGACGGGATCACACTCTTAATCGCCACAACGATCACATCACCTACCGAAGCATAACGTCTTTTTGTGCCACCTAATACGCGAATGCACAAAGCCTCTTTCGCACCACTATTATCCGCTACTACTAATCTAGATTCTTGTTGTATCATGCTACTTAGCCCTTTCGATAATTTGAACTAATCTCCATCTCTTTGTTTTGCTCAAAGGACGAGTCTCCATAATACGGACTCTATCTCCAATGTTGCACTCGTTCTTTTCATCATGTGCGTGATACTTCTTTGTCTTATTGACATACTTTCCATAGATCGGATGTTTTTCCTTCCATTTAACCGCAACAGTAATAGTCTTATCCATTTTGTTGCTTAATACCACGCCAGTTCTTTCCTTCCTTAAATTTCTAGTTTCCATCAGGCTTTTCCCTTTATTTGTTGTTAAGTTCTCTCTGACGCAATTCTGTTTTCATGCGTGCGATCAATTTGCGTTGCTTCTTGATCTGAGAAGGATTATCAAGCGGAGTTATACTATGATTGATACGCATTTTATCGTAAGCGATTACCTCCGCATCAATTCTCTCTCGCAACTCCCTAGTACTTAATTCTCTAATTTCTGCATTCTTCATAATAATTACGCATTTTGATTTTGCATATCATAATCACGTCTCACAACAAACTTAGTCGTTATAGGTAATTTTTGCGCCGCCAAACGCAACGCTTCTTTTGCGATCTCAAAAGAAACACCCTCGACCTCAAAAATCATACGACCCGGAGTTACAGGAGCGACAAAACCTTCCGGATTACCTTTACCTTTACCCATACGAACCTCGGCTGGCTTCTTAGTGATCGGCTTATCCGGAAATATTCTTACCCATACTTGACCTTGACGCTGCATATAACGCGTAACAGCGATACGGGCAGCCTCTATTTGCCGGCCTGTAATCCATTTACTTTCTAATGACTTTATACCAAAAGATCCGAAAGCCAGCTGATTACCACGCTGAGCATTTCCTTTCATGCGGCCCTTTTGCTGTCTTCTGAACTTGGTTTTCTTTGGTTGTAACATCTCTTTCTAATTCTTCTAACGTTTAACGATTAGCTTTCTTTCTCTTGAAGTTTCTCTCCCTTCCAGCTCCTTGTCCTTCATTTCTACGTCCTGGTTCCTTATTCGACGTAAAAGAAGGTGCCAAATCACGCTTTCCGTAAACCTCACCACGGCAGATCCATACTTTTACGCCCAGCAAACCAACTTTTGTCAAAGCTTCAGCCAAGGCATAATCGATATCAGCTCTAAATGTATGCAATGGTGTCCTACCTTCCTTATACATTTCTGAACGGGCCATTTCCGCACCATTCAAACGACCTGATATTTGAATCTTAATACCTTCAGCTCCCATTCTCATCGTCGATGCGATTGCCATCTTAACCGCACGCCGATATGCAATCTTTCCTTCCAATTGACGAGCGATATTGTTTGCGACAATCACAGCATCCAATTCAGGTCTTTTTACTTCAAAAATATTAATCTGAACATCTTTATCCGTGATCTTCTTCAACTCCTCTTTCAATTTATCAACTTCTTGACCTCCCTTACCGATAATAATTCCCGGTCGAGAAGTACAAATAGTTATCGTGATCAATTTCAGCGTACGCTCAATCACGATACGAGATACGCTAGCCTTTGCAAGACGGGCATTCAAATATTTACGAATCTTGCTATCCTCAAGCAAAGTATCTCCGTAATTCTTGCCGCCATACCAATTGGAATCCCATCCACGGATAATTCCCAACCGATTACTAATTGGATTAACTTTCTGTCCCATCTGCAAATTATTTTTGAGTATCTTTAATTGTATCAACAAACAACGTAACGTGATTCGAACGCTTACGAATTCGATAACCACGTCCTTGAGGAGCCGGACGCATTCTCTTCAGTGTCGTAGCACAATCTACATAAATAGAAGAAATACACAATTCGCCCGCTTCTGCTTTCCGCTCATTCTTTTGCTCCCAGTTAGCAATTGCTGAACGAAGCAATTTTTCCACTCTAGCAGCAGCCTCCTTATTGGAAAATTTCAAAACGCCCAATGCACGATAAACTTCCATTCCACGCACCATATCAACAACAAGTCTCATCTTACGGGGGGATGTCGGCACATTCCGCAATTTCGCGAAATACATCGTTTTTCGGGCTTCTTTTCTAGCTTCTGCCGATATTCTTTTTCTAGCACCCATTTTTATTCGATTCTTTCTTAATAATTAAAAGTTACTTGCTTATTCCAAGATTACTTTTTCTTGTTACCAGCATGGCCTCGGAATGTACGTGTTGGTGAAAATTCACCCAACTTATGACCAACCATGTTCTCTGTCACAAAAACTGGAATAAATTTATTACCATTATGAACTGCGATAGTATGACCCACAAAATCAGGCGAAATCATAGATGCTCTTGACCATGTCTTGATGACAGACTTTTTTCCTGTCTCATTCATAGCAAGCACCTTCTTTTCTAGCTTGACATCAATATATGGACCTTTTTTAAGTGAACGACTCATAGTTTTTCAAATTAATCAGATTACTTCTTCCTTCTTTCAATAATGTATTTCGAAGAATGCTTCTTTGGAGCTCTTGTCTTCAAGCCCTTAGCATATAAGCCCTTCCGTGATCTAGGATGACCACCAGAAGCACGTCCTTCACCACCACCCATTGGGTGATCAACTGGGTTCATAACGACACCACGGTTACGAGGACGACGGCCAAGCCATCTAGAACGACCCGCTTTACCTGATTTTTCGAGACCATGATCCGAATTTCCTACCGCACCGATCGTAGCTTTACAAGTAGCCAGAATCTTTCTTGTTTCACCTGAAGGCATCTTAATAATCGCATAAGCGCCTTCCTTGGATACTAATTGAGCAAAAACGCCTGCGGAACGAACCAATTTAGCGCCTTGCCCCGGACGAAGCTCAATATTATGAATAATTGTACCAACAGGAATACTTGCCAAAGGCAACGTATTTCCAACCTCTGGAGGTACCGCGCTTCCAGAAATCACTGTTTGGCCGACTTCCAATCCGTTAGGAGCGATAATATAACTTTTCGCTCCATCCGCATAATACAACAACGCAATACGAGAAGAACGGTTAGGATCGTATTCGATTGTTTTCACTTTCGCTGGAACGCCATCCTTATTTCTCTTGAAGTCGATCAATCTATATTTACGCTTATGGCCACCGCCAATATAACGCATTGTCATCTTACCGGTATTGTTACGGCCACCCGTACTCTTCTTGCCGACTACAAGAGACTTCTCTGGTGTACTTGCAGTGATTTCATCAAATGCACCAATAATTTTGTGTCTTTGCCCCGGTGTTGTGGGCTTTAATTTCCGAATTCCCATTTCTTGTTTTAGATATTACTAAAGAAATCAATTGTCTCACCCTCCTTCAAAGTAACGATCGCTTTTTTGAAGGCGGCTTGCTTACCACTAATGATGCCAGATTTCGTATAACGAGTCTTACGCTTGCCAGAATAATTCATCGTATTCACGGAAACGACATGCACATTATACATCTCTTCTACAGCTTTTCTAATTTCAAACTTATCGGCATCAGGAGAAACACGAAAACCATAACGATTCGGCATCTTTTCGGTGATCGCTGTCATCTTCTCCGTTACAATAGGTTTAATAATAATTCCCATTTTCTTTCTCCTTATGCTTTAAAATTATTCTCCAAAACCGCTACTGACTTTTCTGTCAAAACAAGATTAACAGCGTTTAATACATCATACGTATTTAACTCAGAAGCACTTACAACTTTCGTCTTTTCCAAATTTCGAGAAGACAAATATACGAACTTATTCTGTTCTGGCAGAACCATAAGCAACTTTTTACCAGCAATGTTAAGATTTTTTACAATTGCGATAAAATCCTTTGTCTTAGGAGCCTCCAACGAGAAATCCTCAACTACAACAATCGCGTTGTTTTTAGCCTTATAACTCAAAGCTGACTTACGAGCCAAAGCCTTCACTTTCTTGTTCAATTTCTGGCTATAATCACGCGGCTTCGGACCGAACACACGGCCACCACCCACCAACAGCGGAGAGTTGATGTCACCACGGCGAGCGCCACCTCCACCTTTTTGGCGGATCAATTTGCGCGTACTACCAGATACCTCGCTTCTCTCCTTTGACTTATGTGTACCTTGACGCTGATTTGCCAAATATTGCTTAACAGCCAAATAAAGCACATGGTCATTGGGCTCTATACCAAAAATCTCATCATTCAAAGTTACCTTTCTTCCGGTATCTTCGCCTTTAATATTATATACGCTCAGTTCCATCACTTATTGATTAATAAAATTGAACCCTTTGCTCCAGGAACAGATCCTTTAACCAATAAAAGATTATGTTCCGGCATTACCTTGATCACCTGAAGATTTTGCACAGTCACGCGCTCATTTCCCAATTGGCCAGCCATTCTCATGCCCTTAAATACTTTCGCGGGATAAGAACAAGCACCAATACTACCCGGGGCACGCAAACGATTGTGCTGACCATGGGTTGACTGACCGACACCACCAAAACCATGACGCTTGACTACGCCTTGGAAGCCCTTACCTTTAGAGGTTCCAACAACATCCACAAATCCAGCGTCTTCAAACAAATCTACCGTAATAACGTCACCTAATTGATAAACGTTCTCAAATCCCTTGAACTCAGCCAAGTATCTCTTGGGCGTCACACCAGCTTTCTTAAAATGGCCCATTTCCGGATTCGTCGTATGCTTCTCTTTCTTGTCTTGGAAGCCTAATTGAATCGCTTCATAGCCATCGTTCGCAAGCGTTTTAATTTGTGTAACAACACAAGGACCCACTTCGATAACAGTGCATGGAAGATTCTTTCCCTCGGCACTGAAAACGGATGTCATTCCGATTTTCTTTCCTAATAATCCTGGCATTTCACTAACAATTAAAAAACTTAAACTTAAACTTTAATCTCGACCTCAACGCCACTCGGCAATTCGAGTTTCATCAAGGCATCAACCGTCTTAGCGGTTGAACTATAAATATCAATCAATCTCTTGAAAGATGAAAGTTCGAACTGCTCACGTGATTTCTTATTCACGAATGTTGAGCGGTTCACCGTGAAGATACGCTTGTGCGTAGGAAGTGGAATAGGACCACTTACTACCGCACCTGTAGCCTTCACAGTTTTTACGATCTTCTCCGCGGATTTATCCACCAAAGAATAATCGTAAGATTTCAATTTAATTCTGATCTTTTGGCTCATATTTTTAATGATATATTCAAATTTTACTTGATCAAATCCGCACGACCCTGAACTTCAGTCAATACTTGTTTTGCGATAGTGGGCGAAACTTGAGCGTAGTGAGAAAACTGCATGGAAGAAGTCGCACGCCCCGATGTAATGGTGCGCAAAGCCGTCACATAACCAAAAGTCTCCGCCAAAGGAACTTTTGCCTTAACGATACGAGCGCCCGTACGACTAGACTCCATTCCTTCTACTTGACCCCGACGCTTGTTCAGGTCACCAATCACGTCACCCATACTCTCCTCTGGAGTTACGACCTCAATCTTCATGATCGGCTCCATCAAAGCTGGTCCCGCCTTTTCACAAGCGTTCTTAAATGCTTGAATAGCGGCAATCTCAAACGATAACTGATCCGAGTCTACAGGGTGATAAGATCCGTCAAGCAAAGTAACCTTCAATTGATCCAAAGGATAACCAGCCAAGACACCATTTTTCATGGCCTTCTCAAAGCCCTTTTGAACAGAAGGAATAAACTCCTTAGGCACATTACCACCCTTCACCTCATCTACGAATTGAAGAGAACCTGTAAAGTCTGGATCTACCGGCTCAATGCGTACGATAATATCCGCGAATTTACCACGGCCACCCGTTTGCTTTTTATAAACCTCACGCAATTCTACCGACTTCGTGATAGCCTCCTTATAAGTAACCTGAGGACGACCTTGATTGCACTCTACCTTGAACTCGCGACGAAGGCGATCAATAATAATATCCAAGTGGAGCTCACCCATACCGCTAATGACAGTCTGGCCTGTTTCCTCATTAGTCTGCACACGGAATGTAGGATCCTCTTCGGCCAATTTCGCCAAACCAATACCCAACTTATCCAAATCCTTCTGAGTCTTAGGCTCAACCGCGATACCAATCACAGGATCAGGGAACTCCATCGATTCCAAAACGATCGGATTGTTCTCATCGCACAAGGTATCACCAGTTCTGATGTCCTTAAAACCAACTCCTGCGCCAATATCACCGCAACCAATTACCTCCATTGGATTCTGTTTATTCGAATGCATTTGGAACAAGCGCGAAACCCGCTCTTTCTTGCCCGAACGCGTATTCAGCACATAAGAACCCGCGGCCATCGAGCCCGCATAAACACGGAAAAAGCACAAACGGCCTACATAAGGATCTGTCGCGATCTTGAACGCCAAAGCCGTCAATGGCTCTTCGAACAAAGGCTTACGAGAAACGACTTTATCCGGATCACTCGGATCATGTCCTTCAATCGCGGGCGTATCCTCAGGACTCGGCAAATAAGCGCAAACCGCATCCAACAAGGTTTGAACACCCTTATTCTTGAACGAAGATCCACAAATCACTGGATTGATTTGCATCGACAATGTTCCCTTACGAATAGCATCCCGAATCTCCTCGTTCGTAATCGTTGAAGGATCATCAAAATACTTCTCCATCAAAGTATCATCACACTCCGCCAGAGCCTCGAGCATTTTATCTCTCCACTCCTCAGCTTCAGCCTTCAAATTCTCCGGAATCTCCTCCGTTGAATACTCAGCGCCCATTGTCTCATCATGCCAGAAAATCGCTTTCATGCCAATCAAATCAACCACACCCTTGAAATTCTCCTCCGCGCCAATCGGGATTTGAATCGGGCAAGGCGTCGCGCCCAGCACCTCCTTAATCTGACGAACAACCTCAAAGAAATTAGCCCCTGAGCGATCCATCTTGTTCACATAACAAATACGCGGTACGTTATACTTATCAGCTTGGCGCCAAACCGTCTCTGACTGAGGTTCAACACCACCTACCGCGCAGAACGTAGCCACCGCGCCGTCGAGGACGCGCAACGAGCGCTCAACCTCCACCGTGAAGTCAACGTGCCCCGGAGTATCAATCAAATTGATTTTATATTTCTCATTATTATATTTCCAGAAAGTGGTCGTCGCGGCAGAAGTGATCGTAATACCACGCTCCTGCTCTTGCTCCATCCAGTCCATTGTAGCGGCACCATCATGCACCTCACCGATCTTATGAGTTAAACCGGTGTAGAAAAGAATACGCTCAGAGGTCGTCGTCTTTCCGGCATCGATATGTGCCATGATACCAATATTTCTGGTGTATTTTAACAGTTCGTCAGCTTTTGTTGCCATCTGTATTTACTCTTATTCTTGCTTATTTTTGAAAGTTAAAATCTAAAATGAGCGAACGCACGGTTAGCCTCAGCCATACGGTGCATATCCTCTTTTCTCTTGAATGCGCCGCCTTGGTTGTTGAATGCGTCAACAATTTCCGCGGATAATTTATCAGCCATTGTTTTACCACCACGCTTACGAGCGAAAATGATCAAATTCTTCATTGAGATGGACTCTTTGCGATCCGGGCGGATCTCTGTAGGTACCTGGAATGTGGCGCCACCGACACGACGGGATTTCACTTCCACTTGCGGCGTAATGTTATCTAAGGCAGCTTTCCAGATCTCCAATGCGGATTTCTCTTCGTTCGGCAATTTCGCTTTCACGTTTTCCAATGCGGAATAGAAGATCTCGAAAGCGACGTTCTTCTTGCCGTCATACATCAAATGGTTAACGAATTTCGTAACCTTTACATCACCATAAACAGGATCAGGCAATATGTGCCTTTTCTTTGGCTTTGCTTTTCTCATTTCCTTTAATAATTTCGTTCTTGTTTTTGGGTTGCCTTTAATTTGTCTTCAACGGTTCCGCCGAACCATTTACTCAACCTTTCAGCTTATCCAAACAACTCAAACCTAATTTAACGACTTAATTTAAAATCTCAGTTTGAAGGTGTAGTGTTTTTACTTCTTCTTTCCTTTAGCAGCTGCGGCGGCCTGACCTGGTTTAGGTCTCTTAACGCCATACTTCGAGCGACGTTGCGTACGGGCATTCACGCCAGCGGTATCCAACGTACCCCGAACGATGTGATAACGCACACCCGGCAGATCCTTCACACGACCACCACGCACCAATACGATCGAGTGCTCCTGCAAGTTATGGCCCTCTCCCGGAATGTAAGAGTTCACTTCCTTACCGTTTGTCAAACGAACTCTCGCGACTTTACGCATCGCGGAATTAGGCTTCTTCGGAGTCGTCGTGTAAACACGGACACAGACACCACGTCTTTGAGGACATGAATCCAACGCGGGCGACTTACCCTTCACCACCAAAGTTTCCCTTCCTTTTCTAACTAATTGTTGAATTGTAGGCATTTCTTCTTTCTTTAAACTTTGAATCTCTGTATTTATTTTTTTAATTTTCTAATCTCGACCACGGCAGGCTCGTTTATGGCTAAGATATCAAGCACTTATTCACCATTTTACGCACCCTGCGCTTAAATCGCCGCAAAGGTACACATTTGTGGCTGTTCCTCAATCCGAAAGGATACCCCAATAGGATTATTTATACTTATTTAACCATCATGCCGCCTTGAAAGGCTTATCCCTCTTTCGCGAGCATCCTAACCTGACAAGAACAAACGGACAAAAAAATATCACCATACCCGAATGTATACTTCAAATACGCTCCCGAGTATGTTTTTCTTATAATACCTATTATTAGCTGCTCATAATGCCTACTATAAGATCGTCACTATTGGGTTATAAGGAGGTTATAATAGGCATTATAATTATCACTGAATATCAACTAATTAAAGCCTTGAAATCTTCCTATTCCATCAAGATCACGACAGGATTGTCTTCTTCCGTCAAACGCTTGAGCGCCTTGATCTCCTCCGGCCAGTCGTCACGCCAAGGATGCTCATCAAACCATTCCAAAAGCTCATATGACTGAATGATTTGGGCGAACTCACCCGAAGGAGACGAGAAAGAAGGTTGCAAAGGAATGAAAGCGTTCAAATCATCACGCAAACCTTCCCCGAACGACGCGACTTTCACCTCACCACTTTCCTTATTATATAGCGCGTTATACACTTCCCATTCCGATTGGTCGAAAAGATTCACCACAAAACGAAGCCACAAGACTCGTTCGCTCTCATAAACATCCATGGGATAAATCGCCCCGTCTTTCTCCGGATCATAACGATCTTTCCTATCCCAACGCATCTCGCCAAAGTCAAGACGCCTCACAGGCGTCAATCCCGTAGTCCCCACTTGGTAGATCGTATCGTTAAAAGTCTCCCGGAAAAACAGCTTATCGCCCACATGCCAAAAGATTTGCTCCGAGGGGAGAAGCGCATTCTTCCGACTGTCCCTAAAACTCAAATAGATAATATCGCGCCCCGTCTCCTCTTGCTGGAACATCTCCATCTTCAGGATATCCGCCATATTCCCAGACAATGGACTGACCGGCTCCCCATGAGAAGGATATGAAGCCAGTAAAGAGTCGCCACGGTAAAGCAAAATCCGGTCCGGCTTATCAAGCGTCGCGGGTAAATGAACAACCGTCGTGCTATCGTTTAAATAATCATACGTATCTACCCCGAAAAGGCCATCGGTCACCTCCTGATCACGATAATCACCCACAAAATGCCCCGCCACATCATAAATCACGGATCGCCCATTTCCGGCCGAGAAATAAACGTGTCCCGCCGCCGCGTTCGGCCAACCGGAAAGCGTGAGACTACCTTCCGGATCATTACCAATATGCCCGATCGAATTCAAGAAACGGCCCGAATTCTTATCGAATGCCAGACAGCCATGGTCAGAGGAGATTATCAAGCGATCGCCCACAATCCAAACAACCGGACGATCGCCCACTAAAGCGGAATCGGATGTTTCCAAAGGCACATAACGTATTTTCGTAAAGCAATCGGAAGCATTCAAAAAGGAGGAAGGAGAGCGATAAGCCTCTCCTATCGGTATCACCTCAATCGACTTTTCCTCATCTGCCGCTCGGCCACAAGAGAAAAAGAAACAAGGCGCAAAAAGCGCCAACATCACACACGCATTCACTTTTTTTATAAAATCAATATATTTAAAATTAACCATCACTTAAACCGCTTCTCCAACTCGGCATCCGACAACAAGGTCAATATCTTCTTGCCATCGGGCGTGAGATTCGCCTCTTTCGACGAGAATAAGGTGGCCAAAAGATCGTCGATCTCTTCTTTCGACAACGACTTCCCGATAGGAATAGCTGCCGCCTTCGCCAAGGAAAGGGCCAAGGACGAAGCGACCTTCTCATGCGCTTCTTGCCCTGTTTCCATCACGTCCGCCAACAAATCGCGCAAGAGCTTAACCATATCAATACGCTCCAGCCCCACGGGCAATCCATTGATCGAGAAAGTACCTCCACCCAAATCAGACAAGTCAAAACCCATGAAACGCAAATCATCCATCACGGAGGGCAATAGAGCCCGCTCCGAAGGCGTAAACTCAATCACCTCGGGGAAAAGGATTTGTTGTGAATTGCCCCGGCGCTGGGATATGTTCTCCAAATAGCGATCATACAAAATCCGGATATGCGCCCGCCGTTGATCCACCAACGCCAAACCCGACTTCAAGCCCACCAAAATGTAATGCCGCTTATATTGAATGGAAGGGAAACCGTCCTCATCTGAAAACAAAGAAGTCACTTCCCGCGTATCTTTCCCTACGACCGTTCGTTCCTCCTCGCTCAACTTATCCAAAGGGATAGAGGCCAACTCACGTTGGACAGCCTCCTTATCATCCTCAAAGCCCTTATACAGAGCGGTCCAATCGAACGAATCTTGATTGTCCGGCCCCTCAGAAGATTCCTCGAATGGATTATAAGACTTATTGACGTGGACCTTCGGTTCCGGACGCGACTCCTTAGAGGCCTTAACCGGATTATAAACAGGGATATCGATCACGTCATCCATATTAAAATCAATCGTCGGGATGGCACTAGACTTCGCTAAGGCTTCCCGGATGGCCGCCAATAAGATTTGCCAAATCGGTTGCTCATTCTCGAACTTGATCTCTGTCTTCGTCGGATGGATATTCACGTCGATTGTCGCCGGATCCAATGTGAAATAAATAAAATAGGAAGGTTGCTCTCCCGCCGGGATCAATTGCTCATAAGCCTGCATGACCGCCTTATGGAAATAGGGATGCTTCATGAAACGCCCATTCACGAAGAAATACTGCAAAGCCCCACGCTTCTTGGTCGCGTCCGGACGTCCTATAAATCCAGATACCGTGACCAACGAGCTTTGCGCGTCAATCGTCAGCATCTTCTGGTTTATGTTCTTGCCATAAACATTCACGATACGTTGCCGAAGGCCCGATTCTGGCAAGCTCATTATTTCCGTCCCATTATGGTACAAGGAAAAAGCGATATGAGGATTAACCAGCGCGCCCCGTTCGAATTCGTTTATAATATTACGGAATTCCGTCTCGTTCGACTTCAAGAACTTCCGCCGAGCGGGGACGTTAAAAAACAAATTCTTCACGGAAAAAGAACTGCCTTCCGCGCAAGCCTCAGGCTCGGCGCTTTCGATCACTGAGCCTGAGATTCGCAAGCGAGTGCCCAAATCCGTTCCCTCTTGACGAGTAAGCAACTCAACCTGAGCCACCGCGGCGATCGAGGCTAAAGCCTCCCCGCGGAAGCCCATCGAGCGCAAGGAAAACAGATCCTCTACCGACGAGATCTTGGAAGTCGCGTGCCGCTCAAAAGCCATCCTCGCGTCGGTCTCGGACATACCTTTTCCATCGTCTACCACTTGGATCAAGGTCTTTCCGGCGTCCTTAATAATCACGCTTATGTTCTGCCCCCCCGCGTCAATCGCATTTTCCATCAATTCTTTTACGACAGACGCGGGACGCTGGATGACCTCACCCGCCGCGATCTGGTTCGCGATATGGTCTGGGAGCAGATGAATAATGTCACTCATCGCCAATAGAGAAACCAGAACAAAGCGATCAGGACAACTAAAATGACCACAAATCGGACATTGCTATAAGTTCTCGTTCGAGAAGTAGCGCCTCGTTCCACTTGTTTTTTCAAGTGCGTCGTACCTTCAATAAAGGTGCCCTTTATTTGCGGCTTATAATTTTCCAAAGACTCCTCTATCCCCAACTCCCGTTTCGCTTTACTGACACGGGCCTCCATCTCCTCCTTATGGGGATCCCAATAGATCGGTTTATGCTCAAACTGACGGGGCTTACGCATGTTGTAAAATGAAAATAATGCCATAATCGGTCCTCCTCTGATTTGTTTATAATGATTCCGCGCTAATGTACAAATTTATTGCTTCGCTTAGGCACTTCCGTCGCTTTTCTTTTCACGACTTGGTAAATATCGTCCTTATTCTTTGGGCGAATATAGTCAAACCAATAAAAGTCCTTCAGGAATTTCATGTCGGGTTTCAAGTCGGGGATAGGTGTCAATGAGCCTGTGGGCGTAGGCCAGATCTTCAGACGTTCCAGCTTATTATCCTTGACCCAGATCGTAAGGAAGCCGCTCTTCGTCTCGTTCAGTCCAATCATCGCGCCATCGTCTTCTATCGGATAGAAAATCGATTCCGCGCTTCCCGACACGTCAATCTGCCGAACGGCTTTCCCCTCAAAATAAGCTTTCAGGTCATTCCCTTTCAATTGATTGTAATAGGTCGTATCGACATATTGAGCCGCCATGGCGAATTGACGAACATGCGCGTAGTCGATGGTGGAATCATTCATATAAATCAAGATCGTATCCCCATACATCTGATATTGCTCATTCCAAATGATCGGCTCCTTGAACATATATAATAAGGTATCGCGCGTATCAAAAAGCATGGAGTCGCACACACCCTGCAAGTCGAAACGATAAAAGCGAACGCCATAATAAGCCTTGATCTCCCGATAGGTCGAGTCGACGGTCATCATCTCCAAGGTATCGGCATGGAGGAAAAGCGTATCGCCTTGGCTGTATTCCAAGAAACGAGCGCTATCGGTCGCGAAAGCGTATTCCGTCCGCTCGTTGTAATACCCATATTGCCCTTCCAACGTCACTTGGTTCAGGGTATCGATCAAGCTCATATTTCCAAAGACCTCGCCAAAGCCAAGCTCACGGTCGTACGCGATCGAATCCCCGATCAAGATCCGTGTTCCCGACTGCACTTCCGAGCGATCCAATAGGCTAGACGTATTCTTTACCGTATCATACCACCCTCTCGAAGTCCGGATCTCTCCACTATCGGAAACGATGATCGAAGGGCCCAGGATGTTCGCCAGCTTGGATTCCGTATTGTAATGCAACGTATCGGAATAAAGCGTGAAGCGTTCATTCTCCAATTTCACGCTATCATTAAAATAAGCCCACTTCGTATCGGGGGAATATTGGCCATAGAAAGAAGACAACTGGTTCAAGGAATCAACAATCATGCCTCCCTCAAAATAATAACCGATATTGGGAAGCCGTTCATAGTTCAGGCTATCCGTAAACAAGGTCACTTGCCCATTTTCCATCCGGACATTCTCTCGCAGGTAGGCTATCTGGCCATTGCCATCATAAAACAAATAGTTTCCAAAGACAAACAACGTATCTCCTTGTTCCATCCGCACATTGCTGAACGCTTCCAAAGAATTGGTCCGCTCGTAAAAATAGGCGCTGTCGCAATACATGTACGCGCTGTCATGCCGGAAACAGACATTGCCATTCAAAACCTGCGCCTCCGCGTTCCGCTCCTGATCGAAAGAGAGGGAATCGGCATGAAGCAAATAGACCCGAGTTGTCCGGACTACCGTATCCCGAGGCGCGAGCCCGGCGCTATCCGGCATCAAAGCCAAGCTATCCGCCGCGATCGCATTTTCCGAGACAACGGTATCCGGCGAAAGGACAATGACGCTATCCCTCTCCCGAGCGGACAGGGATAGCGTCAACAGCGCCATCAATAGGATAATCAGTTGTCGGTAGATCGATCTCATTCTTTCACCCAGCCTGGATACTTGAAATCGCAATTTTGCCAGCCATCGCTGATGCGGACGAAGGTCGTCTTTTGCTTCTCCTTGATCCAATTATTGAGTAGTTCTTCTTTCTTCCGGGATTCCACGATATTCTTCAGAGCTTGGTAATCATCGGAAAGGTTCGCCTTATGGCCTTCTACCCGGGCCCGGAGCTTCACGATCGCGACGACCTCCTTCTGCTTGTTGGTCAACATCGTGAAGGGCTTCGAGATTTCGCCGACCTCCATGTCGTAAACGACCTTGCCGACTTCTTGCGGCAATTCTTGCATCTCAAACTTGGGCGTTCCGTAGTTGGAGCTCTCATAATTCTGGTTCACCATCAAGCCCTTGTTGTTGCGGGTATCCTTATCGGACGAGAGGAAGGTCGCGGCCTCATCAAACGAGAATTTCTCCTCTTGCAAATCTTTATAAACGGAATCCATTCGAGCTATCGCGGCATTCAACTCCGACTCGGAGACTTTCGGCTTCAACAAGATATGGCGACAATTGATACGATCGCCCCGCTTCTCGATCAGTTGGATGATATGGAAGCCATACTCCGTCTCCACCACTTGCGAGACGCGTTTGGTATCTTTCAAGTTGAAAGCGACGTTGGCGAACTCGGGCAAAAGACCGGTCTTGCTCATGAAACCCAACTCGCCACCCCGAGCCGCCGAGCCGGGATCCTCCGAATAGAGGCGGGCCAAGGTCGAGAACTCCATCTCCCCATTATTGACCTGCTCCGTGAATTCCCGCAAACGGGCCTTGATGGCATCGGTCTCCTCAAAAGGAATCTGCGGCTCCATCGTGAGGATCTGGACCTCGACTTTCAGCGGGACGTTGGGCAGGCTATCTTGCGACAAGGTGTTGTAGTACGTCCGGACCTCCGAGGGAGTCAATTTCACCTCACCGATCAAGTTCTGCTGCATCTGCTGGACGATCAGCTGCTCCTTCACCATCTCCTTCCGCTGTTCCTTGATCTGGGAATATTTCTTGCCGAAATACTCCTCCAGTTTCTCCCGGGAACCGATCTGGTTGACCGCCATGTTCATCCATTGCTCCACGTTCTGGAGCACTTGGCTCTCGTTCGCCACCACGCTATCCAGCTCCGCCTGGTTCAGGTAGAGTTTCTGGATCGCCATTTGCTCGGGGATGACACAATAGGGATCGCCATCGAGCCGTTGACCCTCATTCTGCATATAAAGCCGCTGCGTCTCAATATCCGAGCGGAGGATCGCGTCGTCGCCTACGACCCACACGATCTCATCGATCACGTTGTCTTGCCCGAACGCCAGGCAAGCGCTACATGCCAATAAAACGATACTCAAAATTCTTCTCATCTCGCAAACTATAATTTATTCAACCTACTAATGCCCCAAGAGTTTCAAGGGAAAAGCTTCACCTCGCCCGACCGGAGCGCTTCGTTATACAATTCGTCTTCAAAGGTACGCAAAAAATCCATCTTGCGCTGATTGACCATCATCTCCTGGATTCTCGCGCTGGCGTACTCGTAAGGCTCGACGCCTTCGGGCAACAAATATTCGCCGATGTTCAACAAATAGCAAAAGCTGCTATCGGCTTCCTCGACAAACTTATGGGTTCGCAGGAAGGCGGCGGGATCCGACACTTGGATGGGCATATTCCCCAAAACGGCCTCGACATCCACCCATTTGTCGTAGAAATACTCGTAAATGGCCGCGTTCTGGAGGCTGTACTTCTCGATCCGCTCCAAGTCCGCGTCCTTCGTCGAGCGGCACCATTTCCGCAAGTCCGAGAGACCGGGGGCATCAATCGGGACCTTCAGGAAGAGCCCCTTGATCAAGCATTTGCTCAACACGAACTTATCGGGATTCGCGTCGTAATAGGCGCGCATCTCCGACTCGGGAATCTCCAGCGAGACCCGCTCGCTCATCAGCCGCTCCTGGTAGCTGCCGCGCACCAACGCCCGGCGATACTCCTCCACGAGCTGGTCGACGCGGGCCTTATCGTCCATGTTGCGCAAGGCGACCTCGTAGACCAGCTGGTCCTTGACCCAGCGCTTCACCAGATGCTCCGCCATCAGGAGGCTGTCGTTCGACGAGAGGCCGTAAGGGAGTGACGCCGTGATCTCCGCGCGCCGCAACGTCCGCGACCCCACCTGCGCCAAGACGTCGGACTGGTCGCCACTTTCCGCGCCCCCTCCGCATCCAGCCAACAGGCTCATGCCGATCAAACCGATTCCGATATACCGCCGCATCCAGCTCTCCTATTTCTTTAATTTCTCCAACAACGTCCAATTGATCTCCACCGGGTATTTTCCGGCCAGCTCGTCGACCCAACGCCGCTCGGCCTCCGCCTGCTCGGCCGCGGGCTTGTTCCAAAGCGTCCGCTCGCTGATGTTGAACAGGAGCATCCCCTCGCGGTACTCGTTGATCAGGAAATCGTATTCCGGATGGCGCTTCTCGAAATTCGCCTTCTCGATTGTCGTCAGGATATCGCGGACGAACAAGTCATAGACCTCGCGCATGAAATCGCCCGAATAGGCCTTCGTCGAGAAAGGCGCGACCCGCAAGTAATAAGCGAACTCCTTCTGCGGATGCGTCTCGCCGTCGATCCGGGCCAGGGGGCGCTCCATCGCCTTCGCCCGCTCGTAGAAAGCGTCGTCGGTGGGGAAAACGCTGTCGCACAGAGCTTGCAACTCAGCGTAGGCCTCAGGGTAAAACTCGTAGCCGTAGACGGCCTTGAGCGTATCGTCGTGCGCTTGGTAAAGCTCGAAGTTGCGCTCGCCTTGCGCCATCGTCCGGATCAAGCCGGTCTTCTCTTGCTCAAATCCCTTTCGGGGCAAATGGCTTTTCAATTGAATGATATGGAATCCATAAGATGTCTCGACCACGCCCGACAGGTCGCCCGGCTCGCGCAGCGCGAACGAGGCCTCCTCGAATGGCGCCACCATCTCTCCCGGGCCGAAAGCGGGCAAGTCGCCCCCCACGCGGGCCGACTGGGGATCGTCGGAATAGCGTTTCGCCACCTCCGCGAAATCGGCGCCCCCTTTCAAGGCTTGATAAAGGGAGTCGGCCTTGGCTCGCATGGCCTCGCGGTATGTCCCTGACGAATCCGCCGGGCAAGCCACCAGCACGTGCGCCACCCGCGCCAAACCGGGGTTCGGCCGACGGGCGTTTACCTTTATAATATGGAAACCGACCGAAGTCCGCGTCGGCGCCGAGACTCCGCCCTCGGGCAGCGCGTAGGCCACCTCCTCGAAAGCTTTCAAGGTCCGCATCGGCATCAGGCCCCGGGCATGGTTGACGACGATCCGCCCCCCGGCCGTATCGGCCAACGCCTTTCCAAGCGCCTCGAAATCCTCGCCCGAACGGATCCGCTCGTAAGCGGCCCACGCCTCGCGGCTGGCGTCAAGCGTATCGACCGAGACGTAGCGGGCGGGCAAGCGGAAAACGATCTGGCTCACGTCCAGAAGCGTGTCGCCACGGTCATAGATCGTCTTCGCGTAGGCCTCTTCCGCTTCCGGGTCCGACAGGAGGCTATGTCGCAGCTGAGCCTTGTAGCGATCCAGCTCCTCGCGGAAATTGTGGCCTCCGCCCATGCCCAATTCCTCGGCCTCATGGACTTTCAGCTTAAAGTTGCGATAAAGATTCACGAATTCCCGCAAGGATTTATCGTCGGAAAAATCGACTTGTCCGTTCTTTTGGGCCATGAAAACAAATTCTTCCACGCCCACGGGCTCGCCCGCGACCGTCATCACGACCGAATCCGGCAGTTCGCTCGCGCCCGCCAAGAACGCCAAGCACCATCCCGCCACCAACCAAACGATTTTCTTCATTTCTTCTTTAAATCTCGTCTAAAACACAATAGCGCGAAAATAACACATCTCAAACGGAAAAAAATCTAGAAAAAAACGCGCATTCCCGAAATTAGGGTTTTTTATCAATGAGCCCGGAAGAGGTAACTATTCAGCGGACATGCCAGGCTAACGCACGGGCTCGTGCCCCAAGCATGGCTGGATCGCTATCCCTACATGGGTCATCGTCGCCACCCATATATGGGTCATCACCATCACCCATATATGGGTCACCACCATCACCCATATATGGGTCATCACCATCACCCATATATGGGTCACCATCGGAACTCCCGCCCGAGCAAAAAATCGACTTCCGAACCTGTTCAAGACGAATGCCGCCCCACGCCCGACAAGACCTTGTTCTTTGCCACCGTCGCCTTGAAGTCTTTTAAGTAGAAGGGTTCGAAATAAGCGACATCCTCGAAGCGGCCCTCCTCGAAAGCCCGCGTAGCGAGGGGGATCATCGCCTCGGCCGAGGGCGCGATGCCGGGCAAGAACGTCGCCCGCGGCGAGCGGATCACCGGCTCGCACTTGGCGGCGCCGTCGCCGAAGAAGCAAACCGGCCCATCGGCGAGGAACGGGGCGTAAGTCGCCTCGTCGACCACCTCGGCCCGCGCCTCGCGGACCGTCCGCCCCGTGGCGTCGTAGATCGCGGCGTAGACTTCCATCCGGCGGGCGTCGATCATCGCCGCGTACAAGCGGTCGGCCGCCCCGTCGCTCCGGCGGATGGCCTCGGCCGCCAAGATATCGAGCGTATGGATCCCGATCAGGGGGACGCCCAACCCGAAGCAAAGCCCTTTCGCCAGCGAGACGCCGATGCGCAAGCCCGTATAAGACCCCGGCCCGCAGCTGACGGCCACGGCGTCGACCGACAGCCCTCGCGCCTTCGCCTCGGCCAGCGCCTCTTCCACGTAAACGCCCGCCACCGCCGAGTGCGCGTGCCCCTCGCCCGAAACCCTAGAGAAAACGGCCGCCCCATCGACGGCCAGCGCCACCGAGCAAAGCGTCGTGGCGGTTTCGATATTTAAAACGCAAGACATATCCTGATTCCTTTACATATTATATAAACCGCCGCGAAGGTATCGTTTTCCAAGAAGACAGCCAACAAATAAACCCGATGGAGACAAGAGGTTTTCGCCGGAAAAAATTATCTTCGCGAAAAGTTTTCAGGTTTATGATTCAATCCATGACGGGCTTCGGCAAGGTTACGGCCGAGCTGCCCTCCAAAAAAGTAACCGTCGAAATAAAAGCGCTCAACAGCAAACAGCTGGATCTCTCGACCCGCATCCCGACCATCTACCGGGAAAAAGAAATGGACATCCGGAGCTACCTGCTCCAGACCTTGGAGCGGGGGAAGGTCGATTTCAGCATCTACCTCGAATACATCGGCAAGGACACGCCGACCCAGATCAACGAGATCGCCCTCACGAACTATTACCATCAGATCAAGGCGATCGCCGAACGGCTAGGCGTAGCGGAACCGACAGACTGGATGCCTGTCCTGCTCCGGATGCCCGACGTCATCAAGCCCGAGACGCAAGAGGCCGACGAGGAAGAGTGGCTCGTGGTCCGCGAGACCATCGAGAAGGCCGTCGACCAGCTGCGCGCCTTCCGGATCCAGGAAGGGAAAATGCTGGAGAACCTTTTCGAGCAAAAAATCAAGAACATCGCTGCCCTCCTGACCTCGGTTGGCGACTACGAGCGCGAGCGGATCGAGAAAATCCGGACACGCATCGTCGAGGGACTCCAGAAAGTGGCCGAGAAAGACTACGACGCCAACCGGCTGGAGCAGGAAATGATCTACTACATCGAGAAGCTCGACATCAACGAGGAGAAAAACCGCCTCGACAACCACCTGAAATATTTCCTCACCACGATGGCCAGCGGCAACGGACAGGGCAAGAAGCTCGGGTTCATCGCCCAGGAAATGGGGCGCGAGATCAACACGCTCGGCTCGAAAAGCAACCACGCGGAGATGCAAAAGATCGTGGTCCAGATGAAAGACGAGCTGGAGCAAATCAAGGAACAAGTGTTGAACGTCTTATAAAAGAAACGAATTATGGCCAACAAAGCGGTTATCTTCTCGGCGCCCTCGGGCTCCGGCAAATCGACCATCATCAACTACCTGCTGAAACAAGGATTGCGCCTGCGCTTCTCCATCTCGGCCACGAGCCGGGCGCCGCGGGGAGCGGAGCGCGATGGCGTGGAATACTATTTCCTGACGCCCGACGAGTTTCGGCGCCGCGTCGCCAACGACGAGTTCCTGGAATACGAGGAAGTCTATCCCGACAAATTCTATGGCACGCTGAAAAGCGAGATCGAACGGATCCACCGGGAGGGCGACCACGTGATATTCGATGTCGACGTGGTTGGCGGATGCAACATCAAACGCTATTTCGGCGAGAAGGCCCTCTCGATCTTTATCCAGCCCCCCAGCGTGGAGGTCTTACGGGAACGCCTCGTCGCCCGGGGCACCGACGCGCCCGAGGTGATCGAGGACCGCGTCGCCAAAGCGACCTACGAGCTGGGATTCGCTTCCCGCTTCGACCGGGTCATCATCAACGACGACCTGGTGCGGGCCGAGGAAGAAACGCTCGAGGCCGTCAAGCAATTCTTGAACTCTTAATATATATAAGGTAAGGAATATGGCCAACGCGTTCAAAAGTCCCCGTTTCATGATGATCCTCTCCATCCTGCTGGGCGTGGCGAGCGTCGGGATCGCGGCATACAGCCTCTACAAGGAAGAGTACGTCATCGGCGCCGCTCTCCTGTTTAACGTCTTCATTTGTTACACCAATTACAAGGCTTGGAAAAGCCGCTTGAAAGGATGAGCGTCAAGACAGGGATCTACAGCGGATCGTTCAACCCCATCCATATCGGCCATTTGGCGCTCGCCAATTGGATCCGCGAGTTTGGCGGGCTGGACGAGCTGTGGTTCATGGTCACGCCCCACAACCCCATCAAGACGAAACACCAATTGATCGACGGCCAACTGCGCCTGGAAATGGTTGAGGTGGCGATCGAAGGGTATCCGCAGTTCAAGGTCAGCGATTTCGAGTTTCGCCTGCCCCAACCCACCTATACGATCAATACGCTCGAAGCCCTCAGCCAGGCCTATCCCGAACGGGAGTTCCACTTGGTGATGGGCTCCGACAACTGGCAAATCATCAACCGCTGGAAAGCGCACGACAAGCTGATCCGCGACTACCACATCCTGATTTACCCCCGCCCCGGCTATCCCGTCGGAGAACTCACGTCGCCGAAAGCCACCGTCATCGACGCCCCCCTCCTGGAGCTCTCCTCCACCCTCATCCGCGAGGCCTATCGGCAAGGGAAAGACATCCGTTTCCTCTTGCCCGAGAAAGTACGCCCCTATTTCTACGGCCCCGACAAGAGAATCGCCCTATAAAAGAGGACTTGACCCGATTATATCGGAAATATTTTGTACTTTTGCCGCATATTCTACTAAATAATGTCATAATGAATCTATTAGAACTGAGTGAACAGGAAATCATAAGACGCAAAAGCATGGCGCAGCTCCGGGAGATGGGCATCGAGCCCTATCCCGCCGCGGAATACGCCACAAACGCTTTCTCCACAGAGATCAAGGAATCCTTTAAAGACGACGCGGAGCCTCGCCCCGTCACCATCGCGGGCCGCATCATGAGCCGGCGGATCATGGGCAAGGCTTCTTTCATGGAGTTACAAGATTCGAAAGGACGTATCCAGGTTTACATCTCGCGCGACGACATTTGCCCCGACGAGAACAAGGACCTCTACAACATCGTCTTCAAGAAACTTTTGGATATCGGTGATTTCGTGGGCGTCAAAGGCTTCGTCTTTCGGACGCAAATGGGCGAGATCTCGGTCCATGCCCAAGAGATGACCGTCCTGTCCAAATCACTCCGCCCGCTGCCCATCGTCAAATACAAGGACGGCGTGGCTTATGATGGATTCAACGACCCGGAGCTTCGCTACCGCCAACGCTACGTCGACCTCATCGTCAACGAGGGCATCAAGGATATCTTCCTGAAACGGGCCAAGATCATCAAGACCATGCGGGAAGCGCTCGACGAGGCGGGCTATACGGAAGTGGAGACCCCAATCCTGCAACCCATCCCCGGAGGCGCGAGCGCCCGTCCCTTCATCACGCACCATAACACGCTCGACATCGACCTCTACCTGCGCATCGCGACCGAGCTTTACTTGAAACGGCTGATCGTCGGGGGCTTCGAGGGCGTCTATGAGATCGGGAAAAACTTCCGCAACGAGGGCATGGACCGTACGCACAATCCGGAGTTCACGTGCATGGAGCTTTATGTGCAATACAAGGACTACAACTGGATGATGAGCTTCACCGAACGCTTGCTGGAACGCATTTGCGTCGCGGTCAACGGGTCGAGCGAGAGCGTGATCGATGGCAAGACCATCAGTTTCAAGGCCCCCTACCGCCGCTTGCCCATCCTGGAAGCGATCAAGGAAAAGACAGGCTACGACCTCGAAGGCAAGAGCGAGGACGAGATCCGCGCGATCTGCAAAGAACTGAAGATGGAGATCGACGACACGATGGGCAAAGGCAAGCTGATCGATGAGATCTTCGGCGAGTTCTGCGAGGGCTCGTTTATCCAACCCACTTTCATTATCGACTATCCCGTAGAGATGAGCCCCTTGACCAAAATGCACCGGAGCAAACCGGGCCTGACCGAACGCTTCGAGCTGATGGTCAACGGCAAGGAGCTGGCCAACGCGTACAGCGAGCTGAACGACCCGCTCGACCAAGAGGAACGTTTCAAGGAACAACTCCGATTGAGCGAGAAAGGCGACGACGAGGCGATGTTTATCGACCAAGATTTCCTTCGCGCCCTGCAATTCGGCATGCCGCCCACTTCCGGTATCGGTATTGGTATCGACCGCTTGGTCATGCTCTTGACAGGGCAAACCACGATCCAAGAGATCTTGCTCTTCCCGCAAATGCGTCCGGAAAAGAGCGTCAAGAAAGACGCGACCGACAAATATACGGCCATCGGCGTCCCGGCCGAATGGGTACCCGCTTTGCAAAAGGCCGGCTACGTGACGGTCGACCTCCTGAAAGAGGCGAACCCCAACAAGCTGCGTCAGGACTTGTGCGAGTTGAATAAGAAATACAAACTGGAACTCCAGAACCCGACCGCCCAGGAAGTCGAGGCTTGGATGGCGAACGCGGGAAAATGACAAGGACATGAATCTACCTGGGAAAATAGCGATCATGGGAGGCGGGAGCTGGGCGACCGCCTTGGCCAAGATCGTCCTCACGTCTCAAGACCATATCAATTGGTATATGCGTCGCCCCGACCGCATCCAGGACTTTAAGCAATTGGGGCACAACCCGTGTTACCTGACCTCGGTAAAGTTCAATACCGAGAAGATCTCTTTCTTCTCGAATATCAATCAAGCCATCACCGAGTCGGATACGCTGATCTTCGCGACGCCCTCGCCTTTCTTCAAGCAACACCTGAAAAAGGTCAAGACCTCGCTGGAGGATAAGTTTATCATCTCGGCGATCAAGGGAATCGTACCCGACGAGAATATGTTGATCACGGACTACTTGAGCGAATATTACCATGTCCCGAAAGACAACATCGCCGTGATCGGCGGGCCTTGCCACGCGGAAGAGATCGCGTTGGAACGCCTCTCCTACATCACGTTGGGATGCTCAAACCTCGAGAAGGCGCAAGCGATCTCCCCGATTTTCCGCAACCAATATCTTTTCAACTCCTGCTGCCAGGACGTGCGGGGCATCGAATACGCGGCCGTGCTGAAAAACGTCTACGCCATCGCCGCCGGCATCTGCCACGGGATGAAATACGGCGACAATTTCCAAGCCGTTTTCATTTCCAACGCGATCAGCGAGATGAGGCAATTCCTGAACGCCGTCCACAGCCTCGAGCGCGACATCACCGACTCCGCCTACCTCGGCGACCTGCTCGTGACGGCTTACTCCCGTTTCAGCCGCAACCGGACTTTCGGGACGATGATCGGAAAAGGATACTCGGTCAAGACCGCCCAGCTGGAGATGGAAATGATCGCCGAAGGCTATTACGGCACCAAGTGCATGCACGAGATCAACGCGAACTACCGCGTGAACATGCCCATCCTGGACGCCGTCTACGAGATTTTATACGAACGGAAATCGCCGGTGACCGTGATCCGGCAACTGACAGAAACGTTTAAATAATAAGATATGAAAAACATCAGTTTAAACATCGAAAAAGCACTAGGTGCGGTTTCTAAAGAGCAAGTGTTTGCCCAAGAGGCAAAAGTAATGGCGTGCATGGCGACATTGCACAACGGCGACGGCGCCGGCAACGACTTCCTCGGCTGGTTGCGCCTCCCCTCCTCCATCACCGACGAGGAGCTGACCGACATCGAGAACACGGCCAAGACGCTCCGCGAGAAATGCGAGGTGGTCGTCGCGGTCGGTATCGGCGGAAGCTATCTGGGCACGAGAGCCGTCGTGGAAGCGCTCAACAACAGCTTCGACGCGCTCCAAAGCAAACGCGAGAACCCGGTTCTCCTCTACGCCGGCAACAACATTGGCGAAGACTACCTTTACGAATTGACCCAGCTCCTGAAAGGCAAGCAATTCGGTATCATCAATATTTCCAAATCCGGAACGACGACCGAACCGGCCCTGGCTTTCCGCTTGTTGAAGCAACAACTGGAAGAGGCGGTCGGCAAGGAAGAAGCGAAACACCGCATCGTCGCCATCACCGACGCCAAGAAGGGCGCCCTGCGGACCTTGGCGGATCAAGAAGGCTACAAGACATTCGTCATCCCCGATAACGTCGGCGGACGTTTCTCGGTTCTCACGCCGGTCGGCCTACTGCCCATCGCCGTGGCGGGATACAGCATCCGCGACCTCGTGAAAGGCGCGGCCGACATGGAGAAAGCGACCGACCAATCCGTCCCCTTCGCCGACAACATCGCGGCGATCTACGCGGCCACTCGCAACGAGCTTTACAAAAGCGGCAAAAAGATCGAGATCCTGGCCAACTTCAACCCGAAATTGCATTACATCGCCGAGTGGTGGAAGCAACTCTATGGCGAGAGCGAAGGCAAGAACGGCAAGGGCATCTTCCCCGCATCGGTCGACTTGACCACCGACCTCCACTCGATGGGCCAATGGATCCAAGACGGCGAGCGCACCATCTTCGAGAGCGTCATCTCCGTCGAGAACCCTGACCATAAAGTGATCATCCCGACCGACGAGGCCAACTTGGACGGCCTGAACTTCCTGGCGGGCAAGCGTGTCGACGAGGTCAACAAGATGGCCGAGCTGGGTACGCAACTGGCGCACGTCGACGGCGGCGTCCCCAACATCAAGATCACACTGCCGGAAATCAGCGCTTACTACATCGGCCAACTCTTCTACTTCTTCGAGAAAGCTTGCGGCATCAGCGGCTATATCTTGGGCGTCAACCCCTTCAACCAACCGGGCGTCGAGGCGTACAAGAAGAACATGTTCGCCCTCCTGAACAAGCCGGGCTACGAGAAAGAGAGCGCCGCGATCCAAGCACGACTCTAAAACGGAAATAAAATAACGCGAAAAGGACGGGGATCAGTTTCCTCGTCCTTTTTTTATTGAAAAATCCCATCGCGAACTCGCGAAACGGCGCTTGAGCGCCAGAAAACCCATTTTGAGCTCAAAATCTAACGCCAGAGACTCTGGCGAGACATTCCGTTCACAAAACTTAACGCCAGAGACTCTGGGAACCCATTTTGAGCTCAAAATCTAACGCCAGAGACTCTGGCAAGATATTCCGTTCACAAAACTTAACG
>CASFXH010000012.1 GCA_949298575.1 uncultured Parabacteroides sp.
CGCGAGTCGCGGTGGAGTGAATCCGGGTGTCGGGGCTTCACCGCGAGTCGCGGTGGAGCGAATCCGGGTGTCGAGGGCTCACCGCGAGTCGCGGTGGAGCGAATCCGGCTGTCGGGGCTTCACCGCGAGTCGCGGGCGGATGACGCTTTACCGTTTATACCTCGCGATCAGGATCACCGGATTGTCCTCCTCGTCGAGCGCCTCGGCGATCGTTTTCAACGGCCCGGAGAGCTTGCCGGCGGCGTTGGCTTCGAGCAAGACATCCGCCTGGAGCGCTTGGAAGGCCGCGACCTCCCCGTTCAACGCCTGGTTGGGCTTGGCGCTGAGGGAAACCGAGTGGTCCTGGAAGTTCGCGTCGCGGAGCTCGTAGCGATAAACCGTCCGCTCCCGCGTGTCATAGACCAGGTCGGTCGTCGGGAATCCCTTGAAGGTTTGCAGGTTCAGGCTTTTTTCCTGTGTTTGGAGGAAATAATATTGATCCGTGAGGAGGTAGGGGTAGAGGAAAACTTCCGGTTGGTCCATCGTTTGGATGGAGGGTTGGCGAACGATGAGCGGGCTGGCCTGCCCGTCGGAGAGGCGGTAGATCGTGTCCGACGAGGTCCGCGTGACGGCCCACGCCTCGCCGAAGGGGGCCGTCAGGTTCATGGCCGGCGTGACGCTCAGTTCGCCGTCGATGTAGACCGGCGTCTTCAGCGACTCGTACGGCAAGGCGATCGTCTGGGCGATCCGCCCGTCGCGCTTCGCGACCAACACGTGGGCGGAGCGCTCGCCTTCCACGTTGGGCATCTGTCCCAGGAAGCAGAGGAGGTGGTCGCGGTCATAATCCAGCGTTTCCGTGTAAAAGCCCTCGTCGGGGAAGGCGAAGTCGCGCTTGAAATTCCCCTCGTAGTCGTAGGCGCGGATTTTTTGGGTCATCAGGTCCACCACGAAAACTTCCCGGTTGGCCTCGTCGAGGACGACGCTGGCCGCTTGGGCGTATTCCTCGCCGCCCTGCCCCAAGCGGTTGATTTTATGCGCCCCCCGGCCCGTCTTCCGGTCGAAGAGGAGGATGTCGCCGTCGTTCCCCATGTTCGTGGAGAGGATGTATTCCTCGCCAACCGCCTGGATCGCGCCGTAGGTGAGGAAGTCGTCCGTCGTCTCCAGCGGGACGTATTCCACGTCGAAAAGATCTTGCAAGACAAACGTTTTCTCCGGATAACTTTTCGTCACGTCGATCGTGACCAGCTCGTTGTCCGAGGGGGCGTTTCGCTCTCCGCAGCCCGCCACCAGCAGGGTGGAGAGGAGTGTCGAAAGGGTGAAAAAGTTTTTCATAAACGTTTGTATTGAATGATGACTGTTTTTATGGCTGATAAACCCTCACGTAGTCGATGACAAACTCGTGCGGGAAAAGGGAGTCGTCGACGCCCTGTTGCCCACCCCAATCGCCCCCGATCGCGAGGTTCAGGAGGAGGTGGAAAGGCTGGTCGAAGGGCCACGACTCGAAGCCCGAGCGGTCGTTCTGGAAGGTGAAGTAAAGTTGGTCGTCGACATAGATTCGGCATTCGTCGGCTTCCCATTCCAGGGCGTAGACATGGAAGGCGTCGTGGTTGTCGGGGTAGCTCACGCGGGCGCCCTTCTGCGTGCCGAGGCGGTGGTTGAAGCGTTGGGTATGGACCGTCCCGACGATCGTATCCGGGTCGAAGCCGACGTTCTCCATGATGTCGATCTCGCCGCTCGAGGGCCATCCGCCGTAGGCGCCGTCGGTCGGGAGCATCCAGATGGCGGGCCACGTGCCTCTGCCCGAAGGCAGTTTCGCGCGGATCTCGAAGCGGCCGTAGAGCCAGTCGCCCTTTCCCTTCGTGCGCAGGCGGGCGGAGGTGTAGGCCTTGCCGTTCATCTCTTCCTTGAGGGCGCGGATCGTGAGGTAGCCGTTTTCCACCCAGGCGTTCTCTTTGCGGTTCTCGGTATAGAATTGGAGCTCGTGGTTTCCCCATCCGTGGGCGTTGCCGGCCGTGTCGTACGACCATTTCGCGGCGTCGGGCAGTCCCGTGTAATCAAATTCATCGCTCCAGACCAGTTTCCATTGGGGTTTCTCGTCCGATGCCTCTCGCTCCTGTGCCGAAGCGAGCGCGAACGAGGCTGAGGAGATGAGCGCGAGGACGATCGCGCTTAAAAAATGTCTTGTATTTTTCATTGTATAAAACGGTTGAATTTAAAATTCCATTAAAGAAAAAAGCCCTCGCTAAAGAAAACTAGCGAGGGCCTTTCCCGAGTTGTCTCACGAGGATTCGAACCTCGACAGACAGAACCAAAACCTGTAGTGCTACCATTACACCATGAGACAATCCTTATCGCATCTTGTCGAATGCGGGGCAAAGGTACGCGTTATTCTTTACCCCGCAAACTTTTTCGCGATTTTTTTATTTCGCGATCAACAAAAAGTAGTTTTTCTTGCCTTTTTGCACCAGGAGATACTTCTCGTCGAGCAGGTCGGCGGCGCTGATCGTGGCGTCGATGCCTGTCACCTTCTCCTTGTTCACGCTGACGCCTCCGCTTTGGATCAGCTTGCGCAGCTCGCCTTTCGAGGGGAAGACCGGGGCTTTTTCCGTGCAAAGGTCGATCAGCTTGACGCCGCCCGCCAGCTCGTCGCGCGAGATCTCGAATTGCGGGACGCCGTTGAAGACGTCGAGCAACGTCGCCTCGTCCAGTTTCCTCAAAGCGTCGGAAGTGGAATTGCCAAACAAGATGTTGGAAGCCTCGACCGCCGCCTCATAGTCTTCCGCGGAGTGGACCATGGTGGTGATTTCCTTGGCCAAGCGCTTTTGCAAGGGGCGCAGGTGGGGCGCCGCTTCTTGCTCGGCGATGAGGCTGTCGATTTCCTCATGGCTCAAGGTCGTGAAGATCTTGATGTATTTGGCGGCGTCGGCGTCGCTTACGTTCAACCAGAATTGATAGAATTTGTAGGGCGAGGTGTAGCGGCGGTCCAGCCAGATGTTGCCCGACTCCGTCTTGCCGAATTTGCCTCCGTCGGCCTTGGTGATCAAGGGGAAAGTCAGCGCGTAGGCCTCGCCACCGAGTTTGCGGCGAATCAGCTCCGAACCGGTCGTGATGTTGCCCCATTGGTCGGAACCGCCCATTTGCAGCCGACAATTCTCGTGCTGATAGAGGTACATGAAGTCGTAACCTTGCAAAAGCTGGTAAGAGAACTCCGTGAACGACATGCCGACACTCGACTCGCGGCTCAGGCGTTTCTTGACGGAATCTTTCGCCATCATGTAGTTGACCGTGATGTGCTTGCCAATGTCACGGATGAAATTCAGGAAGGAGTAGTCTTTCATCCAGTCATAATTGTTCACCAATTTCGCCGCGTTGGGCGCGTCCGAGTCGAAGTCAAGGAATTTCTCCAATTGCTTCTTGATGCACTCTTGATTGTGTCTCAAAGTCTCCTCGTCGAGAAGATTGCGCTCGGCCGATTTCATGGAAGGGTCGCCAATCATGCCCGTAGCGCCACCGATCAGGGCGATGGGCCGGTGTCCCGCGTTCTGGAAGTGTTTTAAAATCATGACGCTCACCATGTGGCCAATATGCAAGGAATCCGCGGTCGGGTCGATGCCGATATAGGCGGAAGTCATTTCTTTTTGCAATTGTTCCTCAGTTCCAGGCATCATGTCTTGGACCATGCCTCTCCATCTTAATTCTTCTACAAAATTCATCGTATTAAATTAATAACTCATTAAAACTATTCGCGATATAAATCTTTGTACGGCTGGCAAAGGTAGACTTTTTCAATAACTTAATGAAAACAATGAATTAATATTTTTCTTGATTCGGTCCGCAAGGGTTTCGATGGGGATAGAGAGGTCGTTGGCTACTCGCCGATAGAGCTCCCGGATGTCCGCCGGGCCTTCGTCCGTTTCCAGGAAAAGACGGTCGGAAGGTAAGATCCGCAAGCTCGGAATCGAGTAATGGAAACCGATGGAGAAGCCGAAACCTTGGCGGATGAGTTGCTGGGCCAGCGCGGCCTTTCCTCGAAAACCATGAAGAATCCACGGGACATGGGGATTGATCCGTTTCCGGCAAGCCAATAAACTGTCCCATGCCCGTACGCAATGGATGATTAATGGCTTTCCCAGCTCGTCCGCCAATTGGGCTTGCGCCTCGAACAGCCGGATCTGGCTCTTCCAATCTGTTTTCGCTAAACGATCCAGCCCCGATTCCCCGATCGCCAGGACTTCGGGCGACTGGGCGACTGCCTCGAGTCGGCCCCATTGACTTATGCCTTCTCCTTCGATATACCAAGGATGGATGCCGCATGAGCGAAATTGTCCTTCCGGCAAATCCAGTTCTTGGGCCAGGTCTGGAGCGATGATTTGGTTATAGAGGCCAACGATCTCCGGATCGTTTGAGATATGATGCGTATGGAAGTCAAAGTAAATCATGGAACGGGATCATAGCCACTCCCCCCCCACGGATGGCATCGGGAAATCCGTTTGATCGCCAGCCATAAACCTTTAAAAGGGCCATATTTGCGGATGGCTTGCACGGCGTATTCCGAGCAAGTGGGCGTATAGCGGCACGAGGGTGGCGTAAAGGGAGAAATGCAATACTTATAAAAATAAATAGGCAATAAGAGAAGATAAGACAAGAGCTTTTTCATGCGACCTTTTCCCGTAAAACGCGTAACGCTTTTTCCATCGACTTCTCGATTGCTTGATAAGTCCATGCCTCTTTCTCCAAATACAAGAAAGCGACGAGCATGGATTTGCCTTCCGCCTCGAGGGTTTTTAGCAAGTCACTTTTGTGGAGTCGATAAGCTTCCCGGATTCGTCGCTTGAGCAAATTCCGTTTAACGGCTCGCTTAAAGTTTCTTTTGGGGACGCTCACCAGAATGGCCGCCGGCGCTTGTGGCGCTTTGTCTTTTTCGTCTATAATAAAAAAAACCACCCGTAGTGGATACGCGATAAAAGAACTTCCTTGACGAAAAAGAAGTTCAATATGGCGTTTCCACGACAGGTGTTCTGTTTTAGGAAAGGTCTTTTTTTCAGAGATCATTCCTATTTCTCATTTTGCTGCTTTTTCAGATACAAATCGAGGGCGGCGGTCATTGAGGGCGCCTCGGCGGTTGGCGCCTCGACATCCAGTCGCAAACCTGCATCCTTAACCGCTTTGGCGGTCGATGGGCCGAAACAACCGATCTTGATGTCGTTTTGCTTGAAATCCGGGAAATTCTTCAATAAGGACGAGATGCCTGACGGACTGAAAAAGACGAGCATGTCGTAATCGAATTTCTCACCGTCTGTGAAGTCATTGCTTACGGTCCGATACATGACTGCCCTTGTGAAATTGATTTTTTTCGCTTCCAGCATCGTCAATAAATCCTCTTTATGCACGTCAGACAGGGGTACCAAGTACTTTTCTTTGGCATGTTTGGCGATGATGGTGACTAGGTCTTCCACCTTTCCCGTTTGGCCGTAGAAAATTTTGCGTTTCCGGTAGACGATATATTTTTGTAGATAAACCGCGATGGCTTCTGTCATACAAAAATATTTCATGGTTTCCGGAATCGTTACCCGCAATTCCTCACATAAATGGAAAAAATGATCGATCGCTGTACGGGCCGTAAAAATGACAGCCGTATGATCCAGGATTGAAATCTTTTGTTGCCTGAATTCCCTTGGGGAAACAGGTTCTACCTTTATAAAAGGCCGAAAATTGATCTCCACTCCATACTTTTCCGCGATATCAAAGTAGGGTGACTTCTCAGATGCCGGTTTAGGTTGAGAGACCAGCATTTTTTTGATATTCAACGCCATAGCGTACTAGACTCGAAGAAATTATACAAGTTAATAAATCCTTTGAACAAAAGAAGCAAAGGGACGATTTCTTGGGCGCAAAGATACAAACTTAAATAGAACCAGCTCATCCTTTTTTGATAAAATATATCTAGCGTCTTATAAATTATCACAAATCGACAGGCTATATATAAAATCGAGAATAAAATGGAAAAATAGTAAGCGTAGCTGGAAGCAAATACCAGTCCGAATGCCGGTAAATAAAGCAAAACGCCATAGCTCTCGAAAACGGCGTTGTACATGTTGCGCCAGATTATGAATGATTCCCTATTTGTGAAAATATAGCCTAATAAGATGTAGAGGCTTTGTTTTAATAGATAGAATAAGGTAAGGGTAAGAAGGAGGATTCCTAGGTAGAAAGGTTGGGGATGAGAGCTGATGGGGATGAGATAACCGCTCTTTAGTATTTCGAAAAGGGTGAATGCGGCAAGGAAAATGGTTTGGACATTCATGAATAGGTGAAAGAGTGTCGCGTTCCCTTTTTTGGCCTCAACCGAGAAACTGCGCCGGTTCGGCAAAATGATCGTACGGATCATTTGGAAAAAGAAAGGATAATTCAAGCTGAATATACCGGCGAAAAGCATGAGCGAAAGCAATAGGGACGCGAACAGAAGGTCGCTTGGCGTTTGCTCGCCGCTCATAGGTATGCCAACAAATCCTTCGAATCCGTTCATGATTATTTTATAATTACGGAAAGGAATGACACGGCATGTCATTCCCTTCCGTTAATGTATGCTATCCGTCAATAAAGCGCTTCTTTAAGGATCTCGCTTACGGTAGGGTGCGGGAAGACAATCCTTTTCAACGTGTCGAAGTTGAGGCCTTGCTCGATAGCCAAAGCGGCGGTAACGATCAATTCCGAAGCGGGGTTTCCTAAAAGATGGACACCGAGAAGATGCTTCCGATCATCAAACAGGAACTTGCAGAGACCGTTCATTTGTTCGTTCTCGGCAACGAAGCGGCCGGAATAGGTCATTGGGATTTTCTTGACGTGATAGAGAATGCCTGCTGAGACCAAGTCTTCCTCCGAAAAACCGACGCTAGCGATTTCAGGATTGGTATAGACAACACTAGGAATGGCCCGATAATTCATTTTATCGTCTCTTCCGAGAATTTGATTGACGGCCACTTCCGCTTCCCGTACCGCGGTGTGGGCGAGCATGGAGCAGCCTGTGATATCGCCACAAGCGTAAATGTGGGGATGGGAGGTTCTCATGCGCTCGTCAACTTTAACACCTCGGCGGGTCATTTCCAGGTTCAGGTTTTCCAAACCGAAGCCTTTGAGGATGGCCCGGCGACCGACACTGACCAAAAGTCGTTCGGCCGTGAGTGTTTTAGGCTCCTCGCCTTCTCGTCTCAAATAGACGGTCTGGCCGTCGACGGCCGTTACTTGGTAGCCCAAATGGAACTTCATGCCTCGTTTGGTATATTCCGCTTGAAGCATTGACGACAGTTCGTTGTCCATTGGCCCCAGGATTTTATTTAACGCGTCAATAACTTGTACCTCGACACCTAGGTGGTTAAAGAAAGCGGCGAATTCCATACCGACTACTCCCCCGCCAATAACAATCAGCGACTTTGGTAATTCTTTCACATCCAATGCTTCGCGGCTTGTCCAGTAGTCATTTTGGTCAAGACCGGCGATGGGTGGAATGACCGTTTCCGAACCGGTGGCCAGCAGGAGATTTTTGGCTTCGAATATTTCCTTGTTCGCTTCAATCGTGATCAATGAGTTGTCGAAAAACTGTGCGATTCTTGCTTCGCTATTGACGAGTTTGACGCCCGCTTCCGTAAGTTTCATCCGGATGCCCGCCGTCAATTTGCGCACGACTTTCGTCTTGCGTGCCATCAGTTTCGGCATGTCGATCGTGGGGCTTTCTGCCTTAACAGCGTATTTCGCGCCGTTTCGGATGGAGTCGTAAAGCTTAGCGGAATAAAGCAAAGTCTTTGTTGGAATGCAACCCTCGTTCAGGCAGACACCGCCTAAAGCGTTTTTCTCGAAAAGTACGGTGGAGAGGCCACCTTGAGCCGCCCGTTCCGCGGCCGTGTAGCCCGCGGGGCCTCCGCCAATAATGGCTAAATCATATCTCATATAAAACTATCGGATTTAAGAAGTTGAATATTTGGGTTCATTTTTCGCAATTGTTTGATGAAACCATCGCGGTCGGCGGGCGAAACAAGCAGCCAAGGACGCTGGTCAACCCAAATGGTTAACCGGTTAAGTGACAAGGCATAGCTTGATACGGGTGCCATCGTGGGCTGGATCGCTTCGATATCGGCGACAGCGATTCGTTTGACAGGCAGGATGCTACACGTGGCTTCGAGATAGCCGTCGTGTGTCAGTCGATAGCGCGTCGTCACCAGCGCGTGGACGGCTCCAAGTGTCGCGACCAGCAAAGCGACCATCGCCAGAGGCTTGGCTCCGCTAATGAAAGCGAAGATCGTCATCGCGCCTAGTAGGATGATCACGCCGTGATACCACCAATCTACTTTTGATTTGTATTCCCGGTCTCGTAAAAGTTCCTGTTCCATCATTTTCGAAAAAAATTTACGCGAAGATACATATTTCATTCGGATTCGATTCCTATGGCGAGTTCGATCATTAGAGTGGCGCGTGGCTTATCCCAAATCGCGAATGGGGTCAACCTGGCATGTGGATAAGTCTAACCTGAGCCAACCTCTTTTATCCTTAAAGGCAATTTCCAGACTATGGTAATAGGATTACCAGACTATGGTAATGGGATTACCAGACTATGGTAATGGGATTACCAGACTATGGTAATGGGATTACCAGACTATGGTAATAGGATTACCAGACTATGGTAATGGGATTACCAGATTATGGTAATGGGATTACCAGACTATGGTAATGGGATTACCAGACTATGGTAATGGGATTACCAGACTATGGTAATGGGATTACCAGACTATGGTAGTGAGATTACCAGACTATGGTAACCGATTTGGTATTCGGATGTCATTCGTATTTATCCCGTAATGTGTAAAAACGTGTCAAGAACTCGGTTGTCCGGAATCTTTATGGGGAGAACTTCCATCAAAGCGTGCGAAAAGTATAACCGTCGGCCAGGAAATGTTCCAGGGCGCGAGGCAGGGCGTAGCGCAGGTTGCGCTCGGCCTTCAGGGAGTCGTGAAAGACGAGGATGGAGCCGTCGCGCGTGTAGCGGAGCGCATTTCCAAGGACCTCGTCGGGCGAGAGCCGTTGGCTGTAGTCACGGGTGACGACATCCCACATGATCACCCGGTATTTTTCTCTTAAGATACGGAGTTGCGTGGGCTTGAGCAGGCCATGGGGCGGGCGGAAAAGGTCGCCACCGACCATTGCCTGACCTTTTTCCACGTTCGCGACATAGTCAGTTACGGCATGGTGTATTCCTTGCAGATGATTAAAAGTGTGGTTGCCGGCGCGATGTCCGGCGGCGATAACGGCCTGGAAAGTATCAGGGTGCTTGCGCACGTTGTCGCCCACCATGAAGAAAGTGGCGCGGACATCATAACGGTCAAGCGTCTCTAAAACCCAAGGGGTAACTTGGGGGATCGGGCCGTCGTCGAAGGTCAGGTAGATGACCTTTTCGCCGGTTGGGATCCGCCAGGTTACCCCTGGGAAAAATGCCCGAAACCATGCGGGCGGTTGCTCGATGAACATTACTCAGCGACAAGCGACTGGTAAGCCATCCTGAAATTGTTAAACTCTTCCTCGTATTGGGCCGCCAACTCGGTGTCGTGTTTCTTGGCGACGCGGAGGATCTCTTGGAGGACCGCGAGGTTATGCTCTAGGTCGCCCAACGCGGAAGCGAACTTTGCCGGGTTGAGGCGGAAGATCCAGTTGGCCGTCCGCACGGCGTCGTCGGCGATTTGCTGGAAGATCTCGCGCCCTTTCTCGTTTTGGCCCAGTTCATAGTAGAACTCGCCGATGGAGAGCGCGCTGTAGTCGAGCGGGACATTCTCGGGCGGGAGAACCTCCATTGCTTTGTCGAGGATGTTGAGCGCCTTGTCGTTCTTGCCCTCAGACATCAATGCCGCGGCGAGTTTGCTGAAGAGCGCCACACGGTAGCTCTTGCACATGCGGAGGACATTCTCGTCCAAGTAAACGCCGGGCTGGTCGACGCCACCCCACTTGAACTTCGTCATCACGTTGTCGTACATGCGCTCGGTGTTGACGGAGCGGACGGTATTCTTGGTCGCCATCGGAACAAGTTGGTAGGCCATGCCGACTTGCTGGAAATAGTCGTCGAGCTTCACGAACTGGTCGGGGCTGACGGTGATCGCATAGTAGATGGGGCGTTGCCAGTTGTTGGTCCGCAGCATATCGAGAATGATGAGCTCCTGCTTGCCAAGGTAGTCCTTACCGGAGAGGTCGATGGTCATTTGCTTTTGGAGATAGGGCAAATAGGTCGTGTCGAGGGCGCCGGCGGCCATGACGGTCGCGGAGTCGACGTTGAGGGTCAACTTCGAGCTGGGGATGTAGTCCAGCGGCTCGGTATAGCCGGGGATCTGCTTGTATTTGGGGTCATCGCTACGGACAAAGTCGAGGGCCGTCCCCAAGTCGATGGCACGATCCATCATCGGGAAGATGTAGGCGGCGTCGCGCGTGCCCTGGACATAGTCGCTCGGTTCCCATGAAATGGGGAGTGGGGCTGACTCATAGGCTTGCTTCTTCATCTGGGTGATGTACCAGTCGGTCTGCAAATAGCTCGTGTTGCAGACGCGAACATCAGTCCGGATTCCTTCGACCTCCTGAGCGTACCAGAGGGGGAAGGTATCATTGTCGCCATTGGTGAAAATAACAGCGTTCGGTTCACAAGACTCCAAGTAATTAGCGCCGAAATCGCGGCAGACGTAGCGCCCCGAGCGGTCGTGATCGTCCCAGTTTTGGGCGGCCATTTGAAGGGGCACGAACAAGGCGGCGACGGACGCGACGCTGGCTGCGGCCAGCGGGGAGAGCTTCACGTAGCGCTGGAGGCCTCGGGCGATGGCGGCGACACCGAATCCGATCCAAATGCAGAAGGCATAGAAAGAGCCGGCGTAAGCGTAGTCGCGCTCACGGGGCTGGTAGGGCGTCTGGTTCAGATAGAGAACGATCGCGATGCCGGTCATAAAGAACAGGAGGAAGGTGATCCAGAACGTCTGGGTGCCGCGAGCTCCTGAGTAGCCTTGGTACAGGAGTCCTAGGATGCCGAGCAGAAGCGGGAGCATGAAGTAGACGTTGTGGCCCTTGTTGTCGGCGATGCTGGAAGGCATGTCGTCCTGCGGGCCGACGAGCGCGGTATCGATGAACGGGATGCCGGTGATCCAGTTGCCGTTCATTACCTCGCCATGCCCTTGGATGTCGTTCTGGCGGCCGGAGAAATTCCACATGAAATAACGCCAGTACATGAAGTTGAGCTGGTAAGAGAAGAAGAAGCGTAGGTTCTCCATGAAGGTCGGCTTGATGACCGTGGTCGTCTCGCCGCAGCGGTTAAAACGCACCGGCTCGCCTTTGATGTTGGCCCAGCTTTTATAAGCGTTGATGTGGTTTGGGTCGCTGCTGTACATGCGGGTAAAGAACATGTTTAGCTCGTCGACATATTTATACTCTGTGTCGTAGCGTGAGATATAGTAGTGATCCTTCTCGGAGGGATCTTTCTTGATGACACGGGTCCAGACCGGGGCGCCCTGCTCGCTGACGGGGACGCACATCCCGTCCTTGTTCTCCCGCTGCACTTCGGAGACGTAGGTCTGCCCATAGATCAATGGGGTTTTGCCGTATTGCTCGCGGGCCAGATAGGAGCGCAGGGTGAAAATGTCACTTGGTGCGTTTTGGTTCATCGGCGTGTCAGCTGTCGCCCGGATCAGGGTGAGAGCATACGACGAATAGCCGATCGCGATCACCATGAGTGAAACGAGGATCGTGTTCATGAGCTTCAGAGAAAGCTCCTTGCGGGTGAAGAGATACGCCGCGAGCAAGCCTGTCAGGATGATGGCTACAACATAGCCGCTACCGATGAAGGGAATGCCGAGGAGAACGATGGAGAGAAGGAATGAGATCTTTAACCTCAACGGGTTGATTTCCTCTCGCATTGTTTCCCAAATGGCCCAAGCCAAAACGGCCGCCAGAGTGATCACGAATGCGAATACGCCTGAATTATAGGGCATCCCCAGCGTGTTGACGAAGAATAATTCAAAATAGCCGCATATCTCGACCAACCCCTGGATCACGCCATACATCATCAGGCCGACAATGACGCACGAGACGAAGAGGGCGATCAACGTGCCCTTCATCGTGGGGTTGGGGAACTTCCGGTAATAATAGACCAACGTGATGGCGGGAATACAAAGCAAGTTGAGCAAGTGGACACCGATGCTGAGGCCCATCAGGTAGGCGATGAGTACGATCCAGCGGTCGGCATGGGGTTTGTCGGCGGCCTCTTCCCATTTCAGGATGAGCCAGAAGACCGATGCCGTGAAGAGCGAGGAATAAGCGTAGACCTCGCCTTCCACCGCGCTGAACCAGAACGTATCGCTGAACGTATAAGCCAAGGCGCCGACAAGGCCGCTACCCATGATCGTTACGAGCTGAGCCGTAGTCATCTCCTCCCCTTCCTTGACCATGATGCGGCGAGCCAGGTGCGTGATGCTCCAGAAGAGGAACAAGATGGTCAGTCCACTAAAGAGCGCCGACATCGAGTTCACCATCAGCGCCACCCGCGAGGGGTCGCCGGCGAATTGCGTAAAGAGGTTCGCCGTCAGCATAAAGAAGGGCGCTCCAGGGGGGTGTCCGACTTCAAGTTTATAGGCTGAGGAGATGAACTCACCGCAGTCCCAGAAGCTGGCGGTGGGCTCCATAGTCATGAGATACACGATGGAGGCGATGGCAAAAACGATCCACCCCAGCGTGTTGTTCAACATCTTGTAATTTTTCATTCTTATTTATCTTTAATACATTTCCAAAAACGAGAAGGCTGTCCGCTTTGCAAACCGCCCGCGAAGGTAAGGAATTACATGAACCTAATGGTCAAATATCCCTTAAATTGTATTGACTTATGACAAGTTGGCGGCTCGTGGGCTGTCATTCCAGCCAGGGCTGGGGATCGAGCTTGGTTTTCTCCTTCCAGAGTTGAAAGTGGAGGAGGGTCGTTCCGCCGTCGTCGGGGTCGGAGAAGATGCGGCCTATGGCCTGTCGAGTGTCGACCTCATCACCCGCCTTGACATAAACTTGACTCAGGTTGCTGTAGACGGTCAAGTAGTTGCCGTGACGAACAATGATGGAGTTGTTGTAACCTGGAACGACGAAGACCCGTGTGACAATGCCCTTGAAGACGGCTCGTGCGTCGGCCCCGGCCGTGGCGCGGATGTCGATGCCACTGTTGTTCGTGCGGACATATTTCAAGTCCTCGTGTTGTCGTAAGCCGAAAGTGCCGACTACGGCATAGGGGCCTGTCACTGGGTAGGGTAGGTGGCCGCGGTTGCTCGCGAATGAACCGGAGAGCTTGCGCTCGGCTTGCGTCATGGCGTATCCGCCTGTCGTCTCGGCTACACGCGCTTCGGTGGGTTGTCCGGCAGTACGCTCGGCTTCCTTGCGTTTGGCCTCGGCTTCGGCTCGTGCGATCTCTTCGGCGATGAGCTTCTCGATTTGTTTGTCTAAGGCGTCGGCTCGCTTGCGTTTGTCGCGTAACTCGGCAGTTAAGGCGCGTCGACGCTTGTTCAGTTCGCCGACCTCACGCTTCTTTTGAGCCTCCTCGGCTTGGAGATTGGCGTTTTCGCGCTCCCGGTCGCCCAGAAGGGCTTGCTTGTCGGCTCGCTTGCGCTCCAATTCGTCGCGTTGATGGGCTAACTCAGCTTGTTGTTTTATGATATCATGGGCCTCACGCTGTTGCCAGTTGGCGTATTCCCGTAAGTAGCGCACTCGTCGCAACGATTGGGCGAAGGATTGGGCCGATAGGATAAAGAGCAGCTTGTCCTGCGCCGCGCCACGTCGATAGATGCCGCGGATTGACTTGGCGTAGTTCTTTTTTTTCTGATTTAATTCCTTGTTGAGCTGGGTGATGCGGACACTGGCAACTTGTGTCTGAGAGTCGAGGATGCTGATCTCTTGGTTGAGCAGGCGGATGACTTCCTCGCGCGACTGGATTTGGCGAGTGATCAAGTTTAATCGTTCTAAGGAACTTTGGGCGCTTTTCGTTGTCTCGCCTAGCAATTGGTTGGTGCGTTCAATCTCTTCGAGGGTGCGTGCCCGTTGGGCTTCCAGCTGGCGCACGGCGTCGGAATTTTGAGCGAATCCTGTCATCGCCCAAAGTAACACGCATATTCCGCACAACCCAATCCCTCTCGCGCTCATCTTCTCATCTAGTTCAAAAGTTTAATCATTCGAAGAATCTCGTCCATTGTCACTCGCGTGTACTTCGTTGGAATGCTGGAGTCCCAACGGATTGGCTCGTTGACCCGGATCCGGGCGTAGCGCAGGGTCATGCCTCCTAAGTTCTCCTTCCCCTTTGTTACGTCCGCCCGCATAAACATCGGGAAAACTTGTTCGCCGACGGGTTGGAAATCGTCATAGTGCCATGTCAAGGCGTAGCTCGTCGCTTCATGGGTTATTTGGGCTGAGCGGAGAGTCGTCTCGCCCTCCACACCAAAGATGGTCTGCGTCTCATGAGGGCCTTTGGCTGTCAACTCTGCTTGGCTCCCTGTTCGCGTTAGCTTGAAGCGGTGGTGGTCCGAGGAATTGACGGATGTTTTTCCCAATAAAAAGAGGTGATTCGTGAAAAGGGACTGAAACGTGGAGTAGTTAGGGCCCTGTAACTGATCGAGGAAGTGGGTGTATCCCTCTACCAAGTAACGCTTGTTGAGACGGTCGATGATTTTTACGCTATCCGTTGATAATTCGATGCGGAACATCTCCACACCCAAGAAAGGTTGGACCGAGAGTTGCAAGGCACTGTCGCGGACAAGCTTCATATCGACTCTCGAGCTGACTTCCTTTCCGGAAAGCTCGAGTGAAAGATTTAGACGGGCTGTCAACGTCTCGTAGCGGAAAGCCCCTTCGACAAGCGTCTCAACCAATTCCTTACACGATTTCTTTTCCTCGCTTACCGTTGTCGCCACAGCCTTTTTCGACGATTTACATCCCGACAGCGTTGCCGCGAGGAGCATTGCCAGCAGGACGATCCGAGTCGCCGTTTCCCTCATCTTGCTCATTTCGCCTCCTTATCTTCAATGTATTCCCGTCGCTTGATTTTTCGGTCGAGCACGTCGGACTCCTTTCCCATTTCTCGTGCTCGTTTCCATTGTTCGACGGCTTTGTCTTTATCGCCGCACATGTATAGAATGTCGCCGTAGTGGTCGACCAATTCGGCGCTGTTGGTCGTATCCTTCTCCAGAGCGCTCTCGATGTAGATTTTCGCTAGTGTATAGTTGCCCTGCATGAAGAAGATCCAAGCGTAGGTATCGAGATAGGTGGCGTTGTCTGGTTCAAGCTTGATGCACTGGGCGCTCATCCGCTCAGCCTTCTTCAGATCCCGCTTCTCAAGGGATAGGAAGTAGCTGTAATTGTTCAGGACCAAGACATTTTTATCATTGTACTTGAGCGCTTCATCGTAAGCCTTGTAAGCTTCATCCTTGCGCTCCATTTGGGAATAGAGGTCACCAATCTGGCCATAGAAATCAGACTTCAGGGCTAAGTTCTCCGCGGGGATGACTTCCAGGCCGGCGTAGTACGTATCTAGAGACTTCTGGTATTCCTCTTCTTGGTAGTAGGCAATTCCAAGGTAAAAATAATATTCGGGGGAGTCGGGGAAAAGCTCCATGCAGGCCTGGCAGACGCGGATAATTTCCGGCATGTCTTCCTTTTTCAGCGCCAAGCTGAGGAGGCTTTGCCAGGCACTTTCATTGCCAGGCTCCATCTCCGTGACTAGTTGGAATTGGAAGCGAGCTTCCTCGTCCTTGCCTTGCATCTGCAAGAGGCCACCGTACATGAGTTTCAGATCAACCTCTTCTGGGTGCTGTTCTAGGAGGGTGTCAAAGAGCTTGTTGGCGGTCTCCGTGCCCTGCTGGGTTTGTTGGAGGCGAGAGATGTAGCGTGAGAGGACGCCGACTTTTGTCTGGACGTCAAGTTTCGGATTGGCTAGGGCATCACGGATCTGTCGCTCAGCCGATGTCTTATCGCCTTTCGCCTCATAATAATTGGCCATCGCCACGATGTAGTAGGGGTTGGCAGGATCGACTTTATGCGCCTTTTGATAATAAGCTAGCGCATCGTCGAGGCGTCCTTCACTCAAACGCAAATCGCCAAGCACGATCTGATAGCGAGCCTCCATCGGATACTTGTCGGCCAATTTCTCCAATTCCCCAAAAGCTTCATTCGGTTTATCGAGGAGGTTGTAGAGCTTGTATTTCTGCATCGACAGGGCCTCGTTCATGCCGACCGAAGCCTCTAGCGCGTTGTACGCGTCGATCGCTTGGCCGATCTCACCCGCCTGTGTCAAGGCGTCAGCCCAGTAATAGATCAACATCTCTTTCTCCGGGTATTCCCGCACCAGTTCCCCGTATTCCTCGGCCGCCTCCTCGTAAAGACCAATGCCACGTGAGACGGATGCCAGCGCCATCTTATAGGTGAAATTGTCTGAGCTGTGCGTCACGGCTTGTTTTAACAATTCAACCGCCCGCTCGCCCCTGTTTAGCCGGACGTAGAACGAGGACAACTCGTAGAGCAAGGGCGCGGAGACGGAGTCGATCGTCAAACAGTGGTTGAACGCGTCGAAAGCCGCGTCGAACTGTCCGGCGTTCTTCAGTTTTAAGCCTTCATAAAAGAAATAGTCAAATTTTCGCTGATCTTTCGGCGTAGTCGCCTCCAGCGACGGGATCACGACGGCACAGAGCGTCAATCCCCAAACAAGCTCTTTCCAGATCTTTCTCATTGGCCTTCTCTTTCTGTTTTCAGGATTTTCCGGTATGGCCAAAGCCACCCGCTCCACGTTCCGTCTCATCCAGTTTCTCGACGGGTTGCCACGTTACCCGGTCGTGGCGCGTAACGACCATCTGGCAGATGCGTTCCCCATCGTTGATCGTGAAAGTCTCGTTCGACAAGTTCACCAAAATCACGCCGATCTCTCCCCGGTAGTCCGCGTCGATGGTGCCCGGCGTATTCAGTAACGTGATGCCATGCCGCAAGGCTAAGCCGCTACGGGGACGCATCTGCGCCTCATAGCCCTCAGGCAAGGCGATAAAGAGACCCGTAGGGATTAGCTTGCGCTCCAAGGGGCGCAATGTGACCGGCTCGGAAAGGTTGGCCCGGATGTCCATGCCGGCGGAAAGGGGGGTCGCGTAATCCGGCAGGGGATGACGCGACTTATTGATAATTTGTACTCGCATGTGCTCTTCGATTGTTTTGCCGACAAAGATACGGCAACGACCCTTTGTCGAGTAATCCCAACCCCTAGTTTATACTTTCTTAACGACAGTCTTAGTCCTGCCAATCGCCATTTTCCTTGATCAGGCGCACCAGACGGTCGACCGCCTCTTCTTCCGGTATGTTCTTCAGGACGCAGGTCTTGCCTTTATAGAGGTTGATCCGTCCCCGACCGGCGCCTACATAGCCGTAGTCGGCGTCGGCCATCTCGCCCGGGCCATTGACGATGCAGCCCATAATGCCGATTTTCAGTCCCTTCAGGTGGGCCGTGGCGCCTTTGATGCGTGCGATCGCCGACTGGAGGTCGTACAAAGTGCGGCCGCAGCTGGGGCATGAGATGTATTCCGTCTTGCTGATCCGTGAACGGGTCGCCTGCAAGATGGAAAACATGCATTGGTCGAGTGTCCGTGGGTCGTCAATCCGGTCGTCGGCCAATAAGATGCCATCCCCGAAACCGTCCAACAGCAGCGCTCCGAAATCGGCCGCCGCCTTGAGGCGCAGCGATTCCACGTCGGCCTCCTCGTAGCCTCGACACAAGACTACTGGCACCTCGCAGTCGGCTAGCCGCAGCCGGTGCATGGCCGCCCGCATGTCGCCTACCCCATTCTGGTGGTGCGTGCGCAGCAAGATCACCACCCGCTCATCCGTTCTCAGCTCCTGGAGCATCGCGTCCGTCAGGTCGTCGTAGGTGAGGCTGATGAATTTGATAGGGCTCTCGTAAGCGTGCATGATTTCCGCCTCGGAAGCGATGAAGCAAGGATAGACATTCGGTCGGTCTTTCCAGAAATGCGCGTCTACGATGAGACGGAATTCGTTGGGGAAATTATCCGGATCCTCGCTGCCAATATAGAGGTAATCAGGCATCGCCTGGCGATCCAGCGAGAAGTCGCCCCGCCGCCGGTCCGCGATCACCACCGGAACGGCCTCGCCACCGATGTCCTGGACTTGCCGGGTCACGCGGCGCCCCGTGAAACAAGGGTCGAACGAGGGGTCGTATGCCGCCTCTATTCGCCGATGCCCTTCCCTTTCTTGGATGTAGTCCACTAGCTTTCGGGCCACGGGCAACTCGGCCTCCGGATCCTCGGTGAGCGAAACGCGGATCGTATCCCCCAAGCCGTCGGCCAGGAGCGTCCCGATGCCCACCGCGCTTTTGACGCGGCCATCCTCGCCGTCGCCCGCCTCGGTCACGCCGAGATGCAAGGGATAACGCATCCCCTCGCCCGCCATAACCCGGGCCAACAGGCGCACGGTCTTGACCATCACCGTCGTGTTCGAGGCCTTGATGGAAAGCACGATGTCATGGAAATCCTCTTCCTCGCAAATCCGGAGAAACTCCATGCAGCTCTCTACCATGCCTTGCGGCGTGTCTCCGTAGCGACTCATGATGCGGTCCGATAAGGAGCCATGGTTGACCCCCACGCGGATCGCGGTATGGTGTTCTTTACAAATATGAAGGAAGGGGACGAGCCGTTCACGGATTTTCTGGATCTCGGCGGCATATTCCTCGTCCGTATATTCCAAATGGCTGAAAGTACGGGCCTTGTCTACGTAATTGCCGGGATTGATCCGCACTTTCTCAACTTCCTCGGCCGCCGCGTCGGCCGCCCGGGGATTAAAATGGATGTCGGCCACGAGGGGAGTCGTATAGCCCCGCTCGCGGAGATGGCTCCGGATGACGCCCAAGTTACGCGCTTCCCGCTCGCCTTGCGCCGTGAAACGCACGTATTCGGCCCCCGCCTCGATCATGCGGATGGCTTGCTCGACAGCCGCCTCGGTATCCATCGTCGAGACGTTGGCCATCGACTGGATCCGGATCGGGTTCGTACCGCCCATCGGCGTGTCGCCGATATGGACGACCGACGATTGGCGGCGTTCGTAATTGAAATAATCCATTTCTTTTTTCTCTTCAGATCGGTTTTCGCTTTTTTTAAAAGAAGCGGGAAGGTAGAAAAGCCTCCGCGGAGCGTCGACAGGCCTTAATCTGCTCAAGAAGCGCTGTCGTCGTCGACGACGGTCCTTAATCTGGCCAAGAAGCGTTGTCGTCGTCGACGACAGGCCTTAATCTGGCCAAGAAGCGCTGTCGTCGTCGACGACGGTCCTCAATCTGGCCAAGAAGCGTTGTCGTCGTCGACGACAGCCCTTAATCTGCCCAAGAGGCACTGTCGTCGCTGCCGGCAACTCTCTTCCCTTTCCTTATTATATTATATAAGGAAGAGGAAACGCCCCTTCCGGAGCGCTTCTTCTTTCCGTTCAATCTCAAATCAGGCTAATCAATTGGTCTTGTATTTGAAGGAGACTTTCGCGAGGTCCTCGTTCGCTTTCACGATTTTCTTCTTCAAATCTTCCTTGTAAGTCGCCAATTTGGCTTGCAGGGCCTCGTCGCCGACCGCCAGGATCTGGGTGGCGAGGATGCCGGCGTTCAAGGCGCCATTGATGCCGACCGTCGCGACCGGGATTCCCGGGGGCATCTGGACGATGGCCAGCAGGGCGTCCATCCCGTCGAGCGACGAGTTGATCGGGACTCCGATGACGGGCACCGTCGTCATCGAGGCGATCACTCCACACAAATGAGCGGCCATGCCGGCGGCGGCGATGATCACCTTGATCCCCCTCGCCTTGGCGCCTTTGGCGAAAGCCTCGACTTCCTCCGGGGTCCGGTGGGCGGAGAGGGCGTGCATCTCGAACGGGATCTCCATCTCGTCCAGATACTTGGCGGCCTTCTCCATGACCGGCAGGTCGGAGGTGCTGCCCATGATGATACTGACTAACGGCTCCATGTCCTTATTTCGCGATCAGTTTCTGGTACTCCTCGGCCGAAAGCAAGCTGTCCAATTCCGCCGGGTCGGCGACGTTGACTTTGATCAGCCACCCCTTGCCGTAAGCGTCCTCATTCACCAACTCCGGCGCGCCTTCCAGCTCGGGATTCACCTCCAGGACCTCGCCGGTGACAGGCATGAACAAGTCGGACACCGTCTTGACGGCCTCGATCGAGCCAAACGACTCTTCCTTGCCAATCGTCTCGCCAACGGTCGTGATATCCACATAAACGATCTCACCCAATTCACTTTGGGCATAATCGGTAATGCCTACATAAGCGACATCGCCTTCCACACGGATCCACTCGTGATCCTTCGTGTACTTTACATCTACAGGAAAATTCATAACTCAGTATTATTTTATTATTTGATGAAAAAAATAGATTTGACTCCAAACCGAAAAAAAGAAAGTGCACATGAAGCCCAGGCTCACCCCGGCGTACACTTGCATTGGGGTATGTTTCTTCAAGTAAATCCTCGACGCCCCCAATAAGCCCGCCACCAGAAGCACGACCATGAAAGCCCACGAAAGGTTGAGGTGGTGGATCTCCGCGTACCCCATCAGTCCGCCCAGCATCCCCCCAATACCAATCCCATGCGCGCTGATCTTCCAAATGAAATTAATTCCCAAAGCGATCATCAGCGCCACGCATGAACCCGCCAAAACGCCCAGTAGCCAGAAAGGCATCATCATCCGGTTCATGAAATAAAGACTTGACAAGAGGGAAAGGATCAGGATCAGGTAGGGCAACACTCGCTCCCGCCGGTTCGTCAATTCCATATCTCCCGCCGACCCGCTACGGATCAACAAGTAGATAAACAACGCCGGCAAAAACGCGGTACAAGCGAAAATCCCCACGGCGATGTAAACTTTCGCCATAAAAGGAAGGACGCGCAGGCTCGTGAACGCCAACGCCAACAAAATCCCATACGTCATCATCAGCAACGGATGGAATACGATCGATACTATATTCGCGAACAACCTCATAACTTTTATATTTCCTTGCGGAGGCGGGCGACAGGGATACCTAATTGTTCCCGGTACTTGGCGACGGTCCTGCGGGCGATCGCATAGCCCTTTTCTTTCAGGATCGCCGCCAATTCCTCGTCATTCAACGGCTTTCGCTTATCTTCCGCCTCGATGCATTCTTTTACGATTTTCTTTACTTCCCTTGTCGAGATCTCTTCCCCGCTATCGTTCTGCATGGACTCCGAGAAGAAATATTTCAAGGGGTATATCCCAAAATTGGTCTGTACATATTTGCTGTTGCTCACGCGGGAGATGGTAGAGATATCATACCCCGCCCGCTCGGCGACATCTTTAAGGATCATTGGCCGTAGTGTCGACTCATCGCCCGTCAGGAAGAAATCTTTTTGCAAAAGCATGATTGCTTCCATGGTCCGTGTCAACGTCTCGTTCCGCTGCTTTACCGCGTCGATAAACCATTGCGCCGAGTCCAATTTCTGTTTCACGAACTGGATCGCTTCCCGCTTCTCGGAGGTCTGGTTGGCTTTATGTGCCATATAATCCTGAAACATGTTGGCGTACTCCCGATTGATCCGCATCTCGGGGACACCCCGTTGATTCATGCTCAAAGTCAATTCGCCGTTATTCGCGTCCACGATAAAGTCGGGGACGATCTGGCTCATGGCCGTCTCCATCGAGCCGCCCAAGTCGTTCCCGGGCTTAGGATTCAAAACGGTAATCTCGCGGATCGCCTTTTTCAGCGTCAGCTCGTCAATATTGAAATATTTCATGACGCGCTCGTAACGCTTGCGGGTAAAATCCTCAAAACAATCTGTCAAGACCTGAATCGCCTGCTTGATTTCCGGCGTTTCCCGCTTTTTCTTTAATTGGATCAAAAGACATTCTCTCAAATCGCGCGCGCCGACACCCGCTGGCTCAAAATCTTGGATCACCTTAAGCACTTTTTGGATCTCCTCCTCGCTCACCTCGAGGTTCGCCTGAAAAATCAAATCGTCCGCGATCGCGGAAAGGTCGCGCCGCAAATAGCCGTCATCATCTATATTTCCAATAATATATTCCGCGATCTTGACCTCTTTGTCCGGCAACTTTCGCAAGCCTAGTTGCTCCAACAGGTTCTCGTTGAGCGATTGCCCGACCGAAAAAGGGACATCTTCCTTGTGCTCTGTCCGTTCCGACATTTCTTTCAACTTGTAATCAGGGATGTCGTCTTCCGTCAAGTAATCGCCCAAGGATAAATCCGTGTCGCCACTTTCCATACTGTCGATCTCACTATCATCCCCGCTCATCTCCGTCTCCGGTTGGTCCAAATCATCTACTGGATCCTTTCCCTCCTCCAATGCCGGGTTTTCCTCCAACTCGTGTTTCACACGTTCCTCCAACTCAAGAGTCGGCAACTCCAAAAGCCGGATCAACTGGATTTGCTGGGGCGATAATTTCTGTTGTAACTTCTGTTGTAACTGTTGCTTTAGCATAAATCTTCTTTCATACAAGGAGAAACCTGTTTCCCCTTAACGAAAACCGGCTTCTACTGCCTTGCAAATATAGTTTTTTACTTTTGACAAATCCCTTATTCCTATTTATAAAATTCATTTTCCAATCAATCATTCGGTCCAAAGCGTATTTCCAGTAAGTGGAGATGCCTCAATTCGCATTTGAAGAACAAACAAAACTCGTTCTTTTAAGGCATTTAATAATAAATTATTACTTTTGCGCCAAAAATCGAGAAAAGATGAACCAAGCATGGAGATCAAGGACAACGTTGTTGCTGGGAGAGTCTCGTATGGACTATCTCTCACGATGCCATGTGCTCATGGTCGGATTAGGAGGTGTGGGCGCTTACGCCGCGGAGCAACTATGTCGAGCGGGAATCGGGAAAATGACCCTGGTTGATGCGGATACGGTCCATGAAAGCAACCTCAATCGCCAATTACCCGCCCTGCGCTCCACGCTTGGGCAACCAAAAGTAGAAGTGGTCGCTCGTCGGTTACTCGACATCAATCCCGAACTGTCCTTGACGCTCCATCATGAATTCCTTCGGGATGAACGGACGGAAGAAATCCTCGCGGCGACGAACTATCAATTTATTGTCGACGCGATCGACTCCCTCAGTCCGAAGGCTTTTCTTCTTTATCACGCCCTAAAGCGCGATATCCCGGTCGTCTCCTCAATGGGCGCCGGAGCGAAAATGGATCCTACCCAAATCCGAATTGCCGATATCTCCAAGACCCAGAATTGCGCGTTAGCGAAAGCTGTTCGCAAGCGATTGCGTGCGCTTGGAGTTGAAAAAGGAATACCGGTGGTCTTTTCGCTGGAAATGGCCCACCCTGAAGCGATCATTGAGGTCAATGACGAGCCTTGTAAACGTACCACGACAGGTACGATTTCCTATATGCCCGCGTTGTTCGGGTGTTTTTTGAGCGCTTATGTCTTACAACATATCTAATTCCAATGAAAGAAACAGGCATGATACAGACAAAAGGCATCACTAAAAGTTTCGGGTCTTTACAGGTCTTGAAAGGTATTGATTTAGCAATCAAGCAAGGGGAAATCGTCTCGATCGTTGGGCCGAGTGGAGCGGGTAAGACGACCCTCCTCCAGATCATCGGCACCCTCGATAAGCCAGATACCGGCACGCTCATCCTTAACGGGACTGACGTGCGGAAGCTAAACGAGAAAGCCTTATCCGCTTTCCGCAATAAAAATATCGGCTTCGTATTCCAATTCCACCAACTTTTACCGGAATTCACGGCGCTTGAAAATGTCATGATTCCCGCATTGATTGGAGGCCTTAAAGCCTCCGTAGCGGAAGCGAAAGCCCGAAAAATTCTTGAGGATTTAAACCTCTCTGAACGGACTACGCACAAACCAGCGGAATTGTCCGGAGGGGAAAAACAACGAGTAGCCGTCGCCCGGGCTTTGATCAACGATCCTGCCGTTATCTTAGCGGACGAGCCTTCAGGCAGCCTCGATAGTCAACATAAGGAAGAATTACACGCGTTGTTTTTTGACCTTTGCGATCGGTTAGGCCAAACATTCGTTATTGTAACCCATGACGAACAACTTGCGGCTAAGTCTGATCGCGTTATCCACATTCGAGACGGTATCGTATTCAATAATGAACAATCCATTTAAATTTGATAAATAATCATGGCACAAACAAAAAGAGCGACATTTGGAAGTAAAATCGGCGTAGTCCTAGCTACTGTCGGTTGTGCGGTAGGTCTTGGAAACATCTGGCGTTTCCCCTATATGTTGGGCGATAATGGTGGAGCGGCCTTCCTATTGGTATATATTGGTTGTATCCTTTTTTTAGGTATTCCAGTAATGATTACCGAGTTTTTTATCGGACGTTATTCTCATAAAAATGTAGCGGGCGCCTTCAAAGCCATCGCTCCTGGCACGAAATGGAGTATTATTGGCTATAATGGCGTGCTTGCCGCTTTTCTTATCTTAGGTTATTATTCTGTCGTTTCCGGCTGGACACTCGAATATATTGTCCAGGCATGTGGTGGATCGTTAGCTGGGAAAGATGCGTCTGATTTCGCGAACGAATTTACTAATTTCTCCACAAGTGTATTCCGTCCAATCCTTTGGACAGCCGTCTTTATCATTTTGACCCACGTGATTATCATCTCTGGCGTGAAAGAAGGCATCGAACGGGCATCCAAAGTCATGATGCCTGTCTTATTTCTCATTCTGATCGCGCTTTGTATCCGTTCCCTTACTTTGCCGGGCGCGAACGAAGGATTAACTTTTTTATTTCAACCTGATTTCTCAAAAATCGATTCTTCCGTGGTCTTAAGCGCGATGGGGCAAGCATTTTTCTCATTGAGTATCGGAATGGGATGTTTGGTCACCTATGCTTCCTATTTCGGGAAAAATACGAATCTTCAAACCACCGCATTACAAGTGACTATCCTTGACACGTTAGTCGCGGTTCTTGCGGCGGTCATGATTTTCCCGGCCGTTTTTAACTTCGGTATTGAACCGACCGCCGGTCCGGAATTGGTTTTCATCACCTTACCGAATGTCTTCGAACAATTGCCTTTCGGAAATATTTGGTCTTTTGTCTTTTTCGTGCTTTTGGCTTTGGCGGCGTTAACTTCTACGATTTCCTTACATGAGGTATCAACCGCTTATATCCATGAAGAATATCACATTTCCCGAAAAAAAGCGGCGATATTGGTCTCGATTGGCGTATTCATCGTGGGCGTGATTTGTTCGCTCTCTATGGGTATCTGGAGTGCCTATAAGATTTTCGGATTGAATATCTTTGATTTCGTCGACTTTGTAACCGCGAAAATCATGTTACCGTTTGGGGGTATGATGATCTGTATCTTTGTAGGGAAAAGGATCGAAAAGAATTTGCTGCGTGAGGAAGTTACGAATCACGGATCTATCCGTTTCTACTTTTTCAACACTTATGCTTTCTTCGTGAAATACATCGCTCCGATTCTTATAGGTCTCATTTTCCTTAATGAGACTGGTTTATTCCGAGCGATTTTCAACTAAACGGTATATATGGCTTGGCAAGATTTTTTCTATTTTTCAAAAGGGGAACGGCGGGCTCTGATCGCGTTGATCGTGCTCATAAGTATCGCTTGGGGATTTATAGTCTGGCTAGACCATAAGCCCCCCATGGCAAATCCGGATCCGACAGAGCCTGTCGATTCCCTTCTTGTTAAAGCCAAACCATCTATTAACCCAACGGACAGCGTAGTTCAACTTCCCCCTACGTCTACACCTTCAACCACTCCTCTTCAAGCCGAGAGGAAACCGTTAAAACAACGCGTTCAGGCGTATCGGTATCCTTCTTCCCGAACTTCCAATAAATTTCCGGAAGGGACGGTGGTGGAATTGAATGGAGCCGATAGCTTGACGCTTCAAAAAGTTCCGGGTATTGGACCAGCTTTCGCTCGTCGAATAGTACGGTACCGGGATTTATTAGGAGGTTATCACCATATCGAGCAATTACTCGAGGTTTATGGCATTACGCCTGAACGCTTCGCGGACTTGCGTCCTTGGTTCCGGGTCGATTCGTCGGCCATCGTCCGCCGTGATCTCAATACATTATCTTTTAAAGAGATGCTTCGCCATCCTTATTTGGATTACGAGCAAACTAAATGTCTTTCCAACTTAATTCGTCGGCAAGGACGGATCACCAGTTGGGATGAGGTTCGTCTTCTCGATGAGTTTCCTGCTGAAAGTATCCAGAAATTGGATCTCTATTTCACTTTTGAAAAAACGGATTCAACTTCACTTACTCGTAAATGAGGCACGAGAGCGCAGAGGGATCAAATACTTCATTCGCGACCGACAAGAGATCATTAACCGTTAATCGATCGATTTGCGCGAATACTTCAGGTAAGGTTTCATAACGATCATAATGCAAATAGCTTTTCCCTAAACCCAAGAAAAGGCTCTCCCGGTTATCACTCGCCACGCCCAGCTGACCCATGAGCTGCTTTTTGGCCGCTTCCAATTGGACAGTGGAAAGGCGTTGATTACGTAGTTTGTCCAATTCTTTATAAACTAGTTGCTCCGCTTTTTCCCTATTTTTGGGATCCGTACCGAAATAGATCGTCGCCATGCCCGTATCCGTATAAGAGGTCACGTTTGATTCTACGGTATAGACTAGACCATGACGTTCACGAAGCGAAACATTCAGCCGGCTGTTCATTCCCGGCCCACCCAGAATATTATTGAGCAAAAAGAGAGGGACACGGCGATCATCATGAAGACTATACCCTTTTCCTCCAATCAAGACATGCGCTTGGTGCGTATCTCGATGGACCGTCTTCCGACTAATGAAAAATTGTTCAGGGATTAAGCGAGTACGTTCGGCTATCGACCGGTCCACTTCTCCTAACGATTTGCGAACTTGGTGTTTCAATCGTTCAAAATCCATTCGCCCCATCGAAAAGACGACCATGTTGGCTGGGGCATAATAGCGCTCAAGGAAAGAACGCCCTTTTGAAGAATTGAAATGACGGAGCGACTTCTCATCGCCTAAAATGGGATGGCCCAGAGCATGTTCTCCAAAAAGCAGATGATCGAACGCGTCAAAAATCAATTCCGACGGGCTATCCTCATAAGAATTGATCTCATCGAGAATCACGGCTACTTCCTTTTCAATCTCTCGTTCAGGGAAACAAGAATTGATCACGAGGTCGGCCATCAGCTCTAAGGCTCGGGCGAAATGTTCCACCATGAAAACGGTATAGACAAATGTTTCTTCTTTCGTGGTATAAGCGTTCAACTCGCCTCCCACGTTTTCCATTCGATTCAAAATATGCCAAGCGCGACGTTTGGTGGTTCCCTTAAAAAGCATATGCTCTACGAAATGGGCTAAGCCAAACTCGTCTAATGCCTCATCACGTGCGCCGACATTGACCGCGATGCCACAATAGGCCACAGGCGAATCGACCGGTAGATGGACCAAGCGCAAACCATTGTCGAAAAGAGCTGTTTGATAGGTTTGAATTTTCATGTCTTCCTAAAAGCTCGAACCTTTTCCCCACATGATCATCGGGCTCAATTTTTCCTCATCGTATAATCGGTTACGCCCAACGATTTATAGGCGTCCAAAAGGGCTTGGTCATTATCCGAAATCACGAGGAGAAGGTCATTTTGTTTCAATTCCGTATCCCCTCTGGGAATAAAGTAACGCCCATCCCGTTTCACCATGACGGCCAACGTATGGTCTGGTAGGGAAAGTTGCATCAACTTATTGCCATGCGCCAAAACAGCGGGAGTCAATTCGATTTCGCTCATCACGCTTTTGATTTCTTCCGGCAATTCGATGCCAAACTCATCCTTTCGAGCCGGCTCGTCGATCATCCCAAGCCATTTCGCGGCTTGCGTTACGGTCGTCCCTTGGATCAGCAGAGAAAGGATCGTGATAAAGAAGACAATGTTGAAAAACATGCTCCCATGGCCGATTCCCGCGATCCAAGGATAGGTCGCGAAAATGATCGGCACGGCACCACGTAAACCAACCCACGAGATATACAATTTCCCTTTGGTCGAAAAACTCTTGAAAGGAGCCAAGCAAAGGAAGATCGTCAGCGGACGAGCGATCAGAATCATAAAGACACCCACCAACAATCCGACAGGAGCCACAGGCAACAACTCATGTGGATTTACCAGCAAGCCCAACGTAAGGAACATGACGATCTGCCACAACCACGCGAAGCCATCGAAAAAGGTCCCTATACTTTTCTTATGCACGATTTTCGCGTTTCCCACGACCAAGCCCGCGATGTAAACCGCCAAGTAGCCATTGCCTTTGCAAAGCGTAGTGGCCGAAAAAGTAAAGAAGGCTGTCGTTAGCAATAGAATGGGATACAAAGACTCATTATTGATATCCAAATGATTGATCAACCAAACGGCAACCATTCCCAAAAGGAAACCAGCAATCGCGCCTACGACTAGCTGAATCACCAATTGGATCGCCGCTGATTGCAAATCCATGCCACCCACCTGGATCGCGGAAATCAACAATAGCGTCAACATGTAGGCCATCGGGTCGTTACTACCGCTCTCCAATTCCAACGTAGGGCGCAAACGTTCTTTCAGATAAACGCCTTTACTTCGAAGAATGGAGAAAACCGACGCGGAATCGGTAGACGACATCACCGCCGCCAGCAACATCGATTCCGGTATGGTCAAGGTCTCATAGCCCGTCGACCAGAGAAAGACGTAATAGATAAATCCGCCCGTGATCAACGTGGTCAATAACACTCCGACTGTCGCCAAAATCACGCCCTCTTTCGCGATCGGCCTGATTTCGGACATCTTCGTATCCATACCGCCGGAAAACAAGATGATACTCAATGCCAACATACCGATGAACTGCGCCGCGCTCGGGTTGCTGAACTGGATGCCCAAGCCATCACTGCCGAAAAGCATACCCACGCCCAAGAACAGCAACAAGGCCGGGAGCCCGAAACGGAAACCAGCCTTGCCGGCCACGATACTGAAAAAGAAGATCACGGAAGCTACCAGCAAAACGATCTCCGGGCTTTCTATCAAATGCAAATCTTTAAGCATAAATGTGAATCAGAAATACGGGATTAGACTGAAATTTGACGCGAAATTACAGAAAAAAGGCGCTAAATCCACATCGACTACAAATAAAAGTACGTCAGAATTCCGACGCTATCTGATTATTCTCTATTTTTGCGCAAATTAAATTTAACGCTATGAGACGACTTAATCTGCTCCTGTGTCTGATCGCGCTTTTCATGAGCGCCTCTTGCGACCGGGAAAAACATTTCATGACCGACAACGCCTACCGTGCGGAGGTCGAGCAAGATTTTCAAGCGAAGCGAAACGCCCTTCCGAACGGCAATCTCTTCGAAGTTTTTAACGAGTCAATGACGACCCAGGAACGGGAAGCCATGACATTCCTTTACGCCTACATGCCTATCGGCGACATTACGGACTACAGTGGCGACTTTTATCTCCGCAATGTCCGGGCCGCGTTCGAGGCGCGCGAGGCGATGCCTTGGGGCGACAGCATCCCCGAGATGATCTTCCGTCATTTCGTCCTCCCTATCCGGGTCAACAATGAGAATTTGGATGAGAGCCGGATGGTTTTTTATGAAGAACTAAAAGACCGGGTCAAAGGCCTGTCGCTTTATGACGCCGTGTTGGAAGTCAACCACTGGTGCCACGAGAAGGTGATTTATACGCCGTCGGACGCCCGTACGAGCTCGCCGCTCGCCTCGGTCAAGACAGCCTACGGGCGTTGTGGTGAAGAGTCGACCTTCACGGTGGCCGCCCTGCGCTCCGTAGGAATCCCCGCCCGGCAAGTTTATACGCCTCGTTGGGCCCATACGGACGATAACCACGCGTGGGTTGAGGCTTGGGTCAACGGGAAATGGTACTTCATGGGTGCCTGCGAGCCAGAGCCCATCCTGAATCTTGGTTGGTTCAATGGGCCGGCTTATCGGGGCATGCTGATGCATACGAAAGTATTCGGTAAATACCACGGGCCGGAAGAGGTCATGGAGCGGACCGACGGTTACACGGAAATCAACGTGATCGACAATTACGCGCCGTCGGCTAAGGCCCAGATCACGATCACCGATGAGGCGGGGCAACCGGTTGAGGGAGCGCTCGTCGAGTTCAAGATTTATAACTACGCGGAATTCAATACGGTCGCCCGAAAGACGAGCGACGCGAACGGCCAGTGCGCCCTCTCCGCCGGCAAAGGCGACATGCTCGTCTGGGCCAGCAAGGACGGTCGCTTCGGTTTCCGGAAAGTCTCTTTCGGGAAAGACAGCGACGTGACAATCGCCCTCAATAAAAAACCAGGCGACACGGAAACCCTCGAGTTGGACATCGTGCCGCCCGTCGATGGCGCCATCCCCGCGGAGGTGACGCCTGAGCAAAAGGAAGCCAACGCTCAACGCCTCCTGAAAGAAGACGAGATCCGCAACGCCTATGTCGCCACTTTCTATACGCCCGAGAAGGCGGAGGCTCTGGCTAAAGAGCTGGGCACCGACGCGGAAAAGACCACGGCCTACCTTGTCGGCAGCCGGGGCAACCACGCCGAGATCGAGCGCTTCCTGCGCGACAATAAAGGGAACGCCCGCGCGATGGCCCTCCTGGGTGTCATCTCCGCGAAAGATTTGCGCGACACGCCGGCCAGCGTCCTCAATGATCACTTGGGCAACACCCCCGCCGTCGAGGGCCTTTCGGAAGAGCTTTACATGAATTACGTGATGAACCCGCGTGTGCGCAACGAATTCCTCACGCCCTATAAATCGTTCTTCAAGAATTACTTCGATTCATCGGTCAAAGAGCCGCTCGCCCTTGTCGAGTGGGTGAAGGAAAATATCGCGATCAACGACGCCCTCAACGCCCAACGGATACCCATCATGCCCATCGGCGTCTGGAAGGCACGGGTGGCCGATGAGGGATCACGCGACATTTTCTTCGTCGCCGTCGCCCGTAGCTTGGGCATTCCCGCGCGTGTGGAACCGGTCGCCCAGAAGATCCAATATTATGATATGGACGCGAAGCGATGGATGGACGTCGATTTCGCCGCCGCCCAGCCCGTCAGCGCGGCGCAAGGCAAGGTCGTCGCTTCCTACAAGCCCATCAAGGCGCTTGAGAACCCGAAATATTACAGCCACTTCACCATCGCCAAAGTACAGCCTGAAGGAACGCTCCAGACCCTCGACTTCTCGAGCGGGACGAATGTGGATATGGGCTTGGGCGACACCTGGGCGGGCCTCCTGAAGCGACCGCTCAGCATCGACGAGGGCAACTACATGCTCGTCACCGGCACCCGCATGGCGAAGGGCGGCGTCTTGGCCGAGATGACGTTCTTCAACGTCGAGGCCGGCAAGACCTCCCCGATCAAGCTCGAGATGCGCGAGAGCAAGGACGAGATTCAAGTCATCGGCAACTTCAACTCCGAGAATAAGTTCCGGACGACCGACGGCGCCGAGACCAGTCTCCTGGCCACCACCGGCCGGGGCTACTACATCGTCGCCATCCTCGGCGCTCGCCAAGAGCCGACCAACCACGCGATGCGCGATATCGCCGCCGTGAAAGACCAGCTCGAGGAATGGGGCCGCGGCATCGTCCTCCTCTTCCCCGACGAGAAGAGCTACAAGAGTTTCGACGCCAACGAGTTTGGAACCCTCCCGTCGACGATCACCTATGGCATCGACATGGACGGGAAGATCCAGGCCGAAATGGTCAGCGCCATGAAGCTGGCCAACGCGCATAGCTTGCCGATCTTCCTCATCGCCGACACGTTCAACCGCGTCGTCTTCGTCTCGCAAGGCTATACGATCGGCCTTGGCGAGCAACTCATGCAAGTGATCCACAAGCTGTAGGCGAAAGCGACAGCTGAAAAAACGCCCTCCCCCGGCCCGCGAGCGAGCCGGGGGATTTTTTTGCCCGCTCTCCGCGTCGACAACAAAAAAACGAGTGTTTCTTTTTTGCCCGCGGTTGAGGGCGAAAAGAAAAGCGTGCCGGATTTATTGCCCGCAGTTGAGGGCGGAAAAGAAAGCATGCCGGATTTATTGCCCGCGGTTGAGGGCGGAAAAGAAAGCGTGCCGGATTTATTGCCCGCGGTTGAGGGCAGAAAGAAAAGCATGCCGGATTTATTGCCCGCGGTTGAGGGCGGAAAGAAAAAGGCCAAATTCTTATTTTCATCATCCAAAAGCACAAAAAACGCGTTTTCTCTTGCGCGATCCAAAAAATAGCCCGAACTTCGTCCTGCTCAAAAATGACGACAAGAATTATGAAATGGTCTTTTATCAAACCGGAAGAGATCGCCATCTCGTTGCTGAAAGAAAAGCTGGTGACAAACGACGAGGGCTGGATGCGTTGGGAAGCCCTGCCGCGGACCGCGCCCCCGACAGGTTGCTTCATCTTCGACCACTTCCTGAGGATTTTGGAGACCACGACGTTGCGCGACCATCGGGTGGTGGCCCAGCGGCTAGGCGTCAGGCCTATAGACCTGGAAGGCTTGCTGCGCATGATGACCGGCATGGGCGGGCGCGAGTTCATCAACAGCTACCGCCTCGCCCAAGCGCGCGAGCTGATGCGTTACACCGACCTCGCGCTCGACGAGGTGGGCAAGCGGTGCGGTTTTCCCACGGCGGCGCATCTCTCGTCGCTCTTCAGGCTGCACGTCGGCTGCTCGCCCATGAAATACCGGGCGCGACACCGGCCCGATAATTATCAGAGCCTTTATCGCTGGTAAACAAATGAAAACAGGATTATTGCAACTGGAACTCTGTCGCGCCTGCCGCTTCTTCCGCCATCACGGAGGGCACGGCGTGCATTCCCCCTTCGCTTACCGCCTCATCACGGAGGTCATCAACGAACGGAGGGGCTATTATGGTTACGATGACATCGCCCTCGTCCGCAAGCAATTATACCAGGACAGCCTGCCGGAAATCCGCCCGGGCCACCCCTCCGACCGCTGGCCTCTGGGGATGATCGCGCGCCGCGGGGCCATCTCGCCCAAACAAGGCAAGCTGCTTTTCCGGCTCGCCAATTTCATGGGCGCTCGGCGGATCGTCCAGCTCGGCTCGGGTATCGGGCTGGCGTCGCTCTATCTGACCTATCCCTCGCGGGAAGCTCGTTGCGTCGTGATCGAGCGGGACAAGTCGTGGGCGAAAATCGCCCAGAATGTTTACGAGCGCTGGGGACGTGACGCGATCTGTCTCGTACCCAGCCTTGATAATTTGCCGGACGAATGGGGACGTATTGACCTGCTCGTCCTGACCTCGACGGTCAGCGTCGAGGAGGCCCGGCAGGCTATCGAGCGCGTGACCCCTCGTCTCCAAGGGAAAGGCATGATCGTCGTCGAGGGTCTTCGGACCGACAAGACCCGGCTCGCCTTCTGGCGTTGGCTGACCGAGCGGGAAGAAATGACGGTGACGGTCGACCTTTGCGCTACGGGCATCGCCATCCTCGATACTAAATTGCATAAAAAGAATTACAAGATCTATTTTTAATCATATGGAAAAAAGCAAGCTATACACAGGAACGGGCGACCGGGGGACTACGTCACTCGTCGGTGGCCAACGCGTCTCAAAGGCCCATCAACGGATCGAGAGCTACGGCACGATCGATGAATTGAATGCCTTCATCGGCCTGTTGCTCACGTCGCTCGACGAGGAAGCCGACACGACTTTCCTCTCATTCATCCAACACAAGCTATTCACGATCGGTTCCTACCTGGCCACCGACCCGACAACGACCGAGATCCGCGTCGAGAGCCGGGTGACGACGGAAAGCATCCGCCGCGTCGAGCGCGAGATCGACCGCCTCGACCAAGCGCTTCCCCAGCTGCGCCACTTCGTTCTCCCCGGAGGGTGTCGCTCGGCATCGCTGGCGCACGTCTGCCGGACTGTCTGCCGCCGCGCCGAACGCCAAGTTTACCGTTTGGCGGAGAACGCGTCTGTAGAGGATAATACGCTGATATTCATAAACAGGCTGTCTGATTATTTCTTTGTCCTGGCTCGCAAGGAATGCTTGAAGAACGAGGGGAAAGAAATTATTTGGGATTCCTCTTGCGATTAATAAATAAAACTCTATTTTCGCGGGAAAAATGAGAACCTATCGCTTCGGCGATATTAAATCTAGACAACTTATGTATTGGACATTAGAGTTAGCATCCAAATTGGAAGACGCGCCTTGGCCCGCGACCAAGGATGAGTTAATCGATTACGCCCAACGTTCCGGCGCGCCACTAGAAGTGATCGAGAACCTTCAGGAAATGGAAGACGAGGGAGAAATCTACGAGTGCATGGAAGACATCTGGCCAGATTATCCCAGCAAAGAGGATTTCTTTTTCAACGAGGAGGAGTATTAATCCACGTCCTGAGCTCAAGATCTAGAACGGCAAAAGAATAAACGAGGTCATGAGGCTACAAACCTCCAGCCTCGTTCTTTTTTTACGCGAAAAGACGGACGAACGCGCGTGCTTACGCAATTTTTAATGCCCTCTCCCGTTGTTATCCAATAAACGAAAAGAGAAAGAACTAGAAACGAATTGATGAGAAGACCCCTTCTTTTGGCGATCCTGTTGTTGCTGACTTGCGCCTATGCCGCGCGAGCCCAGTACGACGTGCGCCTCAGTCAATATTTCCTGGCGAAACCTTATTACAACCCCGCCTCCGCCGGTTCCGACGAGGACTTGAACATCTTGGCGCTGGCCCGTTTGGAATGGATCGGGATCGAGGGAGCTCCCCTTTCGTTTTTCGCCATGGCCGACATGCCGCTCACGTTGGGGAAAACACGGCACGGTGTGGGTGTCGTCTTGATGACCGAATCGATCGGCCTTTTCCAAAATACGCACGTCGGCCTGCAATACGCTTACAAGCAGAACCTTTGGGGCGGTGTCCTCAGTGGAGGCCTGCAAATCGGCCTTGTCAACCAATCCTTCGACGGCAGCCAAGTGGAGATGGTCGAGTCTGAATACCACCAGCAGACCGACGAAGCCATCCCGACCTCTCAAGTGAGCGGCATGGGCTTCGACATGAATTTCGGCATTTATTACACCCATAAGCGTTTCTACGCCGGTGTCGGCATGGCGCACCTCATCGAGCCGGAACTTCAGCTCGACGAGAACGCTTACAGCTACATCGGGCGGACACTTAATTTTATGGGAGGATACAATATCTCTTTAAGCAATCCGTTATTTGAATTGCAGCCTTCGGTATTCCTGCTGACCGACTTCCAAAGTTTTCACACGGATATCACCGCGAGGCTCGAGTATAACAAGATGTTTAACGGAGGGGTCTCCTACCGGGTCAATGAATCGGTCGGGTTGATGTTTGGCGTGAAAATCGGCCGTTTCCAAGCGGGTTACGCCTACGATTTCCCGATCACGGCGTTAGGTCAGGCATCGAGTGGCAGCCATGAGCTGTGCGTCCGTTATTCCTTGAAATTGAAAAAGACAAAAACAGGCAAGAATCGACACAAAAGCGTACGCATTTTATAGGATATGAAGAAAATATTAGTCGTATTAGTAGTGATGTGCATGCTCTCCTCATGCGGGAAATCGCTCCGTAACGCGGGAGGAGAGGTAACTGGCGCCCGGTTGGCCGCCTATAACGAGCCGGCGCCCTACGGCATGGTTCTGGTGAAGCGGGGGGCTTTCGAGATGGGCCCGTCCGACCAAGACTCGCTCTGGGGATTGATGCCGCAAACGAAAGGTGTCTCGTTCGACGCGTTCTGGATGGACCAGACGGAAATCACGAACGCCAAATACCGGCAGTTCGTTTATTGGGTGCGCGACTCCATCATCCGCGAACGCTTGGCTGATCCCGCGTACGGGGGCAACGACCTTTTCAAAATCACGGAAGACCGTTATGGCGATCCCGTCACGCCCCACCTCGACTGGAGTCGTCCTATCCCTTGGAAAAGAGCCAACGAGGATGAGTTGCGGGCCATTGAGAGTGTCTATTACACCAACCCCGTGACCGGCGAGCGGAAATTGGATCCCAAGCAAATGATCTATAAATACGAATGGTACGACTATACCTCGGCCGCGCTCCGCAAGAACCAACTGGATCCGGCCGACCGGGTACGGAATACCGATATCGAGGTCGATCCGAATGAAGTCGTCATGATTTCCAAGGATACCGCCTACATCGACGAGGAGGGACGAATCATCAACGAGACCATTACCCGCCCCCTTTCCAGCGAATGGGATTTCTTGAATACCTATATTATTAATATTTATCCGGACGAGAATTGCTGGGTGAACGATTTCAAGAACGCTTACAACGAGCCTTATACCCGTCTCTATTTCTCGCATCCGGGCTACGATGATTATCCGGTGGTGGGTGTCTCGTGGGAACAGGCCAACGCTTTCTGCATCTGGCGCACGGCACTCTATAAGCAATCGCTCGCCATTCCGGAAGGCATGTCGATCGAACCGTTCCGCCTCCCGACTGAAGGGGAATGGGAATATGCCGCCCGTGCCGGGAAGAACGAGAACAAATTCCCTTGGGCGACGGATGAATTACAAAATGAGAAAGGCTGTTTCTTGGGCAATTTCAAGCCCGGAAACGGAAACTATACCGAAGACGGACACCTGATCACCTCGCGTGTTGGCTCGTATTCGCCCAACGAGTTTGGCCTCTTCGACATGGCGGGCAACGTCTCCGAATGGACCTCGACCGCCTATTCCGAATCGGGACCGAACCAGATGAGTGATATCAACCCGGAGCTACGCTACAACGCCGCCCGTAACGATCCGTATGCCATGAAGAAGAAAGTCGTCCGCGGCGGTTCGTGGAAAGACGTCTCGCAATTCATCCGGTCGGATATGCGAACCTTCGAGTTCCAGAACGAGACCCGCTCCTACATCGGTTTCCGGTGCGTGCGGACACAAATCGGTTTCTCTAAATAAAACAAGAAAAAGAATCATCTAAAATAGGACCATACAATGGGAAAATACAGAAGATACAAAAACATAATGGAGATGTTCCTCTCCAGCGAGAAGGGTAAGCGATTGTTGAACTTCTTATACAGTTGGGGCGCCTCGATTGTGGTCTTGGGCGCGTTGTTCAAGCTCTTGCACCTGCCTTACGCGAACCAGATCTTGTTCGTGGCGATGATTACCGAGTCGATCGTGTTCTTTATCTCCGCGTTCGAGCGGCCTTCCAACGAGTATCATTGGGAAGATGTCTTCCCGATCCTGAAATCGAAGAACCCGATGGACCGTCCCGATTTCCAAAGCGGTAAAGGGATCCAAACCAACGCGGCGAATGGTGCCGCGCCGGCGTTTAACCCTGGTTGGAACATGGCGGGAGGCGTTTCGGGTGAACAAGTGGGCGCTGAAGGCACTATCAATATCGCCGGTTCCGTCAACGTGACCGAGGAAGACACGAAGAATCTTTCCGAGAGCATCAAGAAACTGAGCGGCGCCGCCGAGCAGATCTCCAAGATGGCGGAACTGACAGAGGCGACTCAAAAATACTTGGAACAACTTTCAGGCATCTCCCAAAGCATGGAGCGTTTCAACGAAGTGACCAGCTCCCTGACCGACGCGTCGGGCAGCTTGCTCAACTCCTATAAGAATATCGCGGACCATTCAGACAACATGAGCGCCAATTCGCAAGGCTATCTCCAGCAAATGGAGCTCTTGAACCGCCACGTCACGGAATTGAACGCGGTTTACGAGGCGCAACTGAGAAGCATCACGAGCCAGAAAGAAAATATCGAACAAATCAACAGCGGCTTGAACCGGATTCGGGAGATGTATGAAGGCTCCGTCATGGACAGCTCGCTCTTCCGGGCCGAAACGGAGAAGATGACCCGCCACATCGCGGAGCTGAACCAAGTCTATGCCCGCCTGTTGCAGGCGATGACGGTCAATATGGGCTACTCGCAGCAACCGCCCCAGCAGCCGATGTATCAACAACCGCCCTATCAACAGCCCTACGGCTATCCTCAAGCAGCGCCCTATCCTAACAACCCGATGAAGTAAAAGCGTATGGCAGGTTTAGCAAATAATCCCAATTCGCCACGCCAGAAGATGATCAACCTCATGTATCTGGTGTTCATCGCCATGATGGCCCTCAACGTCTCGTCGGAGGTCCTCGATGGCTTTGAGTTGGTGGAAGGCAGCCTACGGAACTCGATCGATAATTCGTCGCGACGCAACCAACTTGTCGCCGGCGAGCTGGAGGCCTATTACCAGGACAATCCCCAGAAGGTCGGCGAATGGGCCATGAAGGGGCGACAGGTGAAACAGGCTTCCGACAGCCTTTTCAATTATATCCAAGACTTGAAGGTCCAGATCGTGAAGCTGGCCGATGGCGAGGACGGCGATGTCAACAACATCGAGCACAAGGATGACCTTGAGGCCGCCTCGCGCGTCATGCTGGCTCCGCTCAAAGGTGAGGGACCCAAACTCCGTAAGGCCATCGACGACTATCGCACGTGGATGGGTAGTTTTATCGACGACTCCGCGAAGACTCGTTTGCTGGAGGCCAACCTGAGCACTACGGCGCCCTACAAGCCGGGCCTCAATATCCGGACGTGGGAAACCGCCCTCTTCGAGAACATGCCCGTCGCGGCGGCCATTACGCTCCTGACGAAGATGCAGAGCGATATCCGCTACGTCGAGGGTGAGGTGCTTTCTACTTTGATCAATAATGTTGACGTGGGCGACTACCGCGTCAACCAAATCACGGCGCAAGTCATTCCGCAAAGCCAGATCGTTATGCGGGGCAGTCAATACCAAGCGAACATTACGCTCTCGGCTGTCGACTCGACAAAGCGCCCTCGTATCTTCGTTAATGGCGAGATGCTTCCCGAGGAAAACAACGGATTGTTCACCGTCAATACGACCTCGACAGGCACGTTTCCTATCGAGGGTTATATCGAATTGCCCAATAGCGACGGTAGCACCACACGGCGAGAATTCGCGAGCGAATATTTCGTCACGGAGCCTAGCGCGACTGTCGCCCCAACCTTGATGAACGTTCTCTACGCGGGTATCGCCAACCCGATGCGAATCGCTGTCCCAGGCGTGCCGAGCGGCAACGTCACGGCGACCATGACCAACGGTACCCTCACCCGCAAGGGCGAGACGTGGGAAGCCCGCCCCACGAAAGTCGGAACCGATGCCGTCATCACCGTCAATGCCCGAATGAACGACGGCCGTAACGTCGAGATGGCCCGTACCACTTTCCGTGTCCGTGCCCTTCCCGATCCGCTGCCTTACATCGAATACAAGGACGAGAACGGGAATCTCCGGAAATTCCGTGGTGGACGTATCTCGAAACGCAATTTGGTGGAGGCTAACGGCATCTTGGCGGCGATCGACGACGATTTGCTCAACGTGGAATACACTGTCTTGCGCTTCGAGCTGACTTTCTTCGACTCGATGGGTAACGCCATCCCCGAGGTCGCCGAGGGCACTAACTTCTCGCAACGTCAGAAAGACTATATCCGTCGCCTCACCAGAGGCAAACGCTTTTATATTACTCGGGTCGTGGCCAAAGGACCAGATGGCATCGAACGCACGATCCCAACCATTGAAGTTATCGTTAATTAGATCCGCTTATGAGACACTTGAATTTTATCGCGATCATAGCCGCCTCCTTGCTCACTTCCCTCCCGATAGGGGCGCAAGAGGACAATACGAACAACCAACAACGGCAACGTCGCTCGCCCCAAGCTTCGCGGGGTGAACGGGCTGAGCAACGGGAGAGCGCGACGCCCGACCTGACCATCCGTGCGCAAGATTTGAACGAGCGATTGACCCAGGAGATCGGCAACGCCCGTTGGACACGTGTCATTTATCGCCAGCTCAACTTGCTCGACGAGCAGAACGCCCCGCTCTACTACCCCGTCCAGGCCGTCAATGGGCAACGTAATCTTTTCTCGACCATCTTCCAGTTGTTGGGCGAAAAAAAGATCAAGGCCTACGAGTATCTCGATGGCTACGAGGAATTCAGCGAGCAATATGAGGTCGACTTCAAGGAGATGCTCGACCGCTTCCATATCTTCTACGAGGAAGTGCCGGGCGAACGTGGCGGCGAGCCGGGCTTTGTCATCAACGAGAGCGACATCCCCTCGGCTGACGTTCGCTCCCTCTACGTGAAAGAAGCTTGGTATTTCGACCAGAACAACTCCATGTTCGATGTCAAAATCCTCGCCATCTGCCCTATCCTCACCTCCGTGGGCGACATGGGCGAGACCACCATGCCAATGTTCTGGCTCCCCTACGAGAATATTCGCCCTTACATCAGCAACGCCTACATCATGACGTCTAACCTCAACAACGCCATGACGTTCACGATGGACGACTATTTCCGGCGCCGCATGTTCAAGGGCGATATCATCAAGACCCAGAACCTTCTTAACCAGCCCCTTCAGGCCTATTGCCCGACGCCTGACTCGCTGCGTAAGGAGCAAGAGCGCATCGAGAACCAGCTCGTCGCTTTCGAGAAGGCCCTCTGGTTCCAGCCCGACACGACCTCTACCGGCGAGAACGGAAAGACCAAGGAAGAGGAATCCACTCGCAAAAGCCGTCGCCAAGCCCGCAAGGAGGCCAAGGTCAACGCGCCTAAAGTGGATACTCCCAAGGCCCAACGTGCGGCCCCGGTTCGAAGCGTCAGGAGAAGGTGAGTGGCGGGTGGATGGGAATCCAAGAATAACGAAAAGATCGTGTGAGGGATGTGAAGAATTTTTGGCCGTTTTGTGAAAGTTATAGGAAAGTTGAATTAACTCCTGTGGCCTTAAAGGACGCGCCTTTTAATTGCGTTCTCCTAAGAGTTCGCGAAAAGGCTTTTACATCCTTCACTCGATGTTTTATAGTTCATTATAAGATCGTCACTGTTGGGTTATAAGGAGCTTATAATAATGGATGAATATGAGCGGATTATGGGAATACCTATGTGGGGGCCGACGTAGGGATGGATCGAATCCGCCTTTCCACAAACGTACGGCCTCCTTTTATCAACCAATTTAGAAGTTAATGCTTATGCCTCCCATGAAAGTCGCTTTAGGCATGGGATAGCCTGCATTGATCTCATAGCGTTGCGCCAATAAGTTCTCACCACGCGCCCAGATCGAGAGCCAGTTCGTGGCACGGAAAGAAGCCCGGAGGTTCCATAAGACGAAATTCTCTTGGACATCCATGCCATTGCTGTTCGTCGCTACTTGCGTATAGAGACCTTCGATGTATTGCAATCCGGTCGCGACATTCCAGCGTCCTTTTGTGAAGTTTGCGCCTGCGTAGAGTTTGTGTTCCGGGGCAGCAACTACCGGATTCTCCATGTGCAAGAAGCTGTAATTGGCATCGACTGACCACGTCTCGTTGATCCGATAAGCCACTTGGGCTTCAATACCCGTGTTGTCGATTTCTCCGGAGTTTTGGTTTAACATGCCGGTTCCGTTAGGATTGGGCAAGGTCATGATCAGGTTTTTACCATCGATATAGAACAGGTTCAAACCATACTGCAAGTGGCCGTTGAGCAACCGCTGCGAGAAGGCCAGTTCATAGTTCCACATACTCTCCGGCTTCAGATCTGGATTCTGTGGAGGGAACATGTACATCTCCCGAAGAATCGGATAGCGAAAACCTTTCGATGCCGAGGCTTTCAACTCGATGGAGTGAGGTAGGTGGAAGGCCAAGCCCGCTTGAGGAACCCATTCCGTGCCGACCCGGGAATGGTGATCGACCCGGAGGCCTGCGTTGAATGTCAACCAAGCGCTGATATCTTGCCTGAAGTCGACATAACCGGCAAATTCGTCTTCTTGCCTGTCTACCAAGTCGGTGCGTGTCCCGGCATTTTCGCCTTTGATGTATTCCGTCCACGCTTCTCCCCCATAGCGGAACCAGTCAAATCCGAACGTGATGCGGTTGCCTTCGAAGAATTGGGCGCTTTGATAGAGCGAGATACCCAGCATGTTATCGAATGAGTTGAAACGTCCGTCTTGAGGTGATTCGCCTGCGCTGGGCGTATAACCATCGTTGATCCAATGGTCACCCCAATTATAGAAGAAACTAATCGCGCCTGAAGTCCGGTCGTAGTGATTTTCCAAAGCGACGGAAGTGACGCCACGGGTAATGCGTTGGTCTCCTTCTAGTAAGGGTGCGGAGAGCGGGCCGGGGTAAGTGGCGTTGAAATGTGTGACGTTTACGTCAGCATAGGCGTTCCAATGGTTCGTCAAGTCGTAACCTAATTTGGCGTATCCCCCGAATTGCTCGAATTGCATGTTGTCGCGATGGCCGTCTGTCCGGTTGTAAGAGCCGCTGATAACTGAAGAGAATCGCCCTTTGCGGACGCGGTTGGTCAGTTCTGTTTCCAGCGTGTTGTAGGAGCCATAACCCGCACGCAGGTTGGTCTTCACGCCGTCTTTGCGCATCTTGCGGGTCACGATGTTGATCACGCCGCCCATTGCGTTCGATCCGTAAAGGACCGAAGCCGGACCTCGCAAGACTTCGACCTTGTCCGCCAAAAGCGACTGATAGGCATCAGAGATCGGGTGACCGAAAATACCGGCATATTGGGGATGCCCGTCGATCAGGACCATCAAGCGAGCGTTACCACCGCTTAATCCACGCATCGAGATGCCGCCGGCGGCGCCATCCGATACTCCATACCCCATTATGCCACGTGAGGTTACGAAAAGTCCAGGTATTTGTTCCGTCAACACGGGAAGGAGGGAAGGTTGTTGACTTTGCTCGATCGTTGGACGGCCGATCACGGAGACGGTTTGTGACAAATGCCGCACGTCCGTCTCTGCCCGGGCGCCCGTAACCACCACCTCATCCAAAGCGTAATTTCTCGCTACACCTGTCGTATCTTGCGTTTGGGCTTGTCCCACTAACGGGAGTAAACCCGCGGCCAAAAGGCCTGATACGAAATTCTTTTTGTTCATCATCTACTTATTATTGAATAATTATATTTCCTGATCGCATCCATGAATAACACCAAATCCAAGAATCGTGTCACGCTAGAGCCAAAAAAATTAGTCAGCCCTGCTCATCACTAATTTACCATGTTTGATTCCCTTTATCGCCATCATCTTATCGGCTAATTGGGTTAAGAGATGAGCCATTCCCATAACCGTCGCAATGTGTAAACAGAAATTACGGTTAATGTAATATTGGGAAGACGACAGGATTAATTCTTGATGTTCGCGTTGAATGTCTGTGATTTGTGTCGCGATGTCTTTTCTCGTTTGGTCGTACATGATGATGATCGTACCCGCTACAATGTGGTTGCATTGCCATTTCTCTTCGGCGATGCTCTTCTCCACCAGAAAGCGGATCGCTTGCGAACGATTGGCGAAGCCGTTGTTCACGACGTACTTGTCCAAAGCGCCCAATAGGTCATCTTCTAAAGAAACTCCAAATCGCTTTAAAGTCATAATTCATGTTTTGAACGCGAAAATAGGGGAAAAAAGTGATAGGAATGGCATTTCTATCTCGGAATCCTTTTCGTTTTAAAGCGGCGTTTTTTCGCTCTCTACCTTAATATTATATATGGAAGCGTCAGAAGTCCAAAGAGAGTTGTTGGGGTAGGAGCGTAAAACTTCGGCGGTGATAGGGCGTGACGCCATATTGGCGGATCGCTTCTCGGTGCGCTTGGGTTGGATAACCTTTGTTCTTTGCCCAAAGATAGGCGGGGTAGCGTTTATCCAAGTCGTTCATATAGTCATCCCGATAGGTTTTCGCCAAGATCGAGGCGGCGGCGATACTGGCGTATTTCCCGTCGCCTTTTACGATGGTCGTGTGTGCGATGCCGGGATAAGGATTGAAGCGGTTTCCATCGATCAGCAGATGCTCAGGGCAAGGTTGGAGCCGCTCGATCGCCCGGTGCATCGCCAGGAATGAGGCGTTGAGGATGTTAATCTGGTCGATCTCCTCAGGAGTAACGATGCCGATAGCCCAAGCGATCGCTTCTCGTTCGATCAGCGGACGGAGGGCATAGCGGTTTTTTTCGCTTAGTTGTTTGCTATCGTTCAAAGCTTCACAATGGAAATCAGGTGGCAGGATCACCGCGGCGGCATAAACCGCTCCGGCCAAGCATCCACGCCCGGCCTCGTCGCATCCGGCTTCCAATCGATCTTTCTTCAGATAGGGTGAGAGCATTTTTGTTGTTTTGGGGATTAGAGACGTTTGTTTTTCAGGAACTGGTCTTTTTGTGCGGTTCGTTTCTGGAGCCAGGGATGGATGACGAGCCACGAGAAGATGGTTGCGGAGAGCACACCTAACGTATTCGCTAGGAAGTCGAACCAATCGCCTCCTCGGTAACTGGTTAGTGTCGTTTGACCGATCTCGATCAATCCACTCATTACGATGGGACAGATTAAAGCCCCAATGAAACCATGCGCTTTAGGGGCGATACCTCGTCGATAATTCAGGAAGAATTCTGTCCACAACATGCCGGAGACACCGGCGTACATACAGAAATGCACGACCTTGTCGAATCCGGGGAAAAGCAAGCGCTCGTCGACTGAGGGAGGCTTGAAGAACGACAAGTAGATCACCAAGACGATAACCGCTAAAGAGAATGGATAGCGCTTGAGGAAATAAAGCGGCATAACTCAAAACATTTTACGAACCCGATCGACGCCAGCCACAAACTGGTCGATTTCTTCTTTCGTATTATAAAAAGAGAAGGAAGCGCGAACCGTACCTTCTATTCCCAACGCGTGCATCAAAGGCTGGGCGCAATGGTGTCCCGTCCGGACCGCGATCCCCAACCGGTCGAGCAGCATGCCCATATCATAGTGATGAATTTTCCCTACCAAGAAAGACAGTACTGCGCCTTTATGAACGGCTTGCCCGAAGATCCGTATGCCTTCGATAGTCGCTAAGCGTTCGGTCGCATAATGGAGCAAGTCCGTTTCATAGGCTGCGATCCGGTCCATTCCGATCGCGGAAACATAGCGTAACGCTTCCGCCAACGCCGTGCTCCCGATAAAGTCGGGTGTACCTGCCTCAAACTTATAGGGTAATTCGTTGAAAACGGTTTTCTCGAACGAGACCGAAGCGATCATTTCGCCTCCACCTTGATAGGGGGGTAATCGGTCAAGCCAATCCTCCTTGCCATAAAGCACGCCGATACCGGTTGGCCCATAGATTTTATGGCCGGAGAAAACATAAAATTCAGCGTCCAAGTCTTGCATGTCAACCGCCATGTGAGGGACGGATTGTGCGCCGTCCACCAGAACAGGAACGTCGTGCGCATGGGCGATTTCGATGATTTCTTTCACGGGATTGATTGTCCCAAGTACGTTCGAGACATGCGCTACGGCCACCAAACGTGTCCGCTCGGAGAAAAGCGCTTTATAGGCGTCGAGGCGTAACTCGCCTTTTTCGTTCATGGGGATTACTTTCAAGGAGATACCCTTGCGTGCGGCTTGGATTTGCCAAGGAACTATGTTGGAATGGTGTTCCATGACAGAGACAATCACCTCATCGCCGGGCGAGAGACACTCGTCCGCGAAGGAGGAAGCGATCAAATTGATGGATTCTGTCGTGCCACGGGTAAAGATGATCTCGTTCGTAGAGCGAGCGTTCAGGAAGCGTCTGACTGCTTCGCGCGCCGCCTCATGTGCCTCTGTCGCTGCCAGGCTTAAGAAATGAACACCCCGATGGATGTTCGCGTTAACATTGTAATAGCCACTTTCTATTTTCTCTACGACCTCTTTAGGCTTTTGGGTCGTTGCTGCGTTGTCGAAATAGATCAATGGCTTATCGTAGACTTTATGGCTTAAGATTGGGAAGTCCGCCCGAATAGTCTGTACATCCAATGCTGTCATATACCTAAAAAATTATTCGGCCCCAAAGGTACAAATAAAAATCAAGAGGTGTCAGCGCTTTGTTTTTTTCTTATCTTTGCGACTATGTATCATTTAAATCCATGAATATTATGAACAGAAACATCTTTTTGAGCCTTTTGCTGGCATTATTCGCTACAGGAGCGACACGAGCTGACAACTTGAAAGTGGAACCCGCTTTTTGGTGGAGTGGTATGAAAGAAACGGAACTCCAATTGATGGTATATGGAGAGAATATCGGCTCTTTCCGGCCGAGTGTCCAATACCCCGGCGTACGGATCAATAGTAGTGTCGCGCTTGAAAGTCCGAACTACTTGATTGTTTATCTGGATGTCGCGGAAGCGCGGCCCGGTAAGTTTGACATCACTTTCTCCAGTGGAAAAGAGAATCGTAGTTATTCCTACGAATTGAAAGAACGGAAACCTCACGCGGACCAGATCGAGGGCTTTGACGCCTCTGACGTGCTTTATTTGATTATGCCAGATCGTTTCGCGAATGGAAATCCGGCGAATGACCAAATTCCCATGCGGCAAGAATATAAGGTAGATCGTACGGATCCGAACGCTCGCCACGGGGGGGATTTGGCCGGAATCAAGCAACACTTGGATTATATCGAGGATCTGGGGGTTACGGCAATTTGGCTGAATCCGGTTTTGGAGAACGATATGACGGGTGGCTCTTATCATGGTTACGCCACGACCGATTACTATCGGGTGGATCCTCGTTTCGGGACGAATGAGGAATATGCCGAACTGATCGCCGACGCCCATCAAAGGGGGATGAAGGTCGTGATGGACATGATCTTCAATCATTGCGGGAGCGATCATCCTTGGATGAAAGACATTCCTAGCCAGGACTGGTTCAATCATCTGGATCATTATGTCCAGACAAATCACGATAAGGAAGTCTATTTTGACCCTTACGCTTCCGATTATGATCGTGACCGTATGCTGAACGGTTGGTTCGTCCCGACGATGCCAGACTTGAACCAGCGCAATCCTCATGTGGCGAAATACTTGATCCAGAACTCTATCTGGTGGATTGAGTATAGTGGTGTGGATGGAATCCGTCAAGATACTTATCCTTATGCCGACAAGGCGATGATGCGAGCATGGTGTGAGGCGGTTGAGCGAGAATATCCCCATTACAATATCGTGGGTGAGGCTTGGATGAATTATACGATTGGCTCCGCTTATTGGCAAAGAGGAAGCCGATTGGACTTTGAGGGGGATGACTCAGGACTTCGTACGGTGATGGACTTCCGGTTGATGGGGATAGCGAGCAAGGCTTTCCATGAGGAGAAGAGCGGCCTTATGACCATCTTCGAACACATGTGCTATGATTTCGTTTACCCGGATATCTCACACGTCTTGCGCTTCTTGGAAAACCATGACACGGACCGGTTCCTTCCCGCGATGCCTCAGACAAGCGAAGAGCTTTACGCTTTCAAACAAGGACTCGCGTTCCTTCTTACGATTCCGGGCATTCCCCAACTTTATTATGGGCAGGAGCTTTTGATGAATGGGACGAAAGCGAAGAGCGATGGCTATGTGCGTTTGGATGTGCCTGGTGGATGGCCCGGGGACTCGAAAGATGAGTTTACGGCGGAAGGACGAAACGCGGTCCAGAACGAGGCTTGGGACTTCCTCCGGACGTTGTTGCATTGGCGTAAAGGGAATGACGTGATCGCTCAGGGCAGTATGAAGCATTTCATGCCCGACAATGGGGTCTATGTGTACGAACGGCGTTTGGGGGATCGGAACGTGATCATCATCCTGAATGGGAATAATGAGCCGACACGATTGCCTTTGGCCCGTTATGCGGAAATCCTCCAAGGGAAATCCACGAGAACCGATATCTTGACTGGCCACGCGGTTTCCCTTGGAGGTGACGCGCTCGAACTCGCGAGCAAGGCGGTATTGATTTTGGATTAGTGTAGAAATTCAACGTCCTTGAAGGGTCAGGTCGCTGTAGCCGCCGCCATCGTAGCGGATCTCGCCTCCACGGCCCCCATTGACCTCGTAAGCGTAATCGTGATCTGTCCGGTTCTGACTCGTGACTTTTAATCCGTTTACCTTAAATGAGGCGTAACGCATATCAGAGACCTGTGCCTTAAAGGACGCTGAAGCGGGGATGCCAATCGTCAGGTCGGCATAGCTGGCGCTGATGTCGATTCGTTCGAAATCAGGATTCACATGGTCGATTTCCAGGTCGGTATAGGCTAGCTCAGACATGTCTAATCTGTTGTTTAAGCGGCCTATATGACCATCCCCATAGCGCATGTCGAGTATCAAGCGGTCCGCCGAGTCCACGTCAAGGTCGGAATAGCGCATGTCCAGGTTCGCTTCATCGATGTTTCTGGCTTCCAAGTCGGAATAGGCCAACTCGCCTCGTATGGCGCTCGCGTCGGTGAAGCGGATTTTCCCATAACCCAATTCGAGCTTCGTCTCCACCAATTTCCCTAAGCGGACGTTGCCGTATTTGACCTCCAAGTCGAGCTGGTCCGAGAAGTCTCCTCCTTTCAGGTCGCCGTATTTCAAGTCTACTCGCATACGGCCATTCTGGTTGTTGGGCAGGAAAATATTCCCGTACTTTAAGACTAGATCGCTAGGCAGGTTGGCGGGCATTTGGATGAAGTAATTGATTTCGAACGATTGGTTCCGCCCTCCACTTCGTCCGTCCGAGCGGAGAGTGGTGATCCCGGAAATCCAGCCGCCCCTCTTTTCCAACTCGATTTGAATACGGTCCAGGTTGCGCTGGGCGTCGGCTTCCCGGCGGGCGCGGCTTTCCACGACGACCCGTATCTCCACCTGCTTCTTGTTCCAATGCGTAATCGTGATGTTGCCATAACGATTGTCGATACTTAACTGATCGCCTGCCGAGACATCGAACGATCGAGTCACGGTTTTTTGCTTCTCATACTCTTTCACGGCGCCCTGTACGTCGGCGACACTTGAGCAGGCGCATAAAAGAATGGCCCACATCAGGAAAAGGCCATAGCTTATTCGTTCCCTTACCATATGTTTATTATTTAAATAGTTGTTTATTCATTCCTTTCCTCGACTCCGGAGATTTGTTCCATCTTTCGCAGCATGAATGCGAGCCCTTCCAGGCTGTTCTCGTAGTGCAGCGTGATGGCGTGGAGCCCCTTCCCCGTGGTGGGCAAAGTCGGCAAGATCGTTCGCTCAAAGAAGAGGTTGTCGCTTACGACCCGCTTGCTCTCGCTCAACAAGCCTTGGAGGCCGGGGGCCGATTCGCTCCGGGAAAGCGCTTCCATGCGGGCGACCAGATCGTTGACCCGCATCTGGTAATAGAGGCAAAGATCCTTAAACTCATCGCTTATGGAAGCGGAGGTCTCTGTCGGAGCCGGCTTCTCGCCCGCCCTTTGGGCCGTGTGGTAAAGCGTGCCCAAGCCCAGCAAAAGCGCGATCGCGGCGGCGGAGGCGGCGATCATCCGCCAGTTCCTCCAGGCGATCGTTTTCCGGGGGAGCTTCCGTTCGAACCGCTCCATGTGGCCCGGTGGTAACATCTCTTCCTCGAACGCGGCCCGGTTCTCGTCTATAAACGCTTTCAGTTTATCCATGATGATCTTCGTTTAGTTCGTTCAACAATCTCCTTTTCGCTCTCATGTATTGGCTCCGTGCGCTCGATGGTCGCACGTTCAAGATCCCCGCGATCTCTTCCAGGTCGTATCCCTCGAAAAGATAGAGGGAGAGGATGATCCGATGTCCCGCGGACAGGCGTTGGATCGCTTGCTTTACCCGCTCGACGGTGTAATGGATCTCCTCCTCGTCGGGGCCCTCCTCCGGCTCCGCCCAGTTGTCGGAGAGCTCGTCGAAGACGGGCTGTTGGCGCCTGACGTAGTCAATCGCCGTGTGGACAGCCACTTGTCGCATCCACCCCTCCAGGTTGTCGATCGCGAGCCCGGCCTCCAGTTTCTGGAAGATCTTGAGGAAGGCGTCCTGCATGGCCTCTTCCGCCTCCTCCGGCCGCCCGACGACGCGCAGGCAAGTCGCGTAGAGGCGGCGCGCGTAGAGCCGATACATCGCGAGCTGGGCGTTCCGCTTGCCCCGGCGGCATTCCTGGATGATTTGTGCTGTTGACTGCTCCATCTATTTCCTATAGACGAGGGGGAGAAGTAGAAGGTCGCGGTTTTCCGGATAAATTTTATTTCCTTCTCATCCCCTTGACGAGCCGCTTCCTGTCGGCGTCTACCCGATAGGACTCCGTGATCTTTCGCGACGCCATGTTGTAGGTGAAGTCGTCGAGGTTGTTCGCCTCTTTCAGGTAGCGCAGGGTGAGGTCGGGAAACTTGACGAAGCAGACGGACAGCGCCCACGCCACGCCCATCTTGACGTAATAGCCCTCGTGGCGGACGCGGTCGTAGAGGCGGAGCAACTCATGGATATGCGCTTCGTCCATAAAGAGTTGCATGGACATCACCACGCCGAAGCGTATCTCGTATTCCCCCTCGGCCCGCGTCCATCCCTTGAGATACTCCCAAAGGCGCTCGCGGTTGGCCTCGACGAACCGTTTCCCCCCGGCGAACTTGAACGTGTCGCACACCGACCAGCTGTTGATGAGGCGCACGAAGCGTGTCACCCGCTCCAGGTACGCCTCCACGCCCTCCTCATCCGGCCGGATATGGCCCAGCACCATGCCTTGCAGCATCCGCTCCTCCATGTAATAAGTGTCCGCCGTGGCGAGGTAAGCCTGCCAGTCGCCCCGGGCGATGCGCTTGGCCAGCTCGCGCAGTTGGGGGACGCGGACGCCCAGCACGTTCGGCACGCCGGGGTTGAGGCTCTCGGTGAAGGACTTGTTGCCTTGCTCGGCCAGGCGGAGCAGCTCGGCCTTGACGGCTTCGGGGGTGATGGGTGGAGATGATGTCATCATGCGTATAATGGATTGTTACGCGGGCAAAGGTAGCGATTCCTGCCGAGTGGAAGGCTATTTTAAATCATGAAGGCATGACGCCATGAGCCCTCATGAGACCTCTATACCACCCACGGCAGGGAATCTCTTTTCCCAACCATAGGGAAAGATTGTTCCCAACCGTAGGGAAAGGTTGTTCCCAACCGTAGGGAAAAATTGTTCCCAACCGTAGGGAAAAGTCGTTCCCAGCCATGGAATGACATGAGGAGTCACGAAGGGTGCTTATTAGAAGTCATATTCCTCTGTCACGCGGTCATACTTAGGATGAGAACCAGGGGCATAGTAAGCGAAGATGCGCTCGATCCGCTTTTGCATGTCGGGCCGGATCGGGCGTTCGAGGTGGCGGATGCGGGCATAAGACGTGTGCGGCCAAAGATACCTGACGTCGCGCCGGATGGCGGTGGCCAGGTGCGAGGGGATGCCCTTCGTGAGGTTCGTGACGCCCCAAGCCAGTTTGATCTTCTTGATGGGCCGGAAATAGGGGCAGCTGGCGTCGCCCTCCGGCCAGACGGAAGGGCTGACGCAGCGCACCGACCGCACGTCGCGCGGGATGTTCACCCCGGCCAGGTGGCGCAGGCATCCGTCGGCGCGGGGGCACTGGTGGTTGAAACAGTGGTCGTAGTCGTAAGGGACACGCGAGTAGTCGAAATTAGGGGTGTTTTCCATATTCGTGGGTGTTTTTCTTGGTGGGCAAAGATAATGTTTTTCGGCGCACGAAAAAAAAGTGCCAAGCCATAATGGCTTGACACTTTCTCGGTCGGGATGACTGGATTCGAACCAGCGACCACACGCCCCCCAGACGCGTACTCTAACCGGGCTGAGCTACATCCCGCCTTCATTTGTTTACGGCGCGAAGGTAGTCTTTTCATGTCAAACGCCAAAACTTTCCCGGTAAAAATCGAGCGACTCGATGATTTTTTCCCTGCCGACCGCTTGGTCGATCCGTACCTCACCCACACCGGCGAGCAACGTGAAATTGATCCGGTCGCCCTCGTTCTTCTTGTCGTGCGTCATCAGCTCGTAAAGCGTCTCGTAGTCCTCGCAGCCGAAGAAGAGGGGTTGGTAATAGCTTTTCATGTAATAAACCACCTGCCTGATCTTTTCCATCGGGAAGGCACAGAGCTTGTGCGAGAGGTAAAGCTCGCTGACGATACCGGCCGCGACGGCATGCCCATGCAGGATGGGGTGGCCTTTCTGGAAAGAGAGGCTTTCGTAAGCGTGCCCGACCGTGTGGCCGAAGTTCAAGGCTTTGCGGATGCCTCGTTCCTTCGGGTCCTCGTCCACGATCCGTTCCTTTACGGCGACCGATTGGGCCACCAGCTTATTCAAGTAGCCGTAGTTCATCGTGTCGATGTCGTAAAGCAAGATCGTCGTGTAGTCCGCCATGGAACTGATCAGGGCATGCTTGATCATCTCGGCATAACCGGAGAGGATGTTGTCCCGGTCCAGCGTGCGAAGGAACTCGCAGTCGATAAAGACGCGAAGGGGGGGATAGAACGCGCCAATCTCGTTCTTCAAGCCATTGAAATTGATCCCCGTCTTGCCGCCGACCGCCGCGTCGACCGAGGCCATCAGCGTCGTGGGGACATTCACGGTCCGGATCCCTCGCTTGAAAGTCGCTCCGGCGAACCCGCCCAGATCGGTCACCATGCCTCCTCCCAAGTTGAGGAGGAGGGAATGGCGGGTCGCCCCCTCGTTGGAGAGGCGAGTCCAGATGGCCGAGAGCGAATCCAGGCACTTGTGCGTATCGCCCGCCTTGACCGTGATCATCGGCGCTTCCGCGACCGCTTGTATTCCTTGTATTAAAGGGAAACAATCAACCACGGTATGCTCGTCGGTCAAGACGAACAAGCGGTCGTAGCTCGTCTGCCCCAAGAATCGTTCCAACTCTTGGGGCAGGTTCTCGCAAATCATCACATTTTGTGCTGCCATATTCCGAATCTATTCTTTACGCGAGTCCCGCGGCATGCAAGATTTGATCGACCGCCGCGTCCAATCCATCCGCGTTCTTGCCTCCTGCTGTCGCGAAATGCGGTTGACCGCCACCACCGCCTTGGATCAGCTTGGCGGCGTCTTTCACCAGTTTCCCGGCGTTCAAGCCTTCCGCTACCAGCGGGTCGCTGAGGGATATCATTAACGCGCATTTCTCGCCATCCTTGATCGCGCCCACGAAGAAGACCTTCTCGCCCGCCGGCATCTCGCCCTTGAGTTGGAAAGCCAAGTCCTTGATGGTCTCAATTTGAGCCTTACCCTTGAAGATAACCAATTTGACGCCATTCCGGACGATCGCCCCGGCGATCAGTTTCTTCTTCAATTCTTGCGCACGTTCATGGATGTATTCATTGACTTGCTTCTTCAGCTCCGCGTTCTCCTCGATTGATTTGCGGATCGTTTGCTCCAGGTTGGGCACGTTGTTGAACATCGCCCGCAATTCACGGAGCGTGTCTTGCAACCGGAACGTGTACATCTCGGCTGCCGACGCGGTGATCGCCTCGATCCGGCGCACGCCAGCCGCCACGGAACCTTCTGAGACGATCCGTAAAGAGCCGATCATTCCCGTCGCGGGGATATGCGTACCACCACAAAGCTCGACCGATGAGCCGTATTTCACGACACGAACCTCATCGCCATATTTCTCGCCGAACAGGGCCATCGCTCCCAACTCTTTCGCTTGGGCGATCGGCATGTTACGGTATTCTTCCAGCGGGTAGTTCGCCCGGATCTTTTTACCGACCAGGATCTCGACCTTGCGGATCTCTTTTTCTGATACTTTCTGGTAATGCGAGAAGTCGAAGCGCAAGGCGTCTGGCGAGACATAAGAACCTTTTTGCTCTACATGAGTACCTAAGACCTCACGCAAAGCCTCATGTAGGAGGTGGGTCGCCGAGTGGTTGCACTCGCAGGCGATCCGGCGTTCGCCATTGATCTTGGCCGTGAAGGAAGCCGTTACGTCTTGAGGCATTTTCTCGACAATATGCACGGGTAAGTTGTTCTCTCGTTTCGTGTCGACCACTTCGATCTGTTCCTCGCCGTTGATCAGCCATCCCGTGTCGCCTACTTGTCCACCCATCTCTGCGTAGAATGGGGTCTTGTCGAGCACGATTTGATAGAAAGTCTTGTTCTTTAACTTGATCTGGCGATAGCGCAAGATTTCCGCGTCACATTCAAAGAAATCATAGCCGACGAACTCGCTCTCGCCATCTTTCAGCGTGATCCAATCGCCCGTCTCGACAGCCGCCGCGTTGCGTGCCCGTTCTTTTTGTTTTTGCATTTCCGCGTTGAACGCGTCGATGTCGGCGTCCATGCCATTCTCCCGGAGGATCAATTCCGTCAAGTCCAATGGGAAACCATAGGTATCATAAAGAGTGAAGGCGTCGCTTCCGCTGAGTTGGGTCTTGCCAGCCGCTTTCGCTTCTTCCATCTTTTTGTCGAGCAAACGGATACCTGTTTCCAATGTCCGCAAGAAAGCTTCTTCCTCTTCCTTGATGACTCGTTCGATCAAGGTCTGCTGGGCGCTCAGCTCCGGATAAGCGTCGCCCATCGTGTCGATGAGAGTGGGCAATAATTTATAAAGGAAAGCGGCTTTCCGGTCGAGGAACGTATAACCGTAGCGAACCGCCCGGCGCAAGATCCGTCGGATCACGTAGCCCGCTTTCGCGTTGGAAGGCAATTGCCCGTCGGTAATGGCGAAAGCGATCGTGCGGATATGGTCCGCGATCACACGCATCGCCACGTCGCGTTGGGGATTTTCGCCATAAGTGTAACCTGTCATGTGGGCGATCGTCTTGATGATCGGTTGGAAAACATCGGTATCGTAATTGGAGGTCTTCCCTTGCAGCGCCATGCACAAACGCTCGAATCCCATGCCGGTGTCGATGACCCGTGCGGGTAGCGGTTCCAGCGAGCCATCCGCTTTCCGGTTGTATTGCATGAAGACCAGGTTCCAGATTTCAATCACTAATGGATGATCCTTGTTTACCATTCGCTCGCCCGGGATGGCGGCCCGCTCCTCCGCGGAACGCAGGTCGATATGGATCTCCGAGCAAGGCCCGCAAGGCCCCGTGTCGCCCATTTCCCAGAAATTATCGTGTTTGTTTCCGTTGATGATGTGGTTCTCGGGCAAGAATTGGCTCCAATAACCCGCCGCCTCGTCGTCACGACTTAAGCCTTCGGCGGGACTGCCTTCGAAAACGGTCGCGTAAAGCCGATCCGGATCCAGTTTGAGGACATCTACGAGGTATTCCCATGCCCATGAGATGGCCTCTTTCTTGAAATAGTCGCCAAACGACCAGTTGCCGAGCATCTCGAACATCGTATGGTGGTAAGTGTCATGCCCGACTTCTTCCAAGTCGTTATGCTTACCGCTCACGCGGAGGCACTTTTGCGAATCCGCTACTCGAGGGTATTTGCGGGGGACGTTACCCAAAATGATGTCTTTAAACTGGTTCATCCCCGCGTTCGTGAACATCAACGTAGGGTCGCCCTTGATGACCATCGGCGCGGAAGGTACGATCTGATGTCCTTTCGAGGCGAAGAATGCCTTAAAGGACTCACGGATTTCTTTTGCTGTCAACATGTGTGTATCTTTATAGTTCTCGTTAATATTCTGAAAAACAATTTGCAAAAGTACTGCAAATTATTATTTTCGCGATCATCTACCAACAAAAAAATCAGATGGGACTGTTTAAATCTCGCAAAACATACTATTTATACAACCCGAACACGCTGAGCTACGAGCGGGTTTATCCTTCGACGAAAGACCGTGTCTTCGCCGTCTTGCGGCATTTGAGTACGGGCGTCATCTTCGTGGTCGTGACGCTGGTCGTTATTTTTTACTTCTTCGACTCGCCTGGAGAATCGCGCCTTAGGAAAGAAAACCGTTTGCTCCAAACCCAATACGAGGTGCTTTCCTTACGCTTGAATGAGGCGCTCGAAGTCTTGGACGACATTCAGCAACGCGACGAGACGTTGTACCGCACGATCTTCCAAGCGGAATCCATCCCCGAGTCGGTCCGGAAATCGGGCTTTGGCGGCGCGAACCGCTACGAGCACCTGATGAGTTTGTCGAACGCCGACTTGGTGGTCTCCACGACGAAGAAGATGGATATGTTGCGCAAGCAACTCTATATTGAATCCAATTCGCTTGACGAGCTCATCTCCTTGGGCAAGAACCAGGAGGAGCGAAGCAAGTGCATCCCCGCCATCCAGCCGATCGCGAACAAGGACCTTCGCCGCACGGCCTCGGGCTACGGGATGCGCATCGACCCGATCTACCGCACGCCCCGCTTCCATTCCGGCATGGACTTTTCCGCCAAAATCGGGACGGAGATTTACGCCACGGGCAATGGGACCGTCAAGTTCGCGGCTTGGAAGCAAGGCTATGGCAAATGTCTCATCATCGACCATGGCTATGGCTACCAGACGCTTTATGGGCACATGGACAAGTTCAAGGTGCGCGTGGGGCAGAAAGTGACACGCGGGCAAGTCATCGGCGAGGTCGGCAACACGGGCAAATCCACCGGGCCGCACTTGCATTATGAAGTCCTCGTCCGCGGCAAGCACGACAACCCGTCCAAATATTATTTCATGGACCTGACGCCTGAGGAGTATGACCAGATGATACAAATCGCCGACAACCACGGGCAGGTGATGGATTAACCTTACAATGCGAAACGATGGCTCTGAAAAAAGACAAGAACCTGAAACTCTATTATTCCATCAGCGAGGTGGCGCAGATGTTCGACATCAACGAGTCTACCCTTCGCTTTTGGGAAAAAGAGTTTGACATCATCCATCCCCGCAAGACCGACAAGGGCACCCGTTATTATAAGCGAGAGGATATCGACGCCGTCCGCTTGGTCTATCACCTCGTCAAGGAGCGTGGATTGACGCTGGCGGGCGCCCGGCAAAAGCTGAAAAACAACAGGGAAATGACCGTTCGCCAGGAAGATATCGTCAACCGCCTCAAGCAGATCAAGGAAGAGCTCCTTGAGATGAAAAAAGCCTTCGACGCCTTTTCTTAGCGTTTTTTTGTCTAACTCAAAACAAAACCGTACCTTCGCTCACTATTATTAACATAACATATTATCTCATGGAAATTAGCGGAAAAATCATCCAAGTGCTGCCCGAGGTTGGTGGCATAAGCAAAGCTGGAAACGAATGGAAAAAGCAGGAGTACATCCTGGAGACACACGACCAATACCCGCGGAAAGTTTGTTTCCAGATCTTTGGCGCGGACAAGATCGCGCAGGCGGCTATCAAGGAAGGCGAGGAGCTGACCGTCTCTTTCGATATCGACAGCCGGGAATACCAAGGCCGTTGGTTCACGAATATCAACGCGTGGAAAGTGGAGCGACCCATCGCCGCGCCGGCGCCGGCCAGCAACCCCGTTCCCGCGAGCGCCCCGACAGTCGACCCGGGATTCAGCTCCAACGATCCGGTGGACGACCTGCCCTTCTGATACGGACAAGATTTTTTGATGAAAGCGGTTCTCCCAAGCGCGGGGGAGCCGCTTTTTTACGTGCGCGGCGATGCCTTTTGGCTGTTAAAATGAATACATGCGCGTGAAATGTTCGTTCTCGCGTCGCGAATCGAACGCGCACGCGTGAAATGTTCGTTCTCGCGTCGCGGATCGAACGCGCACGCGTGAAATGTTCGTTCTTGCGTCGCGGATCGAACGCGCACGCGTGAAATGTTCGTTCTCGCGTCGCGGATCGAACGCACACGCGTGAAATGTTCGTTCTCGCGTCACGGATCGAACGCGCACGCGTGAAATGTTCGTTCTCGCGTCGCGGATCGAACATACGCACGCGCGGCGTTCGTTTTGACTTGGCGGATGTCCATTTCACGCGCGCGGCGGCGTTTCGCGGAAGCCCTTTTCGCCAATCTAAAAAAAAACCTTACCTTCGCACGCCAAATACATATATATAATAAATGTAAGGAATATGCAGAAACCATCTATCCCCAAAGGAACCCGCGACTTCTCGCCGGAAGAAATGGCCAAGCGCAATTATATCTTCGACACGATCCGGGAAGTCTATCACCTTTACGGTTATCAACAAATCGAGACGCCGGCGATGGAGAACCTCTCCACCCTCATGGGCAAGTACGGCGAGGAAGGCGACAAGCTGTTGTTCAAGATCTTGAACTCGGGCGATTGCTTCGCGGGCATCTCGCCCGACGAGCTGACGGAGATGAGTCCCACCAAATTCGCGGCCAAGGCGTGCGAGAAGGGTTTGCGCTACGACCTGACAGTGCCCTTCGCCCGCTACGTGACGCAACACCGGGGCGACCTCTTTTTCCCCTTCAAGCGTTACCAGATCCAACCCGTCTGGCGGGCCGACCGTCCGCAGAAAGGTCGCTATCGCGAGTTCTATCAATGCGATGCCGATGTCGTCGGGTCGGATTCGTTGCTCAACGAGGTGGAGTTGGTGCAGATCATGGACGAGGTGTTCCGCCGTTTCGGCATCCGGGTTTGTATCAAGATGAATAACCGGAAAATCCTTACGGGCATCGCCGAAATCATCGGGGCGGCCGACAAGATTGTCGACATCACGGTCGCGATCGACAAGCTGGATAAGATCGGCCTCGACAACGTGAACGCCGAGCTTCGCGAGCGGGGCTTGTCCGACGAGGCGATCGAGCGGCTGCGCCCGGTCATCCTGTTGGGAGGCACGAACCGCGAGAAAATCTCGGCCTTGAAAGAAATCTTGTCCGCTTCGGAAGTCGGCCTGAAAGGTATCGAGGAGTTGGAGTTTATCCTCGACAAGGTGGAACCCTTGGCCTTGCGGGCGAACTTGGAGCTCGACCTGACGCTGGCCCGCGGCTTGAATTATTATACGGGCGCCATCTTCGAGGTGAAAGCGCTCGACGTGCAGATCGGAAGCATCACGGGCGGCGGGCGCTACGACAACCTGACCGGAGTCTTTGGCCTGCAAGGGGTCTCGGGCGTCGGGATCTCTTTCGGCGCGGACCGCATTTATGACGTGCTCAACCAATTGGACCTTTATCCCCAAGAAGCGTCGCGGACGACCCAGCTGTTGTTCGTCAACTTCGGCTCCGCCGAGACGGACTATTTGCTCCCGATCATCGCCCAAATCCGCGCCGCGGGTATCCGGACTGAACTTTTCCCGGAAAGCGGCAAACTGAAGAAGCAAATGAGTTACGCCAACGTGAAGCGCGTTCCGTATGTCGCCCTCGTCGGCGCGACCGAGATGGAAGCGGGCCTGATCAACCTGAAAGAGATGAGCACGGGCGAGCAAACGCAAGTGAGCGTCGACGAGCTTATCGCCCGCTTGCGCTAAACGGCAGGGCTGGCAGAGGCGGGCTGACAAGCTGTCGCGTTTCGCCCCCGGCACCCGCGCGAGGAAGTGAAATATTGGCAGGGCATGAAGCGCGATACCTATTTGGCACGTTATTCGTTATGGAATAAGCGTGAATCTTCAAAAGAAGGTTCGGAAAACAGAATTATTAACATTAAAATTATAAGATCATGAACATTAAACCATTGGCGGACCGGGTATTGATCAAGCCGGCCGCGGCGGAGGAAAAGACACTTGGCGGAATCATCATTCCGGATTCAGCGAAAGAGAAACCATTAAAGGGTGAGGTCATCGCTGTAGGTCATGGGACAAAAGACGAAGAGATGGTTCTGAAAGTAGGCGATCAAGTACTTTACGGCAAATACGCGGGTACGGAAATCGAATTTGAAGGCGAGAAATATTTGATCATGCGTCAATCGGACGTTCTCGCGATTATCTAAATCAAATAACGACAATATATACAAAACGATAGAATCATGGCAAAAGAGATTAAATACGATATGGACGCCCGCGATCAGTTGAAGAAGGGCGTAGATGAGTTAGCGAACGCGGTGAAAGTAACGTTAGGCCCGAAAGGTCGCAACGTGATTATCGAGAAGAAATTCGGCGCTCCCCAGATCACGAAGGATGGCGTCACGGTCGCGAAGGAGGTTGAGTTGGAGAACCCGTTTGAGAACATGGGCGCTCAATTGGTGAAGGAAGTCGCTTCCAAGACCAACGACAACGCCGGTGACGGAACGACGACGGCGACGGTCTTGGCTCAAGCCATCATTGGCGTGGGTCTGAAGAACGTGACGGCGGGCGCGAACCCGATGGATTTGAAGCGCGGTATCGATAAGGCGGTCGCGAAAGTCGTGGAGCACATCGCTGATCAAGCGGAAGAAGTAGGTGATAAGTTCGAGAAGATCGAGCATGTCGCGAAGATTTCCGCCAATGGCGATGAGGCGATCGGCAAGTTGATCGCTGAGGCAATGCAAAAGGTAAAGAAAGAAGGTGTTATCACGGTCGAGGAGGCTAAGGGTACCGAGACGACGGTGGATGTCGTTGAGGGTATGCAATTCGATCGCGGCTATATCTCGCCGTATTTCGTGACGGATACGGAGAAGATGGAGTGCCAGATGGAGAATCCGTATATCTTGATCTACGACAAGAAGATCTCCGTATTGAAAGACCTTCTGCCGATCTTGGAGCCGGTTGTCCAGAGCGGTCGTCCGATGTTGATCATCGCGGAGGATATCGATAGCGAGGCTTTGGCGACATTGGTCGTTAACCGTCTGCGTGGCTCGTTGAAGATCTGCGCCGTAAAGGCTCCGGGCTTTGGCGATCGTCGAAAAGCGATGTTGGAAGATATCGCCGTATTGACGGGTGGTACGGTCGTATCCGAGGAGAAGGGCTTGAAATTGGAAGGCACGACCTTGGATATGCTGGGTAACGCCGAGAAGGTGACGGTCAACAAGGATAACACGACGATCGTAAACGGCGCGGGTGATAAGGCCGCGATCGAGGCTCGCATCGGACAGATCAAGATCCAGATGGAGAATACGACTTCTGACTACGATCGAGAGAAGTTGCAAGAGCGTTTGGCAAAGATGGCCGGTGGTGTCGCTGTCCTCTATGTCGGCGCGCCTTCAGAGGTTGAGATGAAGGAGAAGAAAGACCGTGTGGACGACGCTTTGCATGCGACTCGTGCGGCGATCGAGGAAGGTACGGTCCCCGGTGGTGGTGTCGCTTACATCCGTGCGATCGAGGCTTTGGAAGGCCTGAAAGGTGACAACGAGGATGAGACGACGGGTATTGAGATCGTAAAACGTGCGATCGAAGAGCCTTTGCGTCAGATCGTCGCGAACGCCGGTAAGGAAGGCGCGGTCATTGTCCAGAAAGTAAAAGAGGGCAAAGGTGATTATGGTTACAACGCACGTAAGGACTGCTTCGAGAACTTGTGCGCCGCTGGTGTCATCGACCCGGCGAAAGTAACACGTGTCGCGTTGGAGAACGCCGCTTCTATCGCGGGTATGTTCTTGACGACCGAATGCGTGATTGCGGATAAGAAAGAACCCGCTCCCGCTCCCGCGATGAACCCGGGTATGGGGGGAGGCATGGGCGGAATGATGTAATCCGATCCTGATCTCATATTAATAAATAGAAAGGCCGACTGCCAATTAAAGGTAGCCGGTCTTTTTTTTAGTTCGCCCAGCACGAACATTCTCTAATCGGTGCAAGTCCGTAACACGCCCGATAGCGGGAAGAGTATAGCCCAAGGCAAGGGTGTCCATCGTGAGGTGGAATCTGAAGGAAGCCGGCGGCAAACATCTGGCCTGACGAACAGAAACTTGATATAAGGCTGGTGGGCATGGATGAGATTACTAAACAAGTCAAAGTCCGATAGCTATACGGAAATGCCCTGAGTAAATCAAGCGGGTATAAGATGGAAAGAGGATGTCCTTAACTGGGGAGGTCTCATGGACGTGCGGAGGATGAATTTCCGAAGCATGGAGTAAAGCTTGCCATGAGAAGTCAGCCGAGGTCATAGTACCCGAGTTTTTTTTCTACTCAATTCGGGGAAGGACTGAACCATTAGTCAATTGAGCAG
>CASFXH010000013.1 GCA_949298575.1 uncultured Parabacteroides sp.
ACAATTCTAGCATAGGGGGTTAAAGCGTAATTGTATTTGAGACATTCTGCAATGCCGCAAGTTACATCATTCCCTAATTTTATTTAGGACAATATTGGTCCCGAATAGAGAAACTCTCCACCGCTTAATCGGATATTGCATTCTTTTTCCACGAAGAGTAGATCGATTTCTCCTCCAGACATGTTGAAATTACCTCCTCGTAAAGATGCGCAGACGTAACCTCCGGATACATTGAGTGTACCTTTCTCAACAGCAATAGGTCCGCCATCAAAACTATGGAAATTGCCGTCTCTAACATTCACGACCGCTTCATCGCCCAACAAGTTGACCACGCCTTCACCATAATGCGAGTATGCGGCCCCGTCCGTGAACGTCAGTGTTCCTTTATAGAGATCTATTTTTCCGTCTTGGACATTGATATCTCCGGTCACGTTCGCCTCGTTTATGTTGAAGCTCGCGAAAGTAGTCATGTTTTCGATCGTGACGTCGGCTCCTCCATAAACAAAGAGAGATACCGTCTCTTCGAAACTAATGTGGTGGAAATTCACGTCGCCGCCTTGAATGTCGAACAAAGAGCTACCGATGCGATTAAACGAATCTGCGAAACCTTCGATCTCCAATCGGGTGGAGGGCGCGACGGTCATCGTGCAATTTTGCCAACCGGGCGTGTAAAGATCCGGGAAGTTTACATAAAAATAGAGTTCGCCCTTCTCCAGCCTCATGTTCGCGCCAAAAAGAAGAGTCTCGTTTTGCAGGATTCGAAGAGGCTCATCGAGCGAGAAGACGATTTCGGCCCCATTTAAAGGAAGTCCGAATTGAGAGATCGTCACTTCCCCCGGATTGCTGACATAAGCCGCGTCCGGAGCGTAAGCGTTCAAGACTTCGACCAGCGTTTCCGCGTCAGTGACCGTTGCCAGACTTTGCGCGTGGCCCATACTCCGTGTTCCGAATAAGATCGCTACCACGAGCGAGAGGCAGAACACGATTCTCTTTCCGTTTCGTAAAAAGTCATTCATAATAGATGCTTAGTTTAAGTTTATAATATTGTTAACTCGCTATCCCAAGGCGGAATGATAGCGACGGCAAACATACGGGAAAAATATTTGTTTTCAAATTTTTTCAAAAGAAATTTCCTTGTCCCATCAAATTTTTACGATTTGATGGGCTAGAGGGTATCTCAGCGGGATTGATGGAGACGCTTCACTAGAGTGGATAAGTGAGGGTGCGTGTGCCCTCACTTTTTAAGACGTTTCTCTCGCCACAAAAGCGGCGTGAGAAACAGGACATACCCCACGAATATCACTCCGACGGTCTGCCAAGGCGAGAGCGTGGAGTAGCGTGTGACGGGCATGTAGATCAGCGCGTGGGCGACAAGCAGCGTCAACGTATGCTCGCCGATGAAAGTCAGCGGGCGGCTATCGCGGAGCGCGGAGCGTGAGAGGAGCGTGTCGGCCCATCGGCAGAGGTTGTCGAACGTCACGATACCGCAATAGGCGAACAACGGCCAGAGCAAGTAATGGCCCACGAGCAGGATGTTCCGGTGGTGTCCCACGATGGAGCAGCCGAACAGGAGGAACGCCACGTAGCCCGCCGCGCAGATCGCGAACAGCCCTTTCTTCTCCTCGAACCGCCCGAATCGGTAGCCGATCATGAAGAACGTGATGCCCATCGCGATGTTCGGGAAGTAGAAAGGAAGCGGATTGCCTAGCGCGTGAAGCGAATAACCGATCGCGATACCCGCGAGGATGTAGACGATTGGCGGGAGGCCCCACCGGATCAGGTAGCGCGAGATCACGCGGACAAAGAGCAACGACAAGAGGAACCAGGCCGGGACGTCGATCGGGAGATAACCGAATATGGAAAGCGTATGGAGCGGATCCACCACGCAGGCTTGCCACGTGAACTCCCCGTCGACCAGCTGCATCAGCAAGAGGATCGCGTACCCGATCGCGCTCCACTTGAGGAACGGGATCAAGAGTTTCCTGAAATCTTTCTTTACCCCTTCACGGCAGTCCATCACTTTGAAAAACAGCCCCGACTTGTAATAGAACCAAGGCATGGAAAACGTCAGGAACGGGAGGGCGACACGGGCGTCGACATCCCCGAATGCCTTGTTCATATTCATGGCATGGAAAGCCATGATCCAGAGGATCAAGATCCCTCCGGCCAGATCGAATGATTTTACTCTTGTCATCGTTTATCCGAATTGTGAATTACTAAGCGCTCATCCCTTGCGAATGGCTGCCAAATGTATTCATTTTTTCTTATATACCCTTTCTGATAATAGAAATATTTCTATTTTCGCGTTGTCTAACCAATGACCGACGTGTTATGAAATATAAAGAGTTTCACCGTAAGATCTTGGCCTCGGGATGGAAATTCAGCCATGCGGAAGGCAGTCATTATTTCTATATAAAGAATGGAAAACTTTCAGAACCGGTGCCTTACCATGGCGCAAAAGAAATTCCTGAACCGTTGAGACGAAAAATCGCTAGAGGGATGGGGATCAAATAGCCTTTCCCTTATGATACAATAGATTATTGATGAACTTGATATTGCGATAGGATTTATGGAAAAGATTATCATGAATTTGTGCGCTAGCTCCGATAGTTTTGGCGCGTATTCGGAAAATTGTGAGGGCGTCTATGCCGCGGGTGATACCATAGAAGCGTGCAAGAAAGACGCGGAGAAAGCTATTGAGCTTATCAAGAAGAATTTGCCTGAAGATCGCTGGCCGGAGCAAATAAAGGGCGATTATCAGTTGGTGTGGCATTATGACACGCGGAGCTTGTTGCTCAACTACGGGAATTTGCTGTCTTTGTCCGGGCTGGAGCGTTTGACGGGTATTCACCAAAAACAGTTGTGGGCCTATATGCATGGACGCAGCAAACCACGCAAACAACAAAAGGAACGTATCGAAAAAGCCCTACATCGCTTTGCCCACGAATTGGCCGATATATCGGTAATATAGCTTTAAATCAAGAAATTAAGGCTATGCTACTTTCTCGTGCGTAACCCCTCCAGCCCTGCCTTTTTTAGAATGCCCATTGTAAGGTCGTCACTATTGGGTTATAACGACCTTACAATGGGCATTGTTATGACCTTACAATAGGCATTATGATCATGCCACGATCGGAGCCTTCCGGTACGATTGTTCGAAAATCGAAAGTTTTTGTCAAAATAGTGTAAGACGCGAGCCTCGCGGACTCTCTACCTTTGCCCCCGAAAACGAAAGTGAGATGAGTTTTGGTTGTATATATAATATAATGTATACAAAAAAAGTAGGGATAAAGCGATATACGGATGGCTTGAGCGTCCGGAACGCGGAAAGAAAAAATAAATGATGGTCATGAGCAGGAAGGTTTGTTTTTTCATGTTGCTGTGGATCGCTGTCGTGACTGGGAGTAAAGCCCAGGATTTCGCGCTGAAGACAAACGGTCTCTATTGGCTGACGACGACGCCGAACATTGGGCTGGAGTTCGCCACGAGCCAAAAGGTGACTGTCGAGCTGATGGGCGCTTACAATCCCTGGACTTTCAAGGACGATAAGAAGATGCGTTTCTGGCTCGCCCAACCGGAGGTGAAATATTGGTTGTGCGAGAAGTTCGAGGGCCATTATCTCGGCGTGCATTTGCATGGCGCGCAGTTCTTCGGCGGGTTTAGCGATAAGCGTTATGATGGCTACTTGGCCGGGGGCGGTATCTCCTACGGTTACGATTGGATCCTTTCGCCCCATTGGAATTTGGAGGCGACGATCGGCATCGGCTACGCCCGATTGTGGTATAAAGAGAGTCCACGGATCTATTGCGAGAAATGTTATGAGGATAAGCATAAGAACTACTTTGGGCCGACCAAAGCGGCTATCTCGTTGATTTATGTGTTCTAATAACAAGAATGAGGATATGTCATTAAGAGATCGATTGTTCATAAATCATATAAGTAGCGCTGCCGCGCTCTGCCTGGCCTGTGGCCTCGTGGGATGTGCCGCGAGCCGGGAAGGCCGGGTGGAGGTACGCGGCGTGGGCGAGGCGCTCGTGCCCGACAGCCGATGGGAAGTGCCGGTAGACGTCACGTTCCGGGTGCCGGCGGATTACTTGTCGAAGCGAAACCGCCTCGTGATCACGCCGCAACTGGTGATCGACGATTCGGCACGGGCGGACTATGAGCCGGTGGTGCTCGACGCCGTGATCTACGCCAAGAAGCGGTATCGCTTGGAAGTATTGGAAGATTATCAAGATCCTTATAAAGAACAGGCTCGCTTGGTGGAAGACCGGAGCGAGGTGATTGAGGTGCCCTATCAGGCGACTGTGGCGCTGCCGGCCGGCACGCTGGAAGCGGAAGTGCGGGCCGTAGTCTCTACCGATGGTTGTGGGGAGTGCTCGGGAATCGACACGATCCCGGTCGCTTCGATCGCCGATCCGCTGAGCCGGTTGAAGCCGGCGCCAAAGTGGGTGGAGCCGAAGTTCGTGGTGCGGGAGAAGACGCGCGACGGCGAGGGAAAGGCGCATTTGCAATTCCTGATCAACCGCTTTGACATGAACCCGGACTTGGGCGACAACCGGGAGGAGATGGAAGGCATGTCGCGGGCCTTGGCCCCCGTGCTGACCGATACGCTCGCCACGCTCAGTGGACTCGCCATCACCGGAATCGCCTCGGCCGATGGGCCGCTGAAACTGAATACGGAGCTGGCGCGCCAGCGGGCCGAGGCGGCGAAGGCTTGGCTCGTGGAGGTGCTGGACATCCCCGCCGACGTGGAGCGGAAGATCGCCGTGGATTCCCGCCCGGAGGGATGGGAACCGGTGCTGGAAGCGATGCGGGCGGCGAACGACCCCGACGCGGAGGCTCTGCGACAGGTCTTGACGCGCTACGCCGACCAACCTGAGGATACTCAGGAACGCCATATCCGCCAGCTGGCTTGTTGGGACAATATCCGGGATCATTATTTGCAGGGCGACCGTGTGGTGGAGTACCGTTATTCCTATACGATAAGGAGCTTCACTTCTGACGCCGAGATGCTCGCGCTCTATGAGACGCGCCCCGACGCCTTCAACGAGGAAGAGTTGCTGCGTGTTTCCGCCCTCGTGGCGGACGACGCGAAGCGGATGGAGGTCTATCGGACCACCTTGCGTTTCTTCCCGAATTCCGCGGTCGCGGCCAACAATCTCGCGCTCTTGCTCTTGGATCAGGGCGAGGAAGAGGAGGCCGAACGCTTGCTCACGCGGGCCGCCGACGGGTTGCCTGAGGCGCGCTATAATTTGGGAATGTGGAAAGCCGGAAAGCGGGAGATCGACGAGGCGGCCCGCCTGTTGGAACCCTTCGACGACGACAATGCCCGTCTGGTGAAAAGGTTGGCGAAAGGAGGTGAGCGATGAATCGACGGTTTTGTTCATTTATTATATGGAGCCTCGCGCTGCTGATAGGGACGACGGGCTGTATCCGCGACGAGATAGAGTCGTGTCCGCCCTTGAAGCTGCGCCTGGTGGTCAAAGACAAGAATTATTTCAACATCGATATGGGCGTGCGACTCGGACTGGAGGAGCGCAAGGCGGACGACCTGCCGTTCCGCGACTACGTCTCTACCTTATATTATATCCTCACCGACGCGGCGACAGGCACGGTGGTGCGTGAGCAGACATTGCAGACCGTCACCACGGGCGACCGCGAGATTGGCATCGCCTTCCCGGAAGACTTGCCCTTCGGCACCTACGTCTTCACCGCCTGGGGCAACCTGCGCAGCGAGCGCCCCTTGGGCGAGAATGCCATCGCTTCCGATATGCACCTCTACAACAATGAGGGCGACGACATTTACCTGACAAGCGACACCTTGGTCTACGACGAGACGCGTTTCGAGTACCTCGCCGAGATGGAGCGCGTCAAAGGAAAGCTCATCGTGCAGGCGGAGAACCTGCCGGACAACATCGACTTCTCCACCAAGGATGTCCACAACCTCTTCGCCTTCGTGACCGCCAACTTTGGCTACAGTCGCGAGACGATGGTGCACACCGATACCCTCTGGCGGGAGCCGAACGAGATCGTGACGCGGACGGTGCTCTGCCCTTCCACGGACATCGACAACTCCATCCTGAGTGTCAATTTCTACGACTACGATCGCAACCCGGAGTTGCGGGCGGTGGGCTCGACGGCCTACAGCTGGATCGCCCCGGATGACATCCGCATCCAGATGGCGCGCAACGAGCTGACCATCCTGCGCTATGTCTACGTGAGCGGCGGCTCCGAGGAACCCGACCCCGGTCCTGACCCGGAGCCCGATCCTGATGATCCGGATCCCGACCCCGGACCTGGTCCCGATCCTGATCCAGACCCCGATCCAGGCCCCGGTCCTGGTCCTTCGCCCGAGCCGGGCAACAGCAAGTTCCGTATCTATATCCGGATCAACGACAATTGGGAAAATCTGCACTCGATGGAAATCGAATAGATGGATGATTATTCTATATAGTTTATATGTTTAATTAAAATGTTTAAGTAAAATGAAGAAGTTTTATTTGTATGCGGGTGTGTTGGCCGCCGGAATGCTGGCCTTCTCCGCTTGTAGCAATGACGACGATCCTATCAGCGGTGGTGTCCAGGAGACTCCGGAGGTAGCCGCTGGTGAGCAAGTGATCGTGTTGGATGTCCAGAATACGGATGTTTTGGCGACGAAGTCTCGTCCTTTGTATTCTACGGAGAATAAGGGTTCGGAGGATGTAACGGATGTTCAATTATTTGTCTTTAAGCTTGATGCGGCCGGGCAAAGAGAATTAGTGAATATCCTTGATATCAATGATTGGAATTTGGCTGTTCCTTATGATTATGGTCATAAGTATACCTTGAAGTTGACAGGCACTAATAAGTTAGAGAAAGGCAATACTTATACGATTGTTGCCGTTGGCCAGGATCAAGACAATAAGACTGTCGCTCCATTGACGGTAAGTGCTGGTACTAATAAATTCCCGAACTTAGTCCTAGCTGATTTTACGAATAAAATCTGGAATCCCAACACTACCGCAGGTGACAATTTCTTGTTTACGGATGCGGTTTCTTATGTTGAAACAAGTGCGTTTCAATCGCAACAAGTCGCTGAGATTTTCTCTGGTTCTTCTATTCCTTTTACTGTGTCTGAAAATGGGGATGGCGGATTCTCGGCTACGGTATTGTTGAAACGTCAGGTAGCCGGTGTCATTGGCTATTTCAGCCGTATTCCTGCTTGGATTGTTACAGATGGTTCTACTGGTGATCATGCTTCATCAAAGAAAATTCGTTTGATTAGCTCAAATCGAAATAATCGAATCGACTTGACTTATAACTTGGATGTCCAGACAGACGACGCTACCAATGGAACGAACTTGGAGTCGGAGGTGAATGGTTTCTCTGAGACTGCCGAGACTCCGGATGCGTTCTTTGGCGTTGGTGAATCAACTACTACTGCAAATGCCTATACTCTTTATGAGATTGACTTGGAGGATTGGTTCAAAACGAGTAGTGGAGATGAAATATGGGAAGAGTCTTTGATTACAGAAGAAGATGGTGAAACATTGCAAGTTCCTTTGTTGGGCAAGAACTGGAGAAACGGTATCAATACTGGTAACGATAATCCGAAAGTACAGTCTAATTCTGTATTGGCAGGTGAATTTGTGATTCCGTTTGAGAAATATGGTGAGAATGGAACTATGCAGTTGCAGTTGTTAGACTCTGTAAACAATGTAATTCGTGTTTGGGATATTAAATTGGATTTGAAATCCGCTCAATCTTCAGGTGGAAAGGACGATCAAGAAAACTACAACATCTATCGTAACCACTTGTATCAAGTTGGTCAACGTGGTGCGGGTGATACCGGTGACGGTCCTGGTACTGACGAGCCGCAACCGCTGGATAAGGATCAAATCTTGACGCTCAAGATCAACGACAACTGGGAGTTCATCCACGATATGGAACTGGAATAATTCACACCTATTTATCCAAAAATAAAAGGACTCATATTCATTATCAAATCCCCGAGGGGCAGGCCATCGTGCTTGCCCCGACCGGGGAAAATCAAAGTCATTCGAAGTTAGAACTTAAAAATGTAGAAAGTGAAATGAAAGCGTTTCTCTCCATACTATTCACTTCGCTTGTAGCCTGCTTTTTCCTTGCGGGTTGCTCGGATGATGATATGCCTAAGCCTGAGCAAGAGACTGGCATTGTGATCCAACTATCCACCGGTGCGATGGAGACGAAATCAATTTTGATGGGGTCTTATAACCTGCATAACGTGTCGAGCGTGTATGCGATCCTATACAAAGGAGAGGGCGATGATGCTACCTACGTTTGTCACCAAGACCTGAATTGGGATCCTAAGAGTGATACTGGTCAGTATGGAGAAGGAATTTCACAAACTAAATCTTTTGACTTAAACACACCCACCGCGTTGACGGATGGGGCTTATACGATATTATGCGTCGGCCTCGATGATAAGTCGGGTGAGACGTATCAAGTTTCTTTTTCTCCATCCTTCTGCGCAGCTGGAAAGACCTTGAAGGATGCTAAGGCCGCTTTTGCCGAAGAGAAAAGAGTCGATGATATGCGTCAATCCGAGCTATTCGCCGGATGGGCACAGTTTGATTATGCCAACGACCGTTTGAATACGGTCAAGATAGAGATGAAACGCCGTGTGACGGGCGTTTATGCCTACCTGAAAGATATCCCGACACAAGTGAACGGACAAACGGTTGCCGCAATTGAATTGGTATTGGGGCAGAACCGGCGAACCGAATTGCCGTTGGCACGCAAGGAGCGGAGCGAAACGAATCCAAGTGCGATACCCGAAGACTTCGCTACAGGAAACGAAGTGGATGATTCACAAGTACTCGATCGCTTGGATTTGAATGATGAAGTGGTCGAAGAAGACGCTAGTAGCGGCTTATTTACGACATTAAAAGAATATTATACGCAATTTGAGACAACCTATACGCCAGCCTTGGCGGAAGGTGCGATTTTGCTGAGCGGCTATCTTTTGCCGATGGAATATGAGGAGGGGGGAAGCGAACCCATGCTAAGCGTGCGGGTGTTAGATGAGAATGATGATGTGATCGGTTCTTTCCCTGCCCAATGGGAAGGTGTTCCTACGGAGGCGGGTTTCTCTGATAAATTCAACCTTTATCCCAACTACGTCTACCACGTCGGTACTCGCGACGTGTATAATGACCACCCTGAAAGCCTCGCCGGCGATAAACTGCTTTTGGAAGTGCAGGATTGGGATGAGTTGACGATTAATACGGATTTTCCCAAGGTGCCGCTAGAGGCGCAATTGGATTATACGAATGGCTATAACCAAAGCGCTTGGATTTTCGATTGCATCAATACGGAAGATAAAATTACGGTAACCCGTTCGTTGATGAAAAAGAATTGGAGTTTGACTGTTGTTTCCGTAGATGCGGAAGGGAATGTAGATTTGGAAACGTCTTGCGATTGGCTTTATTTCAAGATAGGTAATGCACTTACGCAAGAATTGAATGCGGAGGATAATGGTTTGAGTTTAGATGAATCACATGAAATTACGATCGTGCTGAACGATTATGTGGTACAACGGGATTATGATCCATCTACAACAGCAGGACAGCAGGCGATTAATAACGATTACCGGAGTGCCCGCATCGTGTTGCAAACCACGGATGGAGGAGAGGATTACTTATTGGTTCGCCAGTATAACGCTATTACGGTGAAGTTTGAAAATGATTATACAGAAGATGGAGGACATGCGTGTGGATTTAGTCGGTTTGATTATGGAGCGAAGCGGGATAAGGATGGGAATGTGATAGAAGAAGGAGAAGAAGGCTATGAAAATAATTATTATGCTTGGGGATATTATTTTCTTGAGTTTTATTCAATAGATTTGATATATGATGACAGTGGAAATAATAGTGGAAGATGCTCTTATGGAGCTTGGTGTTATTCGAGCATGGAAGAAAGAAATGGCTCTGAAGGAGATCGTTATTATAATTATTGGATGTCATCATTGGTGAAGTTGTTGCATTATCCGGCGGTTGAATATGGTTCGAACGGAATTAACAGTGTGCCTACATATTTCTGGTATTTACCTTCTTTGTATGAGTTATATCACTTTTTTCAAGATATTGTAAAGAATGTAGGAATTGATAATGCACATATTCTCCCGAATCAATGTTATTGGAGTGCGTCGGCAAAACGTATGTCTTTAGAAACGAATTATGTGGGTATTGGGGAGAATGGTGAATTGATGGGGAAACATTATTCTGATGAGAATGACTACGATAATGCTTTTGAAAGGAGCAAATTGGGATTATCTCGAAGAGCTCGTAAATTTAAATAAATCTGAAACAATGAACTGATGAAACAGTTAGCATACATATTAATATCGTGGATAGCATTTCTCTTCGTCGGTTGTACGGACGAGTTGGAGAGCGGTGTGGGTTATGGTCCTCAGGAAGGTGAGGTGATGATTGAGTTGGCGTTGCCTTCCTCGCCGGTGATTACGACCCGTGCGAACGCCGATAACACCAAGGAAGAGACGATCTGGAACGTGGCGATCTTCGTGTTTAACGATACGGGCGATTGCACGAACAAATTCTATCAAACCTCTTCCCAAAATATATCGTATGTGAATGTTTATTTGCAATCTGCGGACGAATCGGTTTATGCGGTGTGCAATTATCCGGAGCCGGGAAATTTGGTAAATAGTGTAACCAGTTTGGATGATTTGAAAGAATGGAAGTTGGAGATAACTGCTGCGGACGGGGCTTATCCGGGCTATTACGTGATGTCGGGCTTTTTAACGGTAAACTCGGCTCCTGAGTATAAGATTTCGCTTTATCGCTTAGCAGCCCATTTAGAATTTACGGTTAAGGTCGAGCCGGAAACTGCGGGTGAGGACTTCAAGATCTCGGAGATGTATATTTGTGGCATCCCGAAAGGGAGCTATTTGTTGGATGGTGGCGTTCGTACGGCGGATACCGAGACGGAGATGGGCGATTGGGTATATAATACCGTTCCAACTGCAATGCGAGCCAACTATTTCGCCGAATACAAATTAAATTATGAAGAAGAGACGGACGGTTCCATTTCTGCCTCTTTCGACCAATTCGAGAACCGCCGCGGTGCCGTTGAGGATATACCTGGAAATTGGCCCGAATTGAATGGTTTGGAGAACGACGAAAATTATACATATTATAAACAATTGTATAAGCGGACCCGAGCGAAAGATTATCCGGATAATGTTGGGAATATTCCCTTATCGAAGGATGGCGAGAAAATTAAGGAAGAGGAATTGATAAAGGATCCGAATGTGCAAAAGGGGCAGTTCTATAATGCGACCTATCTACGGATTGATGGCGTGTACCAAGAGGCGACTGGCGCGACTTACGAGACATCTTACTATATTTATTTGGGCGCGGATAATTACCGTGATTTCAACATTAAGCGCAATTATTGGTATAACCATATTATCACCATCAAAGCATATGATGATTATGACCATCGTGTGACAGGAGACCTGTTGAGCGGTTTGTCGGTTTACGCTTCCTTGGAAGAACCTTTGGACGCGCATTGTAACGTAGTGAAAGCATTGATGTTCGCTCCGGAAGATTGGACGGTATATGTGGAGAATCCGGATGAAACACCGTGGCTGGAGATTTCTACTTCAGCGGTTTATAAGCCGTATATCATAGGAAACGCTTCTACAGGCGATGAGGCGGCTTTCTCGATTTCCGGCATGAAAGGATTGCGCTACTTTTATATTCATACGGACGATTATATCCCGGAACTTATTGATCCAAGCGAGAATCCTCGTGAAGAAGATAAGATTCGTGAGGGCGTGATCGTTTGCGAGTGCGATGGCCTTACCGAAAGATTGACCGTCAAGCAGCTGCCAGCGCAGATGGTAATTTATCATACGAATTACGATCCGCATACGATGGTGGCGGTGAACGATACCTTCTTTATCGAACGGAAATTGGAACAGAAGTATCTCCCGTGGGGTTTCTTCCATTACTGGAGTTTTATTACGGACGACCTGATCGCATCCGGTACGTGGGACGGCCTTTCCAACACGCGCCGCCTTTACGACGTGGCCTTGAATGGTGATAAGTGGAATATCGAACCCGCTTATCCGGAGGAGGAATACCCGGGCGGTATTCCTTATGACCATGCGTTGGGTTATGTGATCGCGAAGAATCGTGACCGGAATGGCAACGGGAAGATCGATTATAATGAGATCATGTGGTATTGGCCGGCGACTAAGGAGTTGCAAGCGATTTGGGATACGAAAGGCTCTTTGGACTTCGAGGGGATGGAGGAGATCTATCACGCCTCGACGCCATCCGCTGCCGATGCTGAGGGGATTACTCCTGGTTTCTCAGTGTATGTATCGATGAAGGAGGGCAACAAATGGAGTGTTGGTCAGCGCGACCGTGAGTACAACGTGATCGCTTGTCGCCGGAAGAACGCTTGGAAAGGTCCACAAGAGGGAACCGCAGGCGGAGGCGTGGCGATCGATCCCGAATGGAATGGGGAAGAGGAGATTATTGTACCGAGGTAATAAAAAATTGAATAGAAAAATATGAAGACGCTATTTCGGAATAGAAAGCATAAATTGTCGCTTCTCCTATTGTCTGTGCTCTTGCTCTGGACGGGATGCTCTGGGGATGAGGAGGAGGCCTTGAAAACTTCGACGGGAACGGCGAGTCTTGCGTTCGAAGTGCGAACCCGTGCGGCGGAAGACGCCATAAAGCCTGACGAAGCGAATCAGCTGACGAAGCTCTATGTGGCGGAACGGCCGCAGGAACACGCCTCGGACGCTTTGCATTGTGCCGAGGACCAACGCTACACGCTGGAAGACGGCTATTTCTCTTTGGAAGGTCTGTTCGGACAATGGTATAAGTTCGCCTTCTTTTGCGTTCCGAAATGGGAAGGTGGTGGAGGAGAGGAGTTGTTAAAGAAGGATGAGGTTGATACACACGACTTCAACAAGTTGTATATCGACTTTGATCCGGTGCTCGATTATCAGAAAGAAAATCTGAATATTTCGAAAGAGAAGGATTTGAATATCTACCGGAAGATTATCGACCGGTGGGTAGATCCGGAGAGCGTGAATCCCCCCGTGGAGAATATCGTGATGGAACGTATCACCGGCGAGCTAGAGATTGATATGGGTATTCCCGCCGACCAGTTTGAGAGAAATGTGGAGTATATAGAACTGAGTTTGCATGGTTTTAATAAGAAAGTGTATATCCATGATCAAGCGGCGGGTGAGATTATCATGGAAGCGGAATCATACAATCCGAATGGTGGTAATGTCGTGTTCAATCCGACGCTAAAAATGGACGAAGAGGTGTTGAGCTTGCGGCAAAAATTCCATCTCTGCTTGTTGCCCCAGGTGTTGCAAGGAGAGATCAAGGTGGTTTTTACGGAAGAAACCGCAGGTGGAAATACGAAAACCATTAAATTGGGAGAAAGCGAGGGCGAGACACGGATCGAAGTCAAGCCCAACCAACGGACGATCGTGTTGTATAATGGAATGGAAAAGGATGAGTTTGAGGTGCGTTATGCCGGTTTTAACGACCAGGCGGTGATTGACGTGGAAGACGACGAGTGGAGCGAATACACGGGGAATTAAAATTTGAAATTTGCTATTTTAAGATATGAATAAGGTATTGTCAATAGCTTTGTTGTTGGGCTTGATGGCTTGCGAGGGCGAGGTCTTCGAGGAGGGCGGTTCCGCGGTTTCGCCTCTTGGCGAGGGAACGTACGTGATCGACTATGTGCCGGAGGAGAGTCGGACGAAAGCGGTCAGCCAAGATCCGCTGCCTGCGAACAAGCGGATTAAGTCGCTGACGTATCTGTTGTATGACGAGGCGGGCAATTTCGTGAAACGAAGGGACATCCCGGATATGGCTAATATGTCCGAAAACGCTTGGCCAATGAAACGGGAGACCATGACATGGGCGCAGCGCGAGGCGTTGAAAGATACGCTTCAGCAGGGAAATACCTATTATGCCGTATTCGTGGCGAATGCGAAGAAGGCGCAATTCAATGAGGAAGAGGTCTTGCACCTGACCGAGCAACAGAGCGGCGAGGAAGTGTATGTGACCTTGGATAAGGTCTATCTATCCCTGCCGACGACGACGGCATTTGGAGATGATAATATGTTTTATCTCGCAGTTCAATACATAGAACCGAACCCGGTGGGCGCCGATCGGGATACGCCTTACAATTGTCCCGTGACGTTGCGGCGGATCGTTAGCCGAACGGATTTCATGTCCGGTACTTATCCGGCTTGGGATACGGATGAGGCTAAGAATTTGTTGCGGCCTTTTACGGATGACTTGTACGAGGAGTTTATCGCGATACCGGAAGAGTCTGAAGCTTCTAAGGGTGCGATTGCCCAATCGATAGCGGAAGGGTTAGAGGCGTTTGCGGACGGTTTTGCTAACTATGCGGAGGATTATCCGATTAAGATTCCTAATCCAGATTATAATGTTGAGACAAATCCTAACGTATCACAGACGATATCGGATGAAGGCTATATAACGTGGGTTACTTCTTTTTGCAATGCGGTAAAAGCGTTGGATGAAAAGATAATCGGAGAATTGGGGTATATTGAAGTTTCGGATGCGATAACTTTAGAAAAGGCTTTGCAAAACGAGTTATTTGAGTTGTGCTGTGCGAATACCCAACTCTCTGCTTTATGGCGACCGTGGACTGGCTTACGGGCGAAAGTGAAATACAACAGTCGGGCGGCACGTTTTTATTTGATGAATACTACCGCAGAATCCGAAGAAGCGGAAGAAGATAACGCATTATACAGTCCTTTCTTGGAGGTGTCGGACTGGAAGGTGACGACCGGTGATGCGGAAAATCTGGAGAGTGAGACAAAACAGGTCTTTACGCTGATAGGTTTTGGCGAGAATACCGAAACCACGCCGGACGCAGAAGCGATGAATAAGATGGAAAGTCTGCATTTCTATGAATCAGAAAACGACGAGACGGAAGTCTTCTCGCTCTCATTGCCGGAAAATATGCGATCCTTTAATGGGCAAGGAACTAATGTGCGGGTACGGCTTGCGTACCAACCTATCCAAGCTTTGAACTACAATGAAGCGAATACCGCCATGAAGGAATTTGTCTTGACCAATATTCCTTTGGAGGACTATTTGGATGAGAATTTGAAATCGGAAGGAAATACGGAAGGGCAATATTTGAAGGAAGTGGAAAAGTATATGGCAAATTTGGAGGGTAAGCCTTATGGTGAGACTTTAAAAGTGTTTCAATTAACGATCAAGTTGCCGGACCTTTCGGTGGTAAAAACGGAAGAGACGGAAGGAGCTTTAATCATCGAATCGAAATGGACACTTGTGGAATAAATCAGAAGGAAGGAGAGAATCAGAGGATGAAAAAATACGGTATTATAGTATTCGTTTGGTTGCTTGCGGCATGGGCACAAGTGTCGCTGGCGCAGACTGTAGCTCCGCAGGAGGTGATGACGCAAAATGAGCAAGGCTATTGGGTTGCTCATCGGCAGATTCCTTTGGTGGGTGAAGGGCGTGTGGTCGATAATTTCATGAATGATTTGGTGTCTGTATTGGATTTTGGCGATACCAACCTTGACTGTTTGGTGGATACGAATTTGGATAATTACGCGCAATTTTCGAATAGCGTAGCAGGTGTAGACCTATTTGCCCAAGAGATCGTTTCTGTCCGCGACCTAAATCGGGTGTATGCGGCTGGGCAAAAAGTCGGTGTTGTGATAGAAGGTGGAGATAAAGCGGGTATATTGGAATTAGACGTATTGAAAGGTTATGTCATTACAACTTATTTGAAAGGACAGCTTATGGAAACGAAATATGCCGTTGATGAAAGTGGTCTATTGAGTGCGAAGATACTTTCTTTTACGGATGAGGAAGGAAAGTCTCGTGCATCTTTCTCGGTAATGACTGATAAACCTTTTGATGAAATAGCGATTACTAATACAAAATTAGCTGGAGTTGACGTGTTGAACTCTTCTTTGAATATATATTATTTTTATGTAGGCGAGAATCCTGAGATTAAGGCGATAAAAGGAGAACCTTTTTTTGAGACCAATGTTCCAACTGTGCATGATGACTTTTGGGGAAATTGGACTTTAGGTTGGTATAATGATGTGGATAATTTGGTAAATGAAGACCCTGAAGATTATGTATGGTATAGAGGTTTGTTAGGAACAGGGATTTCTGTGGCGTATTATCAAAAGGCTACTGTGAATTTTAATAGGGATATCCCTAAAGGATATGAGGTCGGTTTTCGTGTATATCAGCATAGTGGAGTTCGTATTGGTGTGTTATCCGGAAGTGGTTTATATACTTATGATCAAGATGATAATAAGTTAGATGAAATGGAAAACCGAGATGTTCTTGGTGTTGATTTAATATCGGGAGGTTCTCAAAATATATCTTTGGTGACAACAAAGCCTTGCCGTCAAGTAAAAATCGATTTTAATGGCATTTCAATAGGGGTAGAATCAGAGTTAAGAGCTTACTACGCCTATGTCCGCGAACCGGTATCGGTAGGTCCGGACGCTTATCTTTCCTTGGCGCCAGACACGATCTTTGATGGTAACGGCTATCAATTTTATATTCCGACATTGCCTGCGGGCGCGAAGCTCGTTTTTAAAACAGTTTCTTCAATGACAGGATCTGCGAATTTTTCCGTAGACAATGATGGAACGGTAACGGGGATGGATGTCGATGGCGACTATACTGTAAAAGCAACCTTAACGATGCCTGATGAGAAGGTCTATACGCAACAAGCGACAATCACCCGTATTACGGAAGCTTCCTCGAATTGCAACACGTTAATTACAAATGATATCGCTGATATTGGAACTGTAAAAGAAGGATATGGTTGTTTAATTTGTATTGGAGGAGATGATGGAGAGAACGCCGAACATATTATAGATGGGCATGAAGATACGTATGCGACGGTGGATTTGCCGCTGCAAGTCGGTTTTGTGGAGGTTACGCCTGTGGTTGCTGTAACCTTGAAGGGCGAGAAAACAATTAATGCGGAAAAGAAACAGGTTCGTGTGGGTTTTACGGTTCAGTATACCTCACAATTCTTGAGCCTGAATGCTTTGAAATTCTTTTATATTCGTTTGTATAATGATGGAGAAAAGGTTGAGGAAGGAGTACCTGGCGAAAACAATACGGTTAGTTTGGATTTGATTAATGGAGCCAGTGATAAAGTTCGGGTCTCGATCGTAACAGAGAAAGAGTTTGATCATATAGAATTGTGGTATGCGGGAGTTTTGGGCGTTTCTTTGGGTACGCAATACCGTATTTACAACGCCTTTTACGAACCAGATACGGATGAATGTCGTTCTTACGATCCTTCAGAGATCTGTATGGAGAAGATCAATTGGCGTTCTGGAGCGTCGATCTGGTATGAGAAAACTGGATTTACGGGGATAGGGGGAGGAGATGTCTCGCTCGCGAATGTGATTGGTTTGATCCGCAATATGGGAAACCTTTTGGATTCGGATCCGGGAAATACAATGGAGATTGTGAAAGTTGCCGAAGTCGCAGGAGGAGTTTCGGTCGGAATCAAATTTAGGGAACCGATCACGGTACCGGCTGGAGGGAAACGACAATTTGGATTTATTTATAAACGCCCTACTGGTGTCGCGGATGTTGATTTGCTGAGCAGTATGCAAGTGAATGTGTATAACAAAGAGTTAATCGCCTTAACGCAAGAGTCCATGGGATTTGAGTTTTTGAATTTGAATTTGATAGGTTATGGTGATAAGGTTCATTTGGAAGCGACTGTGGATGCGACACATTCATCACGCGATATACAAGTGGGTGGGGTTGAATTCATCTATTCCGGATTGGTGGATGCTTTGACTAACTTCCAAGTCTATGGCACATATACCCGTCTAGACGCGAATGGTAATGATATCCCTGATTGTATCGAGAAACCGACTAATCCGCCTTTGGAAGTGACTACGAATTTGGCGCATTATTGTGGCATCAAGGAAGAAGAGACACAAAAGGTGACATTTACGGTTACGGGAGATGATAATATTTCTTCCTTGTATTGCGAAGTTTATGCGTATGACCGTGAAGCGCCTACGGGATATGGTAAAAAGGAGGAATATAGTAACGAGCATAAATTGGATCAGAAGAAAACGTTTACATTAGACTTACCTAGGGGAGATTATTATTTCCGCTTTAAACGGAATGAGGCGGATACGGAATATACCGGTGGAGTCTTGTCGGTGGCAATCCATCCGGACGAGACAACATGGAATCCTCACGATGGCAGTACGAATTGGAACGATTGGGGAAACTGGACAAACGGTACGCCTTGGGAGTGTACGAATGTGATTATCCCGACAGACCGGCCTCAACCGGAGCAGTCTTCATTGTCGACCGATCCGGAACCGCTGGACGCTTATCCGGTGTTGACCGACGTGGAGAATGGGAATTATTGTAACTATATCCATTTCGAGCCGCATACTGAGGTGGTGAATACGCATAAGTTGAAATATAAGAAGGCCTGGGTGGAACTGGCGTTGGAGCCGAATCGCTATTACTTGCTTTCGATGCCATTGAAAGGAATGGTTTCTGGTGATATGTTTATACCTGAGGATCAGCAATATCCATCTCGTTTTACGGATTTGACATATGATGAATCTAAGCGACAAGGAACATTGCCAGAGGACCGGGTGACCCCCACCATCTACCAACGGCTGTGGGAGATGACGATTTGGGATCGTCCGCTGAATGGGGATCGAGATCTTATCTCGCCGGCGGCGCTTAGTTGGACGCGTCCCTATAATTTCTTGGGTGTAACTTATCGTTTGGATGAGGCTTCCGATCCGAAAGGCTTCTCACTATGGGTTGATCCCGGAAAGCCGAGCGATACGGAGGCTTCGTCCGCTACATCTTCGTACACCTTCCGTTTTCCTAAAGAGCACGAGCTTTACCATTATTATGATGAGGAGGGAAATATTCGGGATGGCAAGACGGAGGCGGTCGTGAGAGAGCCGGAGGAGATGGGCCGTTTTATTTATGAGAAGAACGATCCGACATCCGGAGAATTGCTGCCTCCTTTCCCTTTGACCGTGACGTTGACGAATCGTTATTACGCGTCGACCGAGTTTTTGATGGGAAATCCATTTATGGCGCACGTGGATTTGCGAGCTTTTATGGAGGAGAATACGCACATCGCCTCGCTTCGGGTGTATAAGGATGACAATTATGTCGCGTTAACCCGCGACGAGAGTGGGCAGTTGATCAGTGCCGATCCATCGGTTAGCTTGTTGATGGAACCAATGCGATCCTTGTTCGTGGTAAAAGATGCGGAAGCGGGAGGCAATACTTGTGAAGTCCGTTTTACGGAAGCGATGTTAACTGCGGGTTACGGGAACTCAGCGACGACGTTGCAAACCCGTAGCTCCTCGAACGAGACGGACGAGTCCGGGTTGATTCGTTTGGCGGCGGAGACTCCTGATGGTAAACGGGCTTACGCGGCGATTCGTCTATCCGCCGTGGTTTCCGACGACTACCAAGACCGTGAGGATGCGGAATTGTTGATCGACGACGAGGTGCGTCCAGCGGTGGCGTTGTTTACCGTCGCGGACGGGAAGGCGTTGGAGATCGAGCAACGGGTTTCGGATACGGCGATACCGTTGGGTTTCTACATTACCCAGCCGGTGGATGAGCTGAAAGTGATGGTTTCCTTGCCTGCGGGTATGTCCGACCATTATTGGGTAGACAAGGAAAAAGGTACGAGTTATGTTCTACGAGGCGGCGAGACGACAACGCTTGTTTTGCCAAGAGTTGAAAGCAACGTGGGACGTTTCTCTCTGCAAAAGAATGCCGACAATCCGTTGGCGGATGGCGCGATTTATGCTTATTACGAACAGACATCCGGCCAATTGGTGGTACGTGCGCGAAGCGGGGAGATGAGCCGTTGCGAAGTGTACCATAGTGACGGTCGACGAGTAGCTATGCGGACGGATCGATCGCCGGAATATCGGATGTCCGTTCCTGATGGCATTTTGATAATCCGGGTATTGGATACGGATGGTGATGAGATCACGTTGAAGATAGTCTGTTTTTAAAAGTAAGTAAAAGAAATGAACATGAGTTTAAGAAATACGATAGGATGGGTGGGCGGATTGCTCTGTTTGTTTGTAGGAACCGCTTGCGAACAAAGTGAGGATCCCGTAGATGAGATCATAGAGGAAACTTATGAACTGCCGGTATCGTTCATTTTCAAAGAGTCCGGAGGCGAGTTGACGACCCGGGTGGTGGACGACGACGGTGGTGAAACTCCGGAGGTTCCTCCAGAAGATTTGCCATTACGTGGCCTTTATGTGGATCATATCCAATTAAATGTGTACAGACGCCTTAAGGATGCGGTTTATGCCAATGAAAGGGAAAGTTTCGAATACGATAAATCGGTGGTGCTGAAGTGCGTGATACCGGAAGATGAGGATGAATATCGTTACGCGACCGGTGTTATCGATGTGCAAACTCGGTATGAATATCGGGTGACGGCAATCGGTTATGCGGAGAATGACCAAAAAAAGGAACGTGATCTTTTCTCGGTCAGTGAGAGTGGATCTTTTCTGGGCGCGAAGCTAAACTTAATTGATGATAGACAGTATAAGACTCCCGAGTTGTTTTTCGGTACACCCCTGTATGGTGGAGATGGTGTAGATGAACCGGCGGGAGATACCGTATTCGTGTATAAAGAACAGAATCAAGCGATGTTGGAAGGTTGGTTGTATCGTTGTGTGGCGGGTGTTGAGTTGACATTGAGAGATGTGCCGGCAGAGGTCGCTCAAATCGAGTTGTTGGCGCATTCGTTGCATACGGAAAGCATGGCTCGCTTTTATAGCGATTTCTTAACCCCTTCTGGTTTGCGGGTCGCTGAGGATAGGAGTAAGAATTACGTGATTGCCTCTTGGGATCGAGAAGATGAGACTCCCGAAGTGAACGAAAAGGTAGAGGCACATTTGGTGGATGCAAACTTGTTGCCGGTTTGTACGGCGCTTTCCATAAAGATTACAAATAAGGATGGCAATAGTTCGATTACCGTGTTGAAATGGAAAGACGAAGGAACGACACCAGAAGAACAAAGTTCCGACATGTTGCGTATGGCTCCGCCTGAGAAAGGCAATGGAACGGGCATTATCCCGAATGAACAAGGAGAAGAACCGGATGAGCCGGAAGATCCGTATGAATTGTATAAGATTTGTTTTTTGCGGAATCATTATTACCAGATAGAGGGTAGTTATGATCAGTTGGTAACCAAAGATCTTCCTTTCTTAGTAACTGTGAATCCGAATTGGGACCGGGATATTCGGCTGCCATTGGGTGAACAAACAACGAATTAAAATCAGGAGGAATAGAATGCGAGAATCAATGAATAAAAGAAATTATCTAAATAAGAAAGGAAAGTCGCTTTGGCTTTTCCTCGCCTCCCTATCGCTCCTCGCGTCTTGCGACAACAACGAGGGCCCGGGAATGCCGGATATCCCGATGGAGAAGACACAATCGTTCGTTTTGCGTGTGGAGAGCGTGGGCGAGGCTTCCTATCCGGTGGAGACACGCGCCAATGCGGGACGGCCGTTGTTCAGTACCGCCTCGAAACAGGCGATCGACCGGGTGGAGTTCCTGATTATAAAGTATGGCTCTCCCGCCGTAGTCGTTTACCGCGGGCGCATCGACCGTTGGAGCGATACGGACAACCAGACGAGCGCGACCTATACGGATGGCATCGACCTTGGGCGGCAGGCGGAGATCGTATTGAAAGGCGACGACCTGCTGGAGGAGGGAGAGACCTATTGGGTGTATGGCGTAGGCTATCATACGGATTCCTACGGTGGCTACGAGCCGTTCCCCGGCGTGAAAGTAGGCGACTCGTTCGCACGGACGGAGTCGGTGACCGTGCCCAGCGACGAGGCGGCGGACGAGATATTCGCCGGTGCGGAGCTGCTGCATGTGGTGGACGGAAAGATTATGACCGCTCCGGACTCCTATTCCGAGCTAACGGACGGCACGGTAATTTTGCGTCGGCAGGTGGGCGGTACGTTCGGCTACTTCACCCATATCCCGACCACGGTGACAAAGGATGGGGTAAATCGACGGGTCGCTACGCTGCGATTGGTGACGACCCGAAGGAATAAGACCGCGATACTCGCCGGCTTCCGCTCGATGGAAGACCCGGAAAACTTCGCCCAAGAGAACGTAATCAATGGCACGACACCCCGGACGGACTACGACGCTTGCTTAGACGGCTCGACGGTGAACGACGCGTTCGTCGTGTATGATATCTTGCTGGCGAAGTGGTTCCCCGGCGACGGCGACCTGCCATTAGACGCCAACGGCGATGGCTTCTTAGATCGGGAGGACGAGAACTGGCAGATGGACACGAGTCGTTACCCGGACAACACCATCAAGTTGCGACGCGGCTCGGTGTTCGGCGATTCGTTCCTGATCGCCTCCGCCATGTACGACGCGGATATCCAAGGCGGGTTGCCGACGTTCCAGATGCAGATGCTCGACATCGATGGGCGGATCCTGCGTTCGTGGAACGTGCTGCTGCGGGAACGGTTGGCTTTCCAAGAGACGCGTACCCTCGTCTCGCTGGACGCGAACGGCGCTGTAGTGATCACGACGGAGCCGAACCCGGAGACGGAGTATTGTTATAGCTTGGTGCGCAACCACCTGTACGCGATGGGCTCGAAAGCGAATGACTTCAGTAACGGCGGCGACGCGCCCGTCGACCTGGCGGCGACTGACACCTTAGTGGTCGACGTACAGAACGAGTGGGGCGGCGGTGATTTGATTTATTTCAATTAGGTGTAAAGGTTGATGACAGAAGAAATAGTAGAGATACAAGATACCCAAAACCAATAACAAGATCAAGAACAATTTTTTCATTAAGCCTGATTGGCTTCGTGAGAAGCGGATAAAGGCGGCGGGCGGATCGGACAAGGATTCGCCTGCTTTTCTTTTTCTCTCCCGAAAGATCGCTTATCGTGAAAACGTGCGCATGGGCGTCATGACTTTTTTATAATGCCTATCATAAGGTGCTCATGATGCCCATTGTTAGTGTCTTATAGTGGGCATTATAAAGACCTTATGATAGGCATTATAAACAACGCTCAATTCCAGCCATTTAAATGAATAGTTTGGGTATTTCCGTGTCTATTCTTTTATTTGATTTTTTAATCGTGCCCATTTTTAGGAGGTATTTATGGTCTTACTAAATAATTTGTGAAAGTATGAAAAAAAGGGAGCCATACGGCAAAAAAAACGAGAGAAAAACAGAGCAAGCCAGTTATTTTCGATTGGTGGAAGAACGAACTATTTATTTCAAGGTCATGGGCAAGCCAAAGACCGCGAATAACTACATGTGCGCGTTGAAGCATTTTCGGAAATTCCGGGCGAGTAAAGATCTCGCGATTGGAGACTTGTCCGTGGGATTGATGTGTGATTTCCAGCGTTACTTGACCGGGAAAGGATTGCGGATGAATACCATCTCCCTCTATAACCGAGCTTTGCGGGCTGTCTATCACTACGTGCTTGATGAAGAGATCTTGTCGACCGACAAACGTCCTTTCCGGAAGGTATTCACCGGTCAGGAGAAGACTTGTAAGCGAGCGTTGACGAGCGATGTCGCACGCGCGCTTATCCAACTTTCCTTATCGGACGACCACGAGCTGGCCTTCGCTCGCGACCTGTTTCTTTTCAGTCTCTACATGCAAGGCATGCCATTTGTCGACATCGCCCATTTGACCAAGAAGCAGCTCCAAGGCGACCGTATCGTTTACCAACGGCGCAAGACCAACCAACACTTAGAGGTCTGTGTCCTCTCGCCGGCTCGGGCGATTATTGAGCGTTATCGGGTACGGAATCCGGATTGTCCTTATCTTTTTCCTATCTTATACAATCCGAATAAGAATAGGATGGTCTTATATTCCAGCGCCTTGCGCATCTACAACCGACGCTTGAAACGAGTGGCCCGCCTTGCCGGCATCAACGATCCGCTCACTTCCTATGTGGCGCGCCATACCTGGGCTTCACTCGCCCGGCAGTCGGGCGTCCCGGATAGCGTGATCTGCGAGGCGATGGGCCACAACAACCTATCGACCACCATGATCTACCTCACTTCCTTAGATATGGAGACCGTGGCGACCGCCAATCGAAAGGTCATCGCCTGCCTGATCGCTTCTAGCGATCCCCTTCAAGGGAAACAGGCGTAAATGGGTTGAGATCATCTCCGCGGGCTCTTCTCCTATCCGTTTTTTTCGCTCCGTAGCGACCGGATTTCTGACGGGCTTTTCCCGAAATGCCGTTTGCAGAAGGTCGTGAAATAGGCGGCCGAGGAGAACCCGTGCGCATCGGCGATCTCGCTGAATGTCTTGTCGGTCATGCGGATATCCCTTAAAATGTCTTCCGCCTTCCGCTTTTCCAGCCATTGGGCAAACGATATGCCAAACGTCTTTTTAAAGCGCCGGTTGAAAGTGGTGGGCGAGAGATTCGCCAACTCGGCCAGCTTTTCCACGTTTTCGACCTTACGGAAATGCGACAACACGAATTCCTTAAAACTCATGTCTTCAGACAAGATCGGATAGAAAAAGGCCGCCAGTTCCTCCCTTGAATAATAGCCCCGGAACAAAAGCGCCAACTCTTGTCGTTTCATCGTATGGAAATGATAACACCCCAGCCCATCATTCAGGCAAGCATATAAATTAACCAAAAATTGGCGTACCCGCTCGCGGATGGGAAGCGGATTAAACGCACGATGGATGGAGGTGAAATTCACGACCTTCGGCAAGCTCTCCAGCATAAAGCGGGTGCACATCTGCGTATCCTTATCGAAAAAGCAACGTAACAATACGGTATCCGAAAGCACTTTGGCGCTACATATACAGTTGTTGGGCAGGAATAACATCGTTCCCGCGTGAATACGATTATCGAAAAAAGGACCACATTGCGCTATAATCGCACCTTTCCACACGAACACGATAATGGAATGCGTGATCAGCGTTTCCGGAATCACGTCGCCTCGTTGGAAGGAAAATCGCTCGAAAATCCTTTCCTCGTGCGACTTGGCGTATTCGCTACAACTCATATGCTCGTTCGCGTAGAATAAACCTGTTGTCTTACACATAATTATCCCATTTTTGTACCAAACAAAGAAGATTATCTCTTTCCAAGAGGAAGACAACCAAGTCTTGCTCATCGTATTTCAATTCGTAAATCTCTTATCATTGGTTCATTCCCTAAGGAAAATGGCTCGTGTTTGGCTCGCTTTTCGCGGAAAAGGAGTCCGCTTTTGTTGTTTTATAAGCATAGGTTTCTTTATCTTTGTTGCCGAAGAATCAATGAATCCGAGCATTCGAGTCTTCCTCTTGGAAAGAGGAGGACCGAGGATCTCCCCTGAATTTCCTTACGAGGAAATTTTCCTTCCCTCGCGAGGAAATCTCTTTTCCCTCGCGAGGCGTTTTCCGTCGGATCGTGAGGGAAGAAAAATCCCATGGCATCCGCGAGAATGGGTGTTCGATGGCGCGAAAGTGGTTGTTCTCACGAAATGTTTCATTCAAAAAACTCAAACACATTCTCGTGAGGTGAGAAGCTTGGGAATTTTCCCGTATATTTGCTCACACTTATGGTGGATTTTTTAATTGATGGAGAGGTAAGAACATGAAAATCACGGTTATTGGATCAGGAAATATGGGTGGCGCGATCGCGCTTGGCTTAGCGAAAGGCTCGGTTTTCAGGGCGGAGGATATCACTTGCACGGCACGGACGGAGAAAACTTTGGAGCGGATGCGGCGGGCGAATCCGGCGCTTGGGTTGACGACGGACAACGTGGCGGCGGTCCGCTCGGCCGATTGGGTGTTGTTGGCCGTAAAGCCATGGCTCGTCGAGTCGGTGATCCGGGAGATCCGGCCGGCGCTCGATTTGGAGCGGCAGCTTATCCTTTCGGTCGCGGCGACGGTCTCGCTCGATCAGTTGGCGCGTTTCCTCGTGCGGCGGGAAGCGGAAGAAGAGCTGGTCGTGCCCCGCTTGATCCGGGTGATGCCGAACACGGCGATTGAGGTAGGCAGCAGCATGACGTTCCTTTGCGAGCAAGGAGCTGAGCCAGAGGAAGTCGATTTGGCGCTCAGGGCCTTTGGCGAATTGGGGCACGCGCTTTTGATCGACGAGAAGAAAATGGACGCCGCGATGGCCTTGGCTTCGTGTGGCATCGCTTACGCGTTGCGCTACATCCGGGCCGCCATGGAAGGGGGCGTCGAGTTGGGGATGCCGGCTGGGGAAGCCCAGGAGATCGTCGCTTACACCGTGAAAGGGGCCGCCGACCTGTTGTTGGCTCATGGCTCGCATCCGGAGGTGGAGATCGACAAAGTGACGACGCCCGGTGGACTTACGATCCGAGGATTGAACGAAATGGAGGCGGCTGGTTTCTCGTCGGCGGTCGTTCGAGGATTGAAGGCGAGCAAATGAGTGAGCGGATGAACCAAAAGGAAAAAATCATGAGCTCGAGCAGAAGAGATTTTATCAAGCGGCTGACCGTGGCTGGCGCGGTGGCCGGAACCGCGGGATTGGCCTCGTGCGCACGGGCCGAGCAAGGCGCGCTGGATGGGAACGAGAAAGAGGAGGCGGTCGCGAGTCGTCTCATTGTGCCCAAAGGCCAAGGGCTCCGGATTACGGGCACGTTCCTCGACGAGATTTCGCATGACATCCCGCACCAGAACTGGGGCGAACGGGAATGGGACCGCGACTTCGCCTACATGAAGGCGATCGGGATCGATACCGTGATCATGATCCGGTGCGGTTATCGGAAGTTCATCACCTATCCGTCGAAATACCTGATGGAGAAGTTTGGCTGCTATCAGCCCTCGGTCGACCTCCTTGACATGTTCTTGCGTTTGGCGGGAAAGTATGGCATGAAGTTCTATTTCGGTCTCTACGACTCCGGGAAATATTGGGACACGGGCGACCTCACGTGGGAAATTGACTCGAATAAGTTTGTCATCGAGGAGGTATGGCGCGAGTACGGCCATTACTCGAGTTTCCAAGGTTGGTACTTGTGCCAGGAGATTAGCCGGGCCACGCGGGGAGCCGTCGCCGCTTTCGGGGGGCTGGGGAAACAATGCAAGGAAGTCTCGGGTGGTTTGCCTACGCTCATTTCCCCTTGGATTGATGGCAAGAAGGCGGTGGATGCCGCCTCGGGCAACCTGACGAAGGCGCAAGCGGTCTCTGTCGAGGAGCACGAGCGCGAGTGGTCGGAAATATTCGAGGGCATCAAAGACTACGTCGACGCCTGCGCCTTTCAGGACGGGCACATCGATTACGATGAGCTTGACGCCTTCTTTAGCGTCAACAAGAAGATGGCCGACCGTTATGGGATTGAATGCTGGACCAACGCCGAGTCGTTCGATCGCGACATGCCGATCAAGTTTTTCCCCATCAAGTTCGACAAATTACGCCTGAAGCTAGAGGCCGCCGCTCGCCAAGGTTATGACAAAGCCATCACGTTCGAGTTCTCGCACTTCATGAGCCCTCAATCCGCTTATCTTCAGGCAGGCCATCTTTATGATCGTTATAAGGAGTATTTTGATATCCCTTAAAAAACGTATGGTAAGAGATCGTTCATGATCGATTTCAAGAAGTGATTTATGGATTAAAATCTTTATCTTCGCGGGCGAGATAAGTCAAAAATCATAACAAAATAAAACGATGAACGAGCAAATTAAACAAATCGCGGAACGGCTGGCAGGCCTGCGCGACGCATTGGAACTATCGGTAGAGGAAGTGGCGGCGACGTGTCACCTGACGCCCGAGCAATACCGTGAGCTGGAAAGCGGCAATGTCGACATCTCGGTGAGCGTTCTCCATCAGATCTCGCAAGCCTATGGCGTGGAGCTGACTACGTTGATGTTTGGCGATGAGCCGAAGATGAGTACCTATTTCGTGACTCGCAAGGGGAAAGGCGTGGCTGTTGAGCGTACGAAAGCCTATAAATACCAATCGTTGGCGGCCGGTTTTGTCGGGCGTCAGGCTGATCCTTTCTTGGTGACGGTCCATCCGAAGCCCGACGACGAGCCGATCTACCTCAATTCGCATCCCGGGCAAGAGTTCAATCTGGTGCTTCGGGGCCGTTTACTTCTCCAAATCAACCATAAGGACTTGATCCTGGAGGAGGGCGACAGCATCTATTTCAATTCGGAGTTGCCCCATGGCATGAAGGCGCTCGATGGCGAGAAGGTCCGCTTCCTGGCCATTATCTTATGATTCAGTAACGATTTAAAGGAACAAGAAACATGATAGAAAGGTTTGTAGCACAAACGAGATTCGAATCATCTGAAGATTTCAAGAAGAACTTAAAGATCCGGGTGCCCGAGAACTTCAACTTCGGCTACGACGTGGTCGACGCGTGGGCGGCCGAGGCACCCGATAAGCTCGCGCTCCGTTGGACGAACGATCATGGGGCGCACGTCGATTTCACGTTTGCCCAAATGAAGCAAAAGACAGACCAGACGGCCTCTTACTTCCAGTCGCTGGGCATTGGCCGGGGGGATATGGTGATGCTGATCTTGAAACGTCGTTACGAGTTTTGGTTTTCCATCATCGCGTTGCATAAGCTGGGGGCGGTGGTGATCCCGGCGACCCATTTGTTGACGAAAAAAGATATTGTCTACCGGGCGAACGCGGCCGATATCAAGATGATCGTCTGCGCGGGCGAGGAGGTGATCCTGCGCCACGTGGCCGACGCCCTGCCGGAGTCGCCTACCGTGCGGAAGGTCGTTTCCGTCGGGCCCCAAGTGCCTGAAGGCTTTGAGGACTTCCAGAAAGGCATCGAGGCGGCGGCTCCGTTCCATCGTCCTGAGCACGCGAACAGCAACGATGACATTTCCCTCATGTATTTTACCTCGGGTACGACAGGCGAGCCGAAGATGGTGGCGCATGATTTCACCTATCCCTTGGGGCATATCACGACGGGCTGCTTCTGGCATAACCTCAACGAGGATAGCCTTCATTTGACGATCGCCGACACGGGTTGGGGCAAGGCTGTCTGGGGTAAATTGTATGGGCAATGGATCGCGGGAGCCGCGGTGTTCGTTTATGACCACGAGAAATTCACCCCGGCCGACATGTTGCGGATGATCCAGGATTACAAGATCACCTCGCTCTGCGCTCCCCCGACGATTTTCCGTTTCCTGATCCGCGAGGACTTGACGAAATACGACCTCTCGTCCTTACGCTATTGCACGATCGCCGGCGAGGCGCTCAACCCCGCCGTCTTCGATACGTTCTACAAATTGACAGGCATTAAGCTGATGGAGGGCTTTGGGCAGACGGAGACGACGTTGACGATCGCCACCTTCCCTTGGATGGAGCCGAAACCCGGCTCGATGGGCCGCCCGAATCCCCAATACGACGTTGATTTGCTGCGTCCCGACGGTACGCCCGCGGAGGATGGCGAGCAAGGGCAGATCGTCATCCGCACCACGAATGGCAAGCCTTTGGGCCTTTTCAAGGAATATTACCGGGATCCGGAGCAGACGAGAGCCGCTTGGCACGATGGCGTCTATTATACGGGCGACGTGGCTTGGCGCGACGAGGACGGTTATTTCTGGTTCGTCGGCCGGGCGGACGACGTGATCAAGAGCTCGGGTTATCGCATCGGGCCGTTCGAGGTGGAGAGCGCGTTGATGACCCATCCGGCGGTCGTGGAATGCGCCATTACCGGCGTCCCCGACGAGATCCGCGGGCAAGTGGTGAAGGCGACGATCGTGTTGGCCAAAGACTACAAGGCGAAGGCGGGCGAGGCGTTGATCAAGGAATTGCAAGACCACGTGAAGCGCGTCACGGCGCCCTACAAGTATCCACGTGTCGTGGAGTTTGTCGATGAGTTGCCCAAGACGATCAGTGGTAAGATCCGCCGGGTGGAAATACGCGATAAGGACAAGCAAGGATGAGACGGATCGCGGTCAAGATCGGAAGCAACGTGTTGACCCGGCCCGACGGGACGCTCGACATCACCCGCATGTCGGCTTTGGTGGATCAAGTGGCCGAGTTGCATCATCGGGGGCTGGAGATAATCCTTGTCTCGTCGGGGGCGGTCGCCTCGGGACGGAGCGAGATCCGGGTCGGGAAACGGCTCGACGCCGTCTCGGCCCGCCAGCTCTATTCGGCGGTCGGCCAGGCGAAGCTCATCAACCGTTATTACGAGCTTTTCCGCGAGCATCACATCGCCTGCGGACAGGTGCTCACGACGAAGGAGAGCTTCGGCAGCCGCGGTCATTACCTCAACCAAAAGCATTGCATGGAAGTGATGCTCGAGAACCGCGTGGTGCCCATCGTCAACGAGAACGACACCATCTCGGTCACGGAGCTGATGTTTACCGACAACGATGAGCTTTCCGGCCTCATCGCGACCATGATGGACGCCGAGGCCTTGATTATCCTCAGCAATATCGATGGCCTTTACGATGGCGATCCCGCCGATCCGGCCACGCGAGTGATCCCCACGGTCGCGGCAGGCAAGACCGATCTCTCGGACTACGTCCGGACGGGAAAATCTTCCTTTGGCCGCGGGGGGATGCTGACGAAATGCCGCGTCGCCCGCAAGGTGGCCGATGAGGGAATCCCCGTTTTTATCGCGAACGGCAAACGTGACCAGGCGCTGATCAACCTGATCGACCGCCCGGAAGAGACGCTCTGCACCCGCTTCCTGCCCGCGGCCCATCCGGCGAGTGGCGTGAAGAAATGGATCGCCCATTCGGAAGGCTTCGCCAAGGGAACGGCGACGGTCAACGCCGGCGCGGTGAGCGCCTTGACGGGCGACCGGGCCACGAGTCTGCTCCCGGTCGGCGTGGTGGCGATCGAGGGCGATTTCGAGAAAGACGACATCATCCGCATCGTCGACGAGCGGGGCGAGCAAATCGGCGTGGGCTGCGCGAACTACGACAGCGAGGAAGCCCGCCGCTTGATCGGCGCCCGCGCGCAAAAGCCCTTGGTCCATTACGATTATTTGTGCCTGGACTAATTAAGGATAAAAGATTAACAAGAGAAGAATCATGATAAAGGAACTATTGATGAAAGCGTCGGAGGCCAAGCGGTCGCTGCTCGCTTTAGGTGACGACCGGGTCAACGAGATCCTGCGGGCCGTATCGAAGTGCTTGGTCGAGGCGACGCCCCTTATTTTGGAGGCGAACGAGGAGGATTTGGCCCGCATGGACCCGAACGATCCGAAATACGACCGCTTGCGGCTGACGGCGGACCGCCTGGCGGGCATCGCGGGCGACATGGCGAGTGTCGCGACGCTGCCTTCGCCCGTGGGGCATCTCTTGAAGGAATGGAAAAGGCCGAATGGGATGCGGCTACGGAAAGTCTCGGTCCCCTTCGGCGTGGTGGGCGTGATTTACGAGGCGCGGCCCAACGTCACGTGCGACGTCTTCTCGCTGTGCTTGAAGAGCGGCAACGTCTGTGTCTTGAAAGGCGGCTCGGACGCGGACCGCTCCAACCGCGCGCTGGTGGAGGTGATCCACGCGACGCTCCGGGCCTTCGGGGTGGAGCCCGCGGTCTGCACGCTCTTGCCCCCCGACCGGGAGGCGACGGCCGAGTTGCTCGTGGCCGAGGGATTGGTCGACCTGATCATCCCGCGGGGAAGCGGCGCGCTGATCCGCTACGTGCGCGACCACGCCCGGGTGCCGGTGATCGAGACGGGAGCGGGCATCTGCCACACGTATTTCGACCGCGACGGCGACTTGGCGAAGGGCCGGGCGATCGTGAACAACGCGAAGACCCGCCGGGTGAGCGTCTGCAACGCGCTCGATTGCCTGTTGGTCCACCAAGACCGCTTGGAGGACTTGCCCGACTTGTGCGCGCCCTTGTCCGAGAGCCGCGTCCTGATTTTCGCGGACGAGCGGGCTTACGCCGCCTTGGCCGAGCACTATCCCGCCGAGCTGCTGGCGAGGGCCACGGAGGAGAATTTCGGCACGGAGTTCCTGGACTACAAGATGGCGATCCGCGTGGTCGATTCATTGGATGAGGCGTTGAGGCACATCGCCCGCTATGGCTCGAAGCACAGCGAGTGCGTCGTGAGCGAGTCGGCGGAGGCGATCCGGCGCTTCCAGCTCGAGGTCGACGCCGCGTGTGTCTACGCCAACGTCTCGACCGCGTTCACCGACGGGGCGCAGTTTGGCTTCGGGGCGGAGATCGGAATCAGTACGCAGAAGCTCCACGCCCGCGGACCGATGGCCTTGCCCGAATTGACGACCTATAAATACCTCATCGAAGGCGATGGGCAGATCCGGCCTAAGTGAGAAGTCGATTTTTGATATCCATTGGGGGGCTTCCGAATGGTTGGAAGCTCCTTTTCCGCATCCAGTTTCGGGACTTCGGAGTGTTGGAAGTTATCTTTCCGCATCCACTTTGGGACTTCGGAGTGTTGGAAGTTATCATCCAGCATCCACTTTGGGAACTTCGAAGTGTTGGAAGTTATCATCCCGCATCCACTTTGGGGCTTCGGAGTGTTGGAAGTTATCTTTCCGCATCCATTTTGGGGCTTCGGAGTGTTGGAAGTTATCTTTCCGCATCCATTTTGGGGACTTTGGAGTGGTCGGAAATCCGTTTGGGCGTCTTGCCCGGGGCTTCCGGCCCTTCCCGCGTTTCTGTTCAGACGCGTGTTTGTTTTTTGGGAAAACGTGTATCTTCGCGAGGGTAGATCGATTTAGATAGATTCAATAGATTAAGCATAAAAAGAATGAGAAACTTTACTTGTGTACAAGACTTGGGCGACCTGAAGCAGGCGCTCAAGGAGGCTTTCGAGATCAAGAAAGACCGTTTCCAGTTCGCCGAGCTGGGCAAAAACAAGACGTTGTTGATGATCTTCTTCAACTCCAGCCTGCGCACCCGCCTCTCGACACAGAAGGCGGCGATGAACCTGGGCATGAACACGATCGTGCTCGACGTAAACCAGGGCGCTTGGCGGCTCGAGACGGAGCGGGGCGTCATCATGGACGGCGACAAGCCGGAGCATCTGTTGGAGGCCGTCCCCGTGATGGGCTGCTATTGCGACGTGATCGGCGTCCGCTCGTTCGCCCGCTTCGAGAGCAAGGAGGACGATTACAACGAGAAGATCCTGAACCAGTTCATCCAATATTCCGGTCGGCCGGTCTTCAGCATGGAGGCGGCGACGCGGCATCCGCTTCAGAGCTTCGCCGACCTGATCACGATCGAGGAATATAAGAAGACGGAGCGGCCGAAAGTCGTCATGACGTGGGCGCCGCATCCCAAATCGCTTCCCCAAGCCGTCCCGAACAGCTTCGCCGAGTGGATGAACGCGACGGACTATGAGTTCGTCATCACCCACCCCGAGGGCTACGAGCTGGACCCGAAGTTCGTGGGGCGCGCCAAGGTGGAGTATGACCAGCGGAAGGCCTTCGAGGGCGCGGACTTTATCTACGCCAAGAACTGGGCGGCTTACCGGGACCCGAATTATGGGCAAGTGATCAACATGGATCGCGCGTGGACGGTCGATACGGAGAAGATGGCCCTGACGAACAACGCTTATTTCATGCACTGCCTGCCCGTGCGCCGCAACATGATCGTGACCGACGACGTGATCGAGAGCCCCCAGAGCATCGTCATCCCCGAGGCCGCGAATCGGGAGATCTCGGCCCAGACCGTCTTGAAGCGAATCCTCGAAGGCTTGCGATAGGTGATGGACAAGATCTACACGTATTATCGCGAACGGATCGCCAAGGCGTCGGACGAGGCGCGGCGGCTCGGAAGGGAGATTTACCTTCTGGGCTCGGCGCGGCTCGGGCTGGTCGCCTTGGCGATCTTGCTGGTCTGGCTCCTGCGAGGGGCGGCGATGCCGTGGATCGTGGGGAGCGTAGGGACCTGCGCCCTCGTCTTCGCGGCGTTGATGCGGCGACACTTCACGCTTTACCGGAGAAAGGCGGAGCGGGAGAGGCTCATCACGCTGAACGAGCGGGAGCTGAAAGGGCTGGACTACGACTTCAGCGCGTTCGACGGGGCGGCGGACAAGATCGACGCCGCTCATCCTTTCAGCCTCGACCTGGATCTGTTTGGCGACCATTCCCTCTTTCAATCCCTGAACCGGACCGTCACCGCGGCGGGGCGCGAGCGCTTGGCCGATTGGTTTCTTCATCCCCTCACGGACGCCGGGGCGATCCGGCGGAGGCAGGCTTTCGCGCGCGAGCTGGCCGAGCGGCCCGATTTCCGACAAAAGTTCTACGTCGATGGCGTGGAGCGGCCGGGGAGCCTTTCCGACGTGGAACGGCTGGCGAGGCTGGGCGAGGGGAGGCCGGCGTTTCGCGACAGGGCTTGGTGCCGCCTCGCCATCTGGCTGGTGCCGGCGGGGTGGATCGCCTTGTTCGCGACTTGCGGGATGGGGCTGGTCGGAGACTCCGTGTTGGGGCTTTATTGCTTGGTGGCGTTGGCTTTGGGCTACGGGAAGTCGAAGGCTTTGGCCTCGCTTTACGCCAGGGTGAACAAGATGGAGGAGATCCTGAAGTCGTATGCCCGGTTGGCCCGGCTGGTCGAGGGGGAGACGTTCCGCTCGGAGGCGGGGAGGGCGATCCGCGAGGCTTTCTTGGCGAACGGCTTGGCGGCCTCGACGGAGATCCGTCGGCTGTCCGCGCTGATCGGCGGGTTGGACCAGCGCTTCAGCTTGGCGGGGTTGGTGTTGAACCTGTTCTGCTTGCGCGACACGCGGCTGGCCATTCAGTTGGAGCGATGGATGGACGCGAACGCCCACCGTCTGCCCCGCTGGATCGACGCCTTGGCCGAGTTCGACGCCTATGCCTCGCTGGCCGGCTTCGCCTTCAACCACCCGGACTATCCGGACCCCACGTTCAGCGAGACTTACTTCGAGATGGAAGGCCGTCGGCTGGGGCATCCACTCCTCGACCGGGCGGTCTGCGTGCGCAACGACATCCGCGTCCCCCGAGCGCCGTGGTTCCTCATCATCACCGGGGCGAACATGGCCGGGAAGAGCACCTATCTCCGCACCGTCGGCGTCAACTATCTCTTGGCCTGCGTGGGGGCGCCGGTCTGCGCCGAGTCGCTCCGCCTTTATCCCGCGCCCTTGATGACGAGCCTCCGGACGTCCGACTCGCTGGCCAGCCACGAATCCTACTTCTTCGCCGAGCTGAAACGGTTGAGCCAGATCATCGAACGGCTTCGCGCCGGCGAGCGCCTCTTCATCATCCTCGACGAGATCCTGAAGGGGACCAACTCCGTCGATAAGCAGAAGGGCTCGCTCGCCCTCATGCGGCAGCTCGTCGGCTTGGGCTCGTGTGGCATCATCGCCACGCACGATTTGCTCCTTGGTTCCCTCGAGGAGGCTTTCCCCGAGGCCATCAAGAACTACCGCTTCGAGGCCGACATCCAGGACGACGAGCTCTCGTTCTCCTACGAGCTGCGGGAAGGGGTGGCGCAGAACATGAACGCTTGCTTCCTGATGCGGAAGATGGGCATCACGGTCTAGCGAGCTTAGCGCCCGCCGTACTGCCTCTTGATCGCCGGCAGGGCTTTCTCGATGTCGGCGATCCGGGTGGCGTCGCTGGGGTGCGTGCTCATGAACTCCGGAACCGAACCGCCCGAGCCGGCCGACATCTTCTGCCAGAAGCCCACGGCCACGTCGGGATTGTAGCCCGCCATCGTCATGAAGACCAGCCCCATGTAATCCGCCTCCGACTCATGCTTGCGCGAGAAGGGAAGCATCACGCCGTATTGCGCGCCGATGCCATAGACCGTGTTGGCGACGGTCTGGATGGCCGTGCTCTTGTTCTCCGTGGCGGCGCCGAGGATGGCCGCGCCGTATTGGGCCATGATCTGCTGGCTCATCCGCTCGTTGCTGTGCTTGGCGACGGCGTGCGCCACCTCGTGGCCGACGACGACGGCCAGCTCATCGTCGCTCGAGACGAGCTTCATCAATCCCTCATAGACCACGATCTTTCCCCCCGGCATGCAGAAGGCGTTGACTTGTGAGTCTTGCACGAGGTTGAACTCCCACTGGAAGTTCGCGATCTCGCTCTGCAAGCCGTTCGCCCGGAGATAGGTCTCCGTGGCCGTGGCGATTTTCTGGCCGACGCGGGTCACCATCTGGCTCCACGTCTTGTTGGTCGATTTCTTCGCTTCCTTCATGTAGTCGCTGTATTGCGTCAGGCTCGACGTGAGCACTTCCTGGTCGGACACCAGGAGAATCTGTCGGCGCCCCGTGAGTGGGACACTCGAGCAGCCCGTGAGCAGCATCAAGGCGGCCAGGGCGCTTATCCACTTTCTTTTCTTCATATGGCTCATGTGTTTGATCTTCCGCGAAGGTAGGATTTATCCCGCTTCGATGGGCCGTTTCCCCTCGCTAAAATTCCCACCAATTAAAACCGCTGCTTCTGCGCGTTGCCCGCTCCGGTGCCTTTGTACTTGCTGGGCGTGCTGTTGAACTTGTAGCGGACGGTCAGGCAGAACTCGCGGGTGTCGATCGTGCGGTTGACGTCGGTGATGTAGAGCGGCCCCGTGTAGGCCTCGATCTGTTGGTAGTTGTCGCGGAAGAGGTCTGTCCCCTCCACCTCCACGCTCAGGGCGTCGTCGAGGAAGGATTTGCGCAGCGAGACGTCGCAGACGAAGTTGGGGTCGTTCAGCCGGAAGTTCTGCGACTCTCCCCGTCCTTGCACGTTGAGGTCGGCACTGAGGGTAAGGCCCCAGGGGAGCTTCACGAGGTTGCGGAACTGGATGATGGGGATGGGCCGGTCCATCGAGAGGCGCTCGCCCCGGTAGTCGAACTCGAACCATTGCTTCATCACGCCGACGGCGAGGGTGGGCGACCAGGGGCCGACGGTGGGCGAGGCCGAGATCATGACGTCAAGCTCGCGGCGACGATCGAAGTTGCGCGGGCCGAGGATGACGATGGCGTCATCGCCTTCCATTGGGCGGGCCCAGTCGATGATGGCGTCTTTCGCCCGCTGGTAGCTGACGGTGGCCTGCAGGAAGCGCCAGGTGGCGGTGAGGCTCACGTCGTGCGTCATGGCCGGGCGGAGGGTGGGCGTCCCCTGACGCATGGTGAAGCGGTTGATATATTGCGTGTTGTTGCTCAGCTCGTAGTAATTGGGGCGGCGGGTGCGGGCGTTGTAGCTCAGCTGCGCGTGGACGTTGCCGAGGGTGGCGCCCACCGCGGCGTTGGGGAAGAGGTTGTCGTACGTGCGGCTCTGGTCGGGGCGGAAGGTGTGGTCGGCATAATACTTGAACTCGTCGTGCTCATAGCGCAGGCCGGCGGAGAGGTCGAGGATGCCGACGGTCCGCTTCCATTCCGCGAAGGCGGCGACGTTGTGCTCCTTGATCTGGGAATAAGAGGTGGGGACGACTTCCTCGGCGCCGCTCAGGTAATCGTCGGTGCGGTTCGTGTAGGTATATTCCGCCCCCCACGAGAGCTCGCCGCCGCCGAGGGGGTAGGTGAAGACGAGCTTCGCCGCCGCCAGCTGGTTGTCCAAGGGGTTGATGGTGCGGAAGTCGCGGTCCTCGCGGTCGCTACTTTCTTCCAGGTAGTCGGTCTTCGCCTCGGAGGTGCTTTTGTAATAATCGAGGTTGAGGTCGATGCCCAGCTCGCCGAGGCGGCCGTTGTAGTAGGCGTTGAGGTCGTGGCTACGCTGGGTGGAATTGTCCGAGAAGCCATGGGAGAGGAGGTGGTCGTAAGGCTGCCCGTTGAGGAAGACATCGGAGGTGGTGGTGAGCGTCGCGGGCGAGTGGAGCCGGCCGCTCCAGGCGTATCTGGCGCCCATGGAGTGGCCCTCGCGGGGCATGACGTTGAAGCTCACCGTGGCGTCGAGCCGGTTCGACCGGTAGGTGTTGTCGAGGAAGTTCTTCTGGGTCCACGTGTCGGTGGCTTGGTTCTCTTGGGAGATGTCTTCGGTGTGGCCGCTGTTATCGTGGCTGTAGTTGAGCGTGCCGAAGAAGTCCCAGTCGTCCTTCCTGTAGTTGGCGTTGAGGGTCTCGATGAGGTCGGTGTTCATGGACTGGTAGTACGATGAGCGGACGTCGAAGCCGAAGCCCTCGCCCTTGCGCCGCTTAGTCTGGATGCGGACGACGGCCTTAACCGTCGCGTCGTATTGGGCGCCGGGGTTGGTCACGACCTCCACGCTGCGGATCTCGTCCGAGTTGAGGCGCTCGAGCTCCTCCTTGTCGCGCAGTTTCCTTCCATTAATATAGATGAGCGGCTCGCCCTTGCCGAAGACCTCGAAGCCCTCTTCCCCGCGGGTCAGGCCGGGGATCTTCGCCAAGACGTCGTTGGCCGACCCCACTTCCGCCAACATGCTGTTCTCGACGGAGGTAACCAAGGCGTCGCCCTTCAGCCTCGTGACGGGCAGCGTGCCGCGGACGACCACCTCGTCGAGCGCCATCTCCTCCGTCCGGAGGCTGATCGCTCCCAAGTCTCGCCCCTCTCCCTCGAGCGGGAGGAACAGGTCTTTATAACCAATATAAGAGATCTTTAACCACGATTCCCCCGGCTTCTCCTCGATCCGGAAGGCCCCTTCCTGGTCTGATACGTTTCCATCCAAGAAAGTGGAGTCTCGTCCGAGCAGGACGACATTGGCGAAGGCCACGGCCTCCCCCCGCTCGTCCACGATCCGTCCACTCCACGTTTGCGCCCCGGCCATCCCGATGGACAGGGCGCTCATTACTAGCAAAAGCACTTTCTTCATCTTCGTCTATCGTTTTTATTGTTTACCGATAAGACGAGATGGGCGCGAGAAAGGTTGCACGAAAGGCAGCATATTTAATTCCCCGAACATCCGCCGATACGCCTCCGCCTTCTCCTCCAAGGGCTTGGGGTAGGCGCGGGAGGTGGAGGGCATCCGGTAGAGCCGTATCGTCCGCCTCCCCATCTTGAAGGCGACGGAGCCGCCCACCCCCGGCGCCTCCAGTCCCTTGGGCAGGAGGGGGAGAAGGGTCTCCATCGCCTTCAGCCCCGTGACGCAGATCGCCTCCAGCAGCGGCAGGACCTCAAGCGTCCCGCGTATGTCGATCGGGCGGACGACCTGGAGGAACTTGTCCGCGGCGTTCGCCTGAAGGCGGATCACCTCGACGGCCGCGTCGCCCATCGCGATGTTCCGCTCCCGGCAGAAGCGCTGGGCTTTCTTGCGGTCGAAGCTCCGCCGCGAGGCCAGGAAGTAGTCCTTGTCGCCATAGAACACGAGGCCCAGCACGCGCCACATGTCGTTCTGGATGTTCGGGTAAAAGAAGTTCATCGACCAGCGCTCCCGGGGCGGGGGGAAGCTCCCCAGCATCAGGAGGCGCGCCTCGAACGGGAGGAAGAAGGGGATGGGATGGCGCTCGGTGGTCATGCTTTCTTCTTTCCGCGGTTCTTCTTCAATTCACGCTTCTGGTCCTCGCGGGCCATGAGGAGGACGTTGTAGGCATAGTCCGTAACCCACCGCTCGGAGAAGCCCAGCGTCTCGGCGTATTTCCGGACGCTCCACGCCAGCTTCTGCACGCTGACCTCCTTCCACTCCGAGCGGGTGAGGATGTCGTGGACGGCCTTCGCCGTGGCGCCGTACATCATCTTCTTGAAGATCATGGAGAAGCGGAACTTGACGCCCATCAGGTCGCTCATCACGTTGAAAAGGTCCGTGGTGAAGCCTTGGAACAGGAGGTAGTACGACTGGATGTCGGTCGCCCGTTTGCAGACGCGCTTCACCGACGTGTCCATTTCCTTGAAGAACGCGTCGCCCAAGCCGTAATCCTCCGCGAGGACTTTCCGCGCCCGTGCCCGTTCGGCGAGGCCCAGCTTGTTGTTTTGGGTGGGTATCTTCAGCATTTGCTTGAACAGCTTCATGTCGGGGAGGATGGTGAGGTTGGTGACGCCCAGTTGCGCCGCGATGTTCGCTTGGTAATAGACCTTGATGAGCGACACGAATTCCTCGACGGAGCCCTTGACATTCTCCTCAGGCTCCGTGTTTTTCTTGAATAGCTTTGCGAAAAAACTCATTGCTTTAGATGTTGTTGATTTACGGGGGGCAAACTTACGCGTTTTTCTTCGAATAAAGGGGGGCGGAACGTCATTTATTGACCTTAAACCCCCAATACGATGCGTGCGTCGATGCCCAATTTCCGGCTTATCTCTCGGCCGATCCGCAAGGTGGGCTCGCTCCGCCCGGTTAAGTAATCGCTCACGCGAGAGGGGGATACGCCCAATAACTCGGACAGCTTCGCTTGGTTGATCCCCATTTCTTTCATGCGTAGGCGGATGACGTCGGGGAGCGAGGGGGCGTGAATGGGGTAATGTTCTTCCTCATATTCGGCGGCCAGTTCGCTCAGCAGGTCGAGTTCCACGAGGTTCTTGTCGTTCGGGGGGGTTCGCTCGTCCACTTGGGGAAGGAGCTCCTCGATTCGTTCCATCAAGGCCTTGTAGGCCGTTTCGTTCGTAATCCTTGCCATGTTGTTCTCTTCTTATATGTTTTTTACGTCTATTCTGTCGTATTCGGCATGCGTTCCGATGAAGCGTATGCAGACCGTGCGGATCGTGAATTTCACCACGGCCACGAGGCGATAGCTATTCCCGTGAATGTTAAACACGAAGCGCTGATTGCCCACCCCGTCCGCGCTCCCGAAGCTTTGCCTCATGTCGGCGAAACAGGCCCAATCCGTGTTCCTTGTCTTTTGGAACCATTCTTCCAAAGCCGTGCGAGCGTCTGGGTTGGCCGTGTAATACGCTATGATCTTATTTCTAGAGAGGATCCTCATCGATACGCTATTTGTCGGGCGAAATTAAGCATTTTGCTTTTGAGTGGCAAAGTTATTGTCCTTTTTAATTCTTCGCGCCCTTTCTTCCCGTCTCTCGCCCTCCTCCGCGCCGGCCCTCCGCCTCCCGTCCGCCGCGGGCGCTCTCGTTTTATTGGAAGGGGCCGCGCCTATCGCCCGAGCAATGCTCCATATCCTTATAAAGATATTTGATTATCCTTATAAAGATATTTGATTATCTTTATAAAGATATTTATTTATCCTTATAAGGATATAGAGCATTTACCGGGCGGATGAGGCATGGCGGCCCGAACGAGGCGCACGGGCCCCGTCGGGCGGAGGGGGGAGGGCGGGAAAGGGCTGGGGGGAGGCTATTGGTTCAGGCGCCACTCGCGGGGATAGGCGTCGAGGGCTTCCTGGACGGAGCCGTGGAGGAGGAGCAGGTGGCGGGCGCGCGCCTCGTCGAGGCCCAGCTCGTCCATGAGCATGCGCGTGCCGCGGTCGACGAGCTTTTGGTTCGTGAGCTGCATGTTGACCATCCGGTTGCCGCGCACCCGCCCCAGGCGGATCATCGCGCTGGTGGAGATCATGTTGAGGATCATCTTCTGGGCCGTGCCGCTCTTCATGCGGGTGCTGCCGGTGACGAACTCGGGGCCGACGAGGGGCTCGATGGCGATCTCCGCCGCTTGGCCCACGGGCGAGCCGGGGTTGCACGTGATGGCGGCGGTGAGCAGGCCTTGGCGGCGCGCCTCGCGGAGGGCTCCGATGACGTAGGGCGTGGTGCCCGAGGCGGCGAGGCCCACGAGGGTGTCGAGCGGGTTGGCCCCGTGGGCGCGCATCTCGGTCCAGCCCGCCCGCTCGTCGTCCTCGGCCGACTCGACGGGGTGGCGCAGGGCGCGGTCGCCGCCGGCGATGAGGCCGATCACGAGCGTGTCGGGCATGCCGAAGGTGGGGGGTATCTCGCTGGCGTCGAGCACGCCCAGGCGTCCGCTGGTGCCCGCGCCGAGGTAGAAGAGCCGGCCCCCGCGGCGCATCCGGGCGACGAGGCCCTCGACGAGGCGCTCGATCTGGGGGATGACTTGGGCGACGGCCTCGGCCACTTTCCGGTCCTCGCGGTTGATGTCTTCCAGGAGGGCGCGGACGGGGAGGCTTTCCAAGTCGGAGTAGAGCGATGGGGATTCCGTGATACGTTTGAATGTCATGACCTTTCGGGATAAGTTAAACCATGGTAGCGGGCCAGGCCGGGGAGGGGGTCGCGCTCGATCGCGTGGACGCTGAGGCCAAACGAGGCGGCCGCTTCCCGCACGAGCTCCCCGTAGGCGAAGGCGATGGAGCCGACGAGGCCGAGGGGGTAGTCCCGGTAATGGCTATAGCGCGTGATGTCTCGCTCGAAAAAGCGCCGGAAGCTCTCGAGGACCAAGTCTCGCGCCGCCGGCTCGCTCAGGTGGGCGTGGATAAAGGGCGAGAAGGAGGCCAGGAAACGGTTCGGGAACGGGCTTCGGTAGACCCGCTCGAGGATCCGCGCCTCGTCCAGCTGGTAGGTCTCCAGGAACGCTTGGATGAGGGGGGCGGGCAGGTTGCCCTTGAGGCACGCGCCTACGAAGCGCTTCCCGATCGTGGCCCCGCTTCCCTCGTCGCCCAGGATAAAGCCTAGCGGGGGGACGTGCTCCACGATTCGCTCGCCGTCGAAAAGGCAGGAGTTGGAGCCGGTGCCCAGGATGCCCGCGAGGCCCGGAAGCCTTCCGCACGAGGCTCGGGCGGCGCCCAGGAGGTCGCTCTCCACCGTCACGCGGGCCGAGGGGAGATGCCGGTGGATGGCCCGCTCCACGAGGCGGTTCTTCTCCTCGAAAGCGCATCCGGCCCCGTAGAAGGCGACGTGGGCGATGGGTGTCTCCCCTAGGGCTGGCATCAGCTCAAGGGCGATGGTTCGGGCGATCTCTTCCTCGTCTTGGTAATAGGGGTTGAAGCCGGTGGTCCGGTATTGGCCCATGTAGGAGCCCTCGGCGTCCCACACGGCCCAGGTGGCTTTGGTCGAGCCACTATCGACGATCAGGGTGCCTCCTCTGGGGTTCATGCTTATACTTTATTTATTAAAACAAAAGACGTTGGATAATATAGACGAGCGCCCCCGCCAGATAGCCCAAGGCCGCGGCCAGGGAGACATGCTTCAGGTACCACCCGAACGAGATGCGCTCCAAGCCCATCACTACGACTCCCGCCGCGGAGCCGATGATCAGCATGCTTCCGCCCACTCCCGCGCAATAGGCCAGGAATTGCCAGAAGACGCCATCTTGAACGAAGTTGGCGAGGTAGGCGGGATCGGCCGCGGAGGCGATCATGGCCTCGTCCGCGATGGGATACATACCGATGGCACCGGCCACGAGAGGCACGTTATCGACCACCGCCGAGAGGGTTCCGATGATCAGGTCGACCACGTAGACATCCCCCACGCTCTGGTCGAGCCAGAGGGCGAAGGTCGAGAGCAGCCCCCCATAACGCAGCACGTCGACCGCCAGCAAGATACCCAGGAAGAAGAGCAACGTCGACCCGTCGATCCGGTGGACCACCTTCGAGAGGCGCAGTTTCTTCTCTTCCGGGACGTGGAGGTGGGCATACATCATTTCCGTATAAAGCCAGAGCACGCCCACGCCCAGCAAGATGCCCATGAAGGGGGGCAAATGGGTGATGGTCTTGAAAATGGGGACGGCGAGCAAGCATACGACGCCCAGGATAAGGATCGAGAGCTTCTCCCGATCGCTCAATTGGCGCGTGAGGTCGTCGGCGTCTTGGATCGCGCTTGGAGCCGGGGGACTCACCTCGCCTCGCAAGCCCCGCCCAAGGATCAGGAGGGGGAGGAGAGCCGAGACCAGGCTGGGGAGAATCAGGTTGGGGATCGTGGCCCCCGTGGTGATATTGCCTTGCACCCAGAGCATGATGGTCGTCACGTCTCCAATAGGCGACCAGGCTCCTCCGCTATTGGCCGCGATCACGATCATGCTCCCGAAGATGAGCCGGTCGTGCGTGTCGTCCACGAGCTTCCGGATGAGCATCACCATCACGATCGTCGTGGTCAGGTTGTCCAAGACAGCCGACATGAAGAACGTCACGAGCGCCACCATGCTTAGGAGCCGGCGCTTCTCGCGAGCGGTCACGAAACGGGTGATGAAATCGAAGCCCCCGTGCGCGTCGATCAGCTCCACGATAGTCATGGCCCCGATGAGGAAGATGAGCGTCGAGCAGATCTCGCCTAGGCTATGGGGTATCTGATAGCTGGTTACGAACTGAAGGCATTGCTCGGCGTAGGGTAATTGGCCCAACTCCGGATTTTGGGTTAGGAACGCCTTGAATGTCTCGCCCGAAGCCTCGGGGATCAACCCCGGTGCCGCGAAGGCGTAAATGACCCATAAGACAGATCCGAGAAGCAACGCCGTCCCGGCTTTGTTCATTTTCAGGGGATGCTCGAGGGCGATCATCGCGTAGCCCACGAGGAAGATGAGGAGCATGAGTGTCATCATAAGTGTTCTTGTTTATGAGTGTTATTTTTCAAATAATAATATTGAGTGATTAACACCGCGAATATAATGAAAAGGAAATGAGTTATGCGTATCTTCGCGCCGTTTTTTCATACATTTATTTTAATACGGTACATATGAACCATAAGGATTATTTCCGCGAAGGCCTCCGTGCCTTTTTGGCTATTGGCATGATAGCCATTCTCACCGCTTGTGGTGATGATGATAGCTTGGCTCCAGAGGAACAAGCTTATATTGATGAGAATAAAGCGTTTATTTGGGAAAAGAAAACCGCCCGCGACGCAAACGGCGATCCGCTCTACACCCCCATCGTGGCTCTTGGCGACACGGCGCTTTATCGCGTCACCCACAAAGAGGGTGAGTGGGAGTCGCTCCCCGTGGCCTCTTCCACCGTCCACGTGCTCGATCTTGAGGGGAGGCTCATCGACGGGACGATCTTCCAGTCACTCATCGACTCAGCTCAGTTCCAGATGACCTCTCTCATTCCCGGTCTTACGGCGATTCTTTATCGAGTTCACCCCGATGAAACGATTGAGGCCATTATCCCAGCTTCCCTCGGTTACGGCTCGAATGATTACTTGGGTATCCCCGGAGGTTCTACCCTCGTTTTCACTTTTACGCTCGATAAAATTCTTTGAGCGTTTCCTTCGCCTAACGTGGACGTTTATTTGAGCTCGTTGAAAACGAGGTCCAGGCGATCCAACTCTGTGAGACAGACACCGAGAGCCTCTTGCCCCACTTTTTTCGCGATCAAGGCGTACATCTCGTCGAGCGCTTCGGAGATACGGGAAGCGATCTCCTTGCCCTCGTTCGTAAGATAAACCAAGCGATTGCGCCGATCGGCTGGATCCGTTTTGCGAGCGACCCATCCTTTCTTCTCTAAATTGCCAATCAGATTGGTCAGACAAGCCTTGTCCTTATAGATCTTATCCGCCAAAATCCGCTGGCTGACACCTTGTTCCCGATACAGACGATGCAAGATTTGCATCATTTCGAACGTCATATCCATCCGTTCCCGGCGGATACGACTGACGACGAGCTGGCGAAAGCTCATCCTGACTTTGAATAAGCGCATGACCACGTCATGCGCGTGTTCCCTACCTTCCATTTGCTGTTTTGTTCTACCAAAGGACAAAGGTAGGGTTTTTTAGGAAGTATTCAAAAATTCTCTTGGTTGGCCATGTACCAAAGATTCAAAAATGAGGCTTTCGTGATCTCGACCACTTTCGCCCAATTGATTCGCTCAGCATGGTCGCTGGGGAGGTGATAGTCGGGATGCGCGTCGGTATGATACCAGATGATCGGGATATCGCGACGGGCGAACGAGCCATTGTCGCTTCCCCCTACCGGCTTATCCCACGGGCGGTAATCGGGCTCCAAATCGATGCCATATTTCTGGATGTCTCCCTTCAGCCACTCGCCGAACGCGGGATGTGACTCGGTATAGAAATAAACCACGTGCTTTGGCCGGGCTTCATCGTTGTTTCGCCCGATCATGTCGAAATTCAAATAACCTTTCACGCTATCGATCGCCCGGTAAGATTGCACGAAATGCTTGGAACCCAGCAATCCCTTCTCCTCGCCATCCCAAAAGGCGAAGATCACGGTACGCTTCGGCCGCTCGCCTGTGGCCAGGAAAGCTCTCGCGATCTGTAGTACGGCCGAGACGCCCGATGCGTTATCGTCCGCCCCGTTATAAATCCGATCGCCGGCCAAAAAAGGATCGGTTCCCAAATGGTCGTAATGCGCTCCGACAATGACGATCTCATCTTGGCGCTCGCCTTCGATCACACCTAGGATATTGTTCAGTTTCAAACACTCATAGACGCCGGATGCCTTGATTCTTGCGATCGAGTCGGGGTCTACCTCCCAACGAGCGCCCCGCTTTTGGCGTTCCAGGTGATAGGCTTCGAAAGGATGGTAATAATCTCCATCCAAAGGTTTTATACCTAATGATTTTAAATTGGCCACGATATAGTCGCCTGCGATCCGTCCGTCACGAGTTCCCGCCTCGCGCCCTCGCAAGTCATCATCGGCAAGAAAACCGATGTGTGCCTCGGCAGTTAAGCGGTTAATCACTTTCAATCCTTTCTCCTCGGGTGTCTCCGCTCCCAGCGACGCGGCGAGCGCCAACGATACCAATATGGTGGGGAATATTCGTCTTGTTTTCATGCTTTTTGTTTTATATCGCGAAAATACGCGTTATTCTTGGGGATTGTTTGCGGAAGGGCATAAAAAAAGACCGTCAACACCCTTTTTCCGGGTGATGAAAGTCTTCTGTTCTTCTACGGTCTAGCGACGTTCACGCTTCGGCCGGGCTCTCTTGTAGCTTGTTTAACAGGCGGCGGATCTTTGCGCTGACTTGTTGGCACATGGCGCCGTTTCCAGCGGCTTTGTAACGCGCGGCCTGATAACGTAACATAGCTAAAGTACGAGATTCATTCTCACTTACATTCATCATAATAACATCTCCCTTTTTTTAAGCCTTCTACGCTAAGAAGACCAGATTAATAAACCTAAACTTCTTTTTTTGATACCGCAAAGATAGGGGTTTATTTTCGAAATATGTTTTACAACATAATTAATTCTTCACTGATTTGCATCTTTTAATACTTGCGTGTTCTTTCCGATTTTTTTAAGGGTTTATTCCCAATTCTTTAGATCACACCATAGTGTTTCAACGCAAGGAAGATTCCATCTTCGTCCACGGAACTTGTCACGTAGTCCGCGCCCTCGCGTACCGTCTTGTCGGAATTACCCATTGCCACGCCAATTCCTGCGTGGCGCAGCATCGGCAAGTCGTTGCCTCCATCCCCGAAAGCCATCGTTGCTGTGAGCGGAATACCGAAGTGTTTGATCATCTGGTCTATGCCGACCGCTTTCGTGCTTCCCCGGGGTACGACGTCTGCGAAGACCGGATTCCAGCGCGTCGCCTCGCAATGGGGCAAGACCGACATGATCTGCGCCTCTTGGCCTTCGGTGAAAAAAGCGATCAGTTGATAGACGGCTTGCCCTAACGACGCTCGCAGGGGGCGGGCGGGTTGGTCGGGGAAATTTAGCATCCCGAATAATTCCTTTACCGTCTCGTTTGTATAGTTCATGTAGATCGCCCTGTCGAGCACCAAGCCGCAGGGAAACGGCTCAATCTCTTCCTGATAGTGGACTAGCGCCTCGATATCCGCAGGATCGATGGGGTGGCGATAGATCACCTCATCGCCCACTACGCAATACCCCCCGTTCAAAGTGATGAAGCCATCGAAGGCCTGATCGCCCAGATTATCGATGGCGTAGTATTGGCGCCCCGTCGCGACGAAAAGTCGGATGCCTTTTTTACGCGCCAAGTCCAACGCCTCGAGCGTCGAATCGGGAATGCGATGGCTCTTGAAGCTGACCAAAGTGCCATCCACGTCAAAAAAGATCGCTTTTATCATACCTAATATTATAATAACCTTGTTTCTCTTTTTATTCCGCCCCAAATTTAGCGCGCTTCCGGCAAAAAGCCCGCATCTTGCTCTCGAATTAACGTTTTGTGAGGGAGACGGGGAGCCGTTGGGACATTCGCCATAAATCCCTTATCTTCGCGGGAAGATTATCGGAAAAAGTTCATTAAGATGGAAAAGCATGGCGTGGTATTGATCGTTGACGATAACCGGAATGTCCTAGTCGCGGCGAAAATGTTGCTGGAAAATTATTTTGAGTCGGTTCTCACCACGACCGTCCCCGATCGGATCCGGACGTTCTTAGACGAGCGACCGGTCGACGTGGTCTTGCTAGACATGAATTTCAAGGCGGGGATTAACAACGGGAATGAGGGATTGTATTGGCTTGCGAGCATCAAGCGGGTGCGCCCTTCGCTCCCCGTGGTCCTCTTCACGGCCTACGCCGATATCGACTTGGCCGTAAAAGGAATAAAGGAGGGAGCGACCGATTTCGTCGTCAAGCCTTGGGAAAACGAGAAGCTCGTGGCCACGCTCCGTTCGGCCTGCGCCGCCGGAGAGCGGGCTAACCTTTCTCCGACGCCCCCTACGGAGGTGAACCCCCTTTTTTGGGGCGAGAGTGAAGCCATGCGCCAACTTCGCATGATCGTGGAAAAAGTGGCGCGAACCGACGTCAATATCCTAATCACCGGCGAGAACGGGACGGGTAAGGAGATGCTAGCCAGGGAAATCCATCGTCTTTCCCCTCGCCGGCTGGAACCCTTGGTTTCTGTCGACATGGGCGCCATTAGCGAATCGTTATTCGAAAGCGAGCTTTTCGGACACGTGAAAGGGGCTTTTACGGACGCGAAAACGGGGCGTGCGGGAAAGTTCGAGGCGGCGAACCGCGGGACGTTGTTCCTCGACGAGATCGGTAACCTCCCTTATCATTCGCAGGCGAAACTTCTTACCGCTCTTCAGCGGCGGGAGGTCGTCCGGGTGGGAGATAACACGCCCATTCCCGTCGACATCCGTTTGATTTGCGCCACGAATCGCGACTTGCCTGAGATGACGCGCCAAGGGCTTTTTCGGGAAGACCTGCTCTACCGGATCAACACCATCCATCTGGAGATCCCCGCCTTACGGGAACGGGTGGAAGACATCCTACCCCTTGCGCGCGTTTTTCTGGAGCGCTATGCGAAACGCTATCACCGCGCCGTCCCGACGCTCACCCCGAAGGCGGAAGCCCGGCTGGCGCACCACCCGTGGCTTGGCAACATCCGCGAGTTGGAGCACGCCATCGAGAAAGCGCTCATCATTACCGATGGATCTTCGTTGGGCGAGGAGGCGTTCGATCTCGCGTCCTCTGCGGCGCCGGTTTCCCCCCAAGAATCCCTTCCAGGCGCCACGACCCTGGAGGAGATGGAGCGACAGATGATCCGGGCGGCGATCGACAAGTTCGGAGGAAACCTCTCGCTGGCTGCGAACCAGCTGGGAATCTCCCGCCAAACGCTTTATAATAAGATGAAACGATTCGGCCTGTAAGCGACATGATCAAACATCTCAGGCATCATTTGGGAGCCTTGATCGCACTCTTGGCGCTAGGTTTGGGAGGCTTGGCTTGGGGCTTAGCGGATGGGCTCTGGTTGTGCTCGATCGTTGGTACATTTGTCGCTATTCTCGCGATCAGTTGGCTTTATGCGCTTTATGGACAAAATACTCGGAAAGTGGCCTTCATGCTCGACGCGATCACGAACAACGATTTCGCGTTCAGGTACCCCATGAATGGCCACTCGCCCGACGACCGGCTCGTGAGCGAGACGCTGACGAGAATCGCCCAGCTCCTCTCGAAGGCGCGAGCCGAGACGATCCAGCAAGAGAAATACTACGAGCTGATCCTTAACTCGGTGAAGACGGGCGTCCTGGTGATCGACGACCGGGGGTTCATTTACCAAAAGAACCGGGAAGCCTTGCGCTTGCTCGGGGTGACGGTCTTGACGCATATTTTCCAGCTCGACCGGGTGGAGCCCCACCTCTCGAAGGCTTTCATCGACGCCTTGCCCGGAGAGAAGACGCAAGTGGCCTTCGCCACCGAGCGGGGCACGACCCGCCTTTCGCTTCGCGTATCAGAGATCACGCTGAGGGAAAAGCATTTGCGCATCGTTGCCATTAACGATATCCAGAGCGAGCTCGACGAGAAGGAGATCGACTCGTGGGTGCGCCTGACCCGCGTCCTCACGCACGAGATCATGAACGCCATTACGCCCATCACCTCGTTGAGCGACACGCTCTTGGCTCATCGTGAGGCGATCGACCGGGAGACGCGAGAGGGGCTGGAGGTGATTAGCTCGACGGGGAAAAGCCTCATGCGCTTTGTCGAGAACTACCGGCAATTCACTCACATCCCGACGCCTCGTCCGGGATTGGTCGATCTGCGTCCTTTTCTCGATCGATTAGTCCAATTAGCTATTCATCAAGGTGATTATGCGCACGTGAAGACCGTGATCGATGTCGAGCCCGATGATTTGATCCTTTACGCGGACGAGGACTTGATCGCGCGTGTCGTCCTCAACTTGTTGAAGAACGCGTTCCAGGCGATCGGAGAGTCGCGCCGCGATGGCCTTATCTTGCTCCGGGCGCGGAGCGACGAGCGGGGCGCGATCACGATCGAGTTTTCTAACAACGGCCCGTGCATCCCGCCTGAGGAGGCTGAACAAATCTTCGTCCCCTTCTTTACCACCAAGGAGGACGGAAACGGGATTGGCCTCTCCATTTCCCGCCAGATCATGCGCTTGTCGGGAGGCTCGATTGAGTTGAGGCAGGATGTTGCGGCGGGGCTGACCACCTTTGTCCTGATTTTTCCTTAAATGAATGATTCGATCACGAAAAAATATAAGCAATGAATCTATTGAATAAACTTAAGATTAATCACCGTCCTCGGGCTGGGGCGTTGGATTTGTTGAAATACATCGGTCCGGGACTCTTGGTGACGGTTGGCTTCATCGATCCGGGCAATTGGGCCACGAACCTGGCTGCGGGCGCGGAGTATGGTTATGCCCTCCTATGGGTCGTGACCTTCTCTTCGATCATGTTGATCATTATCCAACACAACGTGGCCCACCTGGGGATTGTCACGGGGTTGTGCCTCTCGGAAGCGACTAGCCGTTACTTGCCGCGCCACATGAGTTGGCCTATCTTGGTATCAGCAATGTTGGCTAGTGTCTCCACGTCGTTGGCCGAAATCTTGGGTGGAGCCATCGCGCTCCGGATGCTTTTGGGGATCCCGATCCGGGTGGGGGCGGTCATCGTTACGGTGGCTTGTCTCGTGATGTTGCTCAGCAACACCTATCGGAAGATCGAGCGCTGGATCATCCTTTTAGTTTCCATCATCGGGCTCTCGTTCCTTTATGAATTGACACTGGCCGATATTGATTGGGGAGAGGCGGTCGCGGGCTGGGTGAAACCTTCTTTCCCGGAGGGTTCGATGCTGATTGTGATGAGCGTATTGGGCGCGGTCGTGATGCCTCACAATTTGTTCCTTCATTCGGAGGTGATCCAGAGCCGCGAATGGAACCTGGAGGAGGAGCGGGTGATCAAGAAGCAATTGAAATACGAATTTGTCGATACTCTCCTCTCGATGGGCGTGGGGTGGGCCATCAATTCAGCCATGATTCTCCTGGCGGCCTCCGCCTTTTTCGCTAATGGGGCGCGGGTCGAGGAGTTGGACCAGGCTCGACAATTGCTTACGCCACTCGTGGGCGAATGGGCGGGAGTGATCTTTGCGGTGGCTCTCTTGCTCGCGGGTGTTTCTTCGACCATCACCTCGGGCATCGCGGGAGCTTCCATCTTCGCGGGATTGTATGGTGAGCCTTATAATCATGCCGATCCGCATTCCCGGTTGGGCGTGGTATTGTCATTCGTTCCGGCATTGTTGATTATCTTCCTCGTGGGCGATCCATTCCGGGGGTTAATCCTTTCGCAGATGTTCTTGAGCGTTCAATTACCCATCACGATCTTTACGCAAGTCTATTTAACTTCAAGTCGACGCGTTATGGGTAAGTTCGTTAATACCCGGTGGACGACCTTCCTTCTGCTTGCCCTCGGCACCTTGGTTTCGGGCCTGAACGTGGCGCTTTTGGTGAGCCTTTTTTGAACAAAGCGTCTCTTGAGTTGTTCTTACGATAAGAGGTCATTTTGCCTCGTTTCTTTTTAATTTTATGCTTATGTTCAAGAAAATCTTATCACTTGTCGTCGCTATGATTTCCTTGGTGCTGGCGCCTCAAGCGGCGAAGGCTTGCACGGGTATTACGTTGTCTACCACCGATAGCGCACGAATCCTTGCCCGTACGATCGAATGGGGTGGGAGCGACCTCAATAGTCAATATGTCATTGTCCCTCGCGGCTACGTGCGGAGTTCTTTCCTTCCCGGGGGGGAGACGGACGGAATGCGTTTTACGGCTCGTTATGGCTATGTGGGGCTAGCCGTTGAGCAAGAGGAGTTTATCGCGGAGGGGCTCAACGAGGCGGGGCTCTCCGCGGGGTTGTTCTATTTTCCTCGTTATGGGCAATACGAGGCGTATGACCCGGAGCGGAAAGCGCGAACCATCGCGGATCTCCAGCTCGTGGCTTGGCTTTTGGGTGAATGCGCGACCCTCGACGAGCTGCGCGAGGCCATCGCTGGGGTCCATATCGTGCAGATCGATCCGCGGGCTTCGACAGTCCATTGGCGCTTCGCCGATCTTTCGGGGCGCCAACTCGTCTTGGAGATTATCGACGGGCAAGCCCATTTTCACGAGAATCCCTTGGGCGTATTGACCAACTCGCCCGATTTCGATTGGCAGATGACGAACCTTAATAATTATGTCAATCTCTATCCCGGCTCGGCTCAGGCTAGGCAATTGGGTGAAAAGCAGTTGGTCCCTTTCGGGGCGGGTAGCGGATTCTTAGGTTTGCCAGGCGACGTGACGCCTCCCTCGCGCTTCGTGCGGGCCGCTTTCTATCAAGCCTCGGCGCCCCGTTTCGCCGACGCGGAGCGGACGGTCCTTGAGGCGTTTCATATCTTGAATAATTTCGATATTCCTATTGGCATCGAGTTCGCGGAGGGTGAGCCCGTCGTCGACCTTCCTAGCGCCACGCAATGGACCTCGGCCACCAACCCGCGTGACCGCATGCTTTATTACCGCACGATGCACGATAGCGCCATCCGGCGCATCGATTTGAAGACGATCGATTTCTCTCAAGTCTCCTATCAAGCGCACCCTCTCGACAAGGAGAAACGGACACCTATCGTCTCCGTCTCCCCGAATTGAGGCGTTTCCCGAAAAAATGAATAGTTGTTTGTCAAGTCTGTGAGTTAAAATACATAAACGGAGAATGAAGCGGGGAAATACGTGCCAATGGGGAAAATGTGAAAAATCCGACTCTATACATGACGGATAATGTGAAATATCTTGGGTGATACGGGAGGGATTATGTGAAAACAGCTATATTCGCAGGTAGATTAAAATGATTTGCGATATGGATAATAAACTGCTGAAAAGGAAGGTCGATGCCGATTTGATTGCTTGGAAGAATAATCCCGACCGAAAACCTCTTATCATCAAGGGCGCACGTCAGATAGGAAAGACACGTTCTGTAGCCAAGAGCGCAAGAAACCGGGATTATATCGGCTGCGTGGAATGGCTTGCCGACGCGGGCGTCATCAATATCTGTTACTGTATGAACCAACCGGAACTGCCCCTCAAAGGGAATTACGACCCCAAGCTCTACAAAATCTATTTCAAGGACACGGGGCTTCTCATCGCGTCGCTCGACGAAGAGGCACAAGAAGATTTGAGGGCAAACAAGAACCTCGGCACCTACAAAGGGGCTATCTACGAGAACATTGTAGGCGATATGTTGGTGAAGCAGGGATACCGGCTTTTCTATTATAGTCATGACAAGCCAGCCCTTGAAATGGATTTCTTTGTGAGAGACGCGGATTCGCTTGTCCCGATTGAAGTGAAAGCGAACGACGGGGCGACGGCTTCCCTGAACAACCTCCTGAAGGATGACAAATATCCAGACGTGAAATACGGCATCAAGCTGGGATATAAGAACATCGGCTTCAATGGCAAGTTTTATACTTTCCCGTATTTCCTGACATTTTTGTTGAGGCGCTTCCTTTCCGAAAGGAAAAGAATTGTTTAAAATAGGTAAATGATGGAAAGGCGCCCCTCGCCGGCGCTGGGAGGATGTCTCCGGGCGAGGACGAGGGGCGGGAGAGGATTCATCGCCAATCGACCAACGAGGATTGGTAGAAATCCCATCCGAGGAAATCCCAGAGGCGTGCGTGCGTGGCGAGGCGCTCGCGATATTCCTCCCAACCCGTCTTCTCCACGGCGCTCCACCCTTTCTCCGAGACGCCGGCCAGGCGCGGCAGGAGGAGGAACTGGAGGTCGTCGAAGCTCCGGATGGTCTCACACCAGATGGCTGCCTCGACACCTGCCACGTGTTGGCTCGCGTCGAGACGCTCGTTGAAGGTCATCGGATCCCAAGCGTACATGTCGGCGATGGTCTGCCGGGCGTAGGTTTGCAAGCCCAGCGAGAAGCGCCGGTCGGATTGCAGGGAGTCGCGGCTAGCCTCCTTATAGGGGTGGTCGAGGTAGCAGAAGGCGCTGGGCGATAGGATGATCTTGGCTTGCTTCTCCAAGCCGAGGCCCATGTCGGCGGCGTTTTTCTTGAACATCTCGGCCATCATCTCGCGGACTTCTTGAGGAATTTCGGCGCGTGTTTCGGATGCTGTATCCGAGTTGGCGGGGCGGTCGGCGGGATCGGGTTGCTTGTAGTGCACCCAATATTGCATCACGTCGCCCGGCTCCAGGTGAGTCCGCGCCGATTCTTGCCAGCCGACCACCTTTTTCCCTTTCTCTTTCACCATTTGGCGCGCCTTGTCGACGAAGCGGACGTACTTGTCTTCCGCCAAGCCCCACGTCTCGTCTCCCCCGATGTGAATGTAGCTTCCCGGGGTCATTTCGGCCAGTTCCGTGATGACGCGTTCGACGAGGGCCATCGCTTTCGGGTCGTCCACGTCGAGGGCGCCGATCGCTTGCCCGCTCATGTTGAGGTCGATATTCATCCGCGTGGCGTCGCGCAGGTCAGGGTAGGCCGCGAAGAGGGCCTTGGTGTGTCCCGGCAGGTCGATCTCGGGGACGATGGTGATGAAACGCTCGGCCGCGTAGGCGACGAGCTCTTGGTATTGCGCTTTCGTGTAGAATCCGACGGGTTTGCCCTCGTTGTCGAGCGTGCCGCCCACCTCGGTGAGTTTCGGGTAGCCCTCGATCTCGATGCGCCATCCTTCATTGTCGGTCAGGTGCATGTGGAGCACGTTGAACTTATAGTAGGCGAGGAGGTCGATGACTTGTTTCACCTGATCGACCGTGAAGAAGCAGCGGCAGACGTCGAGCGAGAGTCCTCGCCAAGCGAACCGCGGCCCATCGGCCACCTGGAGGGCGGGCAGGTAAAGCGTAGCGCCCGGTTGACCCTCGAAATTACCGACCATCAATTGCTTGAGCGACGTGATTCCCCGGAAGAGCCCTTCCGCGGCCGAGGCTTCGATGAGCACGCCTTCGCGGGTGTCGATCGTGAGGGCGTAGCGCTCGTCGCTCGGGTCGCCATCTTTCGCGCTTACGCCATAGGCGGTGGGCAACTGGGCGAGCGCGGGGTTCTCACGTGTCGTGAGGGCTAGGAAGATGCCTCCGCCGGGGTTCTCGCTCGTCGGCCCGTCGGCCACGCTGAGCCGCAAGCCCGCGTAGCGCTCGGCAAAGTCGGCCAGTTGGAGGGCCATCGTGCGCGTGGCGTCATGTGAGTAGTTGATCACGCTATTGCCTTTGAGGGCAAAGGAGGCGCCGGCAGTCGGCGCGCTCTGGGTGGGCGCGGGTACGAGGTTGATCGTCCCGGGGCCTCCGCTTTCCGCGCATGCGGTGAGCAGCCCGAGGCCGCACAGTAAGGCGAACATTCGCCAAATCATTCTTTTTCTCATGCTTAAAACCGTTTTTGGATTAACAAGGGCAAAGATATGGATTTTTTTGACACATCTTCCTCCGCGTTTTTCCCCTTTAACTTCGCGCTTTTCTGTATCATATTAAAATTAGTTTTTATGCGGAGTGAAGTAAGTAAGATGAAGGGAGGGAGATCCTCTTTGGGGGTGGTAGAGTATATGCGGGAACGGGCTTTATGTAAGCGTCGGATGGGGAAAACCAGTGCCGCGGACGTGTATCGGGCTACGGCCGCGCAATTCTATCGTTTCTTGGATGGAAGGAAGTGTCGGTTATCGGGGTTGAACGCCACGATGGTCTCCGATTTTCGTGGTTTCCTTCAAAACAAGGGCTTGAAGACCAATACGGTCAATAGCTACCTGAGTAGCCTGAGGACCGTTTACCACGAGGCGTGCCATGAGGGCTTGGTGCGTGTTCGCGAGTCGCCTTTCGAGGGGATGAAGCTCCGGCGGGAGATCACGAGGAAACGGGCCATGTTTCCTGGCGTGCGGCATGCCGTTCGTGGATGTGGTCCACCTGACGCGGGAGAATATTCAAGGCAATGTCTTGGTCTACCAAAGGCACAAGACGAGTGTCCAGATCCGCGTGGAGTTGACGAGCGGGATGCGGGCGATCCTCCGGAAATATGTCGATCCGGATAGCCCGTACCTTTTCCCCTACCTTTCCGAGAGGTCTACGCCTACCTATTATAAATATTGCTTGCGGAAATACAACGCCCATTTGAAGGCGATCGGCC
>CASFXH010000014.1 GCA_949298575.1 uncultured Parabacteroides sp.
ACCCGACTTCTTCGAGTCGTAAGCGAAGTATGCCTGGCAATATTTATTGGTATTGTCGCCAATGATCTTCACGGAGTTCTTGTTGGCGCCCACCGTACCGTCGGCACCCAAGCCGTAGAACTTCGCCTCGAACATGCCGTCGGCATCCAAAGCGATCTCCTCTTTCTTGGGAAGAGAAGTGAAGGTGACATCGTCCACGATACCGATGGTGAACTGGTTCTTCGGCATCGGCAACGCGAGGTTCTCGTAAACGGCCAAGACCTGTGCCGGGGTCGTATCCTTCGAACCCAAGCCATAGCGGCCACCCACGATGAGCGGAGCGTTCTCCACGCCATAGAAGCAATCCTTCACGTCCAGGTAAAGCGGCTCGCCATTCGCGCCCGGCTCTTTCGTACGATCCAGCACGGCGATGCGCTTAGCGGTCTTAGGCACGGCGGCCAGGAAATGTTTCGCCGAGAACGGACGATACAAGTGTACGGCCACCAAACCGACCTTCTCGCCCTTCGCCATGAGGTAATCGATCGTCTCGCGGATCGCCTCCGTGATAGAGCCCATCGCGATGATGACGCGGTCGGCATCCTCGGCGCCATACCATAGTGGCGACCCGTGATCTTGTTGATCTCGTTCATATACTCCTCCACGATCGCGGGAACGGCCTCGTAGTAAGCGTTCGCCGACTCACGATGCTGGAAGAAGTGATCCGGGTTCTCCGCCATACCGCGAGCCACCGGCTTCATGGGGTTCAGCGCACGGGCACGGAACTCGGCCAACGCCTTCTGGTCGATCAGCGGAGCTAAATCCTCGTTGTCCAGACGCTCTACTTTCTGGATCTCGTGCGAGGTCCGGAAACCGTCAAAGAAATTGATGAAGGGGACACGCGCCTTGATCGTCGACAAGTGCGCCACACCCGCCAAGTCCATCACCTCCTGTACGGAACCCTCGGCCAACATGGCGAAGCCCGTCTGGCGGCAAGACATGACATCTTGATGGTCACCAAAAATACACAACGCGTGAGAAGCCAACGTACGGGCCGACACGTGGAAGACACACGGGAGCAACTCGCCCGCGATCTTGTACATGTTCGGGATCATCAGCAACAGACCCTGCGAAGCGGTGTAGGTCGTGGTCAACGCGCCGGCCTGCAACGAGCCGTGAACCGCGCCGGCGGCACCGGCCTCCGACTGCATCTCTTGTACCATGACCGTCTCGCCGAAGATGTTCTTCCGGCCAGCGGCGGCCCACTCGTCTACATGCTCCGCCATCGTCGAGGATGGAGTAATCGGGTAAATGGCCGCCACCTCGCTAAACATATACGAGATATGCGCGGCGGCCTCGTTACCATCACATGTGATAAATTTCTTTTCCTTTGTCATAGATCTATAAACTAACTATTAGTATTTAAAGATTTCATTTCAATATAAAAAGCCAAAGAGCCAGAGCGGGATCACGTTGTCCGCGCCCACCTCGGCTTTCTCGACCGCGTAATAGAGATCCGGATTGTTGCGCGAGGGGCTAGCCTCGTCGACCCGGAAGTCGTACGCGTGATCCACCCGGAAGGTCGCGTTGCGGACACCCTCGTTCACCACGTTGCCTTTCAACAACTGGTTGTAGAAGAATGTCTCGCGGATCGCTCGCGGATTGACGGCCATCGGGCGGATGGGGTACATCAGGTTGGAGTTGTACATGTAAACCTTGCCCGGTTTCTTCGGGAAGGCCTCTCCTTCCTTATATAACATGTTCACCAGGCGGGCGTCGGCCAAATATTTGATGTAATTCATCACCGTCGCCCGCGAGGTCTCGATGGCTTTGCTCAGCTGGCTGACGTTGGGCGTGCTGGGCGCCGACGTGGCCAGGAGATAGAGCAAGCGCCGCAACTTCGGCAGGTAGCTTTGCTCGATCTGCTTGATGTAGAGCACATCGACCTCAAGCGTCATGTTCATCGTCTTCAGGAGGTTCTCGGAGAAGTTGCGCTTTTCCAAGAAAAAGGGATAGAAGCCGTGGTGGAGGTAGTCCTGGAAATAGGCCATCGGCTTGACCCGCTCGCCGACCGCCCGGGCGATCCGCCCATGATCCTTCAGCACCTCTTCGAGCGACAAGGCCGGGAAGCGGGTGTTCGCCATCAGGTTCAAGTACTCGCGGAAGGAGAAGCCCCGCAAGTTGTAGGAAGCCACCTTCCCCGCCAAATCCGGGTTCTCTTCCTTGAGCCGCATGACCGACGACCCGGAGAAGACGATCCGCAGATCCTTCAAGTGATCATAACAATATCTCAATTCCCTCGACCAGTCCTTGTACTTGAAGACTTGGTCGATCAGCAACACCTTGCCGCCTTTCGCCCGGAACTCCTCGGCGAAATCCGCCAGCGTGCGTTCCGTGAAATAGAAATGGTTCAAGTTGACATAGAGGCATTCCTTGTTGTCGGCGCCGTAGCGCTCGCGGGCGTAATCCAGCAAGAACGTCGTCTTCCCCACGCCCCTGGAGCCTTTGATGCCGATCAGCCGCTGGCTCCAGTCGATCTCGTCCATCAGCCCGCGACGGACCGGCGCGTGGAGATGGTCCACTAAATACTTATGTGTCCGAAAGAATGCTTCCACTTTTTCCTACCTCAAAGCGTCCTGTTTTTATTCGCGGACAAAGATACGGATTTTCGCCGAATTGCTACACCGACTTTACAATTTAACATGCCTCTCGCCGAAATGATCCAAAAAGCGGGATGAGGGCCCGCGACGGCGCGCTTCCCCTCTCCCGCTTCTCGTCTGTCTCTTTTCTCGAGAAAAGATCACTCGATGATCGTCACCCAGCCATAGGGATCCGGCTCGTCGCCATATTGGATGCCGCGCAGCTTGTGGTAGAGCTTCTCGCAGATGGGGCCCGGCTTCCCGTCTTTCGCGATGACGTACGACTTGTTCTCGTCCAGGTCGTCGACTTGCGAGATGGGGGCGATGACGGCCGCCGTACCGCACTCGGCCGCCTCGTCGAACGTGGCCAGCTCCTCGTAGGGGACGGGACGGCGCTCCACGGTGAGGCCCATGTCCTCGGCCAGGCGCATCAGGCTCTTGTTCGTGATGGAGGGCAGGATGGAATGCGACTTCGGCGTGATGTAGCTGTCGCCACGGATACCGAAGAAGTTCGCCGGGCCGCACTCGTCGAGGTATTTCTTCTCTTTCGGGTCGAGGTAGAGCACGGCGGCGTAACCTTTCTCATGCGCGATCTCGCCCGCCACGAGGCTGGCCGCGTAGTTGCCACCCACCTTGATCGTGCCCGTGCCGAAGGGCGCCGCGCGGTCGTAACCCCGCATGATGCAGACCTTCGAGGGTTGGAAACCGCCCTTGAAGTAGGGCCCTACCGGCGTGACGAAGATCACGAACAGGTATTCCGGAGCCGGCTTCACGCCAACCTGGGCGCCCAAGCCCAGCATCAACGGGCGGATGTAGAGCGCGGCGCCGCTCTCGTAAGGGGGCACGAAGCGCTCGTTCAGCTTCACCACGCGGCGGACCGCCTCCTCGAACAGCTCGACGGGCAGCTCGGCCATCTTGATGCCGCGGCTGGAGGATTGCATCCGCTTGGCGTTCTCGTCCATCCGGAACACGCGGATCTTCCCGTCCTTGCCGCGGAAGGCCTTCAGGCCCTCGAACGACTCTTGCCCGTAGTGCAGGCAAGTGGCCGCCATGTGAATATTCAAGGTCTCTTCGGAAGAGACTTCCAGCTCTCCCCATTTCCCGTCCCGATAATAACAACGGATGTTATAATCGGTCTTGATGTAGCCGAAACCCAGCTCGGCCCAATTCAAATTTTCCATTGTCTTTATTCTTTTTTTATGAGTGAATCAACTTTATGCCTTGTCCGCCCCGCCGGGTGGATACGTGCTCGCGAAGATACTTATTTTGCCCCTAAATGATACCCCATCCCTCATCTTTAGGCGAGATATGTCTTTTTCCCCCTTCCCGGATGCCGGGACAAAGGCCGGCCGCAAGCCAATGGGTGCTTTCTCCGCGATACCCGTGAACGCGTTTTCTTCAATTGCCGTATAGAAAAACTAGAACCCAGCTGGGTTCTTTTTAAATGATACGTTGACGACTATGCGCTCAGTTGGGTTCTTTTCAAATGACATGTCAGAGACTATGCCCTCAGCTGGGTTCTTTTCAAATGACATGTCGGAGACTATGCCCTCAGCTGGGTTCTTTTCAAATGACATATCGAAGACTATGCGCTCAGTTGGGTTCTTTTCAAATAACATGTCGGAGACTATAAACCCGGCCGGGTTCTAGCCATCCGAGCCTTCCGCCCTTCCGCCGACGATCGTCTTCCGGCAAAAAACGGCGGGGAGAGGGCCGCGGACGGATATTTCCCCTATCTTTGGCCCCGTTTCCAATCAGCATAAACCGAATGAACATGAAAAATCCCCTCATACAACTCGTCGCCCAAGCGACGGGAATCGCGGAAAGGCAAGTGGACCAGACAATCCAGCTTCTCGAGGAAAGCGCGACGATCCCCTTCATCAGCCGCTACCGCAAGGAGCGCACCGGCGGGCTCGACGAGGTCGCCATCGCCGCCATCCAAACCGCTTGGGAGAAATTCCAAGCCCTCGAGAAACGGAAAGAGACCATCCGCCGCACGCTCGTCGAGGCCCTCGGCCAGCTGCCCGACGACCTGGAGCGACGCCTCGCCGCGACTTGGGACGCCGCCCAGATCGAAGACCTCTACCTCCCCTTCCGCCCCAAGCGGCGGACCCGCGCGGAGATCGCCCGCGAGAAAGGCCTCGAGCCCCTCGCCAAAATCCTCATGGCCCAGCGCGAGACGCGGGTCGGCGAACGGGCGCGGGCCTTCGTGAAAGGGGAAATCAAAGACGTGCGAGAGGCCCTGCGGGGGGCGCAAGACATCATCGCCGAGTGGGTGAGCGAGGACCCCGCCGCCCGCGACATGACCCGCCAAGTCTTCTCGCGGACCGCGCGGCTCGTCTCGAAGGTCGTCAAGGGCAAGGAAGCGGAAGGGGCGAATTACAAGAATTACTTCGACCACGAGGAACCCCTCGCCCGCGTCTCCTCGCACCGCCTCCTGGCCATCCGGCGGGGCGAGGCGGAAGGTTTCCTGAAAGTGAGCCTCGAGCCCGACGGCGAGCGGTGCGTGGAGCGCCTGGCCAAGCGCTTCGTCCGCGGCGAGGGCGAGGCTTCAGGGCTGGTCGGTGAGGCCGTCGCCGACGCCTTCAAGCGCTTGCTCAAGCCCTCCATCGAGACGGAATTCGCCCGCGTGAGCAAGGAAAAGGCCGACGAGGAGGCGATCCGCGTTTTCGCCAAGAACCTGCGCGACTTGCTCTTGGCGCCACCCTTGGGGCCCAAGCGGGTGCTGGGCGTCGACCCGGGGTTCCGCACCGGATGCAAGCTGGTCTGCCTCGACGCCGACGGTCATCTCTTGCACAACGAGACCATTTACCCCCATCCCCCTCGCGGCGAACGGGCCAAAGCGGCCGCGAAAGTGAGCCTGCTGGTGAAGACTTACAAGATCGAGGCCATCGCCATCGGCAACGGGACGGCCAGCCGGGAGACGGAGCGGTTCGTCGCCTCGATCCCCTTCAGCCACCCGCCGCGGGTATTCGTCGTGAACGAGGCGGGCGCTTCCGTCTATTCGGCCTCGAAGACCGCCCGCGAGGAGTTTCCCGCGTACGACGTCACCGTCCGGGGCGCCGTCAGCATCGGCCGACGGCTCATCGACCCCCTGGCCGAGCTGGTCAAGATCGACCCGAAAAGCATCGGCGTGGGGCAATACCAGCACGACGTGGACCAGAACGCCCTGAAGCGAAGCCTCGACCTGACCGTCGAGAGCTGCGTGAACCAAGTGGGCGTCAACGTGAATACCGCCAGCTGGCACTTGTTGGCCTACGTCTCGGGGCTGGGGCCCACGCTCGCCCGCAACATCGTCGAGTATCGCGCGGAGCATGGCCTGTTCAAAAACCGGCAAGCGCTTACGCGGGTCCCCCGGATGGGCGCCAAGACTTTCGAGCAATGCGCGGGCTTCCTCCGCGTCGCCGACGGCGACAATCCGCTGGACAACTCGGCGGTACACCCTGAGAACTACCCCATCGTCGAGCGGATGGCGCGAGACCTGGGCTGCGGCATCGAAGACCTGATCCGCGACAAGAGCCTCAAGCGGCGGCTCGACCTCTCTCGCTACGTGAGCGACACCGTCGGGATGCCGACCTTGCGCGACATCCTGGCCGAGCTGGACAAACCCGGCCGGGATCCCCGCCAGGCGATCGAGGTCTTCGCGTTCGACCCGACCATCCGCACGCTCGACGACGTGCGCGAGGGGCAAGTGCTGCCCGGCATCGTGACCAACGTCACCAATTTCGGCTGCTTTGTCGATATCGGCATCAAGCAAAACGGCCTGGTCCACGTCTCCGAGATGGCCGACCGCTACGTGAGCGACCCCATGGCCGTCGTCGACATCCACCAGCACGTGCGGGTCCGGGTATTGGCCGTCGACCGGGAGCGCGGGCAAATACGCCTTTCCTTCAAGGGCATCGAATAACGCTATATATAAATAGGTATAAAGAGAAAAGAAATGAAAGAGAAAATCAACAAGACAAACGTGGCCCGCCTGCTCGACAAGGCGAAGGTCGCCTACGAGCTCGTCGCCTACGAGGTCGACGAGAACGACCTGAGCGCGACACACGTGGCGGACCAGCTGGGCGAGGACATCGCCCAAGTGTTCAAGACGCTGGTGCTGCATGGCGAGCGGAGCGGCTATTTCGTCTGCGTCATCCCCGGCGCGGAGGAGGTCGACTTGAAAAAGGCGGCCAAGGTCTCGGGCAACAAGAAGTGCGAGATGATCCCGATGAAAGAGCTCCTGCCCATCACGGGCTACATCCGCGGCGGCTGCTCCCCGATCGGGATGAAGAAACATTTCCCCACCTACATCCACCATACGGCAAGCCAATTCGAGCACATCTACGTCAGCGCCGGGCAACGGGGCCTACAGATCAAACTGGCGCCAAACGACCTGATCCGGGAGGCGCGAGCGACGGAAGCCGACCTCGTCGCCGAATAAACTTGGGGTGGTTTCCAAGGGGGCAAGCGCTTTAAATCGCTTTTGTTCATAAGATTTCTCATGCCCATTCGCGGGGGAACGCTAAAACTATGCTCTAAAACATAGCGAATATTGAATGAGGTACCAAATTAGTGTTTACTTTTACGACCGATTTTCAGAAATCTTAGAACATGAAGCACACATTAAGCACATCCGGGCTCTCCCCCGACGATTTCCGGAAAGAGATCGACGGGACAGAGATTACGTTGCAAGTCCTACGGAACGCCGCGGGCGCGGAGCTTAGCGTCACGAACTACGGCGCCAAGATCGTCTCGCTGATGGTCCCCGATAAGGATGGCAAGCTGGTCGATGTCGTCTTGGGGCACGCCAACATCGACGATTACCTCCACTCCGGCGAGCCCACGTTCGGCGCCACGTGCGGCCGCTACGCCAACCGAATCGCGAAAGGACGATTCACGCTCGACGGCGTGGTCTACGACCAGTTGGCGATCAACAACGGGCCCAACAGCCTCCACGGCGGGCTGCGGGGCTTCCACTTCCGCGCTTGGGAGTGGGAGCGGATCGACGACCAGGCCATTCGCTTGAGCTATACCTCCGCCGATGGCGAGGAAGGCTATCCCGGCGAAGTGAAAGCGAGCGTCACGACGCGCCTGACCGACGACAACGCGGTCGTCCTCGACTACGAGGCCACCACCACCCGCCCCACGGTGATCAACCTGACGAACCATTCCTACTTCAACCTATCGGGCGAAGGCAACCGGAGCGTGGGCGACCACCTGTTGGAAATCAACGCGGATCATTACTTGCCGACCGACGAGACCGCCATCCCCCTCGGCCCCTTGGCCCCCGTGGAAGGCACCCCGATGGATTTCCGCGCGCCCCACACGATCGGCGAACGGATCGGCGAGCCCTTCCAGCAACTCATCTACGGGAAAGGCTACGACCACTGCTACGCGCTCAACCGGGCGGGCGACGGATTGACCCTCGCGGCCAGATGCCGTTCCCCCAAGAGCGGGATCCGCATGGAGACCTACACGACCGAGCCGGGCGTCCAACTGTATACGGCCAATTGGCTGAGCGACTCCATCATCGGGAAGCACGGCCACCCCTATCCGGAGCGCTGCGCCTTCTGCCTGGAGACCCAGCATTTCCCCGACAGCCCCAACCGGCCGGAGTACCCCCCGACGGTCTTGCGGCCCGGCGAGACGTACAGGAGCCAGACGGTCTACCGCTTCTCGGCCGACGGGCAAGCCTAACGAATATTCTAATCAGTATTAATTATAAAACAAACTAAACAAATGGTAGCAACAGCAGAACAAAAGAATTACACTCTGCCTATCGTGATGATGGTCATCCTCTTCGCGATGATCGCTTTCGTCACGAACTTGGCCGCCCCTATGGGCATCGTATTGAAGAATCAATTCGGAGCGACGAACTTCGAAGGAATGTTGGGTAACTTCGCCAATTTCGCGGCGTACCTGTTCATGGGTATCCCCGCCGGCAAGTTGATCCAGAAGATCGGTTACAAGAAGACGGCCCTCCTGGGTATCGTCATCGGATTCATCGGCGTGGGTATCCAGGTGCTCTCCGGCTCGGTCGGGAGCTTCGGCGTTTACGTGTTGGGCGCCTTCATCGCCGGTTTTTGCATGTGTATCCTGAACACGGTAGTCAACCCGATGTTGAACACGCTCGGTGGCGGCGGCAACAAAGGTAACCAGTTGATCCAATTGGGAGGTACGTTGAACTCGCTCTGCGCGACGATCGTCCCGATGCTGGTCGGCGCCTTGGTGGGCGACGTGACGAAGGCCAACATCACGAACGTCTATCCCGTGATGTACATCGCCATGGCGATCTTCGCGGTGATCTTCATCGTGCTGTATTTCGTCAACATCCCGGAGCCTTACGCGACGAAGGAGGTAAGGTACGAGCGCTCGCCGTGGGCGTTCCGCCACTTCGTGCTGGGCGCGATCGGTATTGGCGTCTATGTCGGCCTTGAGGTAGGTATCCCGGGCACGATGATCCTCTTCCTCTCCGACCCGAACGCCGGCAACGTGAGCGCGGCGACGGCCGGCTTCGTGGGCGGCACGTACTGGTTCCTGATGCTGATCGGCCGCTTCGTGGGCGCGACGATCGGCTCGAAAGTCTCCAGCAAGGCGATGCTTTCCGGCGCTTCGGCCATCGCGTTCTGCCTGGTCATGGCGGCGATCTTCTCGCCGATCACCTCGACCGTCTCGATGCCGGTGTTGGAGACGAACGCGACAGGCGCCCTCTCCTTCGGCATGGTCCAAGTGCCGATCAACGCCCTCTACCTGGTATTGTGCGGCTTGTGCACTTCCGTCATGTGGGGTGGCATCTTCAACTTGGCGGTTGAGGGGCTGGGCAAATACGTGGCGGCCGCTTCGGGTATCTTCATGATGATGGTCTGCGGCGGCGGTATCTTCCCGCAGATCCAGAACGCGATCGCCGACGCGACGAGCTACATGACCTCCTACTGGGTACCGGCCATCAGCTTCGGCTACCTGTTCTTCTACGCGATGTTCGGCAGCAAGAACGTGAACACGGACATCAAGGTCGATTAATGAGACGACTTCTTTAATTCTATCCCAAGGAATTGCCCCCACCGCGCGAGGGACGGGGCAATTCCTTCTTTTCGCTTTAAACCCTCTTACGTTTCAAAACGATATGACAATGACAATGAAAGATAAGATCAGGAACAAGTTCCAAGAGCTGTTCCACACGGAGGGCGCCCTCTTCGCCTCGCCCGGCCGCGTCAACCTCATCGGCGAGCATACGGATTACAACGGCGGCTTCGTCTTCCCCGGCGCCATCGACAAGGGCATGATCGCCGAGATCAAGCCCAACGGCACGGACAAGGTACGGGCCTTCGCCGTCGACCTCGACGACTACGCCGAGTTCGGCCTCCGCGAGGAAGACGCCCCCCAGGCCAGCTGGGCGCGCTACCTCTTCGGCGTCTGCCGCGAGGCGATCAAGCGGGGCGGACGGGTCGAGGGCTTCGACACGGTGTTCGCGGGCGACGTCCCGCTCGGCGCGGGCATGTCGTCGTCGGCCGCCCTGGAGAGCGTTTACGCTTTCGCCCTTAACGAGCTGTTCCAGCTGGGCATCGATAAATTCGAGCTGGCGCGGATCGGGCAGGCCACGGAACATCACTACTGCGGCGTCAACTGCGGCATCATGGACCAGTTCGCCTCCGTCTTCGGCAAGGCGGGCAGCCTCATCCGCCTCGACTGCCGCTCGCTCGAATACAAGTATTACCCCTTCAACCCGGTGGGCTACAAGCTGGTGCTGCTCGACTCGGTGGTGAAGCACGAGTTGGCCTCGTCGGCCTACAACGAGCGGCGCCGGTCGTGCGAGCGCGTCGTCGAGGCCATTCGCCGCCGGCACCCCGAGGTTGAGTTCCTCCGCGACGCCGACCGGGCGACGCTCGACGAGGTGAAGGCCGAGGTGAGCGCCGAGGACTTCATGCGGGCGGAATACGTCGTCGAGGAGATCCAGCGCGTGCTCGACGTCTGCGAAGCCTTGGAGAAAGGCGATTACGAGACTGTCGGCCAGAAGATGTATGAGACGCACGCCGGCATGAGCCGCCTCTACGAAGTCAGTTGCGAGGAGCTCGACTTCCTCAACGAGCGGGCCCGGGCGTGCGGCGTCGCGGGGTCGCGCGTCATGGGCGGCGGCTTCGGCGGCTGCACCATCAACCTCGTGCGCGAGGAGCTTTACGACCGTTTCATCGCCGAGACGTCGGCCGCCTACGAGGTGCGCTTCGGCCACCGGCCCAAGGTTTACGACGTCGTGATCGGCGACGGCGCCCGCCGCCTCGAGGCGTAGGGCAACGCCGCCGCCAAGCGTGACAAGGGGCCGCGCCACCACTCGATGGGTGACGCGGCCCCTTTCTCGCGTTTGGGCGTCAGACCGTCCCGGGCGAGCCGCCGTCGTCGGGGCCCTCGCCCTCGCCGGCCGACGCGCTCTCGTCCTTGCCGTCGTCGTAGCCGCGCAACTCTTGGTACTCAAGCCCCAGCAAGGCGGCTGGCACGCGGGTGCGTCGGCCACCCGAGACGATGTCGACCGTCTCCGGCAAGAAATTGACGCGCGTGCCGCTGACGTGCGTCGCGGCCGACCACTCCTCGCGCGTCTCGGCCGGCTTCGACGTGAAGCCTACCTTGAACGACCCGATTCCATTAATCTTCACCCTGTTGCCCGCCAACAGCTGATCGCGCAACACTTCCGACAGCTCCGTGAGCACGGCCAGCACGTCCGACCGTTTCATTGAACTGTTGCGCTGGATCATCTCCGCCAACTGATCGGTTTCCACTAACTCGTCGGGCACTGCCTTCGCGTACCATTTGCCCCTTTGCGCCGAGTCTTCTCGATTGTCCTGGTACATCCTGTACTTTATAGCCATGGCTCTTTCTGTTATAAAAGTTTATACTAACAGGCGAAGCGAAACTCCGCCCTTGGCCCTCCGCGACGGGCCGCCCGCTTGGCGGGAGGTGGCTTCCCGACTGTCGGGAGGTGGCTTCCCGACTATCGGGAGGTGCCTTCCCGATCATCGGGAGGTGGCTTCCCGGATGCCGGGAGGTGGCCTCCCGTTCTCGGGGAGATGAGCCCCCGTTTTCCCGCCGGCGCGTCCGCCCCGCGCGTCAGGCCATAAAGGTAAGGAGAAATATTTAATAAACAAGCCCCAAAAGGAGAATTTTCGCGCGCGGGGAGGGTTAAGTTAACGAAAGATCCGGCAACCCCGGCTTTCGCCGCCCCGGCGCCCCCGCCGCTCGCCGGGCCGCCTGCCCCCGCGCCTCTAAGGTCGAGCGTTTCGACCTTAAAGCCCCCCTTCCCCGCGAGGCCATACCGATCAAGCGAAAGCCCCCCGCCGGCGAAAGCCCCGCGGGGAAGAAATTGCGCGGGGCGGGCGACAAGTTACGCGGACTTTAACTATCTTCGCGGGAAATTTAATAATCCTTCTGGCAAAATGAATGATATCCAAGTCATGAATCGGGCGGCCGACAACATTCGGATCCTGGCCGCCTCGATGGTAGAGAAAGCGAAATCCGGGCATCCCGGCGGCGCGATGGGTGGCGCCGATTTCGTGAATGTCCTTTTCTCCGAGTTCCTGGTCTACGACCCGGAGAACCCCGCGTGGGAAGGGCGCGACCGTTTCTTCCTCGACCCGGGGCACATGTCGCCGATGCTCTACGCCGTCCTGGCGCTGAGCGGCAAGTTCACGCTCGACGAGCTCCAGCGGTTCCGCCAATGGGGCAGCCCGACGCCGGGCCACCCCGAGGTGAACGTGGCCCGCGGCATCGAGAACACCTCCGGCCCCCTCGGCCAGGGGCACGCCTACGCCGTCGGCGCCGCCATCGCCGCCAAGTTCCTCGAGGCCCGGCTGGGGCGGGAGGTCATGGGGCAGACGATCTACGCCTTCATCTCCGACGGGGGCATCCAGGAAGAGATCTCGCAGGGCGCCGGCCGCGTCGCCGGGACGCTGGGCTTGGATAACCTGATCATGTTTTACGACGCGAACAACGTCCAGCTCTCCACCACCGTCGAGGAGGTGACGAGCGAGAATGTCGCGATGAAATACGAGGCGTGGGGCTGGAAAGTCATCACCATCGACGGCAACGACGCCGACCAGATCCGCCGCGCCCTCCGCGAGGCCAAGGCCGAAACGGAGCGGCCGACGCTCATCATCGGGCGCACCGTCATGGGTAAAGGCGCCCGGACGGCCGACGGCCAGAGCTTCGAGAACAAGGTCTCGACCCACGGGCAACCCCTCTCCGCCGCCGGCGTCTCGATCGAGCGGACGATCCGCGGCCTGGGCGGCGACCCCGCCGAGCCCTTCGCCATCTTCCCCGAGGTGGCCGAGCTCTACGCCCGCCGCCGCGAGGAGCTGAAGGGGATCATGGCCGAGCGCCGCGCCGCCAAGGAGGCCTGGGCCAAGGCCAACCCCGAGAAGGCGGAGAAGATGGCCCGCTGGTTCGCCGGCGAGCTACCCGCGATCGACTGGGCCGCCATCGAGCAGAAAGCCAACCAGCCCACGCGCGGCGCCTCGGCGACCGTCCTGGGCGTCCTGGCCAGCCGGGTGGAGAACATGATCTGCGCCTCGGCCGACCTCTCAAACTCCGATAAGACAGATGGTTTCCTGAAGAAGACGCACGCGTTCCGGAAAGGGGATTTCAGCGGGGCGTTCTTCCAAGCGGGCGTGGCCGAGCTGACGATGGCCTGCGTCTGCATCGGCATGGCGCTGCACGGGGGCGTCGTCGCGGCGTGCGGCACGTTCTTCGTCTTCTCCGACTACATGAAGCCCGCCTTGCGGATGGCCGCCCTCATGCAGCTGCCCGTCAAGTTCATCTGGACGCACGACGCCTTCCGCGTCGGCGAGGACGGCCCGACCCACGAGCCGGTCGAGCAAGAGGCGCAAGTCCGCCTGCTTGAGAAACTGAAGAACCACGCCGGCCGCGACTCGATGCGCGTCCTCCGCCCGGCCGACTCGGCGGAGACGACCGTCGCCTGGAAGCTGGCGATGGAGAACCGGGAGACGCCCACGGCGCTGATCCTCTCCCGCCAGAACGTCAACGACCTGCCCGCCCAGGGCAACCGCTACGAGGAGGCTTTGGGGGCGGAAAAAGGCGCCTACATCCTCAACGAGGACGCCCAGCCGGACGTCGTCCTGGTCGCTTCCGGCTCGGAAGTGTCTACCCTGGTCGACGGGGCGGCCCTGCTGCGCGCCGAGGGGGTGAAGGTACGTATCGTCTCAGCGCCCTCGGAAGGTTTGTTCAAGAGCCAGAGCGCGGACTACCAGGCGGCAGTCCTCCCCGCCGGGGTGCCGACCTTCGGGCTGACCGCCGGCCTGCCCGTCACGCTCGAGGGGCTGGTCAACACGCACGACGGCAAGGGGCGCGTCTGGGGCTTGGGCTCGTTCGGCTACTCGGCGCCCTATAAAGTGCTCGACGAGAAGCTGGGCTTCACCGGGCAAAACGTCTATCAACAAGTTAAAACATTATTGGGAAAATGAGCGAGAAGATCGGATTGTGTTGCGACCACGCGGGTTTCAACCTGAAAGAACGGCTTAAGCGAATGCTCGAAGTCGAGGGCTATGAATACGTGGACTACGGGACCAACTCGACGGATAGCTGCGACTACCCGGACTTCGCCCACCCCCTGGGCCAGGCCATCGACCGGGGCGAGCTCGCCCGAGGCATCGCCGTCTGCGGGACGGGCAACGGCATCGGCATGACGCTCAACAAGCATCAGCGAGTCCGGGCCGCCCTTTGCTGGAACGACGAGATCGCCACGCTGGCCCGCGAGCACAACGACGCGAACATCCTCGTCCTCCCCGGCCGCTTCATGAGCGAGGAGACGGCGGCGCGCCTGGTGAATATCTTCCTGCATACCGCCTTCGAAGGCGGACGGCACGAGCGCCGCGTCCGGAAGATCCCGCTCCAGGCCGCCCCGGCGGAGGAAGGCTCCGCCCGTTAAGGACGCGGCAAGCGAGGGTTAGAATAACAACGAAGACGCGCCATGAGGGTCATCCCCACCATGGCGCGTCTTCATTTCTATTCGCCTTTCCCCTCGCCTCAGAAGACCGAGAAGTGGACGTAGCGCTTCGGGTTCTCGCGCAAGTCGAGCAAGAGCTTGGAAGCGTTCTCCATCGTGCCGTTCAGGTTGTCATACAATTGGCGGTCGTTGAGCAGGAGGCCCAGGCTGTTGTCGGTCTCGTTCAGCTTGTCGGTCGTCAGCTTCAAGTTGGCCAGCGTCTCGTTGATCGAGCTGATCGTCCCGTTGAGATCCAAGTCTTTCAGGTTCGAGCTGACGGTCGAGAAGTTGTCCGTGATGGTCTTCAAGTTATCCACGATGGCCGGCACGTCCTCGCCGAGCATCCGGTTCAGGCGCTGGGTCGAGCCTTCCAGGTTGGCGGTCGTCCGCTCGATATGCGTCAACGACTGGGCCAAGGCGGGGTGATTGATCAACGTCTCCAACCCGACCAGGATGGAATCGATCTTCGGCAACATGGCGGTCACGCTGGGCAAGATGTCGACCTGCATTTCCTGCATCATGTCCGGCCCCTTGCGCCCCTCGATCATGTCACCCGATTTGAGGTAGTCGTCCACGAACGTATTCAAGTGGATGTGCAAGGAGGCGCCACTCAGGAAACTGCTCTCGATCTCCACATAGCTGCCTTTATTGACGCGCATCTTCTCCTCCAGGCTGATCTCGACCGTGATCTTGCCCGTCGTCGAGTAATCGTAATCAATGTTCCTCACCAAGCCCACCTTGAACCCTTCCACGTAGACAGGGCTAGAGATCGTCACGTCGCGCACGTTATCAAACGCCACGAAATAGCGATTGGACGGCTGAAACAAGTCGACCCCCTTCAAATAGTTGACCCCAATGTACAGCAAGGCCAAACTCACGATCGTCACCAAGCCGATCTTCGCCTCTCTATTCAACAGATTTTTCATTGCTCCTCTTAATCTCTTTATTTTTTAATACATTATTCTCTCTTTAACGCACACGCTTACCATCCTTGAAAGAAACGATGAACGCATCCTTGAAGTCTTTCAGCATCGACCGGCGGATCCGCTTGATCTCCTCCAAGCTGGTGGTTGAGCCATACGTATACTTGCAAATGCCATTCTCCACGTAATACTCCGCGTCCTTATAGCCCTTCAGCCGCCTCGAGTTCTTGGGCAACGGCTCGTCGGCGGTCAAGAACTGCACCTTGTACACCGTCTCGCCAGACGGCTTACTCGCCTCCGCCTTCCTCTCCACCGGTTTCACCTCCCCCGCGGAAGAGGAAACAGGCTTCGCAGCATATCCCGAACGCAGATCGAAATTCCGCTTATAGTTAGCGAACGCCCGGTAAAGCGCTTCCGCCAATACCTCCTGTCCCTTCGATGAACTCATGAAACGCTCCTCGTTGCGGTTGGAAATATAGCCCAACTCCACCAAGACGCTCGGCATGCTCGTCTCCCGCAGCACTAAGAACCCCGCTTGACGCACCCCCCGGTCGATCCGCCCGGACGCGGAAAAGGCATCCTGAATATCCGAAGCCAAACGAATGCTTTGTTCCATGTGCTTGTTCTGCATCAGCTCGAAGATAATATACGACTCACTTGAGTTCGGGTCGAATCCCTCATAGCGTTGAAGATAGTTGTCCTCCAACAGGATCGCCGAGTTCTCGCGCATGGCCACTTCCAGGTTCTCGTCGCTGCGAGCTAAGCCTAAGGTATAAGTCTCCGTACCCCGGACCCGGCTTCCCTTCTTCAACGCGTTGGTATGAATGGAGATGAAAAGATCCGCCTTGTTGCGGTTGGCGATCGCGGCCCGCTCGGTCAGCTCCACGAATCGATCGTTCGATCGGGTGTAAACCACCTTCACGTCGTCCATATTCTTCTCTATCAGCTTTCCCAGCTTCAAGGCGACGTTCAGGTTGATCACCTTTTCCTTGACCGCATAACCCGAGGCTCCGGGATCCTTGCCGCCATGCCCGGCGTCAATCACCACGACAAATGGCTTTCCGGCACTCGCTAACAAGAGCGTCGGGAACAACAGCCATAACATCCAAAACAGAAGCCCTCGTGATCGTCTCATTCGCCGTCAAAATGATAAAAACAAACTAGTCGCGAAGTTAATCTTTTTTGAGAAGAAGCAAGGGGCGAAGCAAAGAAAATCCCAGCAAGGCAAACCTTACTGGGATATATCTCCTTACGTTCGTATAAAACGTGTTCTCGCTTATTCAGAAACGACCTCGAAAGGCACTTCTACAGTGACTTCCTTGTGCAACTTGATCGTAGCCGTATATTGGCCGACCTCCTTGACATTCTTGATGTAGATCAGCTTCCGATCGACCGTATAGCCCGCCTTCTCCAACGCATCAGCGATCTGAATGTTCGTCACCGAGCCAAAGATCGTACCCGTTGAGCTAGTCTTCGCGCCGATCGTCAATGTCACGTCTTTCAACTTAGCGGCCAATTCCTCCGCGTCCGCCTTGATCTTAGCCAGCTTGTGCGCACGTTGCTTCAATACCTCAGCCAATTCTTTCTTGGCTGATTCCGAAGCGATGACGGCCTTATGTCGGGGGATTAGAAAGTTACGTCCGTAACCATCCTTAACCGTTACGATATCGTCCTTGTAGCCCAAACCAGCTACATCTTCTTTCAAAATAATTTGCATATTCTGTCTCCTCTCTTCGTTTAATTATTTCATTAAATCTGTTACATAAGGCAGTAAAGCCAAATGACGCGCCCGCTTGATCGCTTGCGCCACGCGACGTTGGAACTTCTGGGAAGTACCCGTGATACGACGCGGCAAGATCTTACCTTGCTCGTTCAAGAACTTCTTCAAGAATTCCGGATCCTTGTAGTCGATATACTTAATGCCCGCTTTTTTGAAACGGCAATATTTCTTTCTCTTCACGTCGACCGTCGGAGGAGTCAAATATCTAATTTCTGATGATTGTGCCACTGCCATGATTAATTCTCCTTTACTGGTTGTTCTTTAGCTGATTTCAAACTTCTTCTCTTCGCCGCATATTCTGCCGCATACTTATCTTGACGGAAAGTCAAGAAACGGATCACACGCTCATCACGACGGAAGTTCACCTCCAACGTCGCGATCACTTTAGGATCGGCCTTGAATTCAATCAACTGATAGAATCCGGTCGTCTTCTTCTGGATCGGGTAAGCGAGCTTACGCAAACCCCAACTCTCTTCGTTCACGATTTCCGCGCCTTGCTCTTTCAAGATGCCCGTGAACTTTTCTACCGTTTCCTTCATCTGCGCCTCAGACAAAACGGGAGTCAAAATGAAAACGGTTTCGTAATTATTCATACAAAAGCTGTTTTTAAAATAGTTAATAATGAAATTCGAGTCGCGAAGGTACCACTTTTTTCCTTTCCCGCAAGCATTCTCTCCTTTTTTCTTTCAATAAACCACTCGTACGACGACCGCCGCCTCTTTCAAATCGCCCCCAAAAGGCGGATTCCGCTTCGCCACACGGATCTCGACCGCCGTCAATTGAGGAAAACGGGACTTCAGCGCATGAAGGATACGACCGGCAACGTGTTCAATCAAACGCGAAGGGATAGCCATCTCAGTTTTAACCACCTCATAAACCTCGGCGTAATTGAGAGTAGCCGACAACTCGTCTGTCGCAACCGCTTGCGTCAACGGAGCCGACAAACTCAAATCAACCGTAAACCAATTGCCCACAACTGTTTCCTGCGTTCCCACTCCATGATGGGCATAAAAGCGCATTTCCTTAAGCTCAATCCTTGTCTCCATATTTTCGTCCTTTTTAACCCCGTAAAACTATCGAAAAGTTCACCATTCCCCAAGAAATATCTTACCTTTGTCGGAAACTATTCGAAAAGACATGAAAATCAGACAGCATGAGGAAAATAACGTCGGGGGATTGCACAACACCCTGACAACTGGCACAAGCGTTGTCGGTACCATCACGACCGACACCGACTTTCGAATCGACGGGAAAGTAGAAGGCGAAATCTCGTGTCAAGGGAAAATCGTGGTTGGCCCCAAGGCGACCATCATCGGTAACATCCAGGCGGACAACGCCGAAATACAAGGCTACGTGAAAGGCAACCTCGCGATCGCCGAGAAACTATTCCTGAAAGCTTCCGCCGTCATTGAAGGCGATATCGAGAGCCAAACACTTGAGATCGAGCCGAACGCCCGATTCAATGGCGCATGCGTAATGAGAACGGTAGATAAAGTCTAGCCCTTTTCACGTCCGCCTCCTCCTGATGAATGATTTGCGGGAAAGCACCGCTCTTCGTAAATTCGCGGCCGAATAAAAAAGCATTACTCATAATCAAGCATCATGACGGAAAAAGAAGTTCTCCTGCTTCGCCGTAAGCTGGATCTTTTGCTAAAGACAGGAAAATTATTGGTAGAAAGCGCCGCCGACACCAACCGGGTCGACCGGAATATGAAACGCGTGGCCGCCTTCATGGGCATCCCCGAAGAGAAGTTACACCTCGACATTCATTGGACCATGATCATGGTCAACGTGAGCGACGAGACCCATTCCTTCTCCAAATTCCAAAAATGCGAGAAACATGGCATCAACATGACCACCCTCACGGAGATCAGCCGGCTCTCGTGGCGGGCCATCGAGCAAGACTATTCCCTCGACCGCTACGAGGAAGAACTTGACAAGATCGCCAACCGCCCCCGCAGCTACGCCCCCCAGCTGGTCGCCCTCTGCGCCGCTTTTGCCTGCGGAGGCTTCTGCAAATTGTTCGGTTGCGACTGGGTAGCTTTCCTTTTCGCTTCGATTTGCGCCTTCTGCGGCTTCCATGTGCGAGCGCTCTGCATGAAATGGGGTGTCAACCACTATATGAGTATGGCTATCGCCGCCTTCGTCTCCACGTGTCTAGCCTATGCCTCGTCATTCTCGCCCCTTTCTGAGACACCCTACCACCCGCTGCTGGCCTGCGCCCTCTTCATTGTACCCGGCGTACCGCTGATCAACTTTGTCGACGACATGATCGACAACTACCTGCAAGTCGGCATCATCCGGGCCGCCAACACTGTAATGATTATGGGCGCCATGGCCTTTGGCATCGCTTTCGCCCTCCGCATCCTTGTGATGAACGATATCCTGATCGACCATAAGTTCAGCGAGCTGAGTATGGTTCCCCACGATCCTTATTATATCTACGCCATCGCGGCCGCCATCGCGGCCATCGGTTTCTCGACCATCTTCAACGTCCAACCCAAACTGCTGGGCTTCGTAGCCCTCTGCGCTGTCATCGCCGTCTGCACGCGCAACTTCGTCAACTTCGAGTTAGGCTACGGTCCGGTGATCGGCTCGTTCATGGGCGCCTTCGTGGTCAGTATCATCGCCGCACGAGCCGTCTATTGGTTCGATGTTCCCAACCACGTACTGACCATTCCATCGGTCATTCCCATGATCCCGGGCGTTTTGATGTACCGTGCGCTGCTGGCCTTCATCAACATGCACGGCGTGGTAGGCGAGATCACCAACGCGTTCCATAATGCCATCAATTCCGCCCTCATCATTTTCTGCATCTCGCTGGGTGTTGCCGTCCCCAATATTTTCGCCCGCCGCTACATCGCCAAAGGCCGCCGCATCCGTCTAGAGCAAGAATTGGAGAAACGGCGGCAACGGGGGAAATTCATTGAGTGGTAAGACGCGGGATTCTTTCGCGAAGACAGGGAATCCATCCTGATGATTCGTAAAACTAAGAAAGGACTCCCCAAGCCAAAACAACACACCTATCATGAATACCTGCCATGGGACGCCCGCGACGCACATGAAAGGCACCTCATGACAAGTATTTTGATATTACGATTAAAATATCTACATTCGCGCTAAACGGGAAAAGGGATGAGCAAAAATATCAAAAGTGTCGCCTTTTATATCACCATAATCATTGTTTTCGGGTCCTTGATGTATCTCGTCGCGAAAGAAGGCGAACATCAACAGGTCTCGGAAACCTTTTTCTCGTCTTACGATACCCCCAAAAACTTAGGGGAAGGCTTCGCGCTCTTCCAGGAAATCCTGATGGAAAACATCCAATCGACCATGGGGATCCTTCTTCTGCAAATCATCGCGATCCTTGTCACTTGCCGCCTATTCGGATGGCTATTCAAAAAGGTCGGGCAGCCGACCGTCATCGGGGAGATCTTGGCCGGCATTGTGCTGGGCCCCTCGATCTTGGGGAATATCGCGCCTGAAGTCTCGACGTTCCTCTTCCCCATCGACTCGTTGGGCAACATCACGCTTTTAAGCCAATTCGGCTTGATCCTCTTCATGTTCACCATCGGGATGGAGCTCAACCTGACCGAGATCAAGCAAAAGCTGAACGAGACGATCCTGATCAGCCACACCAGCACCATCGTCCCCTTCTTCTTCGGGATGCTAACCGCCTATTTTGTCTACGACGAATACACCGACAAGAATGTCCCTTTCCTTTCCTTCGCCCTTTTCATCGGCATCGCGATGAGCATCACGGCCTTCCCTGTACTAGCTCGGATTATCCAAGAAAAAGGGCTCACCAAGACACATCTGGGGACTATCACGCTCGCCAGCGCGGCCAACGGCGACATCACGGCCTGGTGCCTCTTGGCGGTCGTCATCGCGATCGCCCAAGCGGGAACGATGCTGAGCGCGGTCTATAACATCGCGTTCTCGATCCTTTACATCGCCCTCATGTTCCTCGCCATCCGCCCTTTCCTACGCATGATCGGGCAGGTTTACCATAACAAGGAGGTGATCGACAAGGGGATCGTCGCGTTCATCCTTCTTTTGCTCATCGTATCTTCCTACTTAACCGAGATTTTAGGCTTGCACGCCCTCTTCGGCGCGTTCATCGCGGGTGTCGTGATGCCGGAGAACATCAAGTTCCGGAAGATCATGACCGAGAAAGTGGAAGATGTCTCCTTGGCTCTTTTCCTGCCACTCTTCTTCGCCTCGACGGGTCTACGGACCGAAATCGGACTGATCGAGACGAGCGGACAATGGATCATGTGCCTGATCTTCATCCTAGTCGCCATCGCGGGAAAGTTCGGGGGAGCGCTTTTCTCCGCTCGGTTTGTCGGGGAGAGCTGGAAAGACAGCCTCTACATCGGCGCCTTGATGAACACGCGGGGATTGATGGAGCTGGTGGTCTTGACCATCGGCTACGACATGGGGATCCTGACGCCCGCCGTATTCGTCATGCTGGTGATCATGACGCTGGTCACCACCTTCATGACCACCCCGCTGGTCTCGTTCATCAAGTTCTGTTTCAAGGCGCATGACAAGCTCATCGAACAAAAGCGGAAGAAGAGCGAGACAGGCCTCTTCAAAGTGCTCCTCTCGTTTGGACGGGCCAGCAACGGGCCAATCATGCTCGACGTGGCCTACCAGATGTTCGCCCAGGGAAAGAACAAGCTGGACCTGACGGCCCTCCACCTGACCGTCGGCTCGGACGTCAACCCCCTCCATACCGACAATTTCGAGGAAATCAGCTTCGGCCCCATCCTTTATGGCGCCAAGAAGCTGGGCATCCAAATCCATACCCGCTATGAAGTCTCGAACAACGCCGGGCTCGATATTTGCGGCATCGTCAACAACGAAGGCTTCGACTTCCTGCTTGTCGGCGCGGGCATCTCCTTGAGCGTCCGCCCCAACGACATCGAGGCCAACCGCTTCCTCGCCGCCTTCTACAACCGTTTCCTCAAACGCTTCAAGGCGCCCGAGTCGTGGTTCTATCCCGGCTCGTTGTTGAAAGACAAGACGAAGCTGTTTATCGAACAAACCCAATGCCCGGTGGGCGTCTTCGTCAACCGCAATTTCGTGAAAGCGACCAACGCGATCGTCATCGTCCAGTCGGCGGACGATTTGTTCCTCATCAATTACGCGAAAACCCTCTTGCGCACCACTTGTGGCAAGGCTGTCTTCCTCAACTTATATAATAATAAAGGTAAAGGAACCGCCGATGAAGCGAGCGCCATCCAAACGGCCCTCACCGACGCGGAAGAGACGACCAACGGCCTCCTCCTCAGCGCGGAGAAAAAGTTGACCGCCCAACTCTTAAGCGAGTTCAATTTCATGTTGATCAGCTACAAGAGTTGGAACGAGCTTTCCGTCCAGAAGAGCGACGCGTTGCAATCCATTCCCTCCACCCTCATCTTGAGCAACAACCGGCGCCCGGCCACCGAGGCCGCCAGCTGAGCCACCTTCACCAATTATGGAAACGTTCCACTAGGGGCGTATGGAGCGTCTCCACTAGAGCTAATGGAGACGTTCCACTAGGAGTGATGGAGGGTCTCCACTAGAGCTGATGGAGACGCTCCACTAGCGCTGATGGAAGGCCTCCCTCATCGAAAATCCAAAAATATCCGTACATTCGCGCCACTTTTAAAAGGCAGAAAGAGGTATGAATTGGTTATTGGAAACCCTCACGGAGCCCTCGATGATCCAGACGGTGCTCATCTTGTCGATCGTATCCGCGGTCGGGGTCTATTTGGGGAAAGTCAAGCTCTTCGGGATCTCGCTGGGCGTCACGTTCGTATTCTTCGCGGGCATCTTGGCGGGGCATTTGGGAATACAGGTCAATAAGGATATGCTCTATTTCGCCCAAAACTTCGGGCTCATCGTTTTCGTCTATACCTTGGGGCTTCAAGTGGGGCCAGGCTTCTTCGCCTCGCTCAAGAAAGGGGGCGTCGAGCTGAACATGATGGGGCTGGCCGTCATCGCGCTCGGCCTCGCCTGCACGCTCCTCTTCCATTGGACCAGTGGCATCCCCATGTCGACGATGGTCGGCCTGCTCTCCGGCGCCGTGACCAACACGCCCGCCTTGGGCGCCGCCCAGCAAGCGCTCACGCAAATACGGCCGGAAGACGGCGAGGCGGTGACCGACATGGCGTTGGCCTGCGCCGTCACCTACCCGCTCGGCGTCGTGGGCGTCATCCTGGCGATCATCGTCCTGCGAACCCTTTTCGCCAAGCGGGCGGAAAACAACCACAAGGAGACGGACACGGCGACATTCGTAGCCGAGTTCCAAGTGCTCAACCCCTCAATCTACAACAAAAGCATCCAAGATGTCATGCGGCTTACCGAGAAGCGTTTCGTCATCTCCCGGATCTGGCATGAGGGCAAGGTGAGCATTCCCACCTCCGACACCTTGTTGCGGGAAAAAGACCACTTGCTGGTCATCTCCCTCAAGTCGGACGTGGAATACATCAAGACCCTCTTCGGCGAGCAAGAGAACAAGGACTGGAACAAACCGGACATTGACTGGAACGCGATCGACAGCCAGCTGATCTCGCGACGGATCGTCGTGACCCGCGACCGGCTCAATGGCGTCAAGCTGGGCGCCCTCCGCCTGCGCAACCTCTATGGCATTAACATCACCCGGGTCAACCGGGCAGGTATCGACCTGCTCGCCTCCAAGAACCTCCGCCTGCAAATCGGCGACCGGCTGACAATCGTCGGCGAGGCCAACTCGGTCAACAACGTCGGCAAGCTTTTGGGCAACGAGATGAAACGGCTCGACAACCCGAACCTGCTCGCCATCTTCGTCGGCTTGACGCTGGGCGTATTGATCGGCGCCATCCCCATCTTCTTGCCCGGCATGGATACCCCGATCACCTTGGGCGTGGCTGGCGGCCCCATCATCGTGGGCATCCTGATGGGCGCATTTGGCCCCCGTGTCCACCTGACCACCTATACGACACAAAGCGCCAACCTGATGATGCGACAGTTCGGCATCGTCATCTACCTCGCCGGCTTGGGCATCGACTCGGGCGCGCATTTCTTCGAGACCGTTTTCCAGACGGAAGGCTTGATGTGGATCGGGATCGGTTTCTTGCTGACGATCATCCCCGTGCTGATCGTCGGCTTCGCGGCGTCGCGTTTCTTCAAGCTGGATTACGCGCACAACGTCGGGATGCTTTGCGGCAGCATGGCCAACCCGATGGCCTTGAGCTACGCGAACACCACGGTCGAGGGCGACGAGCCGTCGGTCTCCTACGCGACGGTCTACCCCCTCTCGATGTTCATCCGGGTGATCCTGGCTCAAATGCTGATCACCTTTTTCTGCTAAAGGCGTGAACAGCGATTGCCGTTGTTCGCGTTCATCTCCTGATAGGACTATTAAAATAACCAATAACCAAGAAAACTTTTGAGAAAACAAATAAAGACTTTCAAGAAAATCGCCTTGCCTATAAAACACTTAACTTCGCGCTAGATTTTTAATCGCATTAGCGAAATGGATGCCGGTATAACAGTTTACGCTTACATGGACACGTTCTTCTGCTGCAAGGTGGAGAAAGACAAATGGTGTGAGGAAATGGTGGCGGAACACATGTTGGTTTATCTGTGTTCCGGTGAATTGGACTTGATCGCGCCCGACAAAAAATATCATTTGAAGAAAGGCGATTCCCTCTTCATTAAACGTAACCATTTGGTGCGGAAAATCAAGCGGCCTTCCAAGGATGGCGAACCGTTCAAGGGATTGTTCTTGCAATTGAAAATGCCTTTCCTGAAGAAAATGTTGAGCGAATATCACCTGCCGGTTCCATTAGTAAACAATCCGGCTACGATGAAAGCCGTTTACGTCATGCTGGAGAAACACCCGTTCCTGAACGGGCTTTTCACCTCATTGGAACAATATTTCGATGCCGAACAATACCCTTCGAAAGAATTGATGGAAACAAAATTGCGGGAAGCCGTCTTTACGCTGTTACAACTGAGGCCTGACTTAGGCCAGGTGTTATTTGATTTCGCCGAACCGTGGAAAATCAACTTGGAAGATTTCATGAACAAGAATTACAAATGCGACTTGACCGTGGAAGAGTTCGCGCATTATACAGGGCGCAGCCTTTCCACCTTCAAGAAAGACTTTGCGAAGATATTCCATAATACCCCCAGCCGCTGGATTGTCAAACGCCGTTTGGATGAAGCTAAATGCCTGATGGAGAAACTGGGGAAAAAGCCAGCCGACGTTTATTTGGAGGTAGGGTTCAAGAACCTATCCCATTTCTACACCGCATTCAAGCGGGAATTCGGTGTTTCACCTTCAAACCTCTCTCCCAATTGACATGCGACTTTTCAGCAAAACAAATAAAACGTTTGAGAAAAACAAACAAGACAAATCTGAACGTAACTTTGTACCACTATTTTCAACAAAAAACTATGACAGAATTAGAAAAACTCAACAGGGGGATATATTACAAAATGGATGCCCCCGAAATCGCGAAAATTCACTATCGCGCCGCGACGCTTTGCCAACAATTCAACGCGTTGCCCATTACCGAAAGTGAAGCGCGAGAGAAAGTGCTACGCCAATTGTTCGGCTCTGCCGGAAAGAATCTCAGCGTCAAGCCGGGCTTCTTCTGTGACCTGGGCATCAACCTGCACGTGGGCGACAATTTCTTGACCAATTACAACGTGACCATCCTCGACATGGCTCCCGTCACCATCGGCAACAATACTTGGATTGGACCGGGCGTGGGGATTTTCGCCGTGGCGCACCCGATGGAAGCCGCCGGACGCGAGGAGCGACTCGGCATCGCCAAGCCGATAACCATCGGCGACAACGTGTGGGTGGGTGGCAACGCGACCATCCTGATGGGCGTGAACATCGGCAACAATGTCATTATCGGGGCAGGATCAGTGGTCACGCACGACATTCCTGACAATGCCGTAGCCATAGGCAATCCGGCAAAAGTAATCCGTTATATAGAAAACAACAAATAATACCATATGTTATGAAACGAAGGAATTTTTTAAGAACGATGGCCGCGTCCTCCTTGATGCTGGTCAACATGGATAACGTGTACGCACGGAAAAACGTGATATCGGGCAGTGATACCTCGCTCCCAAAAGTATATTTCATCAAAGACATCACTTCTGAGAATTTAATTAAAATCTATGAGGCTCTCGGACGAAAAGCAGAAGGCAAGAAAGTGGCTGTCAAGTTATCGACTGGAGAAGCGGGCAATCCCAATTACCTGCAACCAGCACTGATCAAGGATTTGGTGCATTTAGTAAAAGGCACGATTATCGAGGGCAATACTGCCTACGGTGGCAAACGCACCAACGTAGCCGACCACATGAAAGTCGCCGAGGAACACGGATTCACCGCCATTGCCAATGTGGATATCATGGATGCCAACGGGCAGGTGGAACTTCCCGTAAATGGCGGCAAGCATCTGAAAGTAGACATTGTAGGCAAAGACTTCTTGGATTATGATTTCATGATGGTCTTGTCGCACTTCAAGGGGCACCCGATGGCAGGATTCGGCGGCGCGTTGAAGAACATTTCCATTGGAATCGCGTCACCGCAAGGCAAAGCCTATATTCACTCCGGAGGAAAGACGCGCGACGTGGCAAAAGTATGGGACATGATTCCGGCGGATGTTATATTCCAAGAATCTATGGCAGAGGCATCCAAAGCCATCATCGATCATATCGGCAATCGGGTGCTGTACATCAGCGTGGCAAATAATCTTTCGGTCGATTGCGACTGCGTCTCCACACCCGCCGCTCCTCAGATGGGCGACCTCGGGATCTTCGCATCCCTCGACCCTGTCGCCCTCGACCGTGCCTGCATAGATGCTGTCCGCAACTCTACCGACCACGGCAAAGTACATCTTATTGAACGTATAGATTCCAAACATGGGATGCACAATCTGGAATACGCCGAACAACTTGGACTTGGAAGCCAGAAATATGAACTTGTAAAATTGGATTAGCATACAAAGCGCATGCATATTCCCTATAAGAGATTAACCCTCTTTGGGAACATTATCTTAGTGGCGGTCATCGCGAACATGGCCGCCATTTTTGCGCATGAACGTCATGATTTTATTCTAACCTCCTAACTACCAACATCTATTACATTAATCCGCCGAAATCTGTCGGATATTCCATAGTTTTTCAGTAAGTTTGCGAGCGTTCTTTACGTACGTGCGAACAATCATTCTATTATTATAAATAACATGAAAACAAATCAAACCAGGAACACTTTCCCTCGTGTCCTCACGCTGGCGGCCGTAGCGGCTACCTCGGCGTTCTTATGGGGATGCGGACAAGCGGGCGGCCCAACGGAGTCGTTCGAGCGGTCGGATTATTACACGAGAGGCATCGGCAACTATCCCGGCTCTCCGAGCGAGGATTTCTCGCCATCTCTCGCGCCCGATCCCACCTATCGTAACATCGCGCTCTTACGAAGCGCTTACGCTTCCTCGAGCTACGACTACAACATGGTCGCGCAGCTGGTGACAGACGGTCTCATCACCGACCAGCAACCCCAGTACATCAACCTCTCGACCCCAGCGGGCGACGCGCCTCGCCGTGAACGGGAATGGATGATCGACGAAGGCCCCTACTCGCGCAACCTCACGATGGGCGAGGATACCTATTTCCAATTCACCCTCAACAACTACAAGAAGAAAGCCGACCGCGTCTCGTTCCGGGGTATCGTCGCCTACGACGCGGCGAAAGCCACCAGTGGTTACGAGATCACCTGCCTCGGCTCGAACGACGGGCAACAATGGACCGAATTAGGCAAGGAGAGCGGCAAGGGATTGCCCGGCAAACCCCTGCCCTATCGGCTCCACTCCGATCCCAATAAGCAAAGCGAGCAAGGCGACCTGCCCGCCCGCACCATCAACCAATCGATCCAACTGGCCAACCCCACGGAATACGCGTACTATCGCTTGGCGATGAAAATGCCGGGCGCCGCCCATTGGACGCTCATGGAAATGAATTTCTACGAGAACGATCAACTGGTGGAGATGAAACCCTCCCAATTCTTCAACAGCGCTTGGATGAGCCTGTCGAACGGTGAGGAATGGGTTTATGTCGATTTAGGGTCACGCTCGACTTTCGACACGGTGAAATTGCACTGGATCGACAAGGCGACACAAGGCAAGATCCAAACCTCCAACGACGCAAAGCAATGGACCGACGTAGCCGACCTGCCGGGTGGCGAGGGCTTGATCGACGAGATCCCCGTGAAAGGTAACGCCCGTTACGTCCGTGTCCTCATGACCGGAGCCGCGAGCCAGCACTATCTGTTGAGCGAGCTGGAAATCATGGGTAAAGGTGGCCTCATGCCCCAACCCGCGGCCATGCCGGCGGCGACCGACGGGGAGATCCGCCTCTCCGGCGGCAACTGGCGCCTGCAACGGGCTTCGGAAGTGACGGCGAATGGCGAGGAGATCTCCACGGCCTCCTTCAATCCGGAGAACTGGATCGTGGCGACCGTGCCGGGCACCGTCCTGACAAGCTACAAGAACATCGGCGCCATCCCGAACCCCAACTACGCCGCGAACATCCTGAATGTCTCCGAGTCGTTCTTCAACGCCAACTTCTGGTATCGCGACGAGTTCGACGTCCCGGAAGGATTCAAGAAAGAGCGGATCTTCCTGAATTTCGATGGCATCAACTGGAAGGCGAATGTCTTCGTCAATGGCCAGAAAGCGGGCCGTATCGAGGGCGCTTTCATGCGCGGACAATTTGACGTGACCGACCTGATCCAACCAGGCAAGAATGTCGTGGCGGTCGAGATCATCAAGAACGCGCACATTGGCGCCATCAAGGAAAAGAACAAACAAAGCACGGACTTCAACGGCGGTATCCTGGGCGCCGACAACCCGACGTTCCACGCCTCCATCGGCTGGGACTGGATCTCCACCATCCGCGGACGGAACATCGGTATCTGGAACGACGTGACCCTGACCACGACCGGCAAGGTAACCGTAGCCGATCCGTTAGTCGAGTCTGTCCTGCCGTTACCCGATACGACTTCGGCGACACTGACCGCCGAGGTGATCGTGAAGAACCACGACGCGGCCGCCGTGAAAGGCACGTTGGAAGGCAAGATCGGCGACATCACCTTCCAAAAGGCGATCGAGCTGGCCGCCGGCGAGGAGAAAGCCGTCACCTTCGACGCCAAGGAGTTCGAGCAACTGAAGATGCAAAACCCACGCCTCTGGTGGCCCAAAGGCTATGGCGCGCCCAATCTCTATGACGCGAACTTCACCTTCAAGGTCGGCGACCAAGTATCCGACTCGAAAGACTTCAAGGTAGGTATCCGCCAAATGACGTTCAACGAGGACAACCATATCCTCAACCTCTTCATCAACGGCCGCCGCTTCATCGGACGGGGAGGTAACTGGGGCTTCAGCGAGAACAACCTCAACTACCGCGGCCGGGAATACGACATCGCCGTGGCTTACCATGCCGACATGAACTTCACCATGATGCGCAACTGGGTCGGCATGATCGGCGACGAGGAGCTTTACGAGGCATGCGACAAATACGGCATCATGATCTGGCAAGACTTCTGGTTGGCGAACCCGGCCGACGGACCTGATCCCTATTATCCCGACATGTTTATCGCCAACGCCGAGGATTACGTGCGCCGCATCCGCAGCCATGCCTCTATCGGCCTTTACTGCGGCCGCAACGAGGGCTATCCTCCCAAGCAGATCGACGACGCCCTGCGCCGTATCGTGAAAGCGGAACACCCGGGCTTGCACTACATCTCCAGCTCGGCCGACGACGTGGTGAGCGGCCACGGTCCTTACCGCATGTTGCCGGCGAAGACCTACTTCACGCTGGAGAGCGGCAACGACAAGTTCCACTCCGAGCGCGGTATGCCCAACGTCTTGACGTATGAAGGCTTCCTCCGCACCTACTCGCCCGAAGGCATCTGGCCGCAATCCGACGAATGGGGAATCCACGACTACACGCTGCAAGGCGCCCAAGGAGCGACCTCGTTCAACGAGATCATCGCGTTAGGCTACGGGCAACCACAAAACGTGAAGGAATTCGCCGACCTGGCGCAATGGGTCAACTACGACGGCCATCGCAGCCTCTTCGAGTCGCGCAGCCAGAAACGCATGGGCCTCCTGATGTGGATGAGTCACTCTTGCTGGCCCTCGATGGTTTGGCAAACGTATGACTATTACTTCGAGCCGACCGCCGCTTACTTCGCCATCAAGAAAGCTTCCGAGCCGCTCCATATCCAATGGAACCCGGCCACCGAAGAAGTCGAGGTCGTGAACTACAGCGCCGGCACCCACAACGGACTGACCGCGAAGGCGCAAATCCTGAAGATGGACGGAACGGTCGCTTGGGAGAAAGAGGCAAAAGTAGACAGCAAGGAAGACACGACCGACAAGTGCCTCAAGCTGGAATACCCGTCGGACATCACGAAGGTACATTTCATCAAGCTGAGCCTTCTCGAGAATGGCCAAGTCATCTCCGAGAACTTCTACCACCGCAGCCTGGAGGAGAACAACTATCAAGACTTGAAGCAATTGCCGAAAGTTGCCCTGACCTCGAACGTCGCGACGGTTAAAGACGCGGACGGTACCTGGAACGCGACCATCACGGTCGAGAACCCGACCCAGACGCCGGCCTTGATGATCCGCCTCAACGTCGTGGGCGATCAGGATGGCGACCAATTCCTCCCCATCTTCTACACCGACAACTACTTCGCGTTGATGCCGGGCGAGAAGAAAGAGGTGAAGGTCCATTGGCAAGATGTCGACACCCGGGGCAACGCGCCGAAGGTGAAGATCACGGGCTATAACGTCGAATAACCCGACCCAATCACTTATAAACAGAAAGGCGCCGCTCATGAAAATTGACGGCGCCTTCCTTTTTCCAAAGAATTTATGTAGGTTCGCGCAAATAATTCAAAAACAACATGAGCACAAAAACAACTTCAATCCTATTCCTTCTGGCCGGATGGTGGATCGCGCTCGCGACCAGTTGCTCGTCCAATGAGACGTCAGAAAATAATCCCAATAAAGAAGAATACCTGCCCGCCGCGCCCAACTACGCGGACAGCCGCTATTGGTATCAAGCGCCGGAGACGGGCGACAAACCGGCCGATGTCTTCTACGTCGTCCCGACGTGTATCTGGAATTGGGAGGCGGAAACAGGCGATACCAGCTATTACATGAACCCGCTCGACGAGGCACAACGGGCGGCGGTCGACCGGTCGGAATACCTGGGTTACGCCCTCTTCTCGAAAAGTTGCCGCTTCTTCGCCCCCTATTACCGGCAAATCAGCATGGAGGCGTGGATGCAATCCCCCTCGGAAATCGAGCGGCGTTACCAAAACGCGCACCAAGACATCGTCGCGGCCTTCCGTTATTATATGGACAACCTCAACCAAGGGCGCCCCTTCATCCTGGCGGGGCATAGCCAAGGCGCGAAAGCGGTCATCGAATTGCTCAAGCATACGCTGACCGCCGACGAGTACGAACGGCTGGTGGCCGCCTACGCCTTCGGCTTTTCCGTCAGCCAAGAGGAGTTGGATCGCTACCCCTATTTACGGCCGGCCAACGACTCGATCGACACGCCGGCGCTGATCTGCTACAACTCCGTCTCCCGGCCGGAAGCGGTCTCTCCCCTTTTCGCCAACAACCGGGCCATCATCAACCCCCTCAACTGGCGCACGGACGAGACACCCGCCGCGCCCGCCGAGAACCGGGGCAGCGTCTTTTTCCATGCCGACCAAAGCTCGGACACGCTCTTCCAGACCGTCGGCGCCCGGATCGACCGCTCGCTCCACGCCCTGATCATCGAGGGCCTGAACGACGAGGATTATTTCATCCCCAGCATCCAATCGCTCTTCCCGAAAGGGAATTACCACGTGCAGGAAATCAATCTCTATTTCCTGAACCTGCAACAGAACTTGGAGCGTCGCGTTCACGCCTATACCACTCGTAAAGGCGCTTGACACCCTCCTCAATCTCGACGCGATGATGCCAACCGAGGCGATGGAGCTTCGAGACGTCGGTCAGCTTGCGCATCGTCCCGTCGGGTTTGGAGGGATCGAAACGGATCTCGCCCTCGAAACCGACCGTCCGCCGGATCAGGTCGGCCAGTTGGGCGATGGTCAGCTCCTTGCCCGTACCGATATTGATGTGGCAGTTCCGGATATCCTTATCGCCCGGCTGGAACGTATCTTTAAAATCCACACGTTCCATGACGAAGACCGTGGCGTCGGCCATCTCCTCGCTCCAGAGGAACTCGCGCAACGGCCGTCCCGTGCCCCAAAGCTCCACCCGGTCGGCGTAGATCCCGTATTTATTTAAAACCGCCTCGATCGCCTTCGCCTCGGCGGAGCCATCCACGCCCTCCACGGGCCGGCGGTCCAAGTCGCGACGGATCATCGCCCAATCGCCCTCGCGCAAACCTTTCGCGAGCAAGATCTTCCGCATCATGGCGGGCAGCACGTGGCTGTTCTCCAAATGGAAATTATCGTTCGGCCCGTAAAGGTTGGTGGGCATCACGGCGATGTAATTCGTCCCGTATTGAAGGTTGAAGCTCTCGCACATTTTCAAGCCGGCGATCTTGGCGATCGCGTAAGGCTCGTTGGTGTATTCCAAAGGCGAGGTCAACAAAGCCTCCTCGCGCATCGGCTGTTCCGCGTCTCGCGGATAGATGCAAGTGCTGCCCAGGAAGACCAGCTTCTTCACGCCGTGGCGGAAGCTCTCGCCGATCACGTTCTGCTGGATCTGCAAATTCCGGTAAATGAAATCGGCCCGATAGCGGCTATTCGCAAGGATACCGCCCACGTAGGCCGCGGCGAGGATCACGTATTCCGGCCGCTCCTCGTCAAAGAAACGCTTGACGGCCACCCCATCGAGCAAGTCCAGCTCGGCATGCGTACGCCCCACCAGATTCGTATAACCTTTCTCCTGAAGGTTCTTATAAATGGCCGAGCCCACCAAGCCCCGATGGCCCGCCACGTAGATTTTCGCGTTCTTATCGATCATGATGTCGCTCTTCCTTATTCCTCTTTATCCAATCGCGCTTTCAGGTGGAGCTTCTTCACGAATCGCATGTCGTGCTTCACCATGATTTTCACCAAATCCCCGAACGAGGTCTTGCGAGGGTTCCATCCCAACTTGACGCGCGCCTTCGTCGGGTCGCCCAGCAATTGTTCCACCTCGGCCGGGCGGAAATATTTGGGATCGACCTCCACGAGGACGCGGCCCGTCGCCTGGTCGATACCCTTCTCGTCGACGCCCTCGCCTTCCCAACGCAGGTCGATGCCCACCTCATGGAAAGCCAACGCGCAAAACTCGCGAACCGAATGGTACTCGCCCGTGGCGATCACGTAATCCTCCGGCTCCTCTTGCTGGAGGATCAGCCACATGCACTCCACGTAGTCTTTGGCGTATCCCCAGTCGCGCAAGGCGTTCAAGTTGCCAAGATAGAGCTTGTCCTGGAAACCTTGCGCGATGCGGGCCGCGGCGAGCGTGATCTTGCGGGTCACGAATGTCTCCCCGCGCCGCTCCGACTCATGGTTAAAGAGAATCCCGTTGACCGCGAACATGCCATAGCTCTCCCGATAGTTTTTCGTGATCCAGAAGCCGTATTGCTTGGCCACGCCGTAGGGCGAGCGGGGATAGAACGGCGTCGTCTCCTTTTGGGGAACTTCCTGCACGAGGCCGAAAAGCTCCGAGGTGGAGGCTTGGTAGATCTTCGTCCGTTTCTCGTAGCCCAACAAGCGCACCGCCTCCAACAAGCGCAAGGTGCCGATGGCGTCGGCCTCGGCGGTATACTCCGGCACGTCGAACGAGACCTTCACGTGGCTTTGGGCGGCCAGGTTATAGATCTCGTCGGGCTTCACCTCCCGGATGATGCGGACCAGCGAGCTGGAGTCGGTCATATCCCCCCAATGCAGGTTGACCAAACGCTTGTTCTTCATGTCGCGCACCCACTCGTCGAGATACAAGTGCTCGATACGACCCGTGTTGAACGATGAGGAACGGCGCATAATGCCATGTACCTCATAACCTTTCTCGATCAGGAACTCCGCCAAGAACGAACCGTCCTGCCCGGTGATTCCCGTAATTAAAGCGACTTTCATATAGCTATTTCTTTTTAGGATTGTTCCATCTTTTCTATAGCGCGAATGTAATGATTTTTAATTCACCCTCGCGCGAATCGCGTGGACCCTTCGCGGGTTCCCGAAATCTTCACGCGATCCGCGTGGGCACTTCGCCCGTTCCCGGAAGCCTCACGCGACCCGCGTGGGCACTTCGCCCGTTCCCGAAACCTTCACGCGAGCCGCGTGGGCACTTCGCCCGTTCCCGGAAGCCTCACGCGATCCGCGTGGACACTTCGCCCGTTCCCGAAACCTTCACGCGATCCGCGTGGGCACTTCGCCCGTTCCCGGAAGCCTCACGCGGAAAAAGTCTAAATATTCCTAAAAACAAATCCCCTTCTTTGGCGCGAAATCAAGAGAAATTAACTACCTTCGTCCTAGTTTTAGTTAACGGTAGATCTCAATACGATGAAAACACCTAAAGGCTGGAAATACTTACTCTTATGCCTCGCGCCCCTCGTCTTCCCCTCGTGCGACAACGGGAAAGACCTGCGGGCACGGGCGATGGAAAACGACGTTTATTTCGAGGAAAATAGCCAAAAGGCGCTCGAACGCCTCACGAGCGTCATGTATCAAGATCCGGAAGGGAAGAAGGGCGAACGCTTCAAACTCGTCCAAATTTCCGACCCGCATCTCTCGGATTACTCGCCAAGCGGGCATTACGAGTATCCGATCAACCTGATCCAAGCCGTCCGTTTCGCCAACCACCCGGAAGCCCGGATCAACGCGTTGGTGGCGACGGGCGATCTCATTTCCTTCCACGAGGACCGGGAAAAGGCGCTCGACTTCATGCGCTCGTTCGCGTATTTCTTCCATTGGGACAACGCGATCCCCTCGTTCGCCTGTACGGGCAACCACGACTCGAACCAACAAATGAGCGGAAGCTTCCGGCAAGCGCTCACGAAGAACGATATCCACGAGATCCTCTTCGCCACGAACACCGGAGAGCCCTCTCGGCATCAACCCGCGGGCGAGAACTATTATTATGTCGACTTATCGGATCCCCAGGGCGGGACCATCCGCCTGATCGCGCTCGATATGCTGGACCAGAACACGTCGCGTTATCGCACGATCCACGACGCCATCTTCTCGGACAAGCAAATCGATTGGTTGATCCGGGTCGCCCTGAAAGAAGGCATGAGCGACGCGCACCGGGTGATCGTCCTCACCCATTATCCTTTCCAACCTTATTCCGGCAACGCCTCCACCTACCTGTGCGATGGAGACTTCGTGCATCCCTGGAAAATGATCCCCGAGATCATCGAGGCTTTCCGGGCGAAAAACGTTTGGAAGAAAACCTACGCCAACCGTGTCATCCGGGATGATTCCCTCCGGATTGACGCGGATTTCAACGGATGCCCGGGGGAATTCATTTGCTACTTGGGGGGGCATGCCCATTGCGACGCCACCTTCCTCGTCGAAGATTTGGAGAACCGCGCCCCCTCACTCCCGGCCCAGCGCATGTTTCTCTGCACCAACCTGGCGCCCAGCGAGCAAGGGGAAGTCTACAACCGCAAGGAACGCCGCGAGGACACGCCCAGCAGCAACAGTTTCCGGCTCTACGCGATCGATACCCAAGAGCGCGCGATCTACGCGACCCATTTCGGGAACGACGCGGAGGCCGAAAACATCAATGTCTATAATTATTGAAAGGATTAACGCCCGATGCAATGGTAAATCATGCCCGCCTCTTCCAGCTCCGCCTTGTCGTAGATGTTACGCCCATCGAGCACTAAGGGATATTTCATCAGCTTTTTGATCGCGGCCCACGAAGGCATCCGGAACTCTTTCCATTCCGTCACGACCAGCAAGGCGTCCGCGTAGATTACCGTCTCGTAAATATCTTGCCCATAACTGATCTCATTCTCTTGGAAACGTCTTCGCGCCTCGTTCATGGCTACCGGGTCGTAGGCCACCACGTGGCATCCGGCCTCACGCAAAAGACGGATCAGGACGAGCGAGGGCGCCTCGCGCATATCGTCGGTCTCCGGCTTGAAAGCCAATCCCCAAAGAGCCACCCGGCGTCCCGCCAGATTCCCCCCGTAATAATGGGATAATTTATGGAACAAGATGGATTTCTGCGCCTCGTTGACCTCCTCGACCGCCCGCAAGATACGCATGGGGCAATGCTGGTCATCAGCGGTTTTCACCAAGGCTTTCACGTCTTTCGGGAAACAAGAGCCCCCATAGCCACACCCTGGATAAAGGAAACGGCTCCCGATCCGGGCGTCGGTCCCGATCCCTTTGCGCACCATGTTGACATCGGCACCGACCCGCTCGCACAAGTTCGCGATCTCGTTCATGAAGCTAATGCGGGTAGCCAGCATCGCGTTCGCGGCATATTTCGTCATCTCCGCCGAGGGGACATCCATGAAGATCACCCGGAAATTATTCAACAAGAAAGGGCGATAGAGCTTCGCCATCAGCTTGCGCGCCCGTTCCGACTCCACGCCGACCACGACCCGGTCGGGGCTCATGAAATCCTTAATGGCCGCGCCTTCTTTCAGGAACTCCGGATTGGAGGCGATATCGAAATCGATCGAGACCCCTCTCCGGGCTTGCTCCTCTTGGATCGCACGCTTGATTTTCTGGGCCGTCCCCACGGGGACCGTGCTTTTCGTAACCACCAAGAGATAACGGTTCATCAAGCGCCCCACTTCACGGGCCACTTCGAGCACATAGCTCAAGTCCGCGCTCCCGTCCTCGTCTGGCGGGGTTCCCACGGCGCAAAACAGGACTTCCACCTTATCCAAGCACTCGCTCAAATCCGTCGAGAAAAGCAAACGGCCCGCCAACATGTTCCGGTTCACCATCTCGTCAAGCCCTGGCTCATAGATCGGCATGATGCCTTTCCGCAAATCCTCAATTTTTTTCCGGTTGACATCTACGCAAAACACTTCCGTGCCCATCTCCGCGAAACAAGTCCCCGTCACCAGGCCCACATAGCCCGTGCCCACAATCGCGATCTTCATATCTTTCTCGTATTTCTTCTTTTCATTACCCCGCGAATTTAACCATAATTCGCCTGACTTTTCTCAAGAGTCCAAGCGAAAGATCAATAAGGAAATCGATTGGGGAGGGAAGCGATAGACCCGAGGCTCGGCGGATGGGAAAGACACGCGTTCCAAGCGAGGGATGATACGCTCCGGCTCGTCAAACGTGTTCCGATCTTCCGGATCGCCCGACAAGGTCCAGATCTCCACCTCGTCCGAAACCTCCAGACCATTCAACCACAAGGCGGTCCGCTCCTCGTGAAAGGTCGTGTTCACCACTTTCAAGTAGAGCGAGCGTTTCGCTTGGTCAAGCGTAGCTACCGAGACCAACGAGGGTAAGGAAGGCAACGCGACCTCATACCACAACTCTCCATCCACATAACAACGCACCCACTCCTTCTCGCAAACCAAGCGGAGCGTATACCAACGATCATTCTCAAACGGGAAAGGCCGCGAGGCGGCCAGCGTATCCTTGACTTCTCCCGCTTGGTGGAAGAGCTCGCATTGACCGGTGCCAATATTCAAACCAATATAATCGGCCTCGCTCCCACTTTTCCCATTATCCCGCAAGCGTAATTGCGCTTGTCCGCTTCCTTTCGTCCGGCGGAGACGCAAGGAAAAATCAAGATCATAAGTCGACGTATCCCCTAAAAGCGCTTGATTCCATTGATTCTTGACAGGGTGAAGGTTCGAGCCTTCCCGTGTCCAAGCTCCGCGAATAATCTCGATCGAGTCGAGCGGCTGGCCATCGAGCGTGATAGACTCGAAATCATAACTATCATCAAACAAATAAAGACCCGCCCGCCCGGGATAGATCTGGGGGCGTGCGTAAGTCTTGACCTCCGAGCGCAACAACTCATCCCCCCGATGGTTCGCGAAAAGCTTCCATAAATAATAGGAAGGAGAACCGATCACCTCATGCCCGCGAAACTGAATCAAGGGGCAACGAGTTTGCTCGAAATCCGCGTTCCCTAGCACAGGCGAAAAGCCCACGCGGCGCACGACATCGGGATTCTTCTCCAGGCCAATCAAAAAACAAGCTTCCGAGATGGCCGCGCGCAAGGTAGCTCCCGTAGAATCACGCGTCCCCATCTCGCCAATGAAAACCATGGGCGCACGCCGGGAATAATGATCCGGATGGAAACGATCCGCCTCGGAGGTAAAAAAGCGCGCGTTCGAATAATAATGCGTATCCACCCAATCGCCCCGCAATTGACGAGAGACCGGCGCGCTACTGATCACCGTAATTTCCGGATAAGCCTCGTTGATGGCCTTCTTGAAAAGCTGGAAACGCCGGTTGTATTCATATCCATAATTTTCGCTCCCGATCGACACGTATTTCAAGTGGAACGACTCGGGATGGCCTCGCTCGGCACGCGCCTGCCCCAAGAGGGAATCGGGAGGCTCGTTCGCGTAGGCGATGGCATCAAGCGCGTCGGACACCAGCTTATTCATTTGGGTGATATCCTCATAACGGGGGCGTCGGATTTGGCTCGTCACGCCACTATGGACAACATAAATCGGCTCGGCGCCCAAATCCTCGCACAACTGGAGGTACTCGTGATAACCCATCCCGTTGGAAGAGCCATAAGCCCAAACATTCCAGAAATGCTTACGCGTCGATATGTCGCCTATCGTCTCCCGCCAGAGGGGATAAGTCCCGGCCGTATATCCTTCCACGAAGGCGCCCCCCGGGAAACGAATGAAACTCGGACGCAACGAATCGATCCACGCGGCCAAATCCGGACGCACCCCGTTCGTCCGCCCTTTCCAAGTCTCCTCGGGGAAAAGCGAGACCACGTCGAGCCAATACAAGCAAACGGAATCGGACGAGAACGTCAAAGTTCCCCGAGCGATATCCCCTTCCGCAGTCAAAGTACACGTATAACGCCTCCATTCCGCGGAAGGCTGGAACTCAAACGTCTCGCTCATGGGACGAAGCGCCGCGGAATCGCGCAAGCCCACCCGCACCAAGGGGCTCCATCCCGTTCCTTTCGCGAAGAAAGACAAGCGATAACGCGCTCCCGCCCGTAAAGGAATCCCCGCATATCCCTCGGCCACGGCTCCCGCACGAGAAGATCCGTTCGAGACTAATAAGGAACGCCGGTTCTTATCGTTGATCAACTCTTTCGTATCCAACCAAAGCCACGTATCGGGGAGGGCGCGCCATCCAGGGATCGAGTCGGCTGGCAAAAACGGGATCCGCCAACCATTGGGCGTGCGTAATTGGTTCGTGCGCACGTCATAGGGACAATTCAAGGGAGGGACTCCATCCTCGAAACTCCGGTTTTGGATCAACTCGGCGTAAAGCCCACCCTCCACGCCATGGTTGATCTCCTCGAGCGTCAAGCCATAAAGCTCGGGATTCACGGGGGTGGTCGATAGCTCTCCATCGATCGTAATCTCGGAGGTCGGCGGCAACTCCGGTTGGCAAGCCAAGAGAAAGCTCACGCATCCCATCAAACTCACCCATAAACGCCAAAAGCCAAACCCTTTCACTTCTTCTTCTCCTTTTTGCAAATCCGGCGCGAACTTAATCAAATATTCAGAGATAATCCGTATTTTCGCGCCCTGTCGATCTAAAAACACGCTATGTATACAGTTATCAAACGTATGGAAATATCGGCCTCGCACCGCTTGAGCCTTTCTTATCCCAGCAAATGCGAAAACTTGCATGGGCACAATTGGATCATTACCGTCTATTGCCAAGCACGCACGCTGAACGCCGACGGAATGGTCGTCGATTTCACCTTGATCAAGGAAAAGATCAAGAAAGCGCTCGACCATCAAAATCTCAACGACATCCTCCCCTTCAATCCCACCGCGGAAAACATCGCAAAATGGGTCTGCGACCAGATCCCCACCTGCGTGCGCGTCGAAGTCCAAGAATCGGAAAGCAATCGGGCGATCTATGAGAAAGATTAACGAAATCTTCTATAGCTTGCAAGGCGAGGGCGCACATGCAGGCACGCCTTCCATTTTCATCCGTTTCTCGGGATGCAACCTACGATGCGCATTTTGCGACACGCGGCATGAAGAAGGCACTTGGATGACAGACGAGGAGATCCTCGGCTCGATCAGCCCATACCCCACCCCTCACGTGATCCTCACGGGTGGCGAGCCGGCACTCTCGATCGACAAAGAGTTGATCGACCTCCTACACAAAGCCGGGAAACACGTCTCGATCGAGACCAACGGAACGCGCTCACTTCCCCAAGGAATCGATTGGATCACTTGCTCGCCCAAGGAGGGGGCGCCCGTGGTGTTACCGCGAGCCGACGAAATCAAGGTGGTCTACGTGGAACAAGACGTCGAGCGCTACCGCAAGATTCCCGCCTCGCTCTATTTCTTACAACCCTGCTCGCGAAAGAACACGCACGAGGTCATCGACTATATCCTCACGCATCCCTGGTGGCGCCTCAGCTTACAAACGCATAAATACATCGACATTCCTTAACATACTGGAGACGGTGATCAAGATAAGTAGCGGAGCTCCATACCCCGCACCTCCTCGTTCAGGTGCCCGTTCGCATAAACCGTCTGCCCATTGACGAAGGTGTGCACCACCCGGTGATGGAAAACATACCCCTCGAAAGGCGACCATCCGCAGCGGTAAAGGATATTCTCTTTCGACACGCACCACGCCGCATCGGGATCCACGAGAACCAAGTCAGCGTAATACCCCGGGCGGATAAAGCCGCGCCGGTCTATACGATACAAACGCGCCGGATCGTGCGCCATTTTCGAGACCACCTTCTCGTACGTGAAATACCCTTTCCGCACCATCTCGAGCATCGCCACGAGCGAATGTTGGATCAACGGCCCTCCGGAAGCAGCGCTGAGACAAGTTCCCTCCTTCTCCGCCAAGAGATGGGGAGCGTGGTCAGTGGCCACGATATCGAGCCGGTTATCGTTGAGCGCCTCGCGAAGAGCCTGTCGGTCGGCGCGCGTCTTGATGGCGGGATTCCACTTGACACGGTTCCCAAACGTAGCGTAATCCTCCTCCTTGAACCAGAGGTGATGGACGCAGACTTCGGCCGTGATACGCTTCTCCTCCAAGGAGGTAGAGGCGTCAAGCAAATCCATCTCGCGGGCGGTCGAGAGGTGCAAGAGATGCAGACGGGCTCCCGTCCGGAGGGCCAGCTCCACCGCACGCAAGGAGCTTGCGTAACAAGCCTCCGCGGAACGGATCTTGGCGTGGAACGTCGCATCGAGCGCCTCCCGCCCGTATTTTTGGCTATAATAAGCCACATTTCTTTGGATGATCTCGTTGCTCTCAGCGTGGACCGCGATCAGGAGCCCCCATTCACGGAAGATCCGTTCAAGCGTCAAAGGGTCGTCCACCAGCAAGTCACCTGTCGAAGAACCGAGGAAAAGCTTCAACCCGGGGATACGTTTCGCGAGCTCCCTCGCCCGCGCGATCTCGTCCCAATTCTGGTTCGTTCCCCCGAAGAAGAACGAGTAGTTAATCCGCGACGTGCGTGCCGCCCGCTCAAATTTCGCCTCGAGCGCCTCAATGGTCGTGGTCGGAGGGATCGTGTTGGGCATATCCATAAAGGAGGTGACGCCCCCCGCTGCCGCTGCTCGCGTCTCGCTCTCGATGGTCGCTTTCCAGGGGAAACCCGGATCGCGGAAATGCACCTGATCGTCAATCACGCCAGGAAGGAGGAGCAAGCCGTGTGCATTGATCACCGCTTGCCTAGGCTCAAGCCATTCGGAGGAGAAAGGACCTTCCGCAAGACGTGCGATCTTGCTCCCCTCGATCAAGACCGATCCCCACATGCGACGCCCCTCGTTCAGGATCGTCGCATCTTTTATCCATAATCCACTCATCGTCAGTTATTTTTTTTATGAGGATATTTCCTGAAAAAGCTCCACCATTTCAAGCGTAAGACCCCGAAAAGCGCCTCCCCGAAAATGGAGGAGTTCATCTTCGAGACACCTAGCACACGATTCACGAAGACGATGGGCACCTCCACGATGCGGAAGCCACACTTGTAGGCCGTGAATTTCATCTCCACCTGGAAAGCGTAACCCTTGAAATGGATCTTGTCGAGCTCGATCGTCTCGAGCACCTCGCGTCGGTAGCACTTGAAACCCGCCGTCGTGTCGCGCACGTCCATCCCCGTCACAATGCGAACATAGACCGAAGCGAAATACGACATCAAGACGCGTCCGAGAGGCCAGTTGACCACGTTCACGCCATTACAATAACGTGAACCCACAGCAACGTCGGCTCCTCCCGCATGACAAGCCTCGTAGAGCCGAGGAAGGTCGGCGGGGTTATGGCTGAAATCCGCGTCCATCTCAAAGATATACCCGTAGTCGCGCTCGAGGGCCCATTGGAAGCCGCAGATATAAGCCGTACCCAGCCCGAGCTTCCCTTGGCGCTCCACGAGATGGAGCCGGCCGGGGAATTCCTTCATGAGGCGCTTGACGATAGCCCCCGTCCCATCAGGCGAACCGTCGTCAATCACCAAAATATCAAACGCCTTCTCCAACCCGAACACCGCACGCGTGATGTGCTCGATGTTCTCTTTCTCATTATATGTGGGAATGATCACTATGCTGTCCGACATGATGCTTCGTTTTTTCTGTGTTTAGGAATCCTACCTTTTTCAGGAAGCAAAGATAAGGATTCCGCATGAGAAAACAATCACTTCTGTCATAGAAAGACCGGCGGGAAGTCTATCCGCAAAGCGTGGCTATTCGCAGGAAACTAACTTGCGCAGGCTCCCGGTGCCAAGCGCACCATATTTAGCGTTCAATACCGTTTCGGCATCAATCAGTTTGCTTGTATCAATCTTTCTCATCTCGGATCTATTACGGGAAAGGGATTGGGCTCCAGCATAAGCTACCCAAGCTTGAAGAAAAAGCAACAAACTTATATCAGGAATCCAAGACTATTACCGTCATGAAATCACTAATCATATGCCATGAGAAAAAAGGGTGCATCGCTCATTACGACACACCCTCCTCTATTCCATTAAGCTCCTTGCGTTCAGAGGCGATCAAGCACGGTGTCGATCAAGGCTTCCATCGAAGGCTTGTAGTCTGTATTCATCTCGCCACTCGCCCGGCCTGCGATCACGCAACAAACGGTCATCGCTCGATGGCCCATCAATGCGGCCAAGCCCGCGAACGGAGCGCTCTCCATCTCATAATTCGCCACCCGATAGCCCTCGTGCTCGAATTGGGCGAGCCTTTGGTTCAGGTCCTCATCCGCAAGAGACAAACGCACGTGACGCCCTTGCGGACCGTAAAATCCATTCGCGGTCAGCGTCACACCCCGAATAAAACGATCGGTAGCGATCCGCTCGACCAGCTCGGGATCGGCGCTCACCACGTAAGGCCTCACTCCTTCCACACCCCAATTCACTCGCTTCAGGAAGGCGTCTTCCATCTCCCGGTCGCGCACACGCTCATTTCCTTCATAGAAATAAAGGACCCCATCGAAACCAATCGATTTGCTTGCCACCACGTAAGATCCAAGCGAAATATCGGGACACAAGCCCCCCGACGTGCCGATTCGGACCAAGGTAAGCGAACGAGACGAAGGCTTCACCTTGCGCGTCCGGAAATCCACGTTCGCCAACGCATCAAGCTCGCTCATCACGATGTCGATATTCCCGCAGCCGACCCCATGTGAAAGCACCGTGATCCGTTTTCCTTGATAGAGCCCCGTGATGGTATGATACTCCCGATTTCGCGCCTCGCACTCGCGACACTCGAATCGGGCCGCCACCCGCTCGACCCGCTCCGGATCACCCACGAGGATCACCCGATCAGCCAATTGCTCAGGGCGCAAATGGAGATGGAACACGGAACCATCCCCATTGATCACTAACTCAGAAGGAGGAATCACTCGCATAGCCTTACTCCTTATTGGGTTTCTGAGGAGTCGCGCCAGGGCGAGCGATCGACTCCCGCATCGTGGTATCGGCCTCGATATTCTTCATCCGATAATAATCCATCACGCCCAAGTTGCCCGAGCGGAACGCGTCGGCCATGGCCTTCGGAACCTCCGCCTCGGCCTCGATCACCTTTGCGCGCGCTTCTTGCGCCTTGGCCTTCATCTCTTGCTCAAGAGCCACGGCCATCGCACGCCGTTCCTCAGCACGGGCCTGAGCGATATTCTTATCCGCTTGAGCCTGATCCATCTGGAGATATGCGCCGATGTTCTTGCCAATGTCAATATCCGCAATATCGATTGAAAGGATTTCGAAAGCCGTTCCCGCGTCCAATCCTTTGCGAAGAACCAGCTTGGAGATCGAGTCCGGATTCTCGAGCACGGATTTGTGCGACTCCGAGGAACCGATGGAAGAGACTATTCCCTCGCCCACACGTGCCAAGACAGTTTCCTCGCCCGCACCTCCGACCAATTGCTTAATGTTCGCCCGGACCGTTACCCGTGCCTTGGCGATCAGCTGGATACCATCCTTAGCCACAGCTGTGACGGGAGGCGTGTTGATCACTTTGGGATTGACCGACATCTGGACAGCCTCAAACACGTCGCGCCCCGCCAAATCAATGGCCGTAGCCATTTGAAAAGGCAAATCAATGTTCGCCTTCGAGGCGGAGACCAAGGCGTGTACCACCTTCTCCACATGTCCACCCGCCAAATAATGCGCCTCCAGCTCATCACGGGTCAAAGATTTCAAACCGGCCTTATGAGCCTCGATCATCGCACGGGTGATGATGTAGGGAGGGACTTTCCGGATCCGCATCAAGAAGAGTTGGATCAAGGAGATGTTCACGCCCGACACCTTCGCGGAGATCCACAAAAGGAAGGGCACGTAATAGAAAAAAATCGCCAACAAAAGGATGGCGGCGCCTAACAAGATAAGCGGAAAAAAGGAAACTGCTTCTATTCCCATAAATCTATCGTTTAAATGTTAAAACTATGTTTTATCGCTCTCAATAATGGACTTTACGAGTATTTGGCCCGGTTCGATCCGAAGGATCACGATGGGCGTGCCCTCATCCACGAATCCCTCGCGTGACTTGGCTTCGGCCACGACCTCTCCCACGCGGATCTTTCCGATCGGGGCCAAACGGGAAAGCGCCACCCCCCGATCGCCCGGTTTCAAACCTAAATCCAAGCAGGAGGCGAGGCGCGAGTCGACATCCGCACGCAAGGCCACCCGACTAAAGGAGCGCGTACGGAGCATCCAAAAGAAAAGCAAAGCGAAGAGCAAAATCGACCCACCCAACGTGAGATGGCCCACCAGTGAACTCAAGGCATAGGCAAAATACAAACCTCCCCCGGCGAACAACAACCCGCCGATTCCCGCAAGGGTCACGCCGGGAAACAAGAAGATCTCCGCCAGCCCCAGCACGATAGCCACCAGCATCAAGAAAATCACAATAATCACATCAAGTAACATGCTTCAAGGGATTCGTTTAGCGTTCGTGCTTTCTTTTATATAAAATTTCCGCGTTACGGGCTTCCTTCTCCAAAGCCGCAGGCTGGGGCAAGAGCTCCTTCAAACGTGCCTCTTCGTCAAGGAGGGTAGCCACAAGCGACTCTTTCCGGGAAGCATCCCCCCACTCATAGACCTTGCGCTTCTCTTCCAGACTCTCCTTAAGAGATGCAATTTGCCGATTCAAGTCAAGCGCTTGTTGGTAAAGGTTTCGGGCCTCGGAACTTTGGATCTCATCCAGCGTATAATAAACCGTCTGGTCATCAATGGGGAAAATGAAGTCTCGCTCCACGCCTTTTTGCCCATAGGGAATCTCCTGGTGGGCCAAGGCGATCCGCTCGGAATAATTCGTCAAAGTATCTTGCGTCACACGGATCGACTCCAATGAAGCCCAAGCCCTAAGCTCATCCTCTTCTTCAGAATCGACCCACGTGCGTTCCTCAGTGGGAATAAAAAGGTAGACACAAGCCTTTCCTTCAGGTTGAAACCGGTCGGAAGCGAACCACCCCAAACCTTTCACGCCATCATAAACCATCATATAATCATTGTAGGGCGAGTTGAAAGGCATTCCCAAGCGCTCGGGGTTGAGATAGGATTCCGTCTCGGTGTTATAGCGGGTGATGAAGAGGTCATAGCCTCCGAGAGAACCCGGATCGGACGAGGCAAAGTAGATCGTGACCCCATCGGGCAAGACAAAAGGATAATTCTCGTCTCCCTCCGTATTCATTCGCAAGATTTTCTCGTCGCCCCACCCATCCATGAGCTTGGATTGACTAAAAAGATGGGAACGCGCATCCTCATCTGGCCGGGCATAATAAGCCTGATTCCCTTTCTGGTTCACGTAAACGACGGCCCCAGGAGCGTCCTCGCGTTGGAAGAAATCGCGATAAGTCATCAACTTTCCACTCTCCTCGCTCAAGACGTAGGCATCGAGAATCGCGTCGCGATCCACCACGACACTATCGATCACCTCCACGCGTTCCACTTTCGAGAGCATTCGAACGCCCTCCTCCGCGGCCGCAAGACGCACTTCCCAAGGAGCCGTATCCTGCTCTTTCTTGGCGAGTTGTTCGATGTAATCCTCGAACATCTCCACGGCCTCCTCAAAGCGATAGGTCTTCATATAGACTTCCGCCAAATAGCGATAAGACTCCTGGACTCGCCTACGCATGCCCACTTTCAGGTATTTCTCAGCTCCCCGGATATCCCCCGTCTCGAAGAGACACACGCCATACCAATGGTTATAAGAGCCATTATTAGGCGCACTCTTCACGAAACGGGCAAATACGGGCATGGCCTCCTCGTATTTCCCTTCCTGGTACCAGGCCTTCGCCTCGTTCAAGGTCTGGGCCTCCAATCGCTCGCCCCCGCATAGCGTCACAAGGGCCAAGGCTATTAACATTTTAGCATTGAATAGTTTCATTTTCCGGATTAATCTATGCCTATTATCCGAGCCAAAGGTAAGCATATTTTTTCGATTTCTTTCCTTACCTTCGCGCCCAAAAAATAAAGAAGCGTCATGGAGGCACAAACGGAGGAAGCGCGATCGCTCCAAAAGATTGAGATGAAGGTCAAAAAAGCGATCTTCGACTATGGGCTGATCCAGGAGGGCGACCGGATCCTAGTCGGTCTTTCGGGAGGGAAAGACTCGTTAGCGTTGGTCAACCTTTTGGGAAGGCGATCGAGAATTTTCAATCCGCATTTCGAGGTCGTAGTAGCCCACGTGCACATGCGTAATATTCCCTATTCAGCAGATATCGCCTATCTCCGGGCGCAGGCTGAAGCGTATGGTTTCCCCTTCTTTCTCCTTGAAACTGGCTTCGATCCCTCGACAGACACACGCAAGACCCCTTGTTTCCTTTGCTCGTGGACGCGCCGCAAAGCTCTCTTCGAGTTGGCCAAGCAGGAGCGGTGTACGAAGATCGCCCTGGGGCATCACCAAGATGACCTCCTTGAGACGCTCTTGATGAACCTCCTTTACCAAGGCTCCTTCGGAACGATGCCCCCACGCTTGCGGATGGACAAGTTCAAAATGGAGATCATCCGCCCCTTATGCCTCGTGAGCGAGCGAGAACTGGAGGCATGGGCACAGGCGCATCATTACCCGACCCTCGTCCGTGCGTGTCCCTACGAGAAAGACTCGAAGCGGAGCGAAGCGAAACGGCTTCTAACTCATCTAGAGACGCTCAGTCCAGAGGTTCGCCCAAGCCTCTGGAGGAGCATGAGCCATATCCAGACCGATTATTTACCCCAAAAGGTTGAATTCACCAAAGAAAAATAAGATATGCAAGGTTTTTACGCGATTTTGATGTTGGTCATTTCCAACATATTCATGACGTGTGCCTGGTATGGGCACCTTAAGCTCAAACAACAATTCAGTTGGTTCGAGCATTTGCCCCTGATCGGTGTAATCCTCTTCAGCTGGTTCCTGGCGCTTTTCGAATATTGCTTCCAGGTTCCAGCCAACCGGATCGGTTTCCGCGATAATGGAGGACCTTTCAGCTTGATCCAGCTGAAGGTTATCCAGGAGGTGATCACGCTGATCGCTTTCGTAGGATTCAGTACGGTAGCTTTCAAAGGCGAGACGTTCAAGTGGAACCATGCCCTCGCAGCCCTATGCCTCGTGGCCGCAGTTTATCTGGTCTTCAAGAAATGAAAGGATCTCTGTCTCTTGGTCAGGATGAAACCAAGTGATGAGAGGGTCGCGCTTGAACCAAGTCATTTGTTTGCGGGCGTAGACCCGCGTATCGCGCTTGATTTTCTCGATGGCTAGATCGAGTGGCCAAGTTCCATCGAAATAGAGGAACAACTCCTTATAGCCTACAGTATTGAGCGCATTCAGGTGGCGAGAAGGGTAAAGGGCGCGCGCTTCCTCAAGGAGGCCCGCGTCCATCATCTGATCCACTCGCTGGTTGATGCGCTCATAGAGTTCCTCGCGTGGACGGGTCAAGCCAATCTCGATGACCCGGAAATCGCGTTTCTTGGGTTGGTTCACGCGGAAGGAGGAATAAGGCACGCCCGTTTGCCGGCATAGCTCGAGGGCGTGGATCACACGACGATAGTTCTTGCGGTCCACTTGCTCATAGTGGATAGGATCTTTCTCCCTCAACTCTTCCAGCAAAGGTTCGAGCCCCCGCATCTCGTAATCTTTCCATACGGCCTCGCGGATATCGGGGTGCACGGTGGGCATCTCGTCGATCCCCTTGCGAAGCGCATCGAGATACATCATCGAGCCTCCGCATACGAGAACCGTCGGCGTAACGCGATGCAACTTGCGGATGAGGGGGATAGCCTCTTCCTCGAAGCGACTCGCGCTATAATACTCATGGATAGAGTGCGTCGCGATGAAGTAATGCCTCACGCGGGCCAATTGCTCAGGCGTGGGCTGGGCAGTTCCAATCCTCGTCTCACGAAAAATCTGGCGGGAGTCGGCCGAGAGGATGGGCGAGCCCAAGCGCCCAGCCAAACGCAAGCTAAGGCTCGTCTTTCCCACTCCTGTGGGTCCCAGTAATATAACCAGGATCTTTTCTGGCTCGTCCATCAATAGCGATCCTCATCATAGGGATTGTCCATCGGGCCATCCAATCCTTCGAATCCGCCTTGATCAAGTTCGTCGATGTCGTATTCCGAGTCGCCATAGAAATCCTCGCCCAAGTCGGAGGAGGTGTTGCTTTTAGTCTCGAAATCATCGAAAGAAATCAGTTGGGCGGGAGGATCGCCTACGGACTTGCTACAAATGGGCTCCTTAAGGTCTTGCCCGGGGATGATCTCGCGCAATTCCATGAAGAAGGCACGCTCGGTCATGTTATCAAACACGAAGAGAAGACGCTGGCCCTCTTCCTCAATGAGCTCGTCGAGGCGCGTGTCGGCCATCGTGTAGTTGTCCTCGTCGGAGTTCGTATCCATCTCCATGAGGGTCACTTCCGTGCGCTTGCTCCAGTCCTCCTCGCAGATGAAGAAGGAATCCAGTTGGTCTTTCGTATATTTTACGGAATCGAGGATAACCTCGCGGAGGTCAAGGAAAGTCGCCTCGGAGTCAATCCGGATCTCGCGCTTGAAATCATCGACCTCGTCTGAAAGCATTAGAAATCTATATATCATAGCACTTGTTTTTATTGGCCCAAAAGTAATAAATATTGGTATACGAAAAAAAAATCGGGCGAAAAAAAGAGAGGGCGCTGACCGCGCCCCCTTCTCGTATGGGAAAGCCGCACCGTAGATATGAACAAACTCCGTATGACAGGATTTGAGCGCTCCACCGACTTTGTAATCCGCCGTGCCCGAAGGCATATCCCCGAAGGGACGCGGCCCGCCATTGGCGATGAGAGCAATGTCTCGGAATTAGATAAAATTTGATGAGTTTCCCAATCGAACAGGTGCGGCTTACTTTTCAACTTTTATCTATATCGCGAATGTAGGGGATAAAAATGATTCCTCCAAATTTTCGGGCAAAAAAAAGCTTCCCATTTCAAAAAAAATGGGAAGCCAGCTTTTGTTTCTCTTTTTTCCTCTTCCGGATCGTCGCCGGCACGTTTTATTTCACTTTCGCTACGATGGCCTTGAACGCTTCGGGATAATTCATGGCCAAATCGGCCAACACCTTGCGATTCATCTCGATACCAGCGGCATGGAGGGCACCCATCAGGCGCGAGTACGACATGCCTTCGAGGCGAGCGGCCGCGTTGATACGTTGGATCCAGAGGGCACGGAAAGTGCGCTTCTTGTTACGGCGATCGCGGAAGGCGTAAGTCAAACCTTTCTCCCAAGTGTTTTTGGCTACGGTCCAGACGTTCTTGCGAGCGCCATAGTAACCGCGCGTGAGTTTCAAAATCCGTTTTCTTTTCGCTCTTGAGGCGACATGATTTACTGATCTAGGCATAATTCTAAAATGTTTTGAACGTTAGCGCCCTCTCGCTTCGGAGGGTCTTTGGGCTAATCGTCCGGTTAATAAAAATCTTTAAAAATCGCTGTGAATTGAATTAACGCAAACCGAGCATGATTTTCACCCGCTTCGTGTCGGCTTTATCGACCAAGCCCGTGTGGGTCAAGTTCAGTTTTTGCTTCTTCGTCTTCTTCGTCAAGATATGACTCTTGTAAGCGTGTTTTCTCTTGATTTTCCCTGATCCGGTAAGGGCGAACCTCTTTTTGGCACCGGAGTTAGTCTTCATCTTAGGCATTTTCCAAATACTTTTTTATGTTAAACTTTTTATTCGTCCCCTTCTGGGGGTGTTCATTCGTTGTCATTGTCATTCGCCACGTCCTCGCGGGGTGTTCCCTCGGCTTTCGCCTTTTGGGCAGCCTGTTTCTTGGCGGCCGAAGTACCCGCGCCTTTCTTGGGCGAGATCATGATGGTCATCCGCTTGCCTTCGAGGACGGGCATTTGCTCGAGCTTGCCAAACTCCTCCAAGTCGCTCGCGAAGCGAAGCAAGAGTACCTCTCCTTGCTCCTTGAAAAGGATCGAGCGCCCCTTGAAGAAGACGTAAGCCTTCACTTTCGAGCCTTCCTCGAGGAATCCCTTGGCGTGCTTCAATTTGAAGTTGTAGTCATGGTCATCCGTCTGGGGGCCGAAGCGGATTTCTTTCACCACCACTTTCACCGACTTGGCCTTTTGCTCCTTTTGTTTTTTACGGAGCTGGTAGAGGAACTTCTGGTAATCGATCACGCGGCAAACCGGAGGCGCGGCGTTGGGGGATATCTCAACAAGGTCCAAGCCTTGCTCTTCCGCGATTTTCAACGCTTGGGAGATGGGATAGACCCCTTGCTCCACGTTATCGCCCACCAATCGAACCTCGCGAGCGCGAACGCGCTCGTTGGTCCGGTATTGTTCTTTCGGGTTCTCTGTCTTCATCCAGTATGCTTGCTACTCCTCTTTATCGTTTTGACTCTTGCTTTTCCACCAGCGGTTCTTCATTTCCTCGACCTCCTCGTTCAAAAGCGCCGCGAAGGTAGCGATTTTCATCGAACCTTTATCACCTTCGCCCTGTTTTCTGATGGAAACTTCGCGATTTTCGGCTTCCTTCTCGCCTACGATCAGCATATAGGGGATGCGCTTGAGCTCGTTGTCGCGGATCTTGCGCCCGATTTTCTCGTTGCGGTCATCGACCAGGACGCGGATATCGGCATCCTCTAGTTCGCGGGCCACCTCGTGGGCGTAGGCGTTGAACTTCTCGCTGATGGGGAGGATGGCTACCTGGTCGGGCGTGAGCCAGAGGGGGAACTTACCGCCGGTGTGCTCGATCAGCACGGCCACGAAACGTTCCATCGAGCCGAAGGGCGCACGGTGGATCATGACGGGGCGGTGTTTCTTGTTGTCCTCACCGGTGTACTCGAGATCGAAGCGCTCAGGCAGGTTGTAGTCGACTTGGATCGTGCCCAATTGCCAACGCCTACCGATAGCGTCCTTGACCATAAAGTCCAACTTTGGCCCGTAGAAAGCGGCCTCGCCGTACTCGATTTTCGCCTTGAGACCTTTCTCCTGGCAGGCTTCGATGATGGCGGTCTCGGCTTTCTCCCAATTCTCCTCGGAACCGATGTACTTGTCGCGGTTCGTCTTGTCGCGGAGCGAGATCTGGGCCTCGAAGTTCTCGAAGTCGAGGGCCTTGAAGATGATGAAAATGATGTCCATCACCTTGAGGAACTCGTCCTTGAGCTGGTCGGGGCGACAGAAGAGGTGAGCGTCGTCTTGCGTGAAGCCGCGGACGCGCGTCAGTCCGTGCAACTCGCCGCTCTGCTCATAGCGGTAGACGGTCCCGAACTCGGCGTAGCGCAAGGGCAGGTCCTTGTATGAACGCGGGGCGGTCTTATAAATCTCGCAATGATGGGGACAGTTCATCGGCTTGAGAAGGAACTCCTCGCCCTCTTGCGGGGTATGGATAGGCTGGAACGAGTCCTTGCCGTACTTGGCGTAGTGTCCGGAAGTGACGTAGAGCTGCTTGCCGCCGATGTGCGGGGTCATAACTTGCAGGTAGCCGTACTTCTTCTGGATGCGCTTGAGGAAGTCCTCGAGCTGGAGGCGCAATTGCGTCCCGCGGGGAAGCCAGAGAGGCAGGCCGGCGCCGACGGCTGGCGAGAAGGCGAAGAGTTCGAGCTCCTTACCGATCTTGCGGTGGTCGCGCTTCTTGGCTTCCTCGAGGAGGGCGAGATACTCGTCGAGCATCTTCTTCTTCGGGAAGGTGATGCCGTAGAGGCGCGTCAGCTGCTGGCGTTTCTCGTCGCCCCGCCAATAGGCCCCAGCCACGCTCAGGATCTTGATGGCCTTGATGTAGGACGTGTTGGGAATGTGCGGCCCACGGCAAAGGTCGGTGAACGCGCCTTGCGTATAGGTCGTGATGGTGCCGTCGGCCAGCTCGCTGATCAGCTCCGTCTTGTAGACTTCGCCCCGGTCTCCGAAGAGCTTCAGGGCGTCGGCTTTCGCGATGTCGGACCGGCGGATGGCTTCCTTCTTGCTCACCAGCTCGGCCATCTTAGCCTCGATCTGGGGGAAATCGCTTTCCTTGATGACCGCCTCGCCCGGATCCACGTCATAATAGAACCCGTTCTCGATGGCGGGGCCGATACCGAACTTGATGCCGGGATACAGCTCTTGCAGGGCTTCGGCCATGAGGTGAGCGCTCGAGTGCCAAAAGGCGTGCTTGCCCTCGTCGTCGTCCCACTTCAGCAGGCGTACCGAGGCGTCGGTGTTGATGGGGCGCGTGAGGTCCCATGTCTCTCCATTGACGCTCGCGGCCAAGACTTCCTGCGCCAGGCGCGAGCTGATGCTCTCCGCGATTTCCATCGCGGTCGTCCCTTCCGTGTATTCTCTTACGGAATTGTCCGGGAATGTAATCTTGATCATAAAAATGTTTCTCTAAAATTCCTTTTCTTTTACGGGCGGCAAAGTTAATGGTTTTCCTCTTTCCCTAGCGCAAATATACAAAATCTTTTCCCCCTGCGCTCTTTTTCCCCGCGAGTGAGGATATAATCAGAATGATCCCTTCCGAAAAACATGTTGTCAAACATAAGGTAAAACCTTTTCCTTGTCAGAAATAATAGCTTATTTTGCGCCATAATCCCAAACAAAAAGAATAGGATAATGTCAAGACATAGTTTAGACAGACCGACACCTTGGCTATGGAGTTGCTGTAGCTTGGCTGGTCTTCCTAGTCAGGCTTTTTGTTTTTTAACCAGTACCTTTACTATGGAAAAATTACGTTTTTATCAAGCTCTGGGATGTCATGTC
>CASFXH010000015.1 GCA_949298575.1 uncultured Parabacteroides sp.
CCTGCCTCACGGCGGTAATTGAGGGAACGCTATTTAATTCATTTATTATGAAATTCTTCTTTATTTCACGATCGTCATCACAGCCTCTTCGCCCTCAACGGCTACGGCTACGATACCCGTCGTCGGAACGGCGATCGTCTCGTTGTCGGAAGCGATGGTCTTTGCGACTACCGTCTTGCCGAGTACGGTCGTGATCGTGACGTTCTTACCTGCGGCACCCATGATCGTTACCTGACCGTCACCGGCGATCACCTTTACAGACTCAACCGCTACCTCATCGTTAGCCGTCGCGTCGTATTGGATCTCGTCGTTGACATCGAAGATCTCGGCTTGAGCGATCGCCTCGTTGAAGTCTTGCAGACGAGCGATAACAGGCACACCATTCTGGATCTTCACCCAACCACCACGCATCGGAGCGATGCTCTCTTGCGTCAACTGGCTGTTCAATACGGCGGAACCACCTTGCTCTGCCTCAGACTCGATCAAGAAGCGGTTGTCATCGTCACCGACCAAGCGGAGCGAGAAGACGACGTTCTTGTGCAAGTTGTTACCCAAGAAGATCTTGTTCGCGAACAAGTCTTGGTTCTTCAGGTCGCTGTCGATCAATTGCTTCGTCGTTACGTTCGGCTTCAAGATATACAGCGTATCACCTGCGTGAACGGCATCCTTGAACGCCAAGCGAGTGTAGTTCTGAGCGCCTTGAGCCACCTTGCCTTGGTAGTCGTAGTTCTTAGCGTCGATCGAGTCTTGCGCGTTGAACAAGTACATCGCACGGGTGAAGCCCGTCGTGAAGACCGTGTGGTCGCAAGCCAAGGAGTCGGCCAAAGTCTCATGGTGATGAGCGCTCGTCGCGTTACACCAGATCGTGTCGCCCTCTACAACCTCCGGACGGATACCGATCAAGTACTGCGGCATGCGCGTGTTGCTGCGTACATACGCCGTATCCACAAACATCGTGTAAGAACGGGTCTCATTCTCCGGGAATTGGTATACGTTGTTCACGCCCAGGAAGCTGATGTTCTTGTCGTTGATACCGTCACGATACTCATTCTCGCTCGACAAGTTCTCGAACAAGTACTCAGAGTTGTTGTTGTAACGATAGAACTTCAAGTTCAACGGAGCGTTAGCGGCCGTACCGTAAGTCTCAGGAGCGGCGCCGTTGAAGCGACGGTAGAGCGGCGAGTTGTTGATCGCTACCTCGAAGGCGGAGACGCGGAGCTCGTCACTCCATTCACCATTAACATTATTGATAGCCGCAATGAACAGATCCAAAGTATTGTCATCTACAGATACACGATTCTCCGCATAATTCCAAGACTTTTGCTCATCCTTCCGCTCTACAGTATTATTATCTTTATCCTGAGTATCCGCCAAGATTGACTTTTGGAACAGCTTGCTATCCGGATTCATCGCATAGTAAACAGTCGGAGAACCAGCCTTCAACTGAGTTAACGTAATGATGCCTTTGCTACCTTGCGGCATATAAGCGTACAACTCAATAGCCTTACTTGCGTCAGAAACAATCGGTTCACCATCCTTATCATAGAAAATCACCTTCATGTTGGCACGATCATTCGGAGACAACCAGTTGCCAAGAGGAACAGACGTACCGTTAATAGTAACAGTTCTCTTCTCCAAAGTCAGATCATAGAACGACCAAACCTTCGTTGCGTCATCAACCGTGCTCATACCCGCATATTCTGCCGGATACATTTTGGTGATAAGACCTGAAACAACATCCTCATCGCTGGTTGTCTTAAACGTAGTGTTCCAACCCTCAAAATTCACCTTCTTACCATACAGATTAGCCTCAACCAGCGCATAATAGTGCGTACCATCGATATCATTGTTCTCCTTCAAGAAGAATGCCATCGGAGTCAAAGACATCACATACTTCTTAGAAGCGGCATCATAAGTCAAGTAACGGCTGCGGCCATCAGCGGCGAACTTCAGGTTATCATAAGCCTCGATGTAGTAAGCGTTACGGATCAAGTTAGCCACGCCCGTCTTCTTCGGATCGAGTTGTTGGCCATAGCTATCGTCCTTCACAACCGGGATCAAGCGTAAAGCGATCTTGTCGCCATTCTCGTCTACACGTACCAATGAGTCGTTGTCGATCGGGGTATTCAAGCCCTTATCCAATGCCAGACCACTCAGGTAGTTGAAATAGTAAGTCTCGACAGAAGCCTGCTTCTCATTTACATACTTGTAGCCCAAGTAAGCGTCTTTCTTACTAGCGTCAGATACGGGAATGAATTCCAAAGTATCGTTCTGCAAACCATTAGCGTCCGCGGTGAAGAATACACGACCATCGCCCGCTTTGAACAGCTGGATAGCGGCGCCGCCAACACCCATGTAACCATTCAGACTGTTATCGAAGAACTCACGGTTGATGATCTTCACAGGCGCGTTGCCCGTACCTTGCTTTTGAACCAACCATTGAGCCGCCGGCATGTGGTCATAGTTCTGGTTGCGTGCTTGAGCCGCATAACCAAACTTAGCGCCCAAACTTGCGATCAGGTAGTCACCATCAGATTCAGTACGCTTGTTGCCAAACCGATCGTATCCAGATGTATGCAGCTTAATCAAGTACAGACCATCCTCGATAGAAGTTGGAGCGAAGGTTTGATCCTCCGGAGACATGGTGACTTTCGTCAACATACCAAGGTCTGACCAATACTTACCAGACGCTGTCCAGTCATAAGTATTCGTAGCATCACCAATGACCGCAATAACGTCTTCGTCACCATTGCCATCTTTCATCTTTCCATTCGCGACAGTCAACTCACGAACAGAAGCCAAGCTTACCAAACGGATGTAAGCCTCTTCGACTTTCAAGTTGTTATCAACATCCCCATAAGTGTCACTATTGGTATCCTCTCCATATCCCCAATAAGTATAAGCCTCATTGCCATCCTCTCCTTGCATATAGATTGGAGTCGAGGAAGTCGTTTTCGTATAATACCCATGGGACTTGATCAAGATCTTCTCTTCAAACGGATCGAAAGCGAAAGCGAACTCGAAAGATTCCGCCAGACGAGGCACGTTGTTCGTTCCCTCATACGTGCTCTTCGCGTAAGTGAACTTCGGCAACTTCGCGATATTCTCAGAAGCCGTATGGTATGCCGTATCCACTACGATGTAAGAACCATCCGTGTCCTTCGCCTCAAGTTTTACGTAAGGAAGCATCTTATTATCCTTTCCATCTGTTTTAGATGCTGTAGTCGTATTTCCATCCTCATCCTCATACAACTGATGAGCCTTCAACGGCGTAGCGGCAAACAAGTTCGTCTCTGCGCCATCCGTTACGTCCTGATTGAAGTAAAGGTTGAACCAAGAATCCTTGACGATGCTCAGATCGATCTTATCCAATTGCGAGTTCAGGGCGTCAGCGTCCAAAGGAAGAACAGCCGGTTGCGCCGGAGCGATATAGATAGCCGCACAATCCGTATCCGCATCACCATCACCATTCTCATCATAGGTCAGGTCTGAAGTATTTGCGGAAATACCAACCCTCAACTCATAGTAAGAAACGCTTCCCTCTTCCGTACCGAACAAGTTTGATCCTGTTTCCGGATTATTAGGATCATCAGCATACATGAACACCGCCTTGTTCGCCTCATAGAAAGAGCGCAACTGAGCGTACGGAATATCTCCACTATTCTCATTATTTGTCACCGGAGAGTTCAACCATTCAGAAGAACCACCCTTGATCATCGCGATCTGACCTGCGTCATTCGGATCCAAAGACAGCGTCAAGCCCGTCGCCTTGTTGATATAAACAAACTTAGGCGCCGTACCATCGGTAGGTTGCGTAAATACGACATTCCAGCTAGCGGCCTTCACAGCCGAGATGCTAGTAAGCTGGGTGTTCTGCACCAAGATCAACTGTCCATAATTCGAAGCGTTAGGATTTGAGACAACCGCAAGAACCGTAGTGGGATCATCTGACGCATTTGCGTTGTAACCCAAATAATAGGTCTTGTTTGTCTCATACTTCGAGACCACACCATAATTGGTGTTACTTGTCTGCGCCTCGGCTACCGAGAACGCGGACGCCAGCATTAAGCCGGCCATCAAAGTAGAAAACTTTTTGTTCATAATAATTAATTTAGATATTAACACTTAGTAATTAAGAATGTACATGCTCAATGCCGCTCGAGTGTAGCGTTTAAACGTACCTTTTTGCGCTACACTTTTGAGCCGCACAGCAATGGAATTTATACCTTTGGTCGCGCCCTCGAAGGGTTTCGTTCAGGAAAGCCTACTTTATGGATAAGAAAGAGTTAGGACCCATAAAAAAAGAGGGGAGAATAGTTGTTGGTTTCGAAGAAAGCCGTACCTTTGTCATGTCGCAAGAAAACGTACGTTTTTGCGCTACAGTCTTTTTCCAACGCAACATTTTTATTTCCACGGCGTTACAATCAAGAATACCCTTTATTCGCTACACTGTTTTGACGGCTTTTCACCTGCGCTATATATAATATAATGTACACGTACATATATAATATATAGGCACATACGTGAGGGCGTAAAAATGGGCGAAAGTGTAGCGCGAAAAGGGTATGTGAAATAGAAGACCCCCTCTGCCCTTCGGGCATCTCCCCTGAAATCAGACGAAATCATCTGGGGGAGATAGAGACGATGTGCACATCGTCTCTACGGCATCAGACGGTAGGATAACAACATAACAATAATGTATTACAACCCATCGCCCGCTTCGCGGGAGCTCCCCTCGGGGGAGCTTTCCTTAAATGACTAGAACATGAGAGGGTAAAAACACGCGCTCCCAAACGCTTGCGCAACCATCGCCTTACGCTTGCGCAAGCGTTGCCCAACGGCACCGCAAGCGTAAGCCTACACATCCGCAAGCGTTGGCCAACGCTTGCGGAAGCGTTTTTTCATGCTTCTAGACGGGGTAAATTCACCCTCCCAATGATGGTTTTCTAACAATAGGCATTATGAGGCGCTAATAATAGGCATTATAAACATCTCACAATAGGCATTATGACATGCTTATAATAGGCATTATAATAATAGCTGAATATAAGACATTTAAGCGGTAAAACCATCGAGGGCGTGAACTTCACGCTCACTCACAAAAAAGCCCCGTCCGAGACACTTCCCGCATCGGACAGGGCAAGATATTCCAAACATAGGAAAGGCCAAAAAGTTTAGATCTCTTTTGAGAAACAACCATATCAATAAAGATTGTAGTTCGTCCGCAAGACCTTGAACTCCGTGCGGCGATTGATCTGGTCCGCGATCTCTTGTTGCTCGGGTGGGAGAGCCAGGACGAATTCCTCGGTAAGGACGTCGCCTTCCTTCAAGAAAGGATGCTCCTCGGCCATGCGCTTGTTGATGGTCTTGGGGACGCTCTCGCCATAACCTTTGGCTTCCAAGCGATCGCGGGCGATGCCACCAGCGATGAGGTAGTCGACAACCGATTGCGCCCGCCTTTGCGCCAAACCCTCGTTGTAGCGGTCGGTGCCCTTGCGGTCGGTGTGGGCACCCAGCTCGATGGTGACGTTGGGATTATCGTTAAGCATCTTGATCATCTCGTCGAGGGCGGCTTTCGACTCGGGCCGGAGCGTCGCCTTGTCGAAGTCGTAGAAGATGTTCTCGACGACCACCGGCTCGTAGATGGGCGAGAGGAAGAAATCGACGATGTAGGTCTCGTTCTTCTCCTCGGGATCGGTCTTCAGCTCAAAACTCTGGTTCAGGTAGCCGCGAGCGCTGGCCATCATGACGTAGCGAATGTCCCGTTCAAGCTCCACTTGATAGAAGCCATCCCGCTTGACCACGGCCTTCTCGTTCAAGCCGTCTCGACCGACGATGCGGACCGTGGCGTTCTCGATCGGGTATTCATCCACATCGAAGACGTAGCCCTCGATCTTGATCGTGATGACCGGCAACTCGAAGGAATAGAGATGGTCGTATCCGCGGGCGTCGTTGCGGTTCGAGCTGAAGAACCCCCGCTCGCGACTCCCCTCGAAAGTGATTCCGAAGTCGTCGGCCATGGAATTGATCGGGGCTCCCAGGTTGCTGACGTTCCACCGGCCCGTGCTGTCGAGCTTGGCCATGAAAAGATCCAACCCACCCATCCCGGGATGGCCGTTCGAGGCAAAGTAAAGCGTCACGGAGTCGCGGGCGTAAGGAAACATCTCGTCCCCGGCCGTGTTGATCTGCTCGCCGAGGTTCTCCATCGGTCCGAAAGCGTTCCCATTGATCCGGCAACGGAAGATATCTTTTCCCCCGAAGCCTCCCACCACGTCGGAGACGAAATAGAGGTAACGCCCGTCCGGCGAGACCGAAGGATGGCCGAGCGCCGTGACGGAGTCCTTGACGATCGCGACCCGGGAACCCTTGCCCCACGTCGCCCCGCCACGAGTCGAGGAATAGATTTCGGAAGTACGGTCGTCCTCAGGGTCCTGGCCGCAGAAAGTGTAATACATCGTATTGCCATCGGCCGTGAAGGAAGGAGTCCCCTCGTCGAACTCGGTGTTGACGGCGTCTTCCAGCAGTTCGGGCGTGAGCCAGTTGCCTTGCTCATCCTTCTTGACGAGGTAGAAATCGTTGTTATTCTGTCCGGTGATGGCGCTCACCTTGGCCTCCTTATCCCGGGTACGAGAAGAAGCGAAGTAGAGCTGGTCATAATTCTCGCCCGCCAGCATAGGACTGAACTCACCTCGGCGGGAATTGAACTTATCCATCCGGCGAACGACGTAGCGGGTCGGCGCCTTCCGCCATTGGGGAGCCAGCTCGCAGCCTTGGATCCCATTGATCGCCAGTTGGCTCGTAGGTTGCCATTGGGAATAAAGATCGTAATTCTTGATGGCGTCGGCGTAGCGCCCTCCCTGATGCAACACCTGGGCAAGGCGAAGGTAGACGATGCTATCCGGATACTCGTAACGCACGGCGTTCATGTAGGCGCTCGTCGCCCGAGCCACGCTGTTGATCATTCGGTTGCATTCCCCCATACGGAAAGCGATATAGCCCCGCAAGGCTCGTTCCTTGGGAGACGTCTTCGTATAAACCTTCCGATAGATGGCGGCCGCCTCATAGTATTCCCCGATCCGTTGCTTCTCCTCCGCGTCGCTCAACTTGGCGCTCTTGCAGGAAAGGAGCAAGGCGAGCAACAGGGTCGACCATACCCACAAGTTAAACACTCTTCTCATCATGCGCACGTCTTTGTCTTTGTCGATCTTAAATGAAGAACGAGGTTGCCCGCGCTTTATTGTCTATAACAACAACGAGCTGTCGCCATAACTCAAGAACCGGAAGTCGTGGGCTAGCGCGTAATCATAGATCGATCGCCAATCTCCCTTCACGAAAGCGGAGACCAGCAATAAGAGCGTGCTCTGCGGCTGGTGAAAATTCGTGACGATCCCCCGAACCAGCTTGAACTCGTAGCCGGGCACGATAATGATCTGCGTCGCCGTCACCAGTTTATCCGCTCCCCGCCGATCCAAGTAAGCCAAGATATTACGGAGCGCCCGCTCGACCGTCAGCCGATTGCTGCCCTCCTCGTAAGGCATCCATTGCTTCACCACCAATTCCTCGCTCGTCGCCTCTGGGTTGGTTTCCAAGAGGACACCGATGTAATAAAGGCTCTCCAGCGTGCGGACGGAAGTCGTCCCCACGGCGATGATATGCCCCAACTTTTCCAAAAGCCGTTCAATGGTGGAGCGATTGACCGAAATAAATTCCGTATGCATCTCATGCCCGGCGATCGTCTCGCTCTTCACCGGCTTGAAGGTACCGGCGCCAACGTGCAGCGTCACCTCTTCCCGGCCGATCCCCTTCGTGTCGATCGCCGCCAAGACCTCCGGCGTGAAGTGCAAGCCAGCGGTTGGCGCGGCCACCGAACCTTTGATCTTCGAATAGACCGTCTGGTAAGTTTTCAAATCGCTCCGCTCCGTCTCCCTCCGCAAATAAGGCGGAATCGGCAAAACGCCCGCCGCGTCGAGCAACTCAGCGAAAGTCACCCGCGTATCATCCCACGAGAATTCCACCCGATGGCTATCGCCAAACGACTCCAGCCGCTCGGCTCGCAAAGTCAAAGGATGTCCACTGACCGTCAGAGGCATTTCCAACGGGCCTGATTTCCACTTCTTCAAATTGCCAACCAAGCACGTCCATTGGCAACGCCCGGTGGTTTGGAAAATCAAGGCGTAATCCCTCGGTTCGGCCGGTTCCAGGCAAAAGACCTCGATCCGGGCGCCTGTCTCTTTATGGAACAACAGACGGGCTTGGATCACCCGGGTGTTATTGAAGACCATCAAGGTATCCGAAGGCAAAAATTCGGGCAAGCGTTTGAAGACACTCTCGCCGATTTTTCCGTTTTGATAAAGCAATAATTTGGATTCATCCCGCTTAGCCAAGGGATACTTGGCGATCCGTTCGTCGGGTAAAGGGTAATTATAATCTTCGATCCGTATCTCTTTTGGTGTCATTCTTGTTTAATTTTCGCGAAGGTACATGATTCCACCCAATTTCTCTCACACGGATTTTTACTAATTTTGCCCGCGTAAATAAAAAGCGACATCGAAATGGAGATAAAGATAGGAGACAAAGTCCGCTTCCTCAACAGCACGGGTGGCGGTATCGTCCGCGGTTTTCAAGGAAAAGATCAAGTGCTCGTGGAAGATGAAGATGGTTTCGAGATCCCGGCTTTACGACGGGAATGCGTCGTCGTCGGATCGGACGGGCCGCAAGTGCACAGCAGCCATAAGCCCAAAATACAAGTCCCGGTCGAGCCGGTGATCGAGACACCCAAACAAGAAGAACCAGCGGCACCCATCGTGGAGACCCGCGAGGGCGAACGACTCAACATTTTCCTCGCCTACCTGCCGACCGACGCGAAGGCGATCCAAAGTTGCGGTTACGAGGCCTATTTCATCAACGACAGCAACTATTTCTTAGCTTTCAACTACATGAGCCGAGAGAACAATAGCTGGACCAGTCGCTACAACGGCATGATCGAGCCCAACACCAAGATCTTCCTGGAAGAGTTCGAGAAAGCGGACCTCAACGGCCTCGAGCGGATCTGCGTCCAACTCATCGCCTTCAAGAAGGATAAGCCTTTCGCCTTGAAAAACGCGATCTCGGTAGAACTTCACGTCGATACGACCAAATTCTACAAGCTGCATTGCTTCATGGAAAACGATTACTTCAACGAGGGGGCCCTCCTCTTCCCCATCGTTCGCGAGGACGTGCCGGAGCGAGAGTTACTGATCTCGGCGGGCGACTTGCAGGAAGCGATGTTGGAGAAAGCTCGAGAAGAACGCAAACCGCATTCCGCGAAAAACATTGTCCGCAAAAAGACAAGCACGATCCTCGAAGTCGACCTGCATATCCATGAACTCTTGGACAACACGACGGGACTCTCGAATGGCGACATGCTCAATTACCAATTGGATAAATTCCGGGAAGTCATGGATCAATACGCCGACCAGAAGGGCCAGAAGATTGTCTTCATCCACGGCAAAGGCGACGGCGTCTTGCGGAAAGCGATCGAGAAAGAGTTGAACACCCGTTACAAACGGCATTACTACCAAGACGCCTCGTTCCGCGAATATGGTTTCGGGGCGACCATGGTGACCATTAAATAATAAAGAAGAAAACATGGCGATTGAAATCGAACGGAAATTTCTTGTCGACGGGGACTTTCGCCCAGAAGCGACAAGCCGGCGACTGATCAAGCAAGGTTATCTCTGCGCCCAACCGGGAAAAACGATCCGAGTCCGGCGGCAAGACGACCGAGCGTTCCTGACCATCAAAGGTCCATCGGACGAACGAGGACTTTCCCGGAAAGAATACGAATGGCCTATTGCCGTCGAGGAAGCGGAGGAATTGTTCGCCCTCTGCGAATCGGGACTGATCGACAAGGAGCGTTTCATCGTCCCTTTCCACGGATTCCAATGGGAAGTCGATTGGTTTCATGGAGAGAATGAGGGACTGGTGATCGCGGAAATCGAGCTGCCCGACGAGGAGACACCTTTCGACCGTCCGGCGTGGCTGGGCCGCGAGGTGAGTGGCGACCACCGCTACTACAACGCCTACCTCACCCACCACCCTTTCCGGGAATGGGGAAATCCTGATATCAAATAATTCATCATAAAATTAAGACAAATACATGAAGAAGCTTATTCTCAGTGTCGCCGCCGCGCTCTTGATCGGACCAGCCATGGCGGACGAGGGGATGTGGCTGCTCCCCTTACTTAAGCAGCAAAAGATTGAAGACATGCGCCAGCTGGGCCTCCAACTGACCGCCGACGAGATTTATAATCCCGATGGGCCATCGCTCAAGGACGCCGTTGTCCGTTTCGGCGGAGGCTGTACGGGCGAGGTGGTCTCGGCGGACGGCCTGGTCCTCACGAACCACCATTGCGGGTATGGCTACATCCAACGCCACAGTTCCTTGGAGCATGACTACCTGACCGATGGTTTCTGGGCCATGAGCCTTGAGGAGGAACTGCCCAATCCGGGGCTAACCGTCACGTTCATCGACAAGATCGAAGACGTGACCGACTACGTGAACGAGGCTTTGGCCAAAGAGAAAGACCCGTCGCTCTTCTCGTCCAACCAGTTCTTGAACGAGTTGGCGAAAAAACGGATCGGCGGCGAGCGCTACCTCAAGAAACATCCCGGCATCCAGGTCGAGATCCGTTCATTCTATGGAGGAAATAAATATTATATGTTTACCAAGAAAGTCTACTCCGACGTTCGTCTGGTCGGCGCGCCTCCCTCGTCGATCGGTAAGTTTGGGGCCGATACGGACAACTGGATGTGGCCGCGACATACGGGCGACTTCTCCCTCTTCCGCATCTACGCCGACAAGAATGGTGAGCCGGCTCCTTATTCGAAAGAGAACGTGCCCCTCAAGCCGAAACGTTGGCTGAAAGTCTCGACGGATGGCGTCAAGGCCAACGATTACGCGATGATCATCGGTTTCCCGGGCCGTACGAACCATTATTATACCTCGTGGGAAGTGAAAGAACGGCGCGACATTGAGAATAGCGTCCGTGTCCATGTCCGCGAGATTCGCCAGGAGGCCATGCTCGAGGAAATGCTCCGTAGCGACCAGGTCCGCATCCAATACGCCAGCAAGTACGCGGGCTCGACCAACTCTTACAAAAGCTCCATCGGCAGCAACTGGGCCATCAACAAACGCGACTTCGAAGGCGTGAAGAAAGAGGCTCAGGAAAAGCTGATCGCCTGGGCCCGCCAGAACAACCACCCGGAATATGTCGAGGCACTCGAGAAGATCGAACAAATCGTCAACGATCGCGCCTCGCTCCGTTTCCAAAGCATGATGCTCGACGAGGCGCTTTTCCGCGGGATCGAGTTCTCGCGCGTCCCGACCGAGACCGCGCCACTTATCGAGGCCTTGAATAAAAAAGACGACAAGAAAACTCAAGAAGCTCTCGAGGAGCTGGAAAAAGGATTCCAACGCTTCTTCAACAAGGACTACGCGCCGGCGGTCGACCGGAAGATCGCCAAAGTCATGTTGAAAGATTACTTGGAGCAAGTCAAGGACGCGGAAGGACGGCCGGAATACCTCCAAGTCATCGCCTCTGAATTCGGAGGAGACGTAGACCGCTTCGTGGACCACGCGTTCGAGACCTCAATCTTCGCCAGCGAAGCGAACTTCAACGCCTTCAAGAGCCAACCCTCTGTCGAGAAATTGGAGAACGACCCGATGATCCAATTCGCCAGCTCCGTAGTAGCGAAGCGCAAGGCGCTCACGGACGCCCTGGCCGGATTCACGAACGACTACAACGCCGCCTACCAAACGTACATGAAAGGCGTGCTCGAGATGAACGGCGAGATGAACCTCTGGCCCGACGCCAACTCGACGATGCGCTTCACCTATGGGCAAGTCCGGGGCTATAGCCCGCGCGACTGCGACATGTATGGCCACCAGACCACGCTCGACGGCGTCATGGAGAAAGAAGATCCGACAAACTGGGAATTCGTCGTTCCCGAACGCCTCAAGGAATTGTATGAAAAGAAAGACTTCGGACGCTACGCCCTGCCCGACGGACGGATGCCTGTCGCCTTCTGCGCCACGACCCACACGACGGGCGGCAACTCCGGAAGCCCCGTGATGAACGCTCGCGGCGAGCTGATCGGCATCAACTTCGACCGCAACTGGGAAGGCGTTGGAGGTGATATCGAGTACCTGCCCGACTACCAGCGCAGCATCATCGTCGATATCCGTTATGTCCTCTTCGTGATCGACAAATACGCGGGAGCCTCCCGGATCATCGACGAGTTGATCGGCGAATAAGGCTTCCCCCCTTAAAATACCAATCGGGCACGGCTCCCGGATTTTTCCGAGGATACCGTGCCCGATCTCTTTTTGCCTTCGCCTTTACCTATTAAAAATATTAGAGCCGGATCTTACGGCTCTTGTTTTCGAGAGAAATGATATAGGCGCCTCTCGGCAGGTCGATCACGTTCGGACCGGCGTCGACGCGATACGTGCCTACCAGCCGGCCGCCAAACGTCGTCACCCGAACGACGCCTTCACGCGGAGCTTTCACGTGCAGCCGGCCCTCGCCCCCCCAGATCTCCGGATCGGCGGAAGCGAGCGGCTCGATCGTCGTAGTGATCGTTCCCATTCCCCGCACGCCTTGAGAGACCGCGCTCATCGTGCGCATCAAGGTCCAATGCTCGCCATCGGTCGAGCTGAGCAACGTGACCCGCTCGTCGTCGGCCAAGGGCGTGTCGAGCGTGATATAACGGTAATAGCGCTCCCCCTCACTCTCGTAAAGATCGCCCAGGTGGACGGGGACGATCATGGGCGACATCGTTTCCGGCGCCCGCGTCACGCTGTCGCGGTCGTTGACCACGCCCAGTTCCATGAAGAAAATGTCAGGGTAGATGGGATTGTACTTGATGTCGAACCGCACCGACACGGTGTCACCTGAGCACTTATAATCGGCACGCGACACGTAAGGCACCGCCACGTAGCGCTCGCCCTCCTCGGTGGGGATAATGTCGAAGATAGCCTGATGGCGCTCCGTAAAGCCGTTGCCTTCATCCCGATAGTCGAGCAGCGAAAGGGCGAAGTAGCCGTTGTAAAGGCCATGCCAGCCCCAGTTGATGTGGAAGAGATCGTTCGTGTCGTAGCCGTCGCACACGAAAGCGTGTCCCGAGCCGCCGGGCTGACGGGCGCCGTAGAGCAAGGGAGTCCCGTCGTCGAGCGACTTCTTGATCATCGCCTTCCACTTCTCCCACGTATAAGCCTCGCGGGATAACAGCCGGATCGAGGGGCTATAGCCAAACACCTCCGTCAACGCCCGTACCGCGTAGGCCTTGTTGGCCCCGCTGGCCTCCGTGTCGTAAGCCATCTCGACGTTCGCCCCACAGTGGTAGAGCAACCGCGCCATCTCCTCGGCGTCCGCGGCGGTGTAAGTTCCCTTCTCGTAGTCGAAGCGCATGTCCGACCAATCGTAACCGGCGGTGTAATCCAGGTGCTTGACGGTCTTGACGCCATCCACCCAATACATGTTCTCGTCGGGCGCCTCAACGACCCGCGAGGGATAGCCGTAATAGCGCATGATGATGCCCATCGCCGTCGCGACGCATCCCGTGGGCGTATGCTCCCCGTCGACGAGGGGCGTGTCCTCGTTGTAGGGCGCGCGTTGCCCCCAGTTCGGCGTGTCCAGCAAAACGCCTTGGACCGTGGCGGCTTTCGTCCCGATCGATTCCGGATCTTCGTCGCCCAGGAAAAAGTCCCACTCGTCGCGCAGGGCGGGGGTCGACTCCAGCCCGCGCTCGATGGCCCACGCGATTTGCTCCTCGCAAGTCGCCAGCCAATCGTTCAAGCTTGCCGGCATGTTTTCCGGATCGAAAGAGCCCTCCAAGGCATAGCCCAGGATGGGGCGCACGTGGTCGTCGCCCGCGACGATCACGAAGCCGCGCTCATGAACCCGATTGTAGATGTAGTAATTTTCCCCCTGCCCGTCCATCGAGAGGGATTTCGAAACAGGTCGGACGGACCTGACCCGCGTTAAAGATTCGGCGGAGCGCGTGCCGGGGGCCTTGTCTACCCGAGAGAACAGCCCCCGCGCCACCTCACGCGCCGTCGCCTCATCAATCCGCTCCGCCCACGCCGAGGCCACCGCGAGCAAGCTCACACAAAAAAATAAGAACATTTTTTTCATAAACAGAACCCTTAATTCCAACTATTTCCTTTTCAAGCCCCCTTTTCGGGAAGGCAGAGCGAAGTTAGAGAGCATGTTTATGGCTGGAAATGATTTTCGTCAGAAAAACAGACATTTCGGGAAGGGAAAGGATTTCCGCAAGTTCCATTTCCATAAAAATGACGCTCGCGGAGCTTCCGCGAGCTCAATTCGCGAAGAAATGACGTTCGCGGAAGCTCCGCGAATTTCATTTTCGGAAAAATAGCGTTCGCGGAAGCTCCGCAAGCTCCATTTTTTAAAAAATAGCGCTTGCGGAAAATCAGGACGGAAGAATTCCGGGCCCGCGGAGGAGCTCAATCCACCGCCCAGTGCCTCATCTCGTACATATCTTGATACTCCTCCCAGTCGGGGTCCAATTCGGTATAAATCGTAATGGGATAGAGCTCGTGAGAGGCCAAGACCTCGTTCAGGCGCTCGCCGAAGACCCGGGTCGTGCGGGTGTAGAAGACCCAGATCCGGTTGCCGCCGCCGGTATAGACCGCGGTCAGGATCGCCAGCTTGTCCTTCTTCTCCATCGCCGGTCTGACGGTCTGCTCGAACGTCTCCATCCGCTCGGCCTCCGCCTCGGTCGGCATCCCGCTGGCGTCGCCCTCGTAAGGCCAAGAGATCTCGACCCGCTCTTTCAACTTGCCGCAAGCCCGGAACTCCGAGAGCTCTTCGCGGCCGTAAATCGTAATCAAGTGCCCCTCCTCATCCTCGGAGAGGGCCGTAAACCATTTATCGCTTAGTTTCATTATCGTATAAATAAAAGTATTTCCATAAAGGAGCGGCCATGAGCGATTGCTTGACCTCGTCGTCCAGCAAGAGGCGACGGACTTCCTCGATCGTCAAGAGATGGACCGTCAAGTCTTCCGTCGCCTCCAAGTGCTGCCGGTCGATCAGCTCCACGTCGGTCGCCAGATAGCAATAAGTCAAATTGTTCATCGCGCTCGCGTTGGCCGAGATCGTCATCCAGAGGCGCCATTCGCCCCGGCCATAGCCCGTCTCTTCCAGCAATTCCCGCTTGGCCGAGGCCATCGGGTCGGCATCCGTCGCCTCGCAAACGCCGGCGCACAGCTCGTAGCACGTCCGCCCCAAGCCATGACGATATTGCCGCACCATCAAGAACTTCTGTTCTTTGGTGATCGCCAAGACATTCACCCAATTGGGATATTCCAACACGTAATATTCGGGATTGCGCGCCCCATTGGGCAACAAGACCTCATCCCTCCGGGCGGTCAACCAAGGCCGCCGGAAAAGGTACTCGCTTTTCAGCACCTTCCATTTCCGTTCATCGCTAGGATTGTCCATCGTTCTTCTGTTTTTTCCACAATTGCCATGAGTTAAACATATTTTGCCACAAGACATAACTTCCCGGGCCGACCGAGGCGACCGGGTTCAGGTACGTATAAGCCATCCAAATGGCCAGCACCGTATTCTTCTGCCCCAAAGCCTGCCCCGCGCTGATCCGGTCATGATAGCGCGAGCCGACGCGTTTCCCCAAATAAAACTGGATCACGCAAGCGACCAATCCGCCCAGCGCGATCCCGATCTCTACCTGCCAGGTCGTATCGCTATAGAGCAGCGAGCTAACCGTCTGGGCCGTCACGATCGCCAAGGAAACGCCCCAAAGATAGAAAGCCATGTCTTTCAAGCCCAACAGGAAACGGTGCGCCTTAGGCCAAAGCGTCCGAAGCAAGCAAGCCAAGATGAAAGGGCAAAGCAGCAAGGGGAAGACCCGGCTCAAGATCGTCAAGAAGGCCGAAAAGAAACTGACCTCGACATGCGGCTCCACCAAAGGGAAGAGCAACGGCACGGCCACCGCCGCCAATAAATTAGACAAGAGCGTATAAGTCGTCAGGCTCGAGGCGCTGCCTCCCAACTTGCCCGTGATCACGGCCGCCGCGGTCGCCGTCGGGCAGATGACGCAAACCATCGCCCCCTCGAACACTTCCCGATACTCGACGTTCATCGGCACCCATAGCAACAAGGCCACCAACGCCACGCAAAACACCACCTGGAAAAGCAACAACCAGCCATGCCAGGCGTTCGGGACCAACTCCCGCGGACTCACCTTACAAAAAGTCAGCAACAACTGCGAGAAAATCAGGAGCGGCATCAGCACCTCGACAAACGAGCTGGCAAAAGGCCGGATCGGGTCCAAGAAAGACAGGCGGATATAAATCAGATAACCTAACGCGCCAACCGCCATCGCGACGGGCAAAGTCCAGTTTTTCAAGAAACGTATAATCACCCCCATACCTTGTGAATTTGGCGCGAAGTAACAGCTTTCCGACGAAAAAAAAGAGCTTCGCCCCGGATTTTCACCTCCGGTCGAAGCTCTTTTCCCTTCAAATCAAATAGAGACAGGGCTATCTCAAGGGGATGTATTGCACGAACGCCTCCATCGCCTCATAAGAAGCCAAGCCCAGCTGGTGATACAATTCCGCCGTCGCCCGGTTCCGATCTTCCGCCCGTTGCCAGAAGAGGCGCTCGTCGTCGCCCAAGAAAGGCGCGCTTTCCGCCTGCGACTGGTGCTTCAGGATCGCGTTCCGCTTGAAGCGCAACTCTTCCGGCGAGATCGGCACGGCCATCTCCACATGGTCCATCTCCCATTCCGCCCAGGCGCCCCGGTACATCCAGACGCGGCAGTTACGCATCCACTCCTCGTCCTTCACCTCGTCGATCGCGGCCAAAACGGCGTCAAGGCAGACCTTATGCGTCCCATGCGGATCGGCCAAGTCGCCCGCGACGAACATCTGGTCTGGCTTAATCTCCTCGAGCAGCGCCTTCACGATGTCCTTGTCCACCTCGCCCAAGTCATTCTTCTTCACCAAACCCGTCTCATAGAATGGCAGGTCGAGGAAATGCACATGATCGTCTTTCACGCCCGTATAACGACAAGCGTGGCGGGCCTCCTCGCGGCGGATCGTTCCCTTCATGAAGAGCACGTCTTTCCGCTCGGGCGCGCCATTCTCCACTTTCTCATAACGGAGATAATGGATAATCTCCTCCGCCTTTTCCTTCACGGTTGTGTCGTTGGGCGAATATTTCGCGCAAACATCCCGCAAGTACTCACAATAACGGATCACCTCCTCGTCGCCCACAGCGATATTTCCAGAAGTCTCATAGGCCACATGCACGTCGTGATGCTGGTCGCACAAACGGCGCAACGTGCCTCCCATCGAGATGACATCGTCATCGGGATGCGGGCTGAAGACGATCACCTTCTTCGGGTAAGGCAACGCCCGCTCCGGACGGCTGGAGTCGTCGGCGTTGGGCTTGCCGCCCGGCCAACCGGTAATCGTATGCTGGATGTCGTTAAATATCTTAATATTCACATTATAGGCCGAGCCGTAAAGGGCCAGCAGTTCTCCCAAGCCATGCTCGCTGTAATCCTTGTTGGTCAACTTCAAGATTGGTTTTCCCGTCTTCTGGCAAAGCCAGACAATCGCGCGCCGGATCAACTTATTATCCCACTCGCAACTCGTGACCAGCCAAGGATGGCTGATCCGGGTCAGCTCGTAAGCCGCCGAAAGATCGATCACCACCTTCGCGTTCGGATGGTTCTGCAAGAAAGAGGAAGGCATCTGGTCGGAGATCTTCCCCTCGACCGTCTTCCCGATGACACTGGCCTTGTCGTCGCCCCAAGCCAGCAACACGACCGTCCGGGCGTTCATCATCGTGGAGATTCCCATCGTGATCAATCCCGCTGGCATCTTCTCTTGCGCCGGGAAGGTACGGGCCGCTTCCTTACGCGACGCGCCCTCGAGCAAAATCAACCGGGTGCGCGAGCTGATCGAGGATCCGGCGGCGTTGAACATGATGTTGCTCGAGGCCCCGATGCCCATCAGCATATAGTCAATGCCTCCCACGGCCTGTATGTTCTGCTCGTATTGCTGGCAGAAATCGAGGATCGCGTCTTTCGACATGCTGCCATCCGGACTGTAAATATTGGATGGGTCTATATCCACATGATCGAAGAACTCCTCCTTCAGGCGGGCATAAATTCCCGAGGTACCTCCCAACGGATAAAACTCATACTCCACGAACGCGATCACGTTGCGGAAGCTTAACCGCTCCTCCTCGTGCATCCGGATCAACTCCTTGAAGACACCCAGAGGCGAACGACCGCCCGGCAACGCCAAGACAAAAGTCTTGCCGGCCTCCTGTTTCTTACGGATCAAGGTCGCGATCTCCCTCGCCACCGCGAGAGAGCCATCGTCCATGGACTCATAAATGTTCGTCGGGATTTTCTCCAGACGGGTTAACACGGAATGCTCGAACGCGTTCTCCGGGCGATAATACCGGGTCGGGATTCGAGTCAATGTGATTTGTGAACTCAAATTCGTTTTCATGATAGTTACTCTGTGCTTTTTATTTTACTAGCTATTATTTTCAAAAATCGCCATTCAACACGACCTGGCCTTTGCTCCAGACCTGGCGAATATTCAGCTTCCGGTCCATGATCAGCACGTCCGCGCACTTCCCTCTCTGAAGCGAGCCAACACGATCATAAACACCCATCAAACGGGCTGGCGTCTCCGAAGCCATCCGGATCGCGTCCGCCAAGGGGATCTTGGCTTTCTCGACCATCGTCCGGATCAACTGGTCGGTCGTCGCGATGCTTCCCACCAGCGCGGAATGGTCTGCCAACTTGCAAACGCCATCGTCGATCACCACTCGGGGATCGTCGGGTTGCTTGCCTCCATTGGCTGTATATGCCACGGCATCCGTCACCAAGCAAGTCCGCTCAATTCCTTTCAGCTTGTAGACCAAGCGCAAAATTGTCGAAGGCAAGTGGCGACCGTCGGCGATCACCTCGACCGTCATCCCATCCATCAAATACACGCTCTCAACCGTTCCCTCGTACTTGTATTCACGGCGCTTATGGAAGCCCGGCATCGCGTTGTAGAACTGGGCGGCGTGCGTGAAACCCGCCTCATAAGCCTCGCGAATCCGGTCGAACTCAGCCTCGGTCTGAAGAATTCCCACCAAGACGCCTTTACCCCGCAGGTACTTGGCGAAATCCATCGCGCCCGGCAACTCGGGACTGGCGTCCCAACGACGCACGCAGTGGGTTTCCTCGATCAAGGCCCGGTATTCTTCCACCTCGGGTTCTTTCACCACCTCCCGGAAGAGATCGCCCGCCATCTTCGGGTTCAGGTAAGGACCTTCCAGATGCAAGCCCATCACCGGGCTGCCAGGTTCGGCCATCAGTTTCTCACAAACGGCAACCCCTTGCCGGATCACGGAAAAAGGAGAAGCCGAGATTGTCGGGAATAAAGTCGTCACGCCATACCGCTGATGCGCAGCGATCGCCGCACGGAAAGCCTCCTCGGTTCCCTCCTTGAAATCGTGTCCCGCGGCCCCGTGAATGTTCATGGCGACGAAGCCGGGCACGATATACATGCCGCGCGCATCGATCACCTTGGCGCCAATCACGGCCAAGTCGCTATTCGTCACCTCGACAATCCGATCGTCGCACAACAAGACTGAGCCATCTTTCATCCAGCCGCTCGGGGTCAGGATCTGGCCATTGATAATTTGTGTCAGCATCTATTTATCCCTCCTTCGTTTCTATTTTATTGGTTCCTTCCACGATTTTTCCCATCGCCCAAACGGCCCTGACCTGAAGATCGCGATCGTAGAGCACGATATCGGCGTCTTTGCCCTTTTGCAGGGAGCCTTTGCGATCATAAACGCCCATGATCCGGGCGGGTGTCTCCGAAGTCATCCGGATCGCGTCGGCCAAGGGGATCTCCGCTTTCTGGACCATCGTCCGGACGAGCCGGTCCATCGTGGCGATACTGCCCGCCAAGGCAGAACGGTCGGCCAGCTTGCACACGCCATCCTCGATGATGACCCGCGGGTCAAAGGCGACTTTGCTGTCGCTCGCGGCGCAAGCCAAGGCGTCGGTGATCAAGCAAGTGCGCTCCACGCCCTTCACCTTATAGACCAAGCGAAGGATCGTCGGTGGCACGTGAATGCCATCGGCGACCACCTCGACCGTCATGTCGTCGATCAAGTAGATGCTTTCGACAGTCCCTTCATATTTATATTCATGTTTCTTATGGAAACCGGGCATCGCGTTGTAGAAATGCGTCGCGTGCTTGTAACCGGCCTCGTAGGCGGTGAGGATATCCTCATATTCCGCTTGGGTATGACCGACAGCGGCGAGGATGCCTTTCGATGTGACATATTTACCGAACTGGATCGCGCCCGGAAGTTCGGGTGCGGCATCCCATCGCTTGATGCAATGGGTCTCTTCCAACAGCGGGATGTATTCCTCCGGATCGGGGTTCTTGATGTTCTCGGGGATCTGTCCACCGGCCATCTTCATGTTGAAATAATGGCCTTCGAGGTGAAGACCCAAGACGGGCGAGTCCTTCTCGGCCATGAGTTTCTCCGTCGTCGCGGCGGCGGCTTGGATCATGGGGATCGTCGAGGAAGACAGGGTCGGGAAAATACTTGTCGTCCCGTGAAGCATGTGCGCGTTGATCGCCACGCGGAAAGCGTCTTCCGTTCCTTCCATGAAATCGCGCCCGCCTCCGCCGTGGACGTGGATCTCGATGCCTCCCGGGACGATGTACATCCCCCGGGCATCGACCAATCGCGCCCCGACGACCGCCAAGTCGCAGTTCGTCACTTCCAATATCTTCCCGTCCTCGATCAGGACGGAGCCATCCGCCAGCCACCCTTGGGGCGTCAGTATCTTTCCATTAATGATTTGTGTTAACATAACGCGTGTTCTCCTAATACCATGTTTTTTGAGGTTCACAAAATTAAAACAATCTTGCCAGCCAGAAAAGAAACAAGCGAAAGAATCGACAAGCTTTTTTCTCCTTTATCCCAAAAAAAGTTATATCCTCGCTTCCCGAAAGAATATTTCCGGGGAAGCGACCTTTCCCTTCGGAAATATGCCTACTTTTGAGCTTCAACATAACAACAACTCATCATACGAATAAAAAACCATGAAGTACCTCATTATTGGTGGCGTGGCTGGCGGAGCGACTGTCGCGGCACGCCTAAGAAGACTAGACGAGAAAGCGGACGTGATCCTCTTCGAGCGGGGAGAATACGTCTCGTACGCGAACTGTGGACTACCTTATTATATAGGTAACACGATCAAGGAACGGGGAAAGCTCTTTGTCCAGACGGCCGAGGGCTTCCGGGCGCGCTTCCGGATCGACATCCGGACGCGGCAGGAAGTGACGCGGATCGCCCCGGAGCGGAAAGCGGTGGAGGTCCGGAACCTGATAACGGGCGAGACTTACACCGAGAATTACGACAAGCTCGTCCTCTCGCCCGGCGCCGAGCCCCTGCGGCCCCGCATCCCGGGCGTCGACGACGAGCGGATCTTTACGCTGCGCAACGTCCCGGACACGGACCGGATCAAGGAATACGCCCTGAAGCGAGGGGCGAAGGCGGCCGTCGTGATCGGCGGCGGATTCATCGGGTTGGAGATGGCGGAGAACTTGCGCCACCTGGGCCTGCGGACGACCATCGTGGAGATGGCTGACCAAGTCATGACCCCGATCGACTTCCCCATGGCGGCGATCGTCCACCAACACCTGATCCAGCAGGGAATCCATCTCATCCTGAAAGACGGCGTGGACCATTTCGAGCGAAACGAGGGCCAGCCGCTGACAGTCTGCCTGAACAGCGGGAAGCGCGTGGAGGCCGACCTGGTGATCCTCAGCATCGGCGTGCGCCCGGAGACAAAGTTGGCCCAAGAAGCCGGACTCAAGCTGGGCGACTTGGGCGGAATCGCGGTAGATGACCACCTCCGCACGTCGGACCCGGACATCTACGCCTTGGGCGACGCCATCGAGGTCAACCATCTCGTCACCGGCGGAAAGGCCAAGATCCCCCTCGCCGGGCCGGCCAACAAGCAGGGGCGGATCGTGGCAGACAATATCGCGCTGGGCGACAAGAGCGTTTATAAAGGAAGCATCGGCACGTCGATCGCCCAAGTCTTCGACCTGACCGTGGCCGCGACAGGCGCCAACGCGAAGCTCCTCGACCGGGAAGGCATCCCCTACGTGGCCTCCTACACGCACAGCGCGTCGCACGCCGGCTACTACCCCGGGGCGACCATGCTCGCCCTCAAGCTCCTCTTCTCGTCGACCGACGGCCGCCTCCTCGGCGCCCAAATCGTAGGTTCGGAAGGCGTAGACAAGCGGATCGAGATGCTGGCGCAAACCATCCAGCGCGGAGGGACCGTCGCCGACCTGACGGAACTGGAGCACGCCTACGCGCCGCCCTACTCCTCGGCCAAGGACCCGGTGAACATGGCCGGATTCGTCGCCGAGAACATCCTCTCCGGGAAAGTCCGCGTCGCGCAGTGGGACGAGGTGGCCAGCCTGCCGGAAGAGACCATCCGCCTCGACGTCCGCACCCGGGCCGAGTTCAAGTTGGGCAGCATCCCCGGCTTCCAAAACATCCCCCTCGACGAGTTGCGCGAGCATCTCCAAGAGATCCCCAAGGGACGGCCGATCGTCGTCACCTGCGCAGTCGGGCTCAGGGGCTATCTGGCTTGCCGCGTCTTGACCCAAAACGGATTCGACGACGTGCGCAACCTTTCAGGCGGCTACAAGACCTGGAGCGTCGCCACGGCCCCCGTCCGCGACCAGCCAGAATAGCCAACCGGGCATCGGGGTAGCCATTCAGCGCATGCCTTCCGCCAGTTTGGCTTCCAAATAAACGATTTGCTTCTCGGACTTTTCCTTGAGGCGGCGCATCGACTCGACGTCGCTGAGGACGGTCGCCAAGTCGTAGGTCGCGGCGATGGCCCGCTTGTCGGCGTCGGCCATGTAGATGACGTAGGGCCGCCCGCCCGTGTACTCAACGCGGATCCGGCGGTCGCGGTTGTCGTAGATGAACTTGATGGTTTGCTGCCCGTTGGCCCCCTCGTAGGTGACGACCTCGGTGGTGGCGCCCATGTCCTTGAAGCGGTAGTTGAGGCCGCCGTCGTAGGGGATGTTAGGGGTTTGGGAGAATTGGCCGTCGTCGAGGCTCAAGCGGATGCCAGTGTGATCGATGGCCCGCCCGCCATAGTAGACGCTGGCCAGCGACATCTCGCCGCGCTCGCTGACTCTCGAGCGGACGTAGCAGCGCTGGAGGTTGCGCTCGATGGTCTGCCCACGCCAGACGTAGTGGCCGACTTCCTCGTAAAGGGAATCCTTCTCGAAAGTGAAGCCCTTGGTCAGTTCCTCGGCCTCTTTTCGCTTAATGGGCAGGAGGCTGTCGCAATAGGCGATGTTGCGCCGGGCCTCGCCCATCTCGACCTCGCGGGAGAGCGTGAGGGCCTCGCGGAGGGCGTCAACTTCCTTGGGGTAGAGCGCGCGGACGCTGTCGATCTCCGAGCGGGCGCCCAGGAAATCGCCCGTCTCGTAGAGGGTCCGCGCCTTGTCCAACCTCTCCCGCGCGGCCTTCCGGTCGCCGTCGCAGCCGGCCAGGCAGAGCGCCAGGGCGGCCGTTCCAAATATCCAATGCAGTCGTTTCATGAGAAAAAATTTATATTCGCCGCGAAGGTACGGGTTTCATGCCTTTTCCCTCAAAGGATCACCCGCGAAATTCTTATCTTCGCGAATCGATAAAAAGGAAAAAAGTGAAACCGGGAAAAACACGTAAAGACAAGGAGCTTTTCGGCCTGAGCAAAATCCCCGACAAGGCCCTGCTGAAAGCCTCGCAAGTGGAGGTGGGGAAACTCAACGCCTACATCAGCGAGCTGGAAGACACTTTGGCGAGCCGCGACAAGGAGATCGCCGACCTCAAGGCCACGGTGGAGCGCCAGCAAAACAACATTTTCGACATCGAGAAAGCCCTCCTCCAAGGCGACCCTGCCATGAAGAAATTCCTCAACTCCCTCCAAGGCAAGAGAATAGATAACTTCTTCTACCTTTTGACGATCCAGCAGCTCCAGAAGAAAGTCGAGCAATTGGAGAAGAAGAACAACGCCTTCCAGTCGGTCATCTCCGGAATCAAGAAAGGCCCCATGCCCAAGTCGACGGATTCCCCCGAGATCGCCGCCCTGAAAGCGCATTACTCGAAACGCTTCTCCCAACAAGAGCGGCTGATCGAGGACTTGCGGCGCCAACTGCTCCAACAGATCCAGGCGGCGCGAAAGGAAGAGGCGGAAGAATAGCCCCGCCCCGGGGAAACCGTGTATTTCCTCCAAATCATAACCGCGCCCATGAGAAGCGTTCTTGTCTTTTTAACATTTATTCAGTGGTATGGTCATAGAGCCTCGTCTATGATGGGTCATAGAGCCTAGTCTATGATAGGTCATAGAGCCTAATCTATGATATATAAGAGAGCCTAATCTATGATAGGTCATAGAGCCTAATCTATGATATATAAGAGAGCCTAGTCTATGATAGGTCAGAGAGCCTCGTCTATGATATATCAGAGAGCCTAGTCTATGATACATCATAGAGCCTAGTCTATGATAGGTCAGAGAGCCTCGTCTAGAAACGTGCCCGTCATACAAAAAAGAAAGCCGTCCCGACTCACGCCGGGGCGGCCCCCAAAAAAGAAGTGTGTGTTTCTCAGTTACTATAGAATAATTATTAAAGAGTCCAACCCGCGGTCCAGTTGTTGTCGGCGGAAACGGCGCCCTTGTAGTTGGCGGTCTCGAAGAAACCGTCGGCAGGCGTCTCGCCACCCTCTTGCGTACCGATGAAGAGGTCCGTCCACTCGAACGCTTGGTTCGTCAAGTTGCCCGTGATGGCCTCGAACATCTCGTTCGTGAAGATGCCCAGATCGGAGTCGAGCGTAGCGGAGATGGCTACGTTAGACAAGACGGAAGTCCCGTCGGCGAGCGCTTGCTCCGTCTCCTCGGTCTCGACTGTCAAAGGCAGCGCCTTGCCAGAGATCAACGCGTTGTAGAGCGACACTTGCGTACCCGCGCGCAGCCGGACGCCTTGCCCGTCGCCACCGTTACCGATCAGGGTGACATTCGCCAAAGTCGGGTGAGCGACCGGCGTGGCGCCGTTGTTGTCACCGTTGTTGTCGCACTCCATCAAGCAGTCGCAATCGTAACCCAGCGTCTCGGCGGCCTCTTGGTAAGCGACGAGGAATTGGCCTTTGCCGTTCCAACCCTCTGTCCAGTCATAAGAGTCGTCGCTGCAGCTCGTGACGACGCAGTTGCGGATGTTCGCCGAGCCTCCGAAGAACTCGATGCCGTCATCCGAGCCCTTGTACGCTTGGATGTACTCCAGCGTCGTGCCGCTTCCCACGCCATAGAGCGACAAGCCGTTCGCCTCATGCTCCTCGTCGAAAGCGTAGCCCGTGTATTCCAAGCGGACATAGCGCATGATACCCGAGTTGTCGTCGTCCTTGTCGCCTCCGTAATCCGCGTCGCCGATCTCAGACTTGCCCGTGCCACCGCTGGCGTTGGTATGCGCGTAACCGCAGATGTGCACGCCACCCCACGCGCCGGATTCCTTCAACTCGGAAGTCATCACGATCGGCTTCTCGGCCGTACCTTGCGCGTCGATCTTCGCGCCTTGCTCCACGAGGATGAAGTCGACCACGTCGTCATTCACCGCCTCGATCGTCACGCCGGCGGGGATCGTCAGCGTCGCCGGAGCGACCACGTGGATACCGCCCGTCAGCTTGTAGGTCTGGCCCGCTTCCAACGTCGTGTTCTCCGTGATATCCTTGTCCAGGATATAAGTCACGACCTCCGTCGTGTCACCACCCGGCGTCGGGTCGGGAGTAGGAGTCGGCGTAGGAGCCGGATCATCGTCATCACTACAAGCGGTCATTACGCCCGCGCTTACGGCAAATGCCAAAGCCAAAAATTTCCAATTAGATGTTTTCATACTCATATAACTATTAAAGTGTTTATTATTTGTTTTCAATAACTCCTCAGAAATTGTAGGTCGCCCCTACCTCAAAACCGGATCCACGCTTGAAGCGCTCGACTTCCATCTTCGTGTCCGCCATAGGCACGTCTTGCATGAAGACCACGTCGCGGTTCAACATGTCTTTCACTTGCAACTTCACGTTGAAGTGCTCGTTGATTTGGTAACCCGCCACGAAATCGAGCGTATGGACCGGCTGCTGCTTGATATCCCCCAAGCCTGAAATACCCACCGCGTGGATCCGGGGCCCTTGCAGATTGTAAAGCAAGGCGAGACTCAAGGAACGATCGTCCGAGAAACGGGGCGCGTAAGTCACGTCGGCGTTGATCAAGTAAGGCGAAGCGCCCTGCAAGGCCCGTTGGCTGTTCGTGTAAGCGCCCCCCTCGGGCAATTTCACGTTCGTATACATGAAAGAGGCGTTCATGCTTACTTTCAAGTCTCGCACGATCTCTTTCCGAAGCTCGATCTCCACACCGGCGGCCAAGCCATCATCGGCGTTCCGGAAAGAGTGGACCGCCGCGCCACCCGCCAAGGTCTGCACCCGCTCGATCGGGTCTTGCAACATCTTGTAGTAACCCGTCAGGGCCAACATATCGTCGCTGTTTTCCCTAAACAATTCATACCGCAAGTCCACGTTGTAGTTATAGCCATTCTGCAAATCCGCGTTACCACGAATCTGGGCGGATCCGTAAGACTCCTGATAGAGGAACGGCGCCATCTCGATAAACGATGGCCGAGTAACCGTCCGCGACAACGACAAGCGGAGGTCGCCTTTCGATCCGAAGCTGTACTTGGCGTTGATCGCCGGGAAAAGGTCGTCCTTATTCAACTCGTTGCGCTGCGCACGACCGCTATCGTCATAATAATCCACCCATTGACGGCTCGCCTCGAAACGCAGGCCCAAGTTGATCAGCAACGCCTCCGTCGGATAGTAATCCGCTTGGACGTAACCGGCATAAATCCGGTTCCCCGCGTCATAACTGTAACTCGGCAGCTTCACGCGATTGATCACGATCGTACCGTCCTGGATGTTGGAGAAGTTCAAATAGCTGTCCGTCTCGTAAGGCGAAGTGATCTCCGGATTCAATTTATTCAAATTATAGTAGAAGCGAGTGGACATATAGTCGCGACTTTTATCCTTGTAGGAGAATCCGGCCTTGAGCTTGTTGGCGTCACCAAACAAATACTCCCCAAAGATATTGCCGACCCATTCATTCTCGCTCAAATCACCAAAATAACGCATCGTTTCCTGGCGGTTCAGCTTAAATAGCTCCAAGCTGCCGTCTTCTTGGCGCTCGAACATGACTTGCCGACGGTCAGGCTCCTCGCTGCTCGTCTTGCTATATGAGCCATCCCATTCCAAACGCCATTGGTCGCCAAACAAATGCTCACCACCCAATTGATGGTTCATCAACGTATAGATATGAGCGACATCATTACTGCCCACCAGCTGATGATCCTCATAGTCATAACCCTGACGCGACATATAATCATCTACCGCGTTACGGGCATAGAAGAACGTATAGCCGACATGGTCTCCACCACCCCAAGAGTAACCGACATTGCCCAAGCCAGCGATCTTCAACTCCGCCGCATAACTGTCGTAATTGAATTCCGTCAAGACGTCGCCACCGGCCTCCAACGTGCGGACCGACGCGTTCTTCATCGTTTGCAAATCATTACTCAAGCTACCCGAAGCCAGGATACTCAACGTACCCGGTCCCAAGTCAAAATTCTTCCCAAAGCCAATATTCCCACCAAACTCCGGCAGGGCCGTTTTCTTCGTAACCGAAAAATCCGTCTCAAAAATATTCCGCTGAACGACATAATCATTAAAGTCCTTCAACTCCATATCGAGGGCGTTCTGATCGACCGATGAAGCTTTGAAAAGCGAGCCGGCCCGATCCATCTCATAAAAATCACCACCCAGCGTATTGAACTGGCCACCCAAGTCAAATGAAATATTAAAGAAATCCTCACCCGTCAATTCCTTTGTGCTGATATCAATCAACGCACCCGAATAATCCGCGAACGCGTCCGCCTCATAAACCTTACTTACCGTAATATTCTTCACGGTAGAAGCGGGAAAAATATCTAAAGGTATCAACTTATTATCGGGGTTTGGAGAAGCGATTGGCAATCCATTCAAGGTCGTCGCGCTATAACGATCACCCAAACCACGCACGATCAACTGACCCGCTGAAGCGATCGAGATGCCCGAAAGTTTCTTCACGCCTTCCTCCACATTCGAAATGCCCTTGATGCTCATTTCTTTCGCGCCGATGTTCTCGATCGCGATGGTCGATTTCTGACGCTCGAGCAACAGCATCCGCTCACTTTCCAAATTCTTACGAGCCACAATTGTCACCTCGTCCAATTGCTCGTCATCCGTCGAAAGTTCCAAGTCAACCACCGCGTCTTGATCATTTTTGATTTCCACCGTATACACCAATGTTTCATAAGACACATAGCGAACTTCCAATTGATACGTTCCATCCGGCAAATTCGGAAATTCAAAATCGCCATCCAAGCCTGTAATCGTCCCATTTGTCGTCCCGACAATCTGGACCGTCGCGCCAATCAGCGCCTCTTTCGAGAGCTTGTCCTTCACAAAGCCCTTGATCGAAGCGGCTTGCAAAGCGGTTGTCCCAGCCAGCATACATGCGGCTAGCCAACCCCAATTCCGTTTTCGTTTACCCGTTTGTTTTTCCTTCAGATAAGTCATCTTTTCCACTTTAAATTCAGGCGCAAAATAACGGAGATGTCATTTCTTATCTATTTACTAGGAAATACAATGCCATTAAGAGAAATAACAATCTCATGACAGATGTGACATTTCCGCTAAGAGACGAAACGGGATCGAAACACATTTGCCCGGGAAAAGGGAATTCCTTATTTTCGCGGCTCGAAAAATAATGATCTATATATAATAATGTATATAAGCGAAGAAGAGTTATTGGAGCATATTTCATCAAAACCCTTCCACCTGATCTCGGAAGCGGCAGATGAACTAGGGGTAGAAGCCTATGTGATCGGAGGGTATGTGCGAGACATATTCCTAAATCGCCCATCGAAAGACATTGATATCGTAGCGATAGGTAGCGGCATCGAATTGGCTAGGTTAGTCGCCCGTAAGCTGGGACGCCACGCCAACCTTTCCATCTTCAAAAACTTCGGCACTGCGCAAGTAAAATGCGCCGACCTGGAATTAGAGTTTGTCGGCGCACGAAAAGAATCATACAGCCACGACTCGCGCAAACCCATTGTCGAGAACGGGACATTGGAAGACGACCAGAACCGACGAGACTTTACGATCAACGCCCTAGCTATTTGCTTAAACAAAAAACGCTATGGCGAGCTGGTAGATCCTTTCGATGGCCTCGCCGATTTGGAAGATCTCACGATCCGAACCCCACTCGATCCCGATATCACTTTCAGCGACGATCCTTTACGCATGATGCGAGCGATCCGTTTCGCCACGCAATTAGGTTTCTTTATCGCGTCCGAAACCTTTGACGCCATCTATCGGAATCGAGAACGCATCAAGATTATCTCACGGGAACGTATCGCCGACGAACTCAACAAAATTATCTTATCACCCAAACCTTCATTCGGATTCAATTTGCTCGACAAAGCGGGACTACTTCCGCTCATTTTTCCCGAACTAAGCGCCCTCAAAGGCGTAGAAACCAAAGAAGGTATCGGCCATAAAGACAACTTCGCGCACACATTGATGGTGCTCGATCGCCTTAGCCGGGTTTCCGACTCGCTTTGGCTACGCTGGAGCGCTTTGCTTCACGACATCGCGAAACCTGTCACTAAGCGGTTCGATCCCAAATTAGGCTGGACGTTTCATAATCACAATTTCATTGGCGAGAAAATGATCCCCAATATCTTCCGGAAAATGAAATTGCCCATGAACGAGAAGATGAAATACGTCCAAAAAATGGTACGCTTACACATGCGCCCTATCGCGCTTTCGGATGATGAGGTAACCGACTCCGCGATCCGCCGCCTACTCTTTGAAGCTGGCGACGATATCGACGATCTCATGACTCTTTGCGAAGCGGATATCACGAGCAAAAATCCGGAAAAAGTGCGTCGGTTCCTTCATAACTTCCAACTCGTTCGTGAAAAATTAGCTTATATTGAGGAAAAAGACCGCATTCGCAACTTCCAGCCTCCTGTCGATGGCGAAGAAATCATGCGTGTCTTCAATATTCCTCCATCTCCTCCTATTGGTATCCTGAAAGAAGCCATTAAAAACGCGATTCTCGATGGAATTATCGAGAATGAACATGACGTAGCCTACTCTTTCATGATCGAAAAAGCACGTGAGATCGGACTCACGCCAAAAGATGAAACGCGATCACTCGATACAATCCCTGAAAATAAAATCAAGTAACCGTACATGGCAATGAAAACACTTTTATTATTTACGACAGCCCTGCTTTTCCTCTGCGGAGAAATCGAAGCGCAAGAAGAAGTAAATGTAACCGTTTATACAACTACGGAATCGAGAAGCCTGGATTTATCAAAAAGCGAACTCACGTTAGATTCCCACAATAAGGCAGAAATCATTATCCGGATCAACCGATCTGTCCGTTATCAGGCTATGGATGGATTTGGAGCGGCAATCACCGGTTCGTCGGCTTATAACCTCTCGCTCATGCCTGCTGAAAAACGACAAGTTTTCCTCGAGGAAACCTTCTCACCCAGCCATTATGGTTTTAGTTATGTACGAGTACCTATAGGATGTTCGGATTTCTCCTTAAGTGATTATACTTGCTGCGATACGCCGGGCATCGAAAACTTTGCCCTGACAAAAGAAGAGACGGAGTACATAATCCCCATTTTGAGACAAATCCTCAAAATCAATCCGCGATTGAAAATCATGGGAACGCCATGGACTTGCCCCAAATGGATGAAAGTGGAAAGTTTGGAGAGTATGAAACCATACGACTCGTGGACTGGTGGCCAATTGAATCCAGCCTATTACGAGGATTATGCCCTCTATTTCCTGAAATGGATCCAAGCGTTCGAGGCGGAAGGTATCCCGATCTATAGCGTCACACCACAAAACGAACCTTTGAACCGAGGCAACTCGGCTTCTCTTTTCATGGGATGGGCCGAGCAACGGGATTTCGTGAAAAACGCGCTCGGTCCTCTACTCGCGAAAGAATGCCCATCGATCAAGATCTATGCGTTCGACCATAATTACAACTACGACAACATCTCCGACCAGAGCCGCTATCCCCTGCGGATTTTCGAGGATCCTGAAGCGGCTCGTTTCTTCGCGGGAAGCGCTTACCACAATTATGGAGGTGATCGCGAAGAATTGCTAGCTATCCACGATGCCCGTCCTGATAAGGGGCTCGTTTTTTCGGAAGCCTCCATCGGAGAATGGAATAACGGACGTGACTTGTCCGCGACACTTCTTCGAGACATGGAAGAGTTGGGTATCGGGACGATAAACAATTGGTGTCAAGCGGTTATCCTATGGAACCTAATGCTTGATAGCGACCAAGGGCCGCATGGTGGCCCTGGAGCTTGCGCGACATGTTATGGCGCCGTGGATATTGATACGGAAACATATTCCATCATCACCCGTAACTCACATTATTACGTGATCGCTCACCTCGCGAGCGTCGTAAAGCCTGGCGCCAATCGAATTGAGGCAAAAAGCGATACGAAAGAAGTATTAAATTACAGCGCCTTTGAGAATAAGGATGGTAGCCTAGCTTTAGTTATCCGCAACACTGGCGAGGCACGACACGTCTTGTTCGATGATGGTGAACAAAGATTCACCTATACGATTCCCGCTCGTGCGATTGTATCGCTTCGTTGGGGCCACTAATGTTAAACTGCAAGACAACAAAAAGCTTTCCTTGCTATTTGAAAGGAAAGCGCAATAAAACCTTTTAGATTCTTTGCAAGTATAGATTATTGTTCTACCTTTGCGGCCAAATTGGAAATAAATCGTATGCCGAACAACGTATCGCATATTATTTCAGTGGTGGTCCTTCTAGTCATTAGCGGGAAAGGAGAAAGGTATGCGGAACGTGATTGAACACAAGAAATATTTCGTAAGCCTTTCTCCTAACAGGGGGAAGGCTTTTTTATTTAATAGGTAAAGTCAAAAAACATAATCAAATAGGACAAATGAAACATCCGTTAAGAAGTTCGCAATGCACGGAAGGTCGACGAATGGCCGGAGCACGTGCGTTATGGCATGCCAACGGCATGAAAAAAGAGCAATTTGGCAAACCGATCATCGCGATCGTCAATTCATTCACCCAATTTGTCCCCGGACATACACATTTGCATGAGGTCGGACAATTGGTGAAAGCGGAAATCGAAAAATTAGGTTGCTATGCCGCTGAATTCAATACGATCGCGATCGACGACGGCATCGCTATGGGCCATGACGGAATGCTCTATTCGTTACCCTCGCGCGACATCATCGCGGATAGCGTCGAATACATGGTCAATGCCCACAAGGCCGACGCGATGGTTTGCATCAGCAACTGCGACAAGATCACGCCGGGCATGTTGATGGCCGCCATGCGTTTGAACATTCCCGCCGTTTTCGTCTCGGGTGGACCGATGGAAGCGCATAAGTGGCGGGGAGAAAATACGGACTTGATCACGGCGATGGTTAAAGCGGCCGACGATTCGGTGAGCCAAGCGGAAATCGAGGAAATCGAGGCATGCGCTTGTCCTGGTTGTGGCAGTTGTTCCGGAATGTTCACCGCGAATTCCATGAATTGCTTGACGGAAGCGATTGGACTTTCCTTGCCTGGCAATGGGACAATCTTGGCGACCCATGTCAACCGGCGGCAACTGTTTAAGGACGCCGCAAGGTTAATCGTCAAGAACGCTTATAAATATTATGAAGAGGGCGACGAGCGTGTTTTACCCCGCAGCATCGCCACCCGCCAAGCATTCCTGAACGCGATGACACTTGACATCGCGATGGGCGGCTCCACCAACACGGTCCTCCATTTGCTGGCCGTGGCCAACGAGGCGAATGTCGACTTCAAGATGGCCGACATCGACGCCTTGAGCCGCCGGGTACCTTGCCTCTGCAAATTGGCGCCCAACACGCAAAAATATTCCATCCAAGAATGCAACCGGGCCGGTGGCATCTTGAATATCTTGGGCGAATTGGCAAAAGCTTCCCTTTTGGATCTGAGCACGATCCGCGTCAATGGCGCTACGTTGGGCGAGGATATCGCGAAATACAGCCTGATGGGCGAAACGATCGATCCGGACGCGAAACGGATTTACGGCAGCGCTCCGGGCGGCTATTTCAATATCCAAATGGGATCGCAAGATCACGTCTATGAGACATTCGATACGGACCGGGCTGAAGGTTGTATCCGCGACGTGGCGCACGCTTACTCGAAAGACGGCGGTTTGGCGGTTTTGTTCGGTAACATCGCGAAAGACGGTTGCGTCGTCAAGACCGCGGGCGTAGACGAGAGCATCTGGAAATTCGCGGGACCCGCGAAAGTCTTCGACTCCCAAGAGGCGGCTTGCGAAGGCATCCTGGGCGGGAAAGTCGTCGCGGGAGATGTCGTGGTGATCACCTACGAAGGGCCGAAAGGCGGACCGGGCATGCAAGAGATGCTTTATCCCACCTCCTATATCAAGAGCCGGCACCTCGGAAAAGCCTGCGCGTTGATTACCGACGGTCGCTTCAGCGGGGGCACGTCCGGTTTGTCGATCGGACACATTTCCCCGGAAGCGGCTTCCGGCGGCGCGATCGGGCTGGTGAAGGATGGCGACATCATCGAGATCAACATCCCGGACCGCGCCATCAACGTACGCCTGAGCGACGAGGAGCTGGCAAGCCGCCGGCAAGCGGAAGAAGCCAAAGGGAAAGCGGCCTTCACGCCCCCCCATCGCCAACGGACCGTCTCCAAGGCCCTGCAAGCCTACGCACGGATGGTCAGCTCGGCGGACAAGGGCGGAGTTAGAATATTGGATTAAAAAATGAAACACAAACAAATAAAACTATGGGCAAAGAGTTAATAACTGGTTCCGAGGCTTTAATGCGGTCGCTCGAGGCGCAAGGCGTGAAAACCATCTTCGGCTATCCCGGAGGGTCGATCATGCCGGTCTTCGACGCGCTCTACGACCATCGGGACCGATTGAATCATATCTTGGTCCGCCACGAACAGGGGGCCGCTCACGCGGCGCAGGGCTTCGCCCGCTCGTCGGGAGAAGTCGGCGTTTGCTTGGTGACGAGCGGGCCAGGCGCGACCAATACGATCACGGGCATCGCGGACGCCATGATCGACAGTACGCCAATCGTCGTCATCGCCGGGCAGGTTGGCGCGGGTTTCCTGGGAACCGACGCGTTCCAAGAAGTTGACTTGGTGGGTGTCACCCAACCGATTTCCAAATGGAGCTACCAGATCCGCTCCGCCAACGACGTGGCGTGGGCGGTCTCGAGGGCTTTCTATATCGCCCAGAGCGGACGGCCGGGTCCGGTGGTGCTGGACTTCGCGAAAAACGCCCAGACGGAAATGACGGAATACAAACCCGTCATCGTCGACTTCATCCGCAGCTACGATCCGGATCCGGAGATCGACCCCGTGGCGATCGAGAAGGCGGCGGCGCTGATCAACGCCTCGGAAAAGCCGCTCGTCCTGGTCGGCCAAGGCGTGGAGCTGGGCAACGCGCAAGCGGAATTGAAAAGCCTGGTCGAGAAAGCCGACCTGCCTTTCGGCTGCACGCTGTTGGGCCTCTCCGCCCTGCCTTCCGACCATTATTTAAATAAAGGAATGCTGGGCATGCACGGCAACTTGGGGCCGAACGTGAAAACGAACGAGTGCGACGTCTTGATCGCCGTCGGGATGCGTTTCGACGACCGGGTGACCGGCAAGCTGGAGGCCTACGCCCGGCAGGCGAAGGTCGTCCACCTCGACATCGACCCCTCGGAGCTGGGGAAGAACGTGAAAGTCGACGTCCCCGTCCTGGGCGATTGCAAGAAGAGCCTCGCGCTCTTGCTGGAGAAAGTCCACGAGAGCCGGCACACGGAATGGATCGAGAGCTTCAAGCCCTACGACCAGACGGAGTTCGAGCAAGTGATCCGGCCGGAGCTCTTCCCGGAGAAAGGCCCGCTGAACATGGGTGAGGTGATCCACGCCGTGAGCGAGGCGACCCGCCGCGAGGCGATCCTCGTGACCGACGTCGGCCAGAACCAGATGTTCTCCGCCCGCTACTTCAAGTTCAACCTCGAGCGGAGCCTCATCACGTCGGGCGGCCTGGGGACGATGGGCTTCTGCCTCCCCGCGGCCATCGGGGCCACCTTCGGCAACCCGCGGCGCACGGTCTGCGCCATCATGGGCGACGGCGGCTTGCAGATGACCATCGAGGAGCTGGGCACCGTCATGGAGCAAAAAGCCCCGGTCAAGATCATCCTCCTGAACAACAATTACCTCGGCAACGTCCGCCAATGGCAGGCGATGTTCTTCAACCGCCGCTACTCGTTCACCCCGATGATGAACCCGGACTACATGAAGATCGCCGAAGCCTACGGCATCCCCTCGCGGCGGGTGCTCGAGCGGGAGGAGCTGGGCGCGGCCATCGAGGAAATGCTCGCCACCGACGGGCCGTTCCTGCTGGAAGCCTGCGTGGTGGAGGAAGGGAACGTCTTGCCGATGACCCCGCCGGGCTATCCGGTCAATGAAATGTTGTTGGAATGTTAATCGAGAAAGGGAAAAACAATGATGGATAACGACAAGAAAGCATTATATACGTTGATCGTCCACTCGGAGAACATCGCGGGTACGCTGAACCAGATCACCGCCGTGTTCACCCGCCGGCAAATCAACATCGAGAGCCTGAACGTCTCCGCCTCCTCGATCAAGGGCGTCCATAAATACACGATCACCGCTTGGACCACCGAGGACGTGGTCGAGAAAGTCGCCCGCCAGATCGAGAAGAAGATCGACGTCATCCAGGCCCACTATTTCAAGGATGAGGACATTTTCCAGCGCGAGATCGCGCTCTACAAGGTCTCCACCCCCGAGTTCCAGAACTCGCCGGAGCCCTCGCGCGTCATCCGCCACTACAGCGCGCACATCGTCGAGGTCAACCCCGTCTTCTCGATCGTCGAGATGTCGGGGTCGAGCGACGACATCACCTCGCTCTACCAAGAGCTGCGCGCCCTGAACTGCGTCCTGCAATTCGTACGCTCCGGAAGGGTGGCCGTGACGACCAGCTGCTTCGAGCGCGTCAACGAGTACCTGACGGCGCGCGAGGACCGCTACATGCAATCGAAGAGGCACGTTTAACGAGAGGAGGACAGGCACATGACGGAAAAACATCCCCTCATCGGCGAATACACGTTCAAGGTCGAGCCCTTCCACGCCGACTTCATGGGGCGGCTGACCCTCGGCACGCTGGGCAACTACCTCCTCAACAGCGCCGGCTTCCACGCCGGCGAGCGGGGCTTCGGCATCAACTCGCTCAACGAGCGCCACTACACGTGGGTCCTCTCCAGGCTGGCCCTCGAGATGAGCCGCTACCCCCGGAGAGACGAGACGTTCCGCGTCCGCACGTGGGTCGAGAACGTCTACCGCCTCTTCACCGACCGTAACTTCGAGCTGGTCGACGAGCGGGGCGGCGTGATGGGCTACGCCCGATCGGTCTGGGCCATGATCGACCTCGACACGCGCCGGCCCGCCGACCTCCTGGCCATGCACGAGGGGCACATCACCGACTACGTGACCGACCGCCCCTGCCCCATCGACAAGCCCTCGCGCCTGAAGCTCGCCCCCGGCCTCGAGCCCGCGCGGAGCCTCACGGCGCGCTACAGCGACATCGACATCAACGGCCACGTCAACAGCGTGAAATACATCGAGCACATCCTCGACCTCTTCCCCCTCGAGCGCTTCGAGCGCCAGCGGGTCGGGCGGTTCGAGATCGCCTACGTGGCCGAGGCCCGCTATGGCGACCGGCTCGACTTCGCCGTCGACGAGCAAGCCGAGGCGACGCTCGTCGAGATCCGCCGCGACGGCACGGAAGCCGTCGCCCGGAGCAAAGTGATATTCATTTAATCCATAAATAAACAAACAACCGCCGCGGCCCGAGCGCCACGGCATAAAAACAAAACAAACAAAATGGCAATCATGAATTTTGGCGGTGTTGACGAGAATGTCGTCACCCGCGAGGAGTTTCCTCTGGAGAAAGCCAGAGAAGTATTGAAAAACGAGACGATCGCCGTCCTGGGCTACGGCGTGCAAGGACCGGGGCAGAGCCTCAACCTGCGCGACAACGGCTTCAACGTCATCGTCGGCCAACGCCCCGGCAAGACCTACGACAAGGCCGTCGCCGACGGATGGGTGCCCGGCGAGACCCTCTTCAGCATCGAGGAAGCCTGCGAGCGGGCGACCATCATCCAGGTCCTCCTCTCCGACGCGGCGCAGATCCAATGCTGGCCCACCATCAAGAAACACCTGACCGCCGGCAAGGCCCTCTACTTCTCGCACGGCTTCGCCATCACGTACAGCGACCGCACGCACATCGTCCCGCCGGCCGACGTCGACGTCATCATGATCGCGCCCAAGGGTTCGGGCACCTCGCTCCGCCGCATGTTCCTCCAAGGACGCGGACTGAACTCCAGCTACGCGATCTACCAAGACGCCACGGGCCACGCCTGGGACCGCGTCATCGCCCTCGGCATCGGCGTCGGCTCGGGCTACCTCTTCGAGACGACCTTCAAGAAAGAAGTCTACTCCGACCTCACCGGCGAGCGCGGCACGCTGATGGGCGCCATCCAAGGCTTGCTCCTCGCCCAGTACGAGACGCTCCGCGAGCACGGGCACGAGCCCTCGGAGGCGTTCAACGAGACCGTCGAGGAGCTCACCCAGTCGCTCATGCCCCTTTTCGGCGAGAACGGCATGGACTGGATGTACGCCAACTGTTCCACCACGGCGCAACGCGGCGCCCTCGACTGGATGGGCCCGTTCCACGACGCCGTCAAGCCGGTCTTCGAGAAACTGTATAACGAGGTCGCTTGCGGCAACGAGGCGCAACGCTCCATCGACGCCAACTCGCAGCCCGACTACCGCGAGAAGCTGAACGAGGAGCTCAGGGCCCTGCGCGAGAGCGAAATGTGGCAGGCCGGAGCCGTCGTACGCAAATTGCGTCCGGAAAACAATTAAGAAATTAACCTATCACTCCCTCATCAGGGTCCACCCGTGGGGGCCAGTGTTTTTGTTTATATTTTTCATGGTATTAATTTTTTTGGAGAGAGCCTCCCGCGAGGGCCGCTCTCTTTTTTTTCGCCCCTACGCGCCACGGCGCGGATCGCCCAAAAACGTGTTTCATGGAAATAAGCGCTTATTTTTAGTGAATACATGATAGACAAACGAAGCGTAAGCGCTTGTTTTTAGTAAATACATAATGTATAAGCGAAACATAAGCGCTTATTTTTAGCGAATATGTGATAGATAAGCGAAACATAAGCGCTTATGGTTATGATTGTTTTAAAAAAAAGACAAGAATAGGCGCTTTTTTTCCAAGAAAAAGATTATCTTCGCGTCGGGAGGGATCCCATTTCCCCCCAAAGGAACGATGAGCGGATTGAAAATTAAAAAGATAGGACTGAAAAGGCTCACGCTCGGGGCGCACCTGACGTTTCATCGCATGGCCAACCAAACGGTCGAGCCGCTGACGGCCCCCTACGAGGCGCTCGCCCCGCTGCTGGAGGCCCACAAGGCTGTCCTGGAAAAGGAAAGCCTGATCGTGAACCGCCCCAAGGCCTTTGTGGAGACGGCCCCCCTCCGCCAATCGGACTACCGGCGCGACCGCCTGGCGGGCTGCCTGATGAGCGTGACGCGCGCGCACCTCAGCAACCCGATCGCCGAGCGGAAAAAGGCGGCCGAGACGCTCAGCAGCCTCCTCGCGAGCTACCGGGGCATCACGACAAACGGCTTCTACAGCTCGCAAGTGGCTTACAAAAACCTCGTGAGCCTCTTGCGGGAAGAGCCGGCGGCGAAATGCGTCGACACGCTGGGCCTCCGGCCCGAAGTCGACGCCCTCGACGAGGAGAACCAACGTTTCCAAGCGATCATCGACCGGAAAGTCCACAGCGTGAGCGAGCGCCTCGCGATCAAAGACATCAACACCCTCGAGACGCGCGCGGAGGCCGACCGCCTCTTCCGCGAGATCGCCCGCTACCTCGAGGCCTACGCCGTCGTCAGCCCCGCGCCCGGGCTGAAGGAGGCGATCGAGTCGCTCAACGGGCTGGTCCTCATGTATAAGCAAATCATCGCCAACCAAGGCAAGAAGCGCGGCGAGAAAAAAGAGGAGGACAAGGCGGAAAAACCCGACGGAGAAAAGGAAATATCCAATAACAACATAAAATAAACAAAAAGAATGGACATGAAAGCACAACTTCGCGCCCTCGCGCTCGTCTGCGCCTGCGCCGCCACCGCGGCCTGGGCCACGCCCCCCGTCGACACGCCGGCGGGCGGCAAGGAAATCATCCCGAAAGTGGAAGTCACGGAGCCGACCGTCAGCGTCGTCGGCGACGTGGAGTACTCACAAATCACCTCGGCCCGCGGCAGCCGCTCGCTGAAGATGACCCTCCTCATCCCCGAGGGCCGCGAGCCGAAGCCGGCCGTCATCTTCTACCCCGGCGGCGGCTTCACGTCGGCCAACTACGGCGGCTACCTGGAGACGCGCCTGGCGCTGGCCCGGGCGGGCTTCGTCGTCGCGGCGGCTGAATACCGCGTCGTGCCCGACCGCTTCCCGGCGCTCGTCGTCGACGCCAAGGCGGCCGTGCGCTACCTCCGCGCCCACGCCAAGGAGCTGGGCATCGACCCGGAGCGGATCGGCGTCTTCGGCGACTCGGCCGGGGGATACGTCGCCCAGATGGTCGGCACGACGAACGGCGAGACGCGCTTCGACCAAGGCGACCACATCGAACAATCCTCTGCCGTCCAAGCCGTCGCCACCATCTACGGCATCAGCGACCTGACGAACATCGGCGAGGGCTACTCCGAAGAGATCCAGCGGATCCACGCCGCGCCCAACGTGACGGAAGCCCTGCTCGTCCACGGGACGGCCTTCCACACCTACCCCGGCGCCGGCATCCTGAGCGACCGCGAGAAGGCGCGCGACGCCAGCCCGATGGGGCACGTCAAGGCGGGCCTCCCGCCCTTCCTCATCCTGCATGGCGCCGACGACCAGCTCGTCTCGCCCCACCAGAGCGAGCAGCTCTACGAGGCCCTGCGCGCGGCGGGCAACGAGGCGACCTACCTCGTCGTCGAGGGCGCCAACCATGGCGGGCCCGTCTGGCAGCAGCGCCCCATCGTCGACCGGCTGGTCAACTGGTTCAAGGCCCAGCTCATGCCCCAGGAATAAAGCGGCCGGGGGGCTGAACTTTTAAAGCGTTTCGCGGTTATATTAAAAAAATCGCGAACGCTTATGAAAAGAATACTCGGCCTACTGATCCTCCTCGCGGGCGGCCTCCTGCCCCTCCGCGCCCAATACCAGCCCGACATCCTGGGCGAGGGCTACAGCTACCGCACCATCCAGATGCCCGACGACCGGGAAGGCCCCGTCGTCTGCACGCTGGTCAAGAAAGAAGGCCGCCCCGACGCCCAGGGCGCCATCCTCTACCTGCATGGCTACAACGACTATTTCTTCCAATGGGCCTTGGGCGACAGCGCCCGGGCGTGGGGCTACAACTTCTACGCCCTCGACCTGAGGAAATACGGGCGCTCGCTCCGCCCGCACCAGGATCCCTTCTCGTGCGACGACCTCGGGGAATATTTCGCCGACATCGACACGGCCCTCGCCATCATCCGCTCGGAAGGCAACACGCGAATCTGGCTCATGGGCCACTCGACGGGCGGGCTGACGGCCAGCTACTACCTCTTGAAACACCTGCCGCCCTATCCCGTGAGGGGGCTGATCCTCAACAGCCCGTTCCTGGACTGGAACTTCGGGTGGGGGATGGAGAACATCCTCCTGCCGTCGGTCTCGTTCCTGGGGCGCTTCTTCCCCGACGTCACGGCGCAAGACGGGGGCGCCTTCTCGCAATACGCCGCCAGCCTCCTCAAGCGCTACAAGGGCGAATGGCTCTTCAACACCGACTGGAAACTCGTCTACTCGCACCCGAAGAAAGCGGGCTGGGTCCACGCCATCCACACCGCCCAGCTGGCCATCCAGAACCATCCCAACCTGCTGTGCCCCATCTTGGTCCTCTCGTCAAGCCAATCGGTGCCCGAAGGCCTGGAGTGGGATGAGCGCTATCGGCACGCCGACATCGTCCTCGACGTCGACGATATCCAGACCTACGGCCGCCAGCTGGGCCCCGACGTCACCTGCGTGACCATCCCCGACGGCCTGCACGACCTGCTCCTCTCCGCCCCCCCGGCCCGCGAACGGACCTACCGGACCATCCGCCTCTGGCTGGAAGCCCGCGCCACCTTGCCGGCTCAAGGGAAATGACTATTTTCGCGAGACACTAAAGCAAACGGAGACATGAGACAGACGGCACTCGCCCTTATCGGCTTCTTCATTTTCGGAAATACCCTCGCCCCCCGTGCCCAAGAGGCGGACACCCTCGCCCGGGAAGCGACGAGCTACCGGGCCACCCTCGCCGGCTCGGCGGGCAGCGGCGACCACACGCCTTTCTGGATCGCCAGCAACCAATACGGCAAGGTGCCCCTCGAGGCGAACAACGCTTACCTCAACGTGGGGGTGTTTCATGACCAAAGTTTCGGGAAAGATTTCCATTGGGGGGCGGGCGTCGACGTCGTGGGGGCCATACCCCGCTACCGCAACGTCTATCTCCAACAACTCTACGCCGAGATCGGGTTCCAACGCCTCCTGCTCACCGTCGGCAGCAAAGAGCGCTACACGTCCTTGCTCAACCGCCGGCTCAGCTCGGGCGACCTGAGCTTTTCCGCCAACGCCCGCCCCATCCCGGAGGTGAACCTCAGCCTCCCGGCCTTCACCGTCGTCCCCCTCACGCGAGGCTGGCTCCAGGTGAAAGGCGATTTCGCCCTGGGCCGCTCCTTCGACCAAAGCTACCTCACCGATTTCGCGGCCGAGGGGCAGACCTACAACCAGCGGGTCCTCTGGCATCACAAATCTCTCTACCTGAAAGTGGAAGATACACGGGGCGATTTTCCCCTCGCCCTCACCGTCGGCGTGCAGCACTGGGCGCAATGGGGTGGCACCTCGACCGACCCCGCGATAGGCGAACAGCCCCATTCGTTTAAGGATTTCCTGCGGGTCATCTGCGGCAGCAAAGGCGGTCAGCAGGCCTCCGTCACCGACCAGGTCAATGTCCTGGGCAGCCATTCCGGCTCCTACGACTTCCGGCTGGACTACGACCAACCCGCCTGGAGCCTCTCGGCCTACCACCAGCATCCCTTCAACGATAAGTCGGGCATGATTTTCGTAAATGGCCTCGACGGACTCTGGGGCGCCGAGCTGAAACTCCACCAGCTCCCCTGGCTCCGCGTCCTCGTCGTCGAATACCTCACCACGCGCGACCAAAGCGGCCCCTTCCATTTCATCTGGTTCGACCACGGGAAATATCCGGGCGTAGGCGGCGGCAACGACGACTATTACAACAACATCGAATACACGACCGGCCATTCCTATTTCAACCGGGCCCTCGGGACCCCCCTCATCTTAAGCCCGGAATACAACGAGGACGGCCGGCTGGGCTTCCAATGCAACCGGGTCCGCGACTGGCACGTCGGGGCCGAAGGCGCGCTCTCGCCCCATCTGGATTACCGGGTGTTGTTCACCTACATGAACGGCTGGGGACGCCACGCCGCGCCTTTCCTGAAGAAAAAGCGAAGCGCCGCCACCTTCGTCGGCCTCACCTATACCCATCCCCACCTTCAGGGATGGCATTTCGAAGGCGCCCTCTCGCTCGACACCGGCTCCCTGCTCGGCGACAACTTCGCCTTCCAGCTCAAGGTGACCAAACGAGGAATCTTAAAAGCTTATTGATTATTGATATTTTTCCCAAAGGGCGGAAGCGATGATCGTCCGCGTATGATCCGCCAAGTCCTGCATGCCCTTGTGGCTCGTGTCCACCTGCTCGGTCGAGACCGCCGGATGGATCACCATCTCCATGTGCCGCGGGTGCACGTTCAACGTCCCGATCGGCAAGACCTCAAACGGCCCGTTCAACGTGATCGGGATAATAGGCAAACGCTGATCGACCGCCATCTGGTAAGCGCCTTTCTTAAACCGCCCCAACTTCCCCGTATGCGACCTTGAGCCCTCCGGGAATACGACGACCGAAGCCCCTTTCTTCAAGCTCCGCTCCGCCTCAGCCACCGAACGCGCGGCAGCTTTCGCGGTCGAATGGTCCACAAAAATGAAACCGGCCGCCCGACACGCCGCCCCCACGAAGGGAATCTTCCCGATCCCGGCCTTCATCACCCACTTGATCGGCACCCCCAGAAAACCATAGATCAAGAAAATATCGAAAGCCCCCTGGTGGTTCGCGACGAAGACATACGAGCGCTTCCGGTCAATATGCTCCCGCCCCCGTACCTTCACGGGACAGAACGACAAGTAGCACGTCAACCGCGACCAAATCATCCCCGGATAGTAAGAAAAAATCCGCTCTCCGCCCAAAAGACACCCCACGATCGTCGTCAATGCGGTCAGAAGCGTCAACACCAAGAATATAGGCATAAAAATCAGCCAATAATAAATCAAATAGAAGAGTCGTTTCATATCCATTCTCTTTTTGTTTTCGCGAAGATAGAGGCTAATTTCAATCCTTTGGGCATTTTTTTAGGAAAATATTTTCTCAACCGAGTTATTATTGCTTTATTTGCGGTAGGTTTGAAAATAAATTAAAATCATCTATAACCATGAATCAAGTTTTAAAGTATCTGGGAGTCATTATTCTCCTCATCGGCGTAGCCGTATTGGCAATTCCCGATTTTTCGGGTCAAGCAAGTAACTCCGCGTTATTGACGGGATTAATTCTGATCGTTGTGGGCTATGTCAGCCACATCTTCTTAAGCAAACGGTTTGAATAATTCCTCTGGGAGGAGAGACTAAAAAATCGAGTCGGCCGGGAAGACGAAAGTCTTGTCGGCCGACTTTGTTTATTTCCCTCCCCCATTCATGCCCTCGAAGCGCAAAAAAATTCCACCGCAATGGAATTGAAAATCCCTCGCGGTGGAATTTAAATGGATCGCGGTCCGTTTTTTAACGCCTCGAAACCAAATCTGGAATCGGTTTATTCCGTCACGTTAAAGCTCAAACGCATGGAATCCCACTTCAAGTCGGTGCTATCCTTCTCGTTAATCGCTGTCAGGTAATTGATCTTTAATGTAAAGATTTCCTTGTTGTTCGCCTTCTCGGAATCGTTGACCGCCTGAAGCACGTCATCCAGCTCAAACGCACGAGGCTCTGTCATCGCGGTAGCTGATGAACCGACGCCATCGGTCACTTTTTGTACCCGCATGAAGAGGTTATAGACATTCACGCCCTCCTCTTCCGTGGGAGCCTCCGAACGGTTCCAATAGAGCGACCATTGGTTTTGTTGATCATTCTTCATGCTCAACGTACCGCCCAGGAACAGATGGCCGTCCAAATAAACGCCAAGTTGCGAATAAGCCGCCAAGTTCTGCAAAGGCAATTCGTTATCCAACAACGAAACGGTATCCGGCACGTTATAGAATTGGCAATCACCCTTCATCACTTCCGACAAGGCGTTGATCGACGCCATGTAGAACCCTCTCGTAGCCGCGCTCTCGTTCTCAGGAGACGAGGTATCGACCTCGTAGGCGACTTGATAACATGCTCCGGAAACAACCTTCCCTTCCATGCTCGTCGAATAAATCGGTCCCGACGGCGTGTTCAATACCGTTTGGTAAGTCCGATCCGTCACGCCACATACCGCGAATTGCGTCGCGGAAAAGGTGTTCGATCCGCCATCCAGGCAGGAGGACAAAAGTACCATAGCCGAGGCAAGCACGGCTCCCATCAATTTCATTCTTTTCATTTTTCCTATTTATATAATCAATTAATTAGACATTTCTCTTATACTAAAAACCGAAACGCAACCCCGCCTGCAAATTCAGGTTGAACGGGCGTTCGGCGTAGATCGTCTCCACCGCGCTCCCATTGTCGAAATAATAAGCGCCACCGACCTCGGCGAAGAGGCTCAGGAAACGAACCAACGGATAGCTTACGCCCAATCCCGCGTTGACCGACCACTGCCATTCTTTCATCCGGACCTTCGACTCGTCGATCGCGATCATGTGATCGTCGGAAAAGAGACGCATCTCTTGTCGACCAGCGACATTGACCTCCGCTTTCGCTCCCGCCAGGGCGTAAAAACGCAACCGGTTCCACTCCGCGAAAGTGAACGACAAAGATACGGGTATTCCTATAAAGTGCAAACGTTGCTCCGTCTTCGTATGATAAATGCCGCTCGTTTTCCAATCGGAGGACAAGAACGCGTACGACACGCCCAACTGTACCGCCAAGCGAGACGTCAGGTAACGACTCGCCGAAATCCCCACATTGAAAGGAAGCCGGTGATGGATATCAGTCCGTGAAGGCTCCACGTTCCCCTCAATCGCGTTCATCGCCAACAAATTCTCGCTCCGGAGCGCGTCACTGTTCGTGACATACCGATTGACTGAATTATCCGATTGGACGGGAAGGCCACCACCCGCCAATCCGATTTGCCAACGCCGCTCCTCGCGAGACGTCCGTTTCTCCTCTACCGTCCGCCTGGAGAAAGCCGAGCGCACGGCACGTGTTTCCCCAGCGTCTGGGCCGACAGAAGCGACCCGAGCCAACGGCTGGACATTCTCAGGCGAAGCGGCCATGGGCAATTCGATCGCCTCCGCGTCTGAAGGGATCTCCACCCACCGCGCTTCCACGTCGGGCGCCACGGCCAGCCATGAGTGAGAGGGCGCGGGCAAAAGCCTTTCCGCTTCAGGCTCCACACGTTGGGGAGAAGCGGGGGCGGAAGGCGGAGCGACTTGTTCCACCAAGACCTCTTCCTCGTCGGCGGGCCGATCCGTCAGCCAATAAAGGCCACCCAAAGAAAGCAAGGCTACGAGAACCGCCGCCGCGGCCACATGACGCGCCATGGGACGGCGATAGAAAGGCACCTGCCGCGACAAACGGCTGGCCACCGCCTCCCAATCCTCCGGCGTGGTCGCCTCCTCGAAATCGTACAGCTTCGAGCGGGCCCAATCATCCCAATTGTCTCTTTCTTTATCCTTCATTTCCTATTGTTTATTCCATTCTTCAATCCATTTTCTCAGCACCTGTCTTGCCCGCACGTATTGCGAACGGGAGGTGCTCTCCGAGATCTTCAACATCTCCGCGATCTCCCGGTGCGAATAGCCCTCGATCGCGAAAAGGTTGAAGACGGTCCGGAAACCCGTGGGCAACCGTTGGATCAACCGCATCAGCTCGGCGGCCGACAACTCCGAGAGCGCCGAGCTTTCCGAACGGGGGCTTTCCACCACCTGATCCAGATCGATCGCCTCGCGCAGCACGTCGTTGCGCCGAAGGTATTCCAAGGCCACGTTCACGAAGATCCGCCGGACCCATCCCTCGAAAGAACCGCTGCCCGTGTAAGTGCCGATGGAATGAAAAACTTTCACGAAACCGTCTTGTAGCAAGTCGCGAGCTGTTTCCCTGTCGTTCACGTAACGCAGGCAAACGGCGAACATTTTCCCGGAGAATTGGTCGTAAAGCGCTTTCTGCGCCCGCCTTTCCCCTTTCTCGCAACCTTCTATCAACTGATTTTCATTCATTCCGATACTCCACGAACGCACGTTCTCTCGACGCGCCAAGAAAAAGGACGCGCTTCTCCGGGGAAACGTTGCATCGCCGCCGAAAAAGCGTCATTTTTCATAGGCCGACCAATAATAGTAAGTCTCTCGCGAAAGGGGGCTCTCGACGTGATAGCGCGTGGAGGCCGTCACCCGGAACAAAAGGCCCCGCTCGCCATCGCCGACCGGCAGGTAAAGCTCCGTCTCCCGCAGGTTGGTCGCCAAGATGGAGCGGGCCAACGAAGGGTCGAGCGTGTCGGCTTGGGCGTAATAGACGGTGTAGGTCAACTCGCGAGTCTCGCCCGCGGGCTTTTGCCAGGAAAGGCGCAGCGTATCGCCCTGCCGAGTGGCGAGAGGCGCCTCGGGCGCCGCCGGCACCGAGTCGTTCAGCCAAGTCAGGGGCGGAAGTTGGGCGGGGTAACGATAATAGCGGTCGCGAAGCTCGCGGTAAAGCCCTTTCGTGTCCGACAAGAGGGAGCCGCAGCGGAAGAACGCGTTGCCGACACCCCCGAAATAGCGGCTGTAATCCATCTGGTCGGTCACGTCGTTCAAGGCCCAGTCCGCGTCGGCCGCGTCGAGCCGGTAAGCGCCCAGGCCCGGCACGACCAGGCGCCCCGCGGCGTTCGCGACCCAATTGTCGACGAAGGGGAAAAAGTTCCGGTGCAGGTAATACATCATCGGGACCACCATATCGAGCTTCCCGGCCTTCATCCAGCGCTGGGGATCTTGATAGACACTCTCATAAGCGGTCCATCCGGCGTTGGGGACGGCCTCGATCCGGCTGTATTTGCCCAGCGGGGCGCAACTCACCTGCACCCAAGGTTTCAGCGACTTCACCAGATCATAGGCTCGCGTGACCAGGTTGGTGATATTCTGCCGCCGCCAGTCCGCCAAGCTCATCGAGCGGCCGTGACGCCGATGGAGGCTCTTGTCGGGGAAACGGTTCGCCTCCTCCGGATAGCGCAGGTAGTCGAAGTGGATGCCGTCGATGTCGTAGTTTTCCACCAGCTCGCGCGCCAGCGAGAGGAGGTAGTCGGTCGTCCCCGGGGCGCCGGGGTCGAGATACCATTCGCCCTTATGCCGCTTGCACAGCTCCGGCCGGCGACGGACGACGGAGAGCCGCCCCTGCTGCCGCACGCTCCGCTCCGTCCCGAGCGGGTAGGTCACGAACCAGGCGTGGCACTCCATCCCCCGCCGGTGACATTCCTCGATGGCGAAGGCCAGCGGGTCGTAGCCCGGCAGCTCACCCGTTTTCCCGGAGAAAACCCGGCTGGCCGGCTCGATGGCCGAGCGATAGATCACGTCGCCCCGCAGGCGGGCCTGGAGGAAGACGGTGTTGAAATGGGCCGCCGCCAAGCTGTCGAGGATCTCACGGAGCGCCTCTTGCTGCGCTTGGCGGGAACGCTCGTCGCGCGCCGGCCGCTGGGGCCAGTCGAGGCCGTAGACCGTCGTCAGCCAAACGGCCCGCACCTCCCGCTTTGGGGGATCCACCGCGGCGGCCGTCCACACGAGGGCCACGCAAGTCGCGCACAAAATCGCCCACCGCCTCATCGCGCCCGCTCCGTCAGGCTCAGGGCCTCTTCAGGATAATCGGTCGTTAAATAATCGACACCCTGCCCGATCAGTTCCTCCATCTTCGGCTTCTCGTCGACGGTCCAGACGTTCACCTCCATGCCCAGCTCGTGGCAGGCGTCGATCCACTCGGGGTGTTTCTCCAGCACGCTGAAGTGATAATCCAAGCCCGCGAAGCCCATCGCCTTCAATTCCTCGGGCGCCAGCTCGCCGTTCAGGTAGAACACTTTCGCGTCGGGGGCGAGGCGGATCAATTCCTTGCAAGCCTCGAGGCTGAAAGAGATGTAATCGGTCCTGTCGGCCAAGCCCTTCGCCTCGACCATCGCCACGCTGGCCTGGGCCGCCAGCCGGTCGCGCTCGGGCGTGGGATGCACTTTCAGCTCATAGACCAGCCGGATGTCGGGCAAGCTCTTCGCCCGCTCCAGGAATTGGTCGAGCGTCGGGACGGGCTCGCCGTTCTCAAGAATGGTGTCGCTCAGCTCGGCGTAGGTCATCTCGGCCACGTGCCGACCGCCGATCTTGTCGTCGTGGAAGAGGACCAACACGCTGTCGGCCGTCAGGTAGACGTCGAATTCCGACCCGTAGGCCCCGATCTCGCTCGCCCGCTCCAGCGAGCGGATGGAGTTTTGGGCCGAGCCCTCGCACGTCCAGTAGCCCCGATGGGCGATCACGCGTGTCTTCACCTCCTGTTCGTTGGCGCAAGACATCATCATACACAACGCCCCCAGCAACCAGGCGCATAAGATTCCTTTTTTCTTCAACATCATGTTTTATGGTTTTAAATAATTTCTATTTCAAAAAAACTTGCCCGCCAACACCGCCGAGCTTTCCCGAATCGGGAAAAGTCCGCCCGGAGCGCCGCCGAGCCTTCCCGTTTCGGGAAAAGTCCGCCCGGAACGCCGCGGAGCCTTCCCGTTTCGGGAAAGGTCCGCCCGGAGCGCCGCCGAGCTTTCCAGCTTCGGGAACTAACCGCCAGCAAACCGGTGTTAGTTCCCGCGACGGGAAGGCTTCTCCCGGAGCGCCGCCGAGCTTTCCAGCTTCGGGAACTAACCGCCGTCGAACCGGTGTTAGTTCCCGCGACGGGAAGGCTTCTCCCGGAGCGCCGCCGAGCTTTCCAGCTTCGGGAACTAACCGCCGCCGAACCGGTGTTAGTTCCCGCGACGGGATCACTTGCCCGCGGCCGCCAGGTAGCGTTCCGCCTCGATGGCCGCCTTGCAGCCGCTGCCAGCCGCCGTGATGGCTTGGCGGTAATGAGGGTCGGCCACGTCGCCCGCCGCGAAAACGCCGGGCACCTTCGTCCGCGGCGTCCCGTCGAGGGTCAGGATGTAGCCCACCTCGTCGGTCTCGAGCCAAGGCTTGAAAATGTCGGAGTTGGGTTTATGGCCGATGGCGAGGAAGAAGCCGTCGATGGCGATGTCGACCCGCTCCTCGTCGGGCTCGCCCCGGCGTTTCACCAGATGGGCGCCCTCCACGCCGTTCTCGCCAAAGAGGCCGACGGTGTTGTGCTCGAAGAGGACTTGGATGTTGGGCGTCTGGAACACCCGCTCTTGCATCACCTTCGAGGCCCGCAGGAAGGGCTTGCGGACGATCAGGTAGACTTGCTTCGCCAAGCCCGCCAAATAGATGGCCTCCTCGCAGGCCGTGTCGCCACCACCCACGACGGCGACGTTTTTCCGGCGATAGAAGAAACCGTCGCACGTCGCGCAAGCCGAGACGCCCATGCCGGCGTACTTCTGCTCGTCGGGCAAGCCGAGGTATTTGGCCGTGGCGCCGGTGGCGATGATGAGGGTTTCCGCCTCGATCACCTTCTCGCCGTCGATCGTCACGCGGTAGGGCGCCTGGCCGAGGTCGGCCGCCGTGGCGATGCCCATGCGGATGTCGGCGCCGAAGCGCTCGGCTTGTTTCTTCAAATCCTCCATCAGCTGGGGGCCGGTGACGCCCTCGGGATAGCCGGGGAAGTTCTCGACCTCGGTGGTCGTCGTCAGTTGGCCGCCCGGTTGGATGCCCTCGTAGAGGACCGGGTTCAAATTGGCGCGCGACGCGTAGATCGCCGCCGTATAGCCCGCCGGGCCCGATCCGATGATCAGGCAGCGGGTCCGTTCGTTTGTCGTTTCGCTCATTGCTCTATACCTTATTATATATAATGTGTTCGTTTATCTCAAATCGATGATCTCCGCGTCGGGGTATTCCGCCTTGGGGAAGGTGAAGAAGGGGTCGGGCTGGTTGAGGCCCGTCTGGATGGCGTCGATCTGGACGCTGGTCCGCGTGCCGTTCGTCAGTTCCACCACGATGGCCGCCGGGAGCTTCTTGAACTTCTCGATCCGGAGCTCGACGCATTTGAGGTCGCTGCCTCGGGTCTTGGGGGTCAGCTCGATGTCGTAGACCGACTTGCCGTTGGGGCCCGTGCTCTCGCCTTTCAGGGTGGCGGAGAAGCCTTTCTGGTAATCGTTCAGGAGAATCATGGGGTTGGTCATGCGAAGGTCGTCGCCCGTCGGGGTCGTCACGTTGACCTCCTCCACGCGTCCGACGTAGCTCCACTGCGTCGTCCCGTCGAACCAGGTCGTCACGTCGGGGGTCGACAAGACAAACTTCTCGCCCCGCATCTGGATCGTCCCCTCGAAACTCTCGCCCACGTTCTGGGCGGGCGAGAAATTGTGGATCGAGAACTTGGCGCTCAATCCGTTCGATCGCTCATAGGCCGCCGCCGCCTCGCCGAGCAGCGTCGCGGCGTCTTGCGCCCGGCCGCCGACCAGGGCGCACAGCGAAAGGCCCATCGCGACGAGCCATCGCCTTATCTCGCTTTTCCGTGCTTCCTTCCTCATCGTCTATTTCAAATTGCTTAAAAGTTGTTCCAATGAATACTCGTCCTGGATCAAGACCTGGCGCGCCTTGCTGCCCTCGAAAGGCCCGACGATGCCCGCCGCCTCGAGCTGGTCCATCAAGCGGCCCGCCCGACTGTAGCCGATGGAGAACTTCCGTTGGATCAGCGAAGTGGAGCCTTGCTGTTGGATGACGATCAGCCGCGCCGCCTCGTCGAACAAGGGGTCGCGCTCGTGCAGGTCGACGGCGCCCGAGGCTTTGCCCTCGCCACCCTCGCCCACGTATTCGGGCAGCATGTAGGCGGTCGGGTAGCCCGCTTGGTCGGAGATGAAGTTGACGATCCGTTCCACTTCCGGCGTGTCGACGAAAGCGCATTGCACGCGGGTCGTCTCGCCGCCTTGCGAGAAGAGCAAGTCGCCCCGACCGATCAGCTGGTTGGCGCCCGGCGCGTCGAGGATCGTCCGCGAGTCGACCATCTGCATCACCCGGAACGCCATGCGGGCGGGGAAGTTGGCCTTGATGATACCCGTGATGATGTTGGTCGAGGGGCGCTGCGTGGCGATGATCATGTGGATGCCGACGGCCCGGGCCTTCTGGGCGATGCGGGCGATGGGCGTCTCGATCTCCTTGCCCGCCTGCATGATGAGGTCGCCAAACTCGTCGATGATCACGACGATGAAGGGCATGTAGCGGTGGCCCTTCTCGGGATTCAGGCTGCGCTTGACGAATTTCGCGTTGTATTCCTTGATGTTGCGCACGTGCGCTTTCTCCAGCAGCTCATAGCGGTCGTCCATTTCCTTGCAGACCGAGTTGAGCGTCATGATGACTTTCGTGCAATCGGTGATGACGGGTTTCTCCTCGTCGGGCAATTTCGCCAAGTAATGCCGCTCCAGCCCCGTGTAGATCCCGAACTCGACCATCTTCGGATCCACGAGCACGAACTTCAGCTCAGAGGGATGCTTCTTGTAAAGCAACGAGGTGATGATGGCGTTCAAGCCCACGGATTTACCTTGCCCCGTAGCGCCGGCCACGAGCAAGTGGGGCATCTTGCACAAGTCGAACATGAAGATCTCGTTCGTGATCGTCTTGCCCAAGACCACCGGCAAATCGTATTTCGACTCCACGAATTTCCGCGTCGCGACGACCGACTGCATCGAGACGATCTGCGGATCCTTGTTCGGGACCTCGATACCGATCGTCCCCTTGCCTGGGATCGGGGCGATGATGCGGATGCCCAGGGCGGAAAGGTTCAGGGCGATGTCGTCTTCCAAGTTCTTGATCTTCGCGATCCGTACGCCCGTGTCGGGGACCACCTCGTAGAGCGTGATGGTCGGCCCCACCGTAGCCTGGATCGAGGCGATACTGATGCCGAAGCTCTCCAGCGTCTGCTTGATGCGTTGCTGGTTCGCGTTCAGTTCTTCCATATCGACCTGCCGGTCGTTGATGTCGTATTTCTTCAAGAGATCGATCGTCGGGTTGCGGAAGGAGGAGAGATCCAGCTTCGGGTCATAATCGCCTTCCGGTTCGAACGGGCTTTCCACCACGGCCGGAGACTCGTCCGAGATCAAGTCCTCATCTTTCGGGATTTCCACCGTGAAACCGGGATTCGAGGTCTCCGGGACTTCCGGCGCGGGAGCGGAAGGGGCCTGCCGAACTTCCACCTCCCACGTACGGTCGCCGGAAGGGAGAGGATCGTCAACCTTTAAATCTTCTTCCTCGGGAGACTCCGGTTCTTCCTTTTCCACCTTCACCTCCTCCGGCCGCTCCTCTTCCTCCTCTTCTTCTTCCGGTTCCGGCGCGACATCCTCCGGCACCTCCGGATCAGCCTTCTTCTTCCGCTTCAACCAACCGAAAGAGAAAAGACTTTGCAAGAAAGGAATCGTTCTCGGGCTCATGAACACGGCAATCACCATAAACGACCCCAACAACACCAAGATCGTCCCCGGAATACCGATATTCAAGATCAACCACTCCGAAATAAAATAGCCATGCAATCCACCCAAATAAAGGAACGTGTCCTCATAACCCTTGATGAACACGAACGCGAAGAAAACCGAGCCCCAGATGAGAAGCGCCGCGCTCAACAAGAATCGCTTGAGCAACGACACCCGGCAGAGCCGCATCAGCCGCGCGCCCACCGACCCCAAGAAAAACAAGAACACGAACGACGAGACGCCAAACAGCCGGTTCATCAACAAATCCGCCAAGAAGGCGCCACGCACGCCCGTCCAGTTCTCCACCGCTCCCCGGTTGGCCAACAAATCATTCAAAGGAATATTCTGGACGATGCTCTGATCCGCCGCCCCCGTAAAGAAAAAGGAAATCAACGCCAGCGCGACATAGATCGTCAGCATCACCAACACCAATCCCGTAATGAAACAAGTTCGCTCGTTCGTGAAAAAGGCCTTGAGCGCCGAGAAGAGATTCCGCCCACCGGCCTTCGGCTTCGCGGAAGCATTTGCTTTCTTAACCATGATATATGGATTTTCTTACGACAAATAATAATGATTCATTCGCGCAAATGTACAACAAATTTGAATAGCGGCCCCTAAAGATCCCAGAGAACCGACGCCACGCGAGAAGAAGCGTAAGGATATCCCGTTTTTTTCCTATATTCGCGATCGGCAAATCCACTTAATCCCCGATTTGCGCGTTTATGATATCGAAATAAAATGAGGAAAGAACAAAATCCGGTTTACGCGCCCGTCACGCTGGAATTCGTAACGGTCGCGTTAGAATATTGCTCGTTCATTGAGAAAGCGAACGAGCTATCGCTTTATCAATTTGTCGATAAGGCGACCAAACTCTTGCCTCTTCTCTACCTGAAAGCCGCTTTATTGCCCATGATCGAGCCCGATGAGGAAGCGATCCTGGAAACGACCGTCACGGAAGCTTTGTATGACGGGTTGCGAGCGCGCCTCGCGAGCCTTTTGGGCGAACGAGACGTCTACCTCAACACGTTCCAAGAAGACATGCGTTACAGCGAGACGCCCATCGCGGCCGCCATCTCGGAAGATTTGGCCGACGTTTTCCAAGATACGGGCGACTTTATCGCGCTGTTCCGGCAAGGCAACGAGATCGTCATGCGGGAAGCCTTGGCCCTTTGCGGGCACAACTTCCGCCAGTATTGGGGCGAACGGCTCCTGAACGCGCTCCGGGCGTTGCACGCCATCCGCTATGGAGAAGAAGAATGTTTAACCAATAATAATATGGAGAATCCAGCATGACAACTGACATCGCACGCACCACCATCACGAAAGAGGAGATCGCGAATCTCCCGATTGAAACCTTTAACGGACGTATCATCACCATCACGAACGAAGCCGACGCGAACAAGGCCATCTCATACTTGCACTACGTCCCCATCGTCGGCTTCGATACGGAAACCCGCCCCAGCTTCAAGAAAGGCGTACGTTATAAAATCTCTTTGATCCAAATCGCGACCGAGGAAGTCTGCTTCCTTTTCCGGTTGAACTATTTGAAAGGGATTCCCCAATCGTTGATCGACTTCCTCAACAACGACAAGAACTTGAAAATCGGGCTTTCCCTCCGCGACGATTTCGGCGCCATCCGCAAACGGGGCGATATCGCGCCGGGCAACTTCGTCGATTTGCAGCATTACGTGAAAGGATTCAAAATCCAGGCGGAAAGCTTGCAAAAGATCTACGCGATCCTCTTTTCAAAAAGGATCTCCAAAGGCCAGCGGCTGACCAACTGGAACGCGGAGCGACTCACCGAATCGCAAAAGAAATACGCGGCGCTCGACGCTTGGGCCTGCTTAAAGATTTACAATTATTTGAACTCATCATTATCAGCTCATGAACTATCATAAAATCTATCTTAAACCCAAGAAAGAAGAATCCTTATCGCGCTTTCATCCCTGGGTGTTCTCGGGGGCTATCCAGTCCATGGACGGACAGCTGGAGGAGGGCGAGGTGGTCGAAGTCTATGGCGCCAACGGGCAATTCCTGGCGGTTGGCCATTACCAGATCGGCAGCATCGCCATCCGGATCTTGTCTTTCCAGCCCATCGAGATCGGGCCCGCCTTCTGGGAAGAGCGGCTCCAACGAGCCTACACGCTCCGACAGACGCTGGGCCTCACCGCCAACCCGGAGTGGCACAACACCTTCCGCCTCGTTCATGGCGAGGGCGACAACCTGCCCGGATTGGTGATCGACCTCTACGCGCGTACCGCCGTCATGCAAGCGCATTCCGTCGGGATGCACTACGCCCGCCACGAGATCGCCGAAGCGCTGAAAAAGGTATTAGGTGAGCGCGTCCAGAATATCTATTATAAATCGGAAACGACCCTTCCCTTCAAGGCCAACCTGGACAACGAGGACGGCTACTTGCTGGGAGGCGAAACCGACGAGACCGCGACCGAGAACGGGCTCCATTTCCTCATCGACTGGCAAAAGGGGCAAAAGACCGGATTCTTTGTCGACCAACGGGAGAACCGGAGCTTGCTCGAACGCTACTCAAAAGGGCGAGACGTGCTCAACATGTTCTGCTATACGGGCGGTTTCTCCGTCTTCGCCATGCGGGGAGGCGCCCGCACGGTCCATTCGGTCGACAGCTCTAGCAAGGCGATCCTGCTCACCAACCAGAACATCGCGCTCAACTTCCCCGACGATCCCCGGCACACGGCCTACGCCGAAGACGCCTTCAAATACCTGGAACGGATGGGCCACGACTATGACCTGATCATCCTCGACCCGCCCGCGTTCGCCAAACACCGGAACGTGTTGCGCAACGCCTTGCAAGGCTATCGGAAGCTCAACGCCGTGGCGTTCGAGAAGATCAAGCCCGGCGGCATCCTTTTCACCTTCTCTTGCTCGCAAGTCGTCAGCAAGGAAGATTTCCGCCTGGCCGTCTTCAGCGCCGCCGCCCAGTCGAGACGCGACGTCCGCATCCTGCACCAACTCACGCAGCCGGCCGACCATCCCGTCAACATTTATCACCCGGAAGGGGAATACTTGAAAGGCTTGGTGCTCTATGTGGAATAAATGTCGTACTTTTGTCCGCAAAATTCTATAATACATAATTATTTATCATTCAAAAACTATCATTATGTCTAAAGTAACAGTTGTCGGCGCCGGAAATGTCGGCGCAACGTGCGCGAACGTGCTTGCTTTCAACGAAGTGGCTGACGAAGTGGTAATGCTCGACGTCAAAGAGGGCGTTTCCGAGGGTAAAGCGATGGATATGATGCAAACCGCCCAATTGCTGGGATTCGACACGAAAGTCGTGGGTTGCACGAACGATTATGAGAAAACGGCGAACTCTGATGTGGTCGTGATCACCTCTGGTATTCCCCGCAAACCGGGCATGACGCGTGAGGAGTTGATCGGTGTCAACGCCGGTATCGTCAAGAGCGTGGCCGAGAATATCTTGAAATATTCTCCCAACGCGATCCTGGTCGTCATCTCGAACCCGATGGACACGATGACCTACTTGGCGCTCAAGTCGCTGGGCTTGCCGAAGAACCGCGTGATCGGTATGGGTGGCGCATTGGATAGCTCTCGTTTCAAATACTTCTTGTCGCAAGCGCTGGGTTGCAACGCGAACGAGGTCGAGGGTATGGTGATCGGCGGCCATGGCGATACGACGATGATCCCATTGGCTCGCTTGGCTACTTACAAGGGCATGCCCGTCAGCTCGCTGCTGAGCGCCGAGAAATTGCAGGAAGTTGTCGCTTCGACGATGGTCGGTGGCGCTACCCTGACGAAATTGCTGGGCACCTCCGCTTGGTACGCGCCGGGAGCGGCTGGAGCTTACGTCGTAGAGTCGATCATCCACAACCAAGGCAAGATGATCCCGTGCTCCGTCCTGCTGGAGGGCGAATATGGCGAGTCTGATCTTTGCATCGGCGTCCCCGTCATCCTGGGCAAGAACGGTATCGAGAAGATCGTCGAGCTTGACTTGACGGCCGAGGAAAAAGAGCTCTTCGCCAAGAGCGCGGCAGCCGTCCACAAGACCAACGCGGCATTGAAAGAGGTCGGCGCGCTCTAATAACGGGCCCAACCTTTTTTACAAAATCGAGTAGGAAGGAAACGAAGGTGTTTCCTTCCTACTTTTGTTTTTTGGGGGATGGTGGGAAGAAGATCCCCCTCAGTCGGCTCCGCCGACAGCCCAAGATAAAAACTGATCATAAGCCTATGTTTCAACCCCTCACCCGCTATGCGGGAGCTCCCCTCTCGGGGGAGCTATTAGATAGATTTTGAGGATATCTTCCTAAAGACAAGACCTCAAACTCTATCCTTCTCCCCCTCGCGTGAGGGGGAGATGCCCGAAGGGCAGAGGGGGGCCCGCCCCGAGAAGCATTCGCGGACTATCAAAGTCTATCTAATAGCTCCCCCGAGAGGGGAGCTGGCAGCGAAGCTGACTGAGGGGTCACAGACCGAGGGATCACCACAAAAATCATAAGGGGCTGAAACAGGATTATTTTCCTATGTTTCAGCCCCTTATTATGTGGTGGCAATGTAGAGACGATGTGCACATCGTCTCTACGACAAACACGAAACAGCAAGAATATCAGACCACCTCCGGCGACCCGTCCCCATCGTTGTCCACGCCGGGCTGCAGCTGTTCCGTCTCGTCGCCACCGGGCTCGGTCGGGGTGGTTTGCTCGCCGCCGGGAGTCTCCGTGTCGTCAGGATTCTCCGTATCGGGCGTTTCCGTGTCGGGCGTCTCGGTGTCGGGCTTCTTTTCCTCGTCTTTGGAGGAATTGCCGCCGATCACCTTGCGGAAACGG